>CAVHWP010000004.1:0-117406 GCA_963639875.1 Bacteroidaceae bacterium
CACATATTTCCTAAAAAGTCCAGCAATATGCTACAAAATATGAATTTTTCAAGGTACTATAGAAATAGGGGCAAAGTTACTTATGGTTTTGACCCCAACATCATAATTATATAATTGGAACAACAGTAAATGTCACG
The DNA here is from genome assembly GCA_963639875.1 of Bacteroidaceae bacterium. Classification (GTDB taxonomy): domain Bacteria; phylum Bacillota; class Clostridia; order Lachnospirales; family Lachnospiraceae; genus Acetatifactor. Next base: position 138 of record CAVHWP010000004.1, read on the forward strand.
GTTGATAGACTATTATGAAATTGGAGGTGATGATTTGCCTTTTCAGATTATCAGAAATGACATAACAAAAGTAAAAGCAGATGCCATTGTGAATACGGCAAATCCTAATGTTGCCGTTGGTGGTGGTGTAGATTCTGCTATATATAAAGCGGCCGGTAAGGATAAGCTTCTTGAAGCACGCAAGAAGATAGGTGTTCTGATGCCAGGGGAAGCAGCAATCACGGATGCCTTTGCTCTTGATGCAAAGTATATTATTCATGTAAGTGGTCCATGGTGGACGGATGGAAGCAAAGGAGAGAAAGCATGTCTTCGCGCTTGTTACGAGAAAGCTTTGCAGCTGGCAAAAGACTGCGGATGTAAATCCATTGCTTTTCCGCTTCTTGCTACCGGTACCTATGGGTTCCCGAAGGAACTGGGAATACAGATTGCCGTTGATGCTTTTACGGCTTTCCTGGAAGATAATGATATAGAAATTACGCTTGTTGTATTTGGCAGTGAGGATGTAACCATTTCCGGTAAACTGGTAGAAGATGTCGCCAGTTTTGTCGATGATGGCTACGTGGCGACAGCTCCTGCAGAGGAATACAGAGATGACAGCCATTCGCGAGAGAAAGGAAATAACCCGGAGAGCAGAGTTGGTTCTATATCACAGTCTATCCATATTCCATTATTTCTGCGAAGAGAAAACAGGGACGAAATCAGGGATGAGGATGAAATCATCTTTGAAACACCGTCCTTAGAGGATGCATTAAAGGAAATCTACGCAGATTCCTTTGAGAAGCATTTACAGCAGCTTATCAATAAGAAGGGACTAAAAAACTCCGAAGTATATGCTGCGGCGAATATTTCCAAGCAGTATTTTTCAAAACTGCTTAAGGGACAGGTAAAGCCTTCAAAGGAGAAGATGCTTGCACTTTCCGTGGGTCTACGACTTAATCTTGACGAGACGATGGACTTTCTTAGAATTGCCGGGTATGCGCTCTCACCGATATCGCAGACGGATAAGATTGTCGAATACTTTATAGAACATGAGGACTATAATGTGCTGAAAATTGATATTGTACTGTTTGATTACGGTCTGGATCCGCTGTCAAATCAATAACTTTGAAAGGTCGCCTCAGGGTTGACCTTTTTTCTTTGCTTATGGGTTATTATTACATCACAACAAGGAAATGCCTCACTGCAGGGAGGCCAGTAATAGATAACGGAGGTAGAGAATTATGAGTAAAGGTTTAACAGAAATCGTTTATATTTTGGATAGAAGCGGGTCTATGGGAGGACTTGAGGCGGACACTATCGGTGGTTTCAATTCTATGATGGAGAAGCAGAAAAAAACCGGTGAGAAAGCATATATATCTACGGTGCTGTTTGATGATAGATGCGAAGTGCTGCATGACAGAGTTCCGATTGATAAGATTAAGAAGATGACGGATAAAGAATAAATATTACGTTCGCGGATGTACGGCTCTTCTTGACGCTGTAGGTGGAGCAATCCATCATATCGGCAACATTCATAAGTATGCAAGACCGGAAGAACGGCCGGAAAAGACCATCTTTGTAATCACTACGGACGGAATGGAGAATGCCAGCAGGCAGTATTCCTATGATAAGGTTCAGAAGATGGTAAAGCGCCAGCAGAAAAAGTATGGCTGGGAGTTTATCTTTATTGGAGCTAACATTGATGCATATGCTGAGGCTCAGCGTTTTGGAATCAGAAAAGAGCGTGCCGTAAATTATGTACATGATAATATTGGTACCGCTATGGTATATGAAGGTGTGTCTAAAGCAGTATGTTTTGCGATGAAAGCAAGTACTGCGGAAGACATGGAAGACTGCCTTAATGACAGTGGCTGGGAGGCTCCGATAGAAGCGGATTATCTGACTCGTTCGAAGCCGAATTATCATCAAAGAAGCGAGTTAAAAAAGAAGTTGCATTAGAGATGCTACAGTACGTGTTGAATAACTACGAAGAGAAATAAGGAAAGCCCCCGCCCCCTCATTCATGAGGGGTTAGGGGGCAGAGTGCCGTAGGCACTTTTGCTGTTTAACTAAGGGGATTTTATGCCTTCTTTTCTTCTTCATACTCTTTAATCGTTTCTTCCAAGATATCGCATGCCGTCTCCACGGTCATCTTGCAGCGGTATTCCGGCTTGAAGGACTGGGGCTTGATGTCCTTGCACAGGGTGGAGTCGTATTTGGCATTGAATTTGCGCATCAGCTTCATGACAACGGGGCGGATGTCTTCGCTTTCGTGAGCTTTGGCTTCCACGTATTTCATGGATAAGACGGAAGCGGCGGCAAGCACGGCACCGCAGGTGTTTCCGCACTGGATACCGGCGCCGTAAGCACCGACCATAATCATATCTCTGTCATGAAGCTTCAGGTCATAATAATCATTGGCAGCCCGGAGCAGGGTCTCCGCGCAGTTGTAATTCTGCTCAAAATAGTACTTCTGGTAAACATCTTTTAACATAAACATTCTCTCCTTTTTCTTGATGTATTTCATTGAATATTAAATCACCTTATGTTCCAGCCATTTCCGGGAATGGAACCGAATGGTAAAGATAATGGCGCGCAGGCTCCAATCGGCGAACATGCCAATCCACACGGCAATGGGACCGAAGCCCCAGACACGGCAGAGGTAAATGCACAGGCTGACACGGCAGAGCCACATGGTGCAGCAGGAAGTAATCATGGAAAATTTCACATCTCCGGCAGCACGCATGCCGTATGCCGGAATAAAGGAAAGCACCCAGGAAATTGGCTTGGTAATCGTGATGAAAATAACCATGTTGAAACAAAGTTTCGCACTTTCCGCTTCCATACCGCCGAGCATGGTAATCGGTTTCGTGAGCGCAAGGACAATGAGACAGCTTGCAATAATGACGATTTCCGCCAACCAGGAAAGTTTCTTTATGTAGTAGACGGCTTCGTCTTTTCTGCCCGCACCCAGACATTGCCCCACAACGGTCATCAGGCCGATGCCGATGCCCATGGCAGCCACACCGTTTAACATTTCCAGAATGTTGGTCATGGCCTGGGCGGCAATGGCAATGGTGCCCAGTGTGGAAACCGTCGACTGAATGGCCAGTTTGCCAAACTGGAACATACTGTTTTCAATGCCCGAAGGAATACCGATATACAGAATATTTTTAATTAAGGAAAAATCCGGCCGGATGGACAGATAATTGCGGACGGAAATGGGTTCTTTTTCTCCGCGAAGCTGCCAGATAACGACCACAGCACAGAAAATCCGGGAAATCAGAGTGGAAATGGCAGCACCGGCAACACCCATATTCAGCCCAAAGATAAGTATAGCATTTCCGCCGATATTTAGAAAGTTGGAAATGACGGATATAATCATGGGTCTGCGGCTGTCGTTCTGCGCTCTCATAATGGAAGCACCTGCATCGTACAGACCGATAAACGGGAAGGAAAGCAGGGTAAACAAAAAATAAACCTGGGAGTTTGCCATAACGTCGGCTTCTACTTTTCCGAAAATAAAGTGCAGCATGGGGACACGGAAAATCAGGCAGAGCAGGGAAAGGGCTGTGGAGAGCACTGCCATTACCAGCAACACCTGTCGGGCAGCATGATTGGCGCTTTTTTCGTTGTGGCTTCCGAGATACTGGGAACAAAGTATGGCGCCGCCGGCAGCCAGAGCAGAAAGCGCCTGGATGACCAGCACATTTATGGAGTCCACAAGGGACACGGCGGAAATGGCGGCAGAACCCACGTTGCTTACCATCATGGTGTCCACGGTTCCCATCAGGCAGCTTAAGAGCTGTTCCACAATAATGGGAATGAGAAGCTTTTTAAGGTCCAGATTGCTGTATATATGGTCGGAGTTGTTCATAGGTAAATCTTCTTTCTGTGATATTTCTGCAAATGCAGAGGTATTATAGCACGATTCTTTGAAAAATTATATCCCCAAATCTTCCATAAAACAATAGCGGAAAACACTTGCGAAGAGCCCCTGTTTACGTTACATTTACAGTAAAGAAAAGAAACGCAGGAGGAAAACCTATGGAAATCAGTGCAAGTGTAAAATATGTAGGAGTGAATGACCATCAGGTGGATTTGTTTGAAGGACAGTACCGGGTGCCGAACGGCATGGCGTACAATTCCTATGTAATTATGGATGGAAAAATAGCGGTTATGGATACGGTTGACGGCTCCTTCAGCGAAGAATGGCTGCAGAATTTGGAAAACGTATTGGAGGGAAAAACACCGGATTATCTGGTTATCCAGCATATGGAGCCCGACCATTCCGCCAGTATTCCGGCATTTTTGGCGAAATACCCGGAAGTAACGGTGGTTTCTACGGCTATGGGCTTTAAGTTTATGGAGCAGTTTTTCCCGGAATATTTTGCTAAGGAAGGTATAGAAAAGAAAATGATAGCAGCAAACGGCGGAATGCTGGAACTTGGCGAACACACCCTGCATTTTGTGTATGCTCCCATGGTGCACTGGCCGGAGGTTATGATGACGTATGAGTCCGCAGAAAAAATTCTTTTTGCGGCTGACGGATTCGGAAAATTCGGAGCTCTGGATGTGGAAGAGGACTGGACGGACGAAGCCAGACGTTATTATATCGGGATTGTGGGAAAATACGGCGCGCAGGTGCAGGCAGTCTTAAAAAAGGCAGCCACACTGGACATCCGGACAATCTGCTCCCTGCATGGTCCGGTATTAAAAGAAAATCTGGGATTTTATCTGGAAAAATATGATAAGTGGTCTTCCTATCAGCCGGAAGAGGCGGGCATTGTGATTGCCTATGCGTCCGTTTACGGAAATACCCGTAAGGCAGCGGAATATCTGGCTGAAAAACTGGCAGAGAAAGGACAGAAAACAGTTCTGTACGATTTGGCAAGATGCGACAAGGCAGAAGCCATAGCGGATGCGTTCCGTTATGACAGACTGGTGCTGGCGGGAATTACTTACAACGGTGACCTCTTCCCCAGCATGCGTGCCTACATCGACGGACTGACCGAGCGCAGTTACCAGAATCGTAAGGTTGCGGTTGTTGAGAACGGAACTTGGGCGCCCCTGGCAGAAAAAATCATAACGGGCATGCTGGAAAAGAGCAAGGATATTACATTTGCCGAAACGAAGGTAAGCATCCGCTCCGCCATGAATGAGCAGAATAAGGCAGAATTGGAAAAATTAGCCGAAGAACTGGCAAATGCGCGCTCTTAGAAATAAATCAACAACCCCGCCAGCGCGGCAATCAGCACCGGTATGGAAATACGGATGCCGTAGCTGATGTACTTTCGGAAGGAAAAGGGAATGCCCATTTTGTTTAAGATGCCGGACCACATAATCCCGGCAAGGGCGCCGAGCGGGGTAAAATAGGCGCCAATGTTGGAGCCGATGATGCTGGCATATGCCGCAGGCAGGCGGTCGGCTTCCGGCAGGTGGCTGACAATGGAGCTGAATGCCACGGACATGGGAATGTTATTCATGACATTGGCAGCTAAAAAGGAAGTAATACCATACTTCCAGATAAGATGGTCCGTGCCGAAAAAGTCGCTGATTATGGTCGTTACCTGATAGCGGTCAAGGGTTAAAACCAGAAGGAACATGGACAGTACGAAGGGAATCAGCTCCCAGGGGGCACGCATGATGGTGTGAAGGAGGACACGCTCTTTCACACCTTTTTTCTTTTTATAAATGGTAACACAAAGAAACAGGCTCACGGCAAAGCCTAAGGTGATGTACCACATTTCCAGCCCGATGTAGGAGGATAAAATCAACAGAATGGTGCAGAAAACAAGGTGTAACAAGCCGATGATGACCAGACCTTTGTCACGGATTGCCAGTTTTTCTTCCTTTATGGAAATAGGCTGTGACAGCGGCTTTCGGAAAATCATCAGTAACAGAAGAAAAGCTGTTATGCCGGCAAAAAGTGTGGGAAGCAGCATGTGAGCTGTATATGTGCCAAAACCGATTCCGTTTGCCGTAGCCAGATAAATATTGGTAGGGTTGCCGATGATTAGCATCATGCTCCAGGTGTTGGCGGCAACAAACTCGCCGAACAGATACGGCATGGGGTCAATTTCCGCTTTTTTGGAAAAATAGCAGATAAAAGGCGTAAAGGTTAAAATAATAATGTCGTTGCTGGTAAACACCGTCAGCACGGAAACCAACAGAAACAGAACACAAAACAACCGGAGCTGGCTGGTTTTGGCAAATTTTAAGGAAATGCCGGCAATATAGGAGAAAAAGCCAACCTCATCCAGATAAATGGAAAGCGTGGTCATGGAGATGAAAAGCGTCAGAATTTTCAAAGGGTTGATGCTTCCGGAAGAAGTCAGCCCTTCCCACATGACCGGAAGAGGCAGCAGGCGGAAAAGCAAAAGGGCAATGCTGCCAAGCACCGGAGCCGTCCAGTAAAAAATGCGGATATGGTATTTTCCTATATTTATGGATGGATTGGTCAGGACGGTAAGCACAAGAGCAACGCAGACCAATCCGGCAATGATACATACAGAGTACATGTTTCCCTCTTCCGCAGCTTAAAAGGAAAGCTGCAAAGTAAAAATAATTTCTCTTATTTTAAGAATACAAAGCTGCACAGTTCAAATAAGTTCCTGCCCCGGAACATTTCGCCCATCCAGCCCACGTATTCCGTGGTGATTTTGAAAAATACGGCATGTCTGCCCGTTACACTTTTTATAATCGCGTGAATGACAGCACTGTCATGTCCAATCCGGCAGCAGCCGATTTCTTCGCCGTCTTCCCCGTCAATCAGGATGTGCATTACGGCATCGCAGCCCATTCCCAGGATTTTAGCGGAAAACTCCATGGTTTTACTGCCGAAGTCATCACCGAAATCAAAGTATTTATAACCGATGACACTACCGTTCTGAATATTTGTGACAACTCTGTCAAATACATTCTTCTCGGTAACAAAAGCACCGCCTTTTAAGACGCAGGCAATATCTGCGGGTGTAACTTCATAGGGATTTAAGCTGTCTTCAAAGCCGAGGGAAGTCATTTCTACGGGAGGAATGGTGCCGTCGGGGAGAATGGTGATTTTTTCCACGCAGCCGCGTCGGGATGCAATGGTGCCGTTAGTCATGCGGTGGTAGAAAATATACCACTGGCCGTTGATGCAGGCTACGGAACCGTGATTGTTTCCGCCCGGATAATCCACTCCGTTATCCACAATATAGCCCCTATAGGTAAAAGGGCCGGTAGGTGATTTCGATGTGGCATATGCCAGCCGGCTGCCGCGTTTGGGGGAATAGATCATATAGTAGGTATCGCCGATTTTCCGGGGTGAGCAGGCTTCAAAAAACAGCTTGTCAGTTTCATCAAATCCGCCATCCGCCGTGGGCACACAGGGAATAAAGTGTTCGATACAGGTGTTGTCCAGCACTTCGTACATGTTTTCCCCGTTGATTTCCGCCAGAAAAGAGCGTTCAAATCCGCAATATATGTAAACTCTTCCGTCATCGTCCACTAAGACACCGGGGTCTATGAACCAGCCGTTGCAGCAGATTTTGTCGGAAATGGTGTATTTGTAAGGGGCAATCAGCTTAAAAGGACCTTCCGGTCTGTCGCTTACGGCAACGCATCCTTTGGCATTTACAATGTAGGCATAGAGATAATATTTGCCGTCTTTTTCCACCACGTCCGGGGCAAAAAGTCTTGTGCTTTCTGCATTCCAGTCAATATCGGAGACATGGTCACGGTCAGCTTTTGTATGAAAAATATCTCCGTGACAAGTCCAGTGATTTAAGTTATTCAGCGGCGCACTCCAGCATTTCAGCACATAATCGCAGAAATCCTGCGAGCCTGCCTGGTCGTGTGAACCGTACACATACACTCTGTCGCCGAAAACACGGGGTTCTCCGTCCGGTATATATTCCCAGTTGGGTAAGTAAGGATTTGCCATAATATCCGCCTTTCTTTTGCCTGCCGCAGCAGACATCCTGTTTGTAAGGAATGTTATTAAGAGCATTGTACCACAGTCAAAGAAATGTTAGAATAAAAAAGATAATTGCACAGGAAAATTTTCGATAGAATTATAGTCACATGAGATACAAAGTATGGGGGAAGAAAGATGAACGCAACGGAAGAATTACGATTGGGATTGGAAACAGAGTAAGGATGAAATATGACACAATGAAAACAATCAGAGTAGTGGCAGCCGTGATAAAGGCTGTAAATAAAGAGGGAAGTCCCATTATTTTTGCCACACAGAGGGGCTATGGGGAAATGAAGGACGGCTGGGAGTTCCCCGGCGGAAAAATTGAAGAGGGGGAAACGTCGGAGCAGGCATTAAAACGGGAAATCATGGAAGAGCTGGATACGGAAATAGCCGTGGGAGATTTTATAGAAACAGTAGAATACGATTATCCTGCGTTTCATCTTTCCATGGACTGCTTCTGGTGCACCATCGTGAAGGGGGACCTTGTTCTGAAGGAGCATGAGGCAGCAAAATGGCTTACCAAGGAGCAGCTTAACGAGGTTGCCTGGCTGCCGGCTGATATTACTTTGGTGGAAAATATAAGGAAGGCGCTGTAGGCACTATCTATACAGGAAAATCAAAATTGGACACCGTTTATTTTGCAAGGAATACCTTCAGTTACAGCTATTTCTTTATAATGACAGGCATTGGCGGTATCTATTAACAGATTGCAGTTGTTTCTTGCGCAGGATTCCAGTATGGATTTTTTGTGTGTACGGTCGTAGATATATTCTTTCTTGCGGATAAGTTTTGAGGTGTTGTCAAAAGCAAAAACAAAGCGAATAAGTTCCACATCCTGATGCGGCATGTATTTCTCTTTGCTTTGCTGAATACCGGCACTTTCGTCTATCCAGGTGCATATGCAATACTTTTCCATAGTGATATTGGCATTAACGGAAATTTTATTGTTGGATACCCAGCCGAGCATATAGCCGGTGTTGATGTCAGTAAGAAGAATGTCAACATTATTGAGTTTTGTGGAGCTTAGGGCTGGATTGTAATTAAGTGTCAACGGTCCGCTGTTTTTCCAAAATATATCTGTGCTTTTGGTAAAATTCAGAGCTTTTTTATACATTTTGGAATTGGGAGCTATGTGATTTGGAATAATGGATGTGCTTATAGGATTTCTGCCGATGATGTCATTGAAGAGATACTGCGGTCTGTTATAACCATGTGACCGGTATGTGTTGTTTTGAATACCCATCAGATGTGGAAAATTAGCCTTCTCACCAAGGAGAATAAAGCTTGAAAAACAGAAGCTCCTGGAATTATCCAAGAGCCTTGTTATCGGCAATCGTTCACGATTATTTTTTTATCAGGGGAGTGCCCGGAACAGCCGATATGTTTCCCTCAGCAAGTGAGCCTGATTTGTTTGTAAAACATATTATACACAATTTTAGAAAAATGTCTACTATAAAATGAAAAATAAAAAATGTATACATAATAGATAAGGAAAAAACTATGAATCCAACATTAAAAAAGCAATTAGTCATCGATTTCTGCTGCACGGAAGAGGCGGTGGAGAGCAAAGAAAATATATTTACGGAATATACGCCGCTAACAGGTCGAAGGATTTTCAAAGAGGGAGAATGCTTCTTGAAGGCTGCGTGTGTGCAGGGAAAAATTCTGGCAACGGGAAAGCCGGAAATTATACAATGGATGAGAATAAGATATGCCCATGAAAACGGTGCCTGGTTTATGGATTATGAAAAACTTCGGGAACTGGATGAAAAGCTGCGGGAGTTTGGCTGCCGCATCGGACAGGCACATCCTTTTTACATTGCAGAGAAGAAAACGGAAGTAAACACGGAAGGCTTTATTATTAAAAAATTCGTTGGGGAAGAAATCGAACAATTCCGCGGAGATGAACGTCTGGGAGAGGCATTTCTCTTTGAAGAGGTTCCGAAGGACGAAATAGGAATAGGCGCTTACAAAGACGGACAGCTTCTGGGGATGGCGGGGGCAACCAGCGACAGCGACCGGATGTGGCAGATTGGCATAAACGTGATGCCGGAGGCAGAAGGAATGGGCGTCGGTTCCATGCTGGTAGCACTGCTTAAAAATGAAATTCTGGATTTGGGAAGATTGCCGTTTTACGGAACCGCCATGTCCCATATAGCGTCCCAGAGAGTGGCACTGAAGGCGGGATTTTATCCGGCATGGACGGAACTGTGTTGTGAGAAATTATGTGAAAAATAAAGCAAAGCGAGGTCAGAATTTTGGAAGAAACAAATCACAAGCGCCGCGTGCGCTACGCAGGAAAATATCCAAAGAAATTTGAGGAAAAATACAAGGAGCACAGTCCGGAGAAATATGCGGATACGGTGGCAAAGGTCATCGAAAAAGGCTCTACACCGGCGGGCATGCACATTCCCATTATGGTGCAGGAAATCCTTGATTTCCTGGAAATAAAACCGGGGCAGCAGGGACTGGACTGCACACTTGGATACGGCGGACACACCCGCAAAATGCTAGAGCAATTAGGGGGACAGGGTAGACTGATTTCCCTGGATGTGGACCCGATTGAGTCGGAGAAGACCGTAAAAAGACTGCGGGAGGCCGGATTTTCGGAAGATAATTTCGGCTTCCGGCTGATAAATTTTGCCAATATTGACAAGGTGGCGGAGGAGTGCGGAAAATTCGATTTTGTACTGGCAGACCTTGGTGTTTCGTCCATGCAGATTGACGACCCGAAGCGTGGTTTTTCCTATAAAACGGAGGGACCTTTAGACCTGCGGCTTGACCCCACTCACGGGGACAGTGCGGCGGAGCGGCTGCATCAGATTACCCAGAAGGAATTTGCGGGCATGCTTATGGAAAATTCGGATGAACCCTTTGCGGAAGAAATTGCGGCCAAGGTTTTCTTCAAGATGAAAACCGGTGCGCCCATGAACACCACCACGGAGTTGCGGCAGGCGATAGAAGAAGCACTCCTTAAAATTCCGGCAAAAAATTTTCCCGGCGAGGACCGGGCGGAAGCGGTGAAAAAATCCTGCGCCCGCACGTTTCAGGCGCTGCGTATTGATGTAAACAGCGAGTTTGAAGTGCTTTACAGCTTTTTGGAAAAACTGCCGGGCATCTTAAATCCGGGAGGCAGGGTTGCTGTTTTAACCTTCCATTCCGGCGAAGACCGTCTGGTAAAAAAGGCATTTAAGGAAGGAAAGAAAGCGGGAATTTACACGGAAATTTCGGAAGAAGTCACCAGACCCTCCGCAGAAGAATGCCGCAGAAATCCGAGAGCCAAATCCACGAAGCTTAGATGGGCAATTTTAGCTTGACAGATGATATAAAAATAGATATATTGATAACGGTGTTATGAAACGCTGTTATAAAAAGGGCTGTCTCTTAAGAAAGGGTGCAGCCTTATAAAAAGATTTGCAGTTAGCACAAACTAACCAATAAGCCGGGAAATACCGGCTTAAAAAGGAAAGATGGTTAGACGATGCTAACCGGAGGAAGAGAGGAGAACAAGATGAGTAACTCAACAAAAAACCGGGCGAATGTGTGCTTCTGTGCGGCGAATCCGGCTGCGGAAAAACCACGATTACCCGTCTGATTAACGGACTTATCCCACATTTTTATGAGGGAAACTTAAGCGGAGAAGTAAAGGTAGCGGGTCTGTCTGTGAAAGAGGAAGAACTCTACACCATAGCCGGCAAGGTGGGCAGTGTGTTCCAAAATCCCAGAAGCCAGTTCTTTTGTCTGGATACCACCAGCGAGCTGGCATTCGGCTGTGAAAACATGGGACTCCCGGTGGAAGAAATCGAGAAGCGGATGGCGGGCGTTACGGAAGCGTTAAAGCTGCAGAAACTTCTGGCGCGCAATATTTTTGAACTGTCGGGCGGTGAAAAACAACGCATTGCCTGTGCATCGGTTTCCGCCATGCTGCCGGAGGTATTTGTGCTGGATGAACCGACATCCAACCTGGATATGGATGCCATTGAGGAGTTAAAACATACCCTGCAGTTGTGGAAAGCACAGGGCAAAACCATTGTCATAGCGGAGCACAGGCTGTACTGGCTGAAGGAGGTCTGCGACCGCGTCATCTGCTTAAAAGAGGGCAGAATGGTATTTGATATTCCGATGAAAGAATTTGCCGCCTTTTCCGAGGAAAAGATGCACGAATTCGGACTGCGCGGCATGACCATGCAAAGACTGAAGCTGCCGGAAAAGGTGGAAGAGACACCCGGCTCTATGCCTTCCGGACAGGCAGAAACGGAGAGCACCGCCTCTTTGAAGCTTCTGAACTACCACCTCAGCTTTGATAAAAAAGAAGTGCTGCATATGGCGGATGAGGAAATCCCCACCGGAAGCATCATTGCCGTGACCGGTCACAACGGCGCCGGAAAATCCACATTTCTGCGCTGCCTGTGCGGCCTGGAGAAAAAGTTTAAGGGGCGCACTCTGTATCGCGGAAAAGAACTGGACAGAAAGAAAATGCTGAAAGAATGCTATATGGTTATGCAGGATGTCAACCACCAGCTTTTCTGTGAAACGGTGAGCGACGAAATCCGCCTCGGCATGGTGGAGGAACGGGAAGAGGATGTGCAGAAGGTACTGGAAAAGCTGGACCTTTCGCAGGTGGCGGAAAGACACCCGATGTCCCTTTCCGGAGGTCAGAAACAGAGAGTGGCAATCGCTTCTTCTATTCTGGCGGATAAATCCATCCTCATTTTTGATGAACCAACCAGCGGACTGGATTACAAGCATATGGAGCAGACGGCAGAGCTGTTCCGGGAGCTTAAGGACGAAAAACGGACGCTGTTTATCATTACCCACGACCCGGAGCTGATTGTGCGCTGCTGCACCCACATTCTACATCTGGAGCAGGGAGCGGTGGAAGAACTGTATCCGCTGGACAAAGCCCATGAGCAGAACTTCCTAAGACAATTTTCCTATTAAAGGAAATTTTTAAGGAAAATCGTCATGTTCCATGGAACAAAATTCCATACAGAAAACAAATTCCCAGACTGTGGTAAGAAGCAGCCTGGGAATTTTCTTGGAAATGCCGGATTTCGTAGACAGTATGCGGAAAAACTTATATAATGAAACGTACGGCATTAAAATGCCGGAAGTGGCGGGTAAACTGTCTATTACGGAAAGGCTTGGGGTTATTTATATGGAAAACAGAGAGAGACTGGGAAGCAGACTGGGATTTATCATGCTTTCGGCAGGATGTGCAATCGGGTGCGGAAATGTGTGGAAATTTCCCTGGATGTGCGGGCAGAACGGAGGCGGCAGCTTTATGCTGATTTATTTATGCTGTCTGATTTTGCTGGGGCTTCCCTGCATGACAATGGAATTTGCGGTGGGACGTGCGGCACAGACCAGCCCTCTTTATATGTATGAAAAACTGCCGAAAAACGGGAAAAAATGGAAGTTTTTAGGACTTATCTGCCTGATTGGAAACATTGCGCTGATTGCGTTTTATTCCGTGGTTTCCGGCTGGATTATTTACTATTTTGTCAAATTTGCCACCGGGCACAATGAGGATTTCGGCTTTGAGAAGATGATTGCATCTCCGTCCGTCAACGTCATTTACCTGCTTGTAACGGTGGTTATCGCATACGTGATTTTGAGCTTTCATCTGCAGGGCGGTCTGGAGCGGATTACCAAGTACATGATGTCGGCGCTGATTGTGCTGATGCTTGTACTGGCAATTCACAGCCTGACCTTAAGCGGTGCAGCGGAGGGCATGAAATTCTATCTGGTGCCGGATTTCTCCAAAATAACCGGTTCTGTTGTGGTGGGTGCCATGAACCAGGCATTCTTCACCCTATCCGTCGGAATGGGCGGTATGGCGATTTTCGGCAGCTATATCGGCAAGAACCGTTCCCTGATGGGTGAGTCCGTCAACATTATTTTCCTGGATACATTTGTGGCTGTGATAGCGGGAATTATTATGTTTCCGGCGTGCTTCACGTACGGACTGGAAGTGAATGCGGGTCCGAGCCTGTTATTCGATACCATGGCAAGTGTGTTTAACCATATGCAGGGAGGCAGATGGTGGGGCATGCTGTTCTTTCTGTTTATGGTGTTTGCCGCCATGTCCACCGTCTTAGGTGTGTGCGAAAATATTTTAGCCATGGTGCGAGAGCTGACCGGCTGGTCGCGCCCCAAGGGCTGTATCATCTGCGGCATCGGCACGTTTCTTATTGCACTTACCACGGCGCTCGGCTACAGCGTGTTGAAATTCCAGCCCTTTGCGGAAGGTACGGCGTGGCTGGATTTCTGGGATTTCATTGTTTCCACCAACGCCATGCCCATCGGTTCCCTGATTTTGGCGCTGTTCTGCTGTTATAAATTCGGCTGGGGCTGGGACGCCTTTTTCAAGGAAGCCAACACCGGAAAAGGACTCAAGGTAAAAGCCTGGATGAAGCCGGTTTTCAAATATTTTGTGCCTGCCATGATTTTATTCATTTATGTATACGGCATGATTACTTTTAAGTGGCGCTAAATTCCTGTGGTGCGGACCGGCAGAAACGTGGTATAATAAAACATATTCGTGAAAACGGAATTTTTGCAAAAGAAAGGCGGGTTACAAAAGATGGTTATTGATTTTAAGAACATAGAGGAGCAGGTGCTTCCTGCATTTAAGGGCGGCAAGGGCGAGCTTTGCGTAAAACGGCATGTGGACGAAAAGTGTACCATTATGTATGATAGACTGACACCGGGGTCCTCCATCGGGTTCCATACCCATGAGGGCAACTGTGAGATTATCTATATCTTAAGCGGAAAAGCCGATTTCATTTACGATGAAGGCACGGAGTCCGTGGAAGCCGGCGGCTGCCATTACTGCCCCAAGGGACACGGTCACTCCATGATTAACAATGGTACGGAAGATATTGTTTTCTTCGCAGTGGTACCGGAACAGTAAAAGAGAGAAAAGAGCCTGCAAGGATGCGGGCTTTTTTATTGCCCAAAACTGTTAGGCATTTCCCTTAAAGTGTTCTAATTTTAGACAAAAGATATCCGGATGTCCTATTTAGTGACAGTGTCCGTTAATTGTCCGTTTAGCGGAAAAGCCGCATTTGGTATGATGAAAGAAAATCTATGGCGCGGGGGAGGGTGCCGTAGCCTTACAAGAGAGGAGAAAACAAATGCGACCGATTAAGATTATTACCGATTCCTGCTCTGATTTGGACAGAGAATTAAGGGACAGATATGACATTGATTATGCCAGAATGAAGACGGTTTATGAAGGAAAAGAGGAATGGGCAAGTCTGGATTTTGAGTATTATACGCCGCAGGAACTGTACAATATCATGCGGGAAGGAAACCGGGTGCTCACAACCCAGGTTCCGCCGGAAGAGTTTGAACGGATATTTACGAAATATCTGGATCTTGGCTATGACATTATCTACATAGGATGTTCCCTGAAACTTTCCGGCTCGGTGAATACGGGTATGGTAGTTGCCAGGAAACTTCTGGAAAAATATGGGGACGCGGCTATTTTCTGCATCGACTCCCTGAATTCCAGCATGGCGGAGGGAGCATTGGCAATCTGCGCATCTGAGTACAACAGACAGGGAATGACGGCAGATGCCATTTATGAGAAGATACTTTCCGAGAGGAAAAAGGAAAACATGTTTGTCACCGTACACAGTCTGGATGCCTTAAAACGTGCGGGCAGAGTAAAAGGTTCCGCTGCCTTTTTCGGAAATCTGTTTGGCGTAAAACCAATCATCATTTCGGACATTAACGGTAATAATGCTCCAATCAAAAAAGTAAAAGGACGGAATGCCTCTTTGACAGAGCTTGTCCGGCTGTTGAAGGAAACCGTGGAAAATCCGGAGGAGCAGTGCCTGTATATCAACCATGCAGATTGTGAAGCAGAGGCAGAATTTGTAAAGGAAGAGATTTTGAAAGAAATCCCGTGCAAAGAGGTTCATATAGGGTATATCGGCCCTATCATCGGTGCGTCAATCGGACCGGAAGCCATTGCAGTATTTGGCTTCGGCAAGGAAGTAACCTATGAAGAAGGGGCTGCACAAAATGGATGAGAGAACGATTGACGGATTTCAATTTTTACAGATGGTACAGGGCGGTGCGGAAAATCTCCGGGCACATGCACAGGAAGTAAACGATTTAAATGTGTTTCCCATACCGGACGGGGATACGGGAGAAAACATGAGCCTGACGATAGAAGGCGGACTGCGCACGGTTGCCTCCAAAGACCTTCCCATAGGAAAAATGGCACAGAGCGTGGCAGACGGTATGCTGATGAGCGCCAGGGGCAATTCGGGTGTTATTCTGTCCCAGCTTTTTGCCGGAATGGCAGCAGGGCTCAAAGACAAAGAAAAAGCTGACATTGGCGAAGTGACAAAGGCATTGCAAACGGGCGTGGATTTTGCCTATGAAGCAGTGGTAAATCCGACAGAGGGAACCATTCTGACGGTGGCGAGGGAAGCAGCAGAAAAAGTCGCAGGGACACTTAACGAGAATACGGACTGGAAAGAGTTTACGGACACGTATCGGAGCGCTTTGTGGACTTCGCTGCAAAATACACCGGAGCTTTTACAGGTATTAAAAGATGCCGGAGTGATAGACAGCGGCGGAGCCGGACTTTACTATCTGGCAGAGGGAGCCTGCCGTAAAATGTTAGGGGAAGAATGTTTTTCACAGGAAAAGGTATTTGGCGCAGAAAAGGAAGAACACATGCTGCAGGAGAAACATGCTGCAGAAAAGTCATCCGGGCAGACGTTGGATTATTCTAAATTCAATGAATACAGTGTTATGGAATATGGGTATTGCACGGAGTTTCTGCTGCAGCTTCAGCGGTGCAAGGGGGACCCGGCAAAATTTTCATTGAACGAACTGATTGCCTTTCTGGATACCATAGGAGACTCTATCGTGGCATTTCAGAACGGTACGGTGGTGAAGGTGCATGTGCATACCATGACACCGGGAAAGGTGTTGGAACATTGCCGCCGGTTCGGAGAATTTCTGACCGTGAAAATCGAGAATATGACGCTGCAGCACAACAATACAGATACTCTGAGGGAAAGAAAAAAGTTTGCCACCGTAGCGGTTGCTTTCGGAGAAGGAATACAAAAGACGTTCCGGGAGTTGGGAGCGGATGAGGTCATAGACGGCGGACAGACAAAAAATCCGTCTGCCGGGGATTTTGTGAAGGCATTTGAAAAAGTAAATGCAGAAGATATTTTTGTACTTCCCAACAACGGTAATATTATTCTGACGGCAAAACAGGCAGCAACGTTATATCCACATGCCAATATCCATGTTCTGGAAAGTAAAAATATCGGTGAAGGGTATGCTGCCCTGACCATGCTTTCCTATGACAGCGGTGAGGCATCGGAAATCGAGGCATCCTTAACGGAAGCTATGGAGGGCGTAGTTACCGGTATGGTATCCAGAGCAATCCGCAATGTCCGTATGGACGGTGTAGACGTAAAAGAAAACGAATATATGGGGTTCACGGACAAAAAAGTCTTTACGAGTGATTGCAGGAAAGAAAATGCCGCGGCAGGTCTTACAGACGCACTGATACAGGGACATGAATTTCTGATTGTCATTTTCGGAAAGAATACTTCTCCCGAAGAAAAGGAAGCATACCGTGAACAGGTGCGGAAAAAACATCCCCGGACAGAATTGTATGAAATTGACGGGGAGCAGGATGTTTATGATTTTATATTGATTTTAGAGTAGGAGGAAACGGGGAAGAATATGAACAGCAAACTATTTCTTTTTGTTTTTTCGGCGCTGGTTTCCTATTTAGTGGCAGGTATCAATCCTGCCATTTTACTGTCGAAAATGATTTATCATCAGGACATCCGGACACTGGGAAGCAAAAATCCCGGATTTACCAATTTCAAAAGAGTATTCGGAAACCAGTATGCCTGGTATGTATTTGCACTGGATATCCTGAAAAATCTGGTATTGTGCCTGATTTTCTGCCCTCTTTTTCAGAATATCATGCAAGATGGAGCATTAGGAGCGGCTTACGTGGGATTGTGCGCCATGTTAGGACATGTGTTTCCTGTCTGGTATCATTTTCAGGGAGGAAAAGGATTTCTGGTGGGAGCCACGGTAATCTGGTTTATCGACTGGCGTGTGGGATTGATTGCTTTCACAATTTGGGGTATACTGTTGTTTGTTACAAAGTATATGTCCTTGTCGGTTATCGCGGCGGCGGTATCCTGCCCGGTTTCGCTGTTGTTATTGGGAACGGCACATACGGCTACCTGGTTTTTGTGCCTGGGAGCCAGTTTACTGATGATTATACGCCACAGGGAGAATATAAAGAGACTTCTTGCAGGAAAGGAGTCGCGTTTTCACCTGAAGGGAGAAAGATAAATGTCACTGTCAGAGCAGGCTAATAAACATATGGAGCAGCTTTTTCTGTCCCAGGTCAACCGGACGGATGTAAAGCAGTTCGCAGAGAAAAAATCCATGCCGTACCGGGAGCTGATGTCTTATTACCGGTGCGCCATGATGGAAGTGGAAACCAAATTCAATGTCTTAAATGAGGAGTTGTCCATGCAGTACGACCGCAACCCCATTGAGACCATTAAAACCAGGCTGAAATCGCCGGAAAGCATTCTGGAGAAATGCTACCGCAAGGGCATCAGCCTCACTACGGACAGTATCGGGCAGAACCTGTTTGATATTGCCGGTGGGCGAGTCTGGAGCACAAAATCCGTTACAAAAAAGACTACACCATTACGGAAGAAACCGCTCATGATTTGAAGCAGTGCGCGGAGGTCAGCGCCACTCTGGATGCCCGTATGGAAGCCATCCACAAGAAGGTGGAGAATGTAAAAGATTGATGTTTCTTAATATAAAATCTTAAAAAAGTATTAAAAAAAGCTGTTGACAAATGCTTTTTAAAAGACTATTGTATAGTCAATTCAACAAATAAATGCGAAGAACAGGATATGACTTCCCCTTAACACCGCTTACAGAAAGCCGTAAATTGTGAGAAACGGCAGCAAGGCATGGAGAGGTCCTCACCTGCGAGCAGCTTTTATGAAAGGCACACCATTCTGTGAGAAACGGCAAAGTTTTTATCAGCCGTAAAAAGAATGCTTGATGTATCGTGTCCAGTAGTGAAAGCCGGTATCCACCGTTAAAGGGACATGTCCTCTGACAGATTAGATGTTCAGGTGGCAGGAGAGCGGTCGGGCAACCGGCAAACAAAGTGGTAACGCGGAAGTAATGTAAATGATAAACCTTCGTCTTTGTACAGAAATCCATGGGATGATGTATGGGGACGGAGGTTTTTTATTTTATAAAGAAAAGAGGAGAAGTAATTATGAACACACTTGTAATCGTATTGATCGCAGCAGTTGTTTTGGTAGCGGCGTATGTATTTTACGGACGCTGGCTGGCAAACAAATGGGGTATTGATCCGAAAGCAGAAACACCCGCTGTCAAATTCAAAGACGGCAAAGACTATGTACCTACAAACGGATGGACCGTATTCAGCCATCAGTTTTCATCTATCGCGGGCGCAGGCCCTGTCACCGGTGCCATTCAGGCAGCAGCCTTCGGCTGGTTACCCGTTCTGCTCTGGATTTTAATCGGCGGCGTATTCTTCGGTGCTGTTACCGACTTCGGTGCCCTGTACGCATCCGTTAAGAACGAAGGCAAGTCCATGGGTATGCTGATTGAAAAATACATCGGCAAATTCGGACGTAAGATTTTCCTTCTGTTCTGCTGGTTATTTACTTTGATTGTTACCGCAGCATTTGCCGATATGGTAGCCGGAACCTTTAACTCCTACACTGTTGTAGACGGCGTTTCCCAGTTATCCGATGCTGCAACCACCAACGGCGCAGCCGGTATGGTTTCCATCATGTTCATGGTATTCGCGGTTGTATTTGGTTTATTGCAGAAGAAATTCAACCTTTCCGGCTGGAAAGAAGCAGTGCTCGGTATTCTTTGCATCATTGCTTCCTTTGCCATCGGTATGAACTTCCCGTTAATCTTCAACAAAGATACCTGGAGCTACATCACCTTTGTTTATATTTTCTTCGCAGCCGTACTTCCCATGTGGCTCTTAAAGCAGCCCCGTGACTATATGACGACTTTCATGTTTATCTGCATGATTGCCGGTGCGGTTATCGGACTTTTCGTAGCACATCCTACGATGAACCTTCCTGTATTTACAGGCTTTACCAATGATAAATTAGGAACTCTGTTCCCCATCCTGTTTGTAACCGTTGCCTGCGGTGCCGTTTCCGGTTTCCACAGCCTGGTTTCCTCCGGTACTTCTTCCAAGACCGTTGAGAATGAAAAGGATATGTTAAAGGTTGGCTACGGCGCCATGGTTCTGGAAAGCTTACTGGCTGTACTTGCCCTTTGTGTTGCCGGTGCGGCAGCCGCTGCAGACGGAACCGCAGCAGCAGGTACTCCGTTCCAGATTTTCAGCCGCGGTGTTGCAGGCTTCTTTGAAATGTTTGGTGTTCCCGTTTATGTGGCAACCGTATTCATGACCATGTGTGTATCCGCTTTGGCACTGACTACCCTGGATGCTGTTGCACGTATCGGACGTATGTGTTTTCAGGAACTCTTCAGCGTGGACGATATGAAACACGCGGCTCCCTGGAGAAAGCTCTTCTGCAATATTCACTTTTCCACCGTCATTACCTTGCTTTGCGGTTATGTGCTGACCAAAATCGGCTATGCAAACATCTGGCCGCTGTTCGGTTCTGCGAACCAGCTGTTAAGCGCTCTTGTGTTGAGCACCCTATGCGTATTCTTAAAGGTAACCGGCCGCAGCAACAAGATGCTGTTTCCACCTCTTATCATTATGCTTTGTGTAACCTTTACCGCTCTGGTACAGCGTCTTATCGCAATGGTTAAGGCTATCCAGAACGCCGCAGCCGTTACCATTCCCGCAGGCGAAACCACCTGGGGCAAGGTATTCATTGCCAACGGCTTACAGTTAATCATCGCTGTCCTGCTTATCGTTCTCGGTCTTATCATTGTCGTAAACTCTACCAAGAGCTACGCCAAGAGCAAGAAGAACTCCGAAAAGGCAGCTTAACATCAAAATCAGGCAGGAAAATAGCCTGACAGACTTAGCTTTCTTGTAATCAATATAGAGGCAAAACCCCGGTTTCATTTCAAATGAGACAGGGGTTTTGTTTTGTCGTGGATTAGGGTGTTAAGGGTATCAATTTTTCTAATATTGTTTTTCTCATTTTTATAATCCGCCTTTCTGCGAAAGTCAGCCAAGATGTTTCATGACGCATTGGTGCCTTTCGCAGAAAGGCGGATTATAAAAATGACTTTTGCAGAAGAACTGGAAGTATACAGGAAAAACAATCCCTATCAGACCACACAGATTGGAGAACAGAAAATAGAATATCTTTTATGCGGAAATCCGGACAGTAAGGATGTCCTGGTTTATCTGGTGGGCGGCACGGGAAGGTCCATTGTGTGGATGAAGCATGTGCAGGCAATGGAGAAGGATTACCGCATCCTGGTGCCGGAGTACCCGGACAATGTCGATAAAGCAGAGGAACTGGCTGACCTGATTGGAGAACTGGTAAAAAAGCTGCAACTGCCTAAAGTTATTTTTATCGGCGCTTCCTTCGGCGGCTATATGTGCAAGCTTTTAGCCAGAAAATTCCCGGAAATTACAAAGGGTATCTGCCTGTATTCGACTTCTTCCCTTTCGGAAAAAGGTATCGAAGGTCTGAAGAAACAGTACAAAAGCTATGGTGTCATGTACTGGGCAATCAAACATTTCCCTTCCTACAATTTCTTAAAGAACATCATGCTGAAGGCAAGCTGCAAAATGGTCGTTTCGGAAAAAGAAGGACCGGAGGCAACGGCGTACGTGAAGGATTTGTTTACCTGGGTGTATGCAGGATATACGAGAGAATTTGATACCCATTTGACCGGGCTTATTATGGATATTGCCAACATCCGCCCCGTTAAAAAGGAAGAGCTTGCTTATCTGGGCAAGAATATCCTGGCAGTGCTCCCTATGGACGACCATGCGTTTACTCCGGAAATGCAGCAGGATTTACTGGATATGGTGCCGGATGCCAAGGTTGTCCGCGTTGACGGCGGTCATGTGGCGACGCTGTATAAAGTGGGAGACTATGTGAAAGCCACGAGGGAATTTATAGAAGCGTTGTAGAGTAAAGAAGCAAAACTTTCAAATGAGGAAAAATGCTTCCGGGAAGTTGGAAGGAAAAGAAGCAAATTTTTAAAACGAGGGAAAATGCTTCCTGAAACTTAAAAGAAAAAGAAGCAAAAATAGAATAAGTCAAGGAAATGCTTTAAAAAATGTAAAATAAAAGGAAGCAAAAAGGCTAAAAATGGCATAATGCTTTAAAAAGTAAAGAATCAGAAACAGCAAAAATGCATTAAATATAAAAACGCTTTAAATCGCATAAAAAAGTGAGCAGCAAAAAATAATGTGTATAGAATTTGCTTTAAAATGAGAGGTAGAGCGGCAAAAAACGCTTGCATATTATCAGGCAAAGAGATATGATAAATGGCAGAAAGCAATTTATACAGAAAGCAAATTAGAAATAATTTTCAGGGAATGAAGTTCTCCCTTGGGAAACCTAAACCGCTTAGTAAGCTGATGACTTCTGTGATGCAATGTCGCAGAAATTGTCAGCTTTTATTGTTTTATAGGAAAGGAGATTTTTATGTTAACATCACTTGCACTCATCTTTTTGGTAGGATTGTCCATGGCGGCCATCTGCCAGAAATGTAAGCTTCCCCGGATTGTGGGAATGTTGTTCACAGGCATTGTGCTTGGACCTTATGTGCTGGACTGGCTGAACCCTTCCATTTTGTCCATTTCGGCGGAACTGCGGAAAATGGCGCTGATTATTATCCTGCTGAAAGCGGGACTTTCTTTGAATATAGCGGATCTGAAGAAAGTAGGGAGGCCGGCGGTGCTGATGTCCTGCCTGCCGGCAAGCTTTGAAATTTTAGGATATTTTCTGTTTGCTCCGTATCTGCTTGGCATAACCCGGATTGACGCGGCGGTTATGGGAGCGGTGCTGGGAGCCGTTTCACCGGCGATTGTGGTGCCCCGTATGGTACAGCTTATGGAGCAGAAATACGGAACGGAAAAAAGTATTCCGCAGCTTATCTTAGCGGGAGCATCCTGCGATGATATTTTTGTCATCGTCCTGTTTACCACGTTTGCCAATATGGCGCAGGGCGGACGTGCCAATGCCATGGATTTTGTCAATATTCCCGTTTCCATTGTGCTGGGCGTGCTGCTCGGCGCATTGGCGGGTTTTGTGCTGGCGTTGTTTTTTGAAACGGCATATGCCCATAAAAACTGTGTGCGGAACAGTACCAAGGTGGTGATTGTGCTGGGCGTTTCGTTCCTGCTGATTGCGATTGAAGAATGGTGCAAAAACATCGTATCCGTATCCGGGCTGCTTGCCGTTGTCAGCATGGCATGTGTGCTGAAACTGAAAAGCACGGAATTTGTGTCGAAAAGACTGTCGGAAAAGTTCGGAAAGCTGTGGATTGCCGCGGAGGTTATTTTGTTTGTGTTAGTGGGAGCCGCAGTGGACATCCGCTACACGCTGAGCGCGGGCGGAGCGGCGGTAGCCATGATTTTTATTGCACTTGCCTTTCGTTCCGTGGGAGTGCTTTGCTGCCTGATTGGTACGAAGCTTTCCGGGAAGGAACGGTTATTCTGCGTGCTTGCCTACCTGCCCAAGGCTACGGTGCAGGCTGCCATCGGTTCCGTGCCCATGGCAATGGGGCTTTCCTGCGGAAAAATCGTGCTGTCCGTGGCAGTGCTGGCTATTTTAATCACGGCTCCGCTGGGGGCGCTCGGCATGGATGCCAGCTACAAGAAACTGCTTATGAAAGAAAGTAAAGAACCTGTGGAAACAAATCCGAAAACCGTGTAAAATAAAATACAGTACGAAAGAATATGGAAACAGCAGGAAGGAACAAACAGAAGCTATAGGCATAAAGAAACAGAAGCTGCAGGCGTAAAGAAACAGAGACTATAAACAGAAAGGAACAGAAACTATGGCATGTACAACAATATTAGTAGGAAAAAAGGCCTCTTATGACGGCTCTACCATGATTGCAAGAAACGACGACTCCGGTTCGGGAAGCTACACCCCGAAGAAATTTCAGGTGATGCATCCGGAGGAGCAGGCAAGGGTGTATAAATCCGTGATTTCCCATGTGGAGATACCTCTGCCGGGCAATCCCATGCGCTATACAGCAGTGCCGAACGCACTGGAAGGCAAGGGCATCTGGGCAGCCAGCGGCGTCAACGAAGCGGGAGTAGGAATGACGGCAACGGAAACCATTACCTCCAATCCGCGGGTGTTGGGAGCCGACCCTCTGGTGGAATATATCCCGGCAAAAAAGAATGCAACAACAGGTGAAAACAATGCGGCTTCCGGTGAAAACTGCACCGAGGGGGAGAAAGAAATCCCCGGCGGAATTGGGGAAGAGGATATCGTTTACTTAGTGCTTCCCTACATTCACAGTGCAAGGGAAGGCGTGAAGCGCCTGGGAAGCCTGCTGGAGCAGTACGGCACTTACGAGATGAACGGCATTGCTTTTCAGGATGTGAATGAAATCTGGTGGCTGGAAACCATCGGCGGACATCACTGGATTGCCAGAAGAGTACCGGATGAGGCATACGTGGTGATGCCCAACCAGCTCGGCATCGACTGGTTCGATATGGAGGATGCCCTGACGGAACAGAAGGAATATATGTGCTCCGCAGATATGAAGGAATTTATGGCAAAGCATCATCTGGACCTTACCATCCGCACGGAAGGAGAGCCGGAGCATATTTTCAATCCGAGAGAGGCATTCGGCAGCCATGACGATGCCGACCATGTATACAATACGCCCCGTGCGTGGTTTATGGAGCGGTACTTAAATCCCGGTACCTGCATCTGGGACGGCGAGGATGCGGATTATTCTCCGTATTCCGACGACCTTCCCTGGTGTATGATCCCGGAGAAAAAGATCACGGTGGAAGATGTAAAATATGTACTTTCTTCCCATTTCCAGGGCACGCCCTACGACCCGTATGCATCTTACGGGGATAAATTCATGAAGGGAGCGTTCCGTTCCATCGGCATTAACCGGAACGATTTTATGGCGCTTATCCAGATGCGTCCCGACAGGGCGGAGGATTTCCGGACCTTGCAGTGGATTGCTTTTGCGTCCAATGCGTTTAATGTGATGCTGCCGTTTTATGCGGATGTGGAAGAAACGCCGGATTATGTTTCCAATACGACGGAGGATGCGTCCACGGACAATTTCTACTGGGTCAGCAGGATGATTGCCGCCATGGCGGATGCCTCTTACAAAAAATCGGTGTTCCACATCGAACGGTACCAGGAAAGCGTGCTCTCCAAGGGGCATGAGCTGATCAACCGGTATGATGAAAAAATAGCGGCAGTGGAAGGCGAAGCAAAGAGCGGCGCCGCCGAAAAAGAAACAGACAGGGAAAAGCGTATGGCACTGAAAAAAGAAGCCAACGAAGCAATAGCCGAAATGGCAAGAAAAGCCGCGCAGGACACCCTTAATAAGGTTTTGTATGAGCTTAGCAATGAAATGAAAAACGCCTATTCCCGTTCCGATGCATAAGGAGGTATCAGCATGCAGCTTCTTATTAAACAGAGAGTCTTTTCCTGGACGGACACCTATGACATTTACGATGAGTGGAACAATCCGAAGTATTTTGTAAAAGCGGAGTTCTTTTCCCTGACGCACCAGCTTCATGTGTACGACAACAACGACCGGGAAATCGGCATTATCCACCAGAAAATGTTTACGTTGCTGCCCACCTTTGAAATAGAAGTGGACGGTGAGATTCGGGGCGTTATCAAAAAGAAATTTTCCTTTTTCCATCCCCAGTACGAAATCGATTACCGGGGATGGCATGTGGAAGGGGACTTCCTCGGCTGGGATTATGATGTTTACGATGCCTGCAGTTCCGTGATACATATTTCCAAGAAACTCTTTACCTGGGGCGACACGTATGTGATTGACATTGCAGACCCGGAGGATGAAATTGACGGTCTGCTTCTGGTGCTTGCCATCGATGCGGCAAACTGCAGCCAGAACGAGTGATGACAGGGGATTTTCGGTAAACAATATTTTTCCCAAGGGCAGGAAAGTTTACGCAAAATATCAAGAAATCACAGGGGAACAGGGCTACAATAGACTTACGATATCGTAAGGAAGGGGGAACGGCGTATGGAGCATTTGCAGCTTCTGACAAGGGCACTGCAGTATATAGAGGAAAATTTACAGGGCAGCCTTAAGACAGAGGATGTGGCGGCATATTGCTACTGTTCCAAATCTTCCATAGAAAAGCTTTTCAAAAATGTAAACAACATTTCCGTTCACGATTACGTGGTGCGGAGAAAAATGGTGATTGCGGCGGGACAACTGCAGAAGGAGGATGTCAATATCTTACATCTGGCGCTTTCTTTGGGCTATCAGTCCCACGAGGCTTTCACCAGGGCATTCAGGCAGGTCTGGCACTGCAATCCGTCGGAGTATGCAAAGCAATACCGTTTCACGGAGCTTTATCCGCGGTTTGCTGCCATACCTATGGAGGGAGCAATTTCTATGAAGAAAAATGTAGACATCAGCGAATTGTACGATTTGCTGCAGGAAAGAAAAAACTGTTATTTTGTATGTTGTGATATCTGTCACCTGATACCGATTAACGAGATTTCCCGGAAGGCGGGAGACCTGGCTATTTTAGAAGCCATGAAACGGATTTCGGAGGCGGCGGGAGAAGAGGATGTCATGTTCCGGATTGGGGGAGATGAATTTGTACTGCTGACCAATTCCCGGGATGAAGCATATGCACAGGAAACGGCAGCCGCCATTCTGCGGCGGAACGGAGAAACGGTTTCGTTTGAAGGCAGGGAAATTCCGGTATCTTTGTATGCGGCGGTAACCAGAGTGGAAATGCAGCCGTTAAAGTATCAGGATTTATTTGCCGGTCTGCATGCGGTGATAGACGGACAGAAGGAGAAGGTGTACGCAGTCGAAAACCGGTAAATAACACGTAAAATATATGTAAAAACAATTATTATATTACCACAATATAGAAGTAAAACTTGCATCTGCTTTGCTGTCTGTGATACACTGATGGCGAAGCAGATTTTGTATATAGCGGGGCATCGGAGGAAAGCCATGGGATTGTTTTCGGATTTAAGAATGAAGGGAAGAAAAGTGGTGGCAGAGCCGGACGGCGCTGTTTTATTTAAGGGAGCGGTGCTGATAGCGGTGGGAATTACCGCCGTATCCACGGTGCTGACGGAATTTGACCCGGTGCCGAAAATGATATTTGTGATAGTGGGTTGGGTGTGCGCCGTCTTTGGGGTACGGTTTGTTCTGCAATACATAAAAGACTACAAAGCGTTCAAGGCATTTGTCCCGGTGTGGGATAAGGGCAGAGGCATATACGATAAATTTGCCATTGAGCTGAACAACTGGCAGCAGGGCGGACAGGTGCCGAAGTGCTGCGACGGCGATACCGCGTATTATCTGAAGCTGCAGAGGGAAAGACTTAGGAAAAAAGGTATACAGATGCAGGACAGCATCATGCCGGTAAAAGGAACCGGCTTTGGTACGGCTACTTTGTCCAGAAAATCGTCCTGGTATACCACGGATATGACCTACGAGAACATTCATCGGAAAATGGCATTTGCGGGTGCCCGGGGCACACTTTATGAGCGGGAAGTGGACCAGGTCATGTACGAAATCATTGCGCATACACCCAATGATGCGCAGACGGAGAAAATTACCGTAACGTGTCCGAACTGCGGCTCGTTAAGTCCGGTAAGCGAACTGGAAGAGGGCTGCCGTTACTGCGGCACCCGGTTTAAGATTACGGATTTATTCCCCAGGGTGGTAAATTTGTATTTCCTGAAAAGTTATTCCATCGCCAATACCAAGCTGGTTTTACAGAATACCATGGTGGCAACGATGCTGGGGATTTTTCTTGTGTTTGTGCTTGTGGGTATTGTGAAAACACAGACCCCAGGGGAAATACCGGGATATCTGGCATCCACCTTTTTCGCCTCCTTAATTCTGGGCGGATTTTTAGGCTACATTTTAGGAGGCTTCCGGATGATTGCCCTCCAGTTTGACAGGGATGGACAAAAGAGAATATCCGCGTTTAAGTGGGCGCGCACCAAGAGTAAAATAACCAACACCCTGAATAAATATGACCCTGCTTTTTCCTATGATAAATTTGAGGGACAACTGGTATCCCTTATCCGTATGGCGGTCTTCGCGGAGCAGCCGGAAGAACTGGCGTGCTACCGGGGAGGGGCAAGGGATTCCCGCTTTGCGGATATTCTGGAAATGACCTATACCAACGGAACGGTGCTCAATAAGGTAAGAAAGGATGGCAATAAGCTTCAGTTATCCCTGCGTACCTGGTGGGTAAATTACAGCGAAGAGAACGGACAGGTGAAAAAGACGGGTGACTGCATCGATGTGGTAGTGAGCCGTGAGATGACGCGACAGGAAGCACCGGGCTTTTCCATTACTTCTGTACAGTGTGAAAGCTGCGGTGGCAGCTTTGATGCGGTAAGACAGAGAAAATGTCCTTACTGCGGCAGCGAATACCACATGGAAAAAGAAGGCTGGGTTATCGAAGACATGAAACTGGTCCGGTAACCGCATGGTCGGGACAGCATCGCAGGGCAGGAAAACGCAGTGATGTGAGAGCGGAAACTATAGCATAAAAGGATAAAGAAATGGTGCGGTGAAAGGAAAAGCATCCATTATACGCAGATGAATATAGAAGTTTGGGCATAGAGAAAGAAAAAGCCGTATGAATACCCAGGACAAGAGGAAACCTTTGGGTATAGAGAAAGAAAAAGCCGTATGAATACCCAGAACAGAGAAAACCTTTGGGTATAAGGAAACAGAAATTGGATTGTATACCCAAGTGGAGAAATGTGATTGGGTATAGGAGAGACAAAGGCGGAGAAAATACCCGGAGAAGGCAAAAAGGCATGGGTATGGTAGAAATAAAAGCCGGACATTAGCACCGGCTGCTCTTTTCAAAAGTAAATGGTGGGAGCTTTCTACAAATGGTGGGAGCTTTCTACAATAGAAAAGGACGCATGAAAAAAATTTTTCATGCGTCCTTAAATTTACCTTATTATGAATACACCCCGGCATGTATCATGCCGCTTCATGATAACCCTGCAATTAGTTTGCAGCGGTTACGGAAGTGATGTGAGGGTTTACACCTTCATACCAGTACAGGAAGCCTTCCAGGTCGATTACATCGCCGATAGAAAGGTTCTTAACGGCTGCGTATACATCGGAGTCCTTATCGCACAGATAAGACTCAACGGTGAAGGAATAGGAAGCGCCGTCCTTGGAAACGGTGAAGTATAAGTCGTCACCGTCGGTACCGGAACCGTCCCAGTTGTAAAGGAAAGCAACGTCATTGCCTGCATCGTCCTGACCTGCTGCTTCTACGGTCATACCCTTGAAGGATACGAACTGGTTCTGATAGTTGATTAAATCGTCGCTTGCAAGGTCTGCGGTAACATCAACGGGTTCTGCAATATAGCTGCCGTCTTCGATTTCAAAGGTTGCGTCGATGATTTCAACTTCGCCGGACCATTCGGACTTGTAACCGGTTACTTTGATTTTGGTACCTTTTTCCAGCTTAGCGTAGTCCTCTTCGGAGCAAGCCATGTTGTAAAGGAAGTAGCCGCCGTCGTGATCCTGGGTGTAAACGGTAGCCTTGTTGTCCCACCAGGACTGCTTAGCCTGCACGTAGGTTTCAACGGTTACTTCGGTATCCAGGTCTGCTGCTACATATTCTGCATAAGTCATAACGCCTTCGGACTTAACATCTTCTGCGTCCTCAACAGGAGTGGTTTCTGCATCATCGGTAGCTTCTGTAGTATCTTCTACAGTGCTTTCTGCAACAGTGCTCTCGGTGGTAGCAGGAGTGGTTTCGTTGTTGTTTGTGTTGTTGTCAGTAGCATTGCCGCAGCCTGCGAATGCAACGGTAAGGGTCAGTGCTAAAGCCATTACTAATGTTTTTTTCATAATTTCTCCTCTTTTCTGAAAAAAATTAAAAAGTTACCTGTCTGGCCGGTACCCGGTCAAACAGGTATATTATACAATAAAAACCATATAAATCAATGTTTTTTATGAATTGTTTTCTTTTTTTTCAGATATTCGACACTGACATACAGGATAATCAGAACCCATGCGGTGATAAGGGAAACAAGCAGAACCACGGCTTCCGTGGGAAGTTTTCCCAGGTCTTTTTTGCCGGAAATGCTGTCAGTTCCCTGTCCCAGCCGATACAGGGACTGCACATCGGTAAAGAGCTTGTCCATGTAGGCATCGTCTATGGTTTCCTTGCGGCGGCAGGACTTTGTGACATTTTCAATGAGCTGTCCGGCAGCGTCACGTAAGGAAGCGGAGCCGTTGAATACCGGTGTGACGAAGGTATCGTCCACATGCTCCAGTAAAAGCCCGGATGCCTTTATTTTTACGTCATAGTGCGTGCCATTGTCCTCTCCGCAGCGAGAAAGGTAATCCTGATAGGAAGGGTCCGCCTGGGCTTTTACGGTAACGGGCACATAGCCTTCCGTTTCCGCATAGGCAATCTGTACTTTGTTGGTCAGTAAATACTGGGTAAACAGCCAGGAAGCCATGACCTCGCCGGAGTCCTTTTTGTTGAAGATACAAAGGGAAGGTCCCTGGGAAATCATCTGCGGGTTTTCCGGGTCCGCCTGCGGTATCATGCGTACGGCGGTTTCAAAATCCACCAATGCTTCTTCACTGATATCGGACAGGGGCGCGTGTGTACCCATCCAGGTGGCGCCTGCCGTGGAGTCAATGGCAAAGACGCACTGACCGGCATTCAAAAAGTTTGCCGGATAGCTGGAAATCTTAAAGGTGGAAAAGGCGCCGCTTTTCGCATGTTCGGCAATGGTAAACAAAAGACTTCTTGTGGTGTCGTTAAACAGTTCAATATCCCCATCCGAGGTGGAATAACCGGCATCAAGCTGCTTTAGCATCTGAATCATCATATTGTCGGTGGACTTGTAAATAAAAGGTATCATAACCTTCTGCCCGTTCAGAAGATACGTGCCGTCAGCATCCTTCTCGGCTGCTTTTTCAGATACTTCCCAGATAAAATCCCAGGTCACCACATCGGGCAGCTCGTAGCCCAGCTCTTCCACATAGGTCTTGTTGACATACAGGGCTTCCGTGGAACGCATGTAAGGCACGGCGTAGTAGTGACCGGCAAAGGAACATTCCTCCAAAAACTGGGGGATGATTTCGCCCGGTGTTTCAAAGTTCACGTCGCTGCCGGAAAAACCGTACTTTTCGTCCGTCATCAGTTCGTCCAGAGGCACCACCACGTTGTTGCCGGTCAGATACGTGGCAATGTGGTCGGGATAGGTGATGCAGACATTGGGAGTGGTGTCCGTGGCGATGTTGGTGATGACATCGTTGTAAATCTTGCCGTAGTCGGTATAAAGACGTAAGTTTACCTTGATGTTGGGATAAAGACTTTCAAAATCACTGATTGCCTGCTTGTAAATATCGGTCTGGGTCTTGTTGGTATCGTTCTTTGCCCAGAAAGTAATTTCGTAGTTTTTGCCCGTGTCAAAGGTATCGGGAACGGTAAATTCCCTGGCGCCCTTGGAGCCGTGGCAGCCGGTCAGCAGTAGAGCGGAAGCCGCGCCCAAAAGGAAGGGCAGGGCTTTTTTCCATACATGTTTCATCCTTTGGTACCTCCTCTTGCCACACTCGCCATGATTTTCTTGCGGAATACTAAAAACAGAATGATAAGGGGCAGGGAAATAACCACCACAGCCGCCATCATGGCAGGAATGTTTTCCCGTCCGAAGCCGTTTTCGCGGATTTCCTGAATGCCGTTGGATACCAGAAAATAGCGGGAGTCGTCCGTAATCAGGCGGGGCCACACATAGGAGTTCCAGCATTCGATGACCTTTAAGATGGCAATGGTAATCAGCGTGGGCTTGCAGATGGGTATCATGACCTTCCACAGATAACGCAGGTCCGGCGTACCGTCCACCTTTGCCGCGTAGTAAAGCTCATCCGGTACCTGGGCGAAATTTTCTTTCAACAGATAAATGTAAAATACCGAGGTAACGGAGGGCAGTATCAGACCCGTGAAGGTATTGCGCAGGTTTAAGTTGGTGATGGTCACAAAGTTGGTGATGACAACCAGTTCGTTGGGAATCATCATGAGGGATAAGAACAGGGTAAAGGCTAAGTTCTTGCCCTTAAATTCCAGGCGGGCAAAGGCAAATGCCGCCAGGGTGCTGACAACGACCATCAGCGCCGTGGTAATTACGGTGAATAAAAAGGTGTTCAGCAGATATTTTCCCAAAGATACCGTGGTAAACGCATCCACATAATTCTGCAGTGTGGGTGACAGGGTAAAAAAGGAAGGAATGTATTCTGCGTTGTAGGAGCCGTAGCTTTTTACGGAGGTTAAAATCATCCAGTAAAAAGGAAACAGCACGATGAGCGCCCACAGGGTGAGCAGCACATAAATGAGGGTTTTCTTCAGTTTTCCCATAGTTTCGACCTTTCTTGCGATATTCATGCGCTTGTGGAGCGGCAGCCGTTATACACAATGTACGTGCTTTTGCAGGACGGCAGCCGTTACACGTAGTGTACATGCTTCTTGCTGACGAGCAGGTTGATACAGGTGATGGTCAGCACGATGGCAAACAGAATGATGGCAGCCGCAGAGGCATAGGAGGGATAACCGCCGCTGTCTCCGTAGAGCATATCGTAAACATAACCCACGATGGTGTTCATTTCCGCTGCGTTTAAGTCCGTGCCGAACAGAGCCACCGCATCGCTGTACGCCTTGAATGCACCGATAAATCCCGTGATGATAAGATAAAACAGCATGGGAGAAATCATGGGCAGCGTAATCTTGTAAAAAATACGGAAGGGAGAAGTGCCGTCCACCTTTGCCGCATTGTAGAACATGGGATTGACGGAGGAAAGGGCGCTTGTCAGGATTAAAATCTTGAACGGCATAACGACCCAGATGGTGTAAAAGCACAGGACAAACATCTTTGCCCAGTAGGGACCGTCAATAAAATCCACGGAGGGACCGCCGAACCAGTTGATAAGCAGGTTGATGAGGCCTTCCGAATAGGCTGTTTTCTTGAACAAAATCATAAATACCAGACCGACTGCCAGGGTGTTTGTCACATAGGGCAGGAAGTAAATGGTCTGGAACAGCTCCCGCAGCTTCTTAATGGAGCTCAATGCCGCCGAAATGAGCAGGGCAAACAGAGTGGAGAGGGGAACCGTAATGATAACTAAAAGGAACGTATTTTTCAGCGCCTGCAGAAAATACGGGTCATGCAGCACGTAGGAATAGTTGTAGGTGCCGGTGCCGAAAAAGGTCTGGGACGCCGAATTGTAGCCCTCTTCAAAAGAATATACAAATACGTCAATCAAAGGATAAATCATAAATACGCCGAGAAACAGAAATGCCGGCAGAAGATAGAGCCATCCTTTTCCATTTTGTTTTTCCATAGATAACTATACCAGCCTTTCTCCGCTTTCCTTCTCGAATAAATAAACCTTGTGGGGCTTTAAGGAGAAGCTGACGGTGGGGGAAGTGACGTCGATTTTCACATCCGAACCGATAATGGAGCGGATAACGGCATTCTCGCAGTCCTCATGGGTGGAAACCACGCTGACGTCCCTGCCCATGACTTCCACACGGGAGAGATTGCAGACTAATTTGCCGTCCGGGTCGGGAATAAATCCTTCGGGACGGATGCCTACGGAAACCTCCCTGTCGGAAATTCCTTTGGCGGGAAGAACCGCATCCTTTCCTATATAAAGTGTTTCGTCCTTCACATGACCGGTAAATACATTGATGGGCGGTGTGCCTAAGAATTTGGCAACAAACAGGTTGACCGGGTTGTCGTAGACATCCTGCGGCTTGCCAATCTGCTGCACCAGACCGTCCTTCATGACGACGATGAAATCGGAAATGCTCATGGCTTCGTCCTGGTCGTGGGTAACGAAAACCGTGGTAATGCCGGTCTGCTTCTGGATACGGCGGATTTCCTCACGGGTCTGCAGACGAAGTCTGGCATCCAGGTTGGAAAGGGGCTCGTCAAGGAGAAGCACCTTGGGCATTTTAACCAGTGCTCTGGCAATGGCGACACGCTGCTGCTGTCCGCCGGAAAGCTCACTGGGCTTACGGTCCATAAGACCTTCAATCTGGACTAACTTCGCGGCCTCCAGAGCACGCTTTTCCATTTCCTCCCGGGAGAGCTTGTCCGCACCTCTTAAATTTTCCAGAGGGAAGGTGATGTTTTTTAAGACGGTCAGATGGGGATAGAGGGCGTAGTTCTGGAAAACCAGTCCCACACCGCGCTTCTCGGGCGGAAGGTTTGTGACATCTCCTTCGCCGAAGAAAATCTGTCCGTCCGTGGGCTTTAACAGACCGCAGATTAAATTTAAGGTAGTACTTTTTCCACAGCCGGAAGGTCCCAAAAGACCGATGAGCTTGCCGTCGGGGATTTCAAAATCAAAATCGTTTACGGCAATGACATCTTCGCTTTTTTTGCCCCTGCCGGGGAATTTTTTGGTAAGATTTTTTAAAATGATTTTCATGCGTTTCTCCTTGCAAAAAGGTATTCCGTAAGAAAGATACCCCACGGCGGTTACAGACCGTAAGAGTTTTTCAAATCGCTGGATATATGGTCAAGGTCGGGATAGATGAAGCCCTCCGTCATGCCGAATACGCGAAGGCTGTTGATGAAGTAGTCCTTCCGGTAGCCGGGAATGATGATTTTATACAGGGTGTTTTCATCGCAGATATCCTCTAAGCGGCGCAGGGAATTGTGGATGGTAAAGCTTGCCTGCTGGTAGTACATACGCAGGTTTTTCTCCGTGGAGTGGCAGGCAAGAATTTTGTCCACCAGAGCCGGATTGTGGTGCGTGTGTTTGAAAGCGGGAAGCAGCATTTCCTGGCTGGTATCCGCATCTATGGGGAAAATGCATCGGCCGAAGCCTTCCTGCTCGTTTAAGATATCCGGCGCCAAAATCCAGATGCCGGCGTCCATGTCGTAGGTGGTCTGGTAGGTTTCCGATGCAAAGAAGGATGCAATCAGGGGTGACTGGCTCCAGTCTAACATCCGGGTGGGCAGACCGTAGTGCTGCATGATGGAAACCCAGGCAGCGTAGTTATGCTTTTCCGGCGGATTGTTCAAAATCTGCTTGGCGCGGATGTAAAAATCGTTGGTAATGTAACGTTCCTTTTCCAGACGCTTTTCGCTCCGCTGGATGGAAGGAACCAAAGACAGGGAAGCATCGTCCACACCGCGGTACCAAAGCCGCAGACCGTGCTTCTGATACAGGCCGTTGACAAACTGCAGAAGCTCATCAATGGTACGAATTTCTTCAATAATCATTTCAGTATGCCTTTCTGTATTGATGTTACTTATTATAGAAGATTTTTTCACAGGGTACAAGCTAAGGATAGCGATTTCAAAAAAAATATGCTACAATGCCTTTGAGAGAATGTGCACGCAAAAGAGAAACCACGGGTTTTCATTTTGCAGTTTTATGGAAAGGATTGGTGACAAACGTGGAAAACATCAAAAAGAATTTCGGCTTCGGCTGTATGCGTCTGCCCATGAACGGCAGTGAAGTGGACACCGAAGAAACCTGCCGTATGGTGGATGCCTTTTTAGAGGCGGGATTTCATTATTTTGATACGGCGCACGGCTATATACAGGGAAAGAGTGAGCTGGCGTTAAAGGAATGTCTGACCAGCCGTTACCCGAGAGACCGCTACATCCTGACGGATAAGCTGACCGATTTTTATTTTAAAAAGGAAGAGGATATCCGCCCCTTCTTTGAAAGCCAGTTGCAGGCATGCGGCGTGGACTATTTTGACTTTTATCTGATGCATGCCCAGAATGCGGAAAATTATAAATTTTTCAAATCCTGCCATGCCTATGAAAATGCATTTGCCTTAAAGAAAGAAGGAAAAATCCGCCATGTGGGCATTTCCTTCCACGATACCGCAGAAGTGCTTGACCGCATTCTGACCGAGTATCCGGAAGTGGAAGTGGTGCAGATTCAGTTCAATTACTTAGATTACGACGACCCTGCCGTACAGAGCAGACTCTGCTACGAGGTGTGCCGCAAACACAACAAGCCGGTGCTGGTTATGGAGCCGGTAAAGGGCGGCAATTTAGTCAACCTGCCGGAGAAAGCCAAAGCCGTATTGGACGAGCTTCACGGCGGCAGCCCCGCCAGCTATGCTCTTCGTTTTGCAGCCGGTTTTCCGGGCATGATGATGGTGCTTTCCGGCATGAGCAATATGGAGCAGATGCAGGACAACATCAGCTTTATGAAGGACTTTAAGCCCTTAAACGAAGAGGAAATGGAAGCCGTGAAAAAGGTGCAGCAGATTTTCAAGGAAAAGGATTTAATTCCCTGTACCGCCTGCCGTTACTGTACGGAGGGCTGCCCGAAGCACATTGCCATTCCCGATTTGTTTGCGGTTATGAATGCCAAGATGCTGCATCACGACTGGAATGCGGATTATTACTACAACCAGGTACATACAAGCGAAGGCAGAAAAGCTTCCGACTGCATCAAATGCGGTAAGTGTGAAAAAGCCTGTCCCCAGCATCTTCCCATCCGGGAGCTGCTTGTCAGCGTAGCAAAAGAATTTGAAAAGTAAGTGAGGTAAGAAACATGATACAGACGATTGCAAAGAAAAAGATTTCCGTAAAGGCACAGACATTTGCGGCAATAGGCGCTATGGCGGCAGCCGTGGCACTTCCGCAGGTACTTCATCTTTTAGGCAGATATTCCGGCATCGGCACGGCACTGGGAGAGGTATTTCTTCCCATGCATCTGCCCATCCTGTTAGTAGGATTTTTAGCAGGTCCTTATGCCGGTATGGCAGCGGGACTTTTAAGCCCCCTTATCAGCTTTGGACTGACCGCCATGCCCGGTTCCGCCATGTTGCCCTTCATGATGCTGGAGCTTTTCTCCTACGGTCTTCTGGCGGGACTTCTTAAGGATGTGAAGCTGCCTTCCGTTGTAAAGGTGCTTGCCGTACAGGTGGGCGGACGCGCCATCCGTGCACTGGCTATTTTATTTGCCGTATATGTTATCGGTTCCAACCGCATTCCGGCAGCCGTTATTATAAACAGCATCAAGACCGGCATGATTGGCATTGTGCTTCAGTGGGCGCTCATTCCGTTAATTCTTTACCGCGTAAACAGTGTTTCCCAAGAGCAGTAAAGGGAGTTTTACCATGCATTATTACACAAAATTAGCGAAAAAGCTCATGGAAGAAGACCGGTATACCTGCGTCATCTGCGGGGACGGCATCACCTATTTTTCCGAAGAAAACGGTGTGCGTCCCCTGATGCAGTGGACGGCGGAAAAAACCAATGTGAAGGGGTGCTGCGCTGCCGATAAAATCGTGGGAAAAGCGGCAGCCCTTCTCTACGTGGGACTCGGCGTAAAGGAAGTGTATGCTTCCGTTATGAGCAGACGGGGAGAAGAAACCCTGAAAAACCACGGCATAGAAGCCTTTTACGGGGAGCTGTGCGAAGACATCCGCAACCGCACGGATACGGACATCTGTCCTATGGAAAAAGCGGTGCGGGAGGCGGAAATACCTGCGGAAGCGGTGGAGGCCATCAAGGCTGCCATCAAAGCCATGCGGATATAATTTTCGAAAAAGTATGCAAATTATGCAAAAAATGTTTCAATATACGCAAAAATAGTGTAAAATAAGCGCAAAGCAAAAGAAAAAAATGAGGAACAGCATATGTATGTTTTCTTTCTTACCGTTCAGTATGTGGGAATCGCAGTACTGATTACGGAGATGATATATATATTAAATAAGCCGGCATCCAGACTGCAGATTACTCTGCTTGCCATGGTGATGGCAACTCTGCTGAATTTTATCGGTTATCTGATGGAGATTACTTCAAATTCCATGGATACGGCTCTTATGGGGCTGAAGGTGGAATATATTGGCAAGCCGTTTATTATGCTTAGCGTTTTTTTCTTTGTGATGCACTATTGCCACATAGAACTGCCAAAGCTGATATCCGGGTTTTTAATGATATTGCACATCGGTGTTACCATGCTGGTTTTTACCTGCGACGACAACAATCTCTTTTTTAACAGTATCAGTTTTACCACAGAAGGCACTTTTCCCCACCTTATAAGAGGGCAGGGGATTATATGTACTGCTTATATGGTGATGACATGCTGCCTTGCAACAATCTGTATCTTTTATGCCGTGAAAGAGTGGCATATGGCAGAGACCAGACTTGTCAGAAAGCATGCAGTTTACATTTTACTTATGATTGTGACCCAGGCAGTAGGACTTTCCCTGTATTTAAGCGGCATCACCGGTGGTTACGACACCATGAATATTGCCTATCTTATTGATGTAATCCTGCTTGCGGTTTCCATCTTCCGCTATCGTCTGTTTGAAGTGCTGACTCTTGCAAAGGAAAAGGCACTGAACGATTACCAGGACGGGCTGATCGTCCTTGACAACCGGAACATGGTGATTTATTCAAATTCCCTTGCGAAAGAGATTTATCCCGAATTGAAGGGAGAGGATTACCAGAGCGTTATCGAAAGGATGGACGCTTACATAAATCTGGACGAAAAGCTTTTCTACAGGAGTAAGGTATTCCAGATTAAGCAGCAGCCCATCATGCAGGAGGGCATGGAGTACGGCAAGACCTACAAGATTATTGACATCACGGACAGCTACTATTATGCCACACGGCTGCAGAATGACGTAGAGGAAAGAACCAGGCAGATTAAATCCATGCAGAGCTCCGTTATTGAGAGCTTTGCCAACATGATTGAAGCAAGGGACGGCATTACCGGCCAGCATGTGAAACATACAAGTGCTTATGTGCGGATTCTTATTTACGGTTTGAGAGAGATGGGGCTTTACAAGGATTTGCTGACAGATGAATACATAGCCACGGTCATTGACGTGGCGCCTCTTCATGATATTGGAAAGATTGCCATTATGGATCAGATATTAAAGAAAAACGACAGACTGACCGATGAAGAGTTTGAGGCCATCAAGACACATCCGCAGGTGGGAGTTACCATTGCGGAGGATATCCTGAGAGGTGTGGAAAGTGATTCCTACATCAAGGTTGCCCACGATATTATCCTGTACCACCATGAAAAGTGGGACGGCACGGGATACCCGGCTGGCATAAAAGGCAATAAAATTCCGCTCTGCGCCCGTATCATGGCGGTTGCGGATGTATACGATGCCCTGCGTTCCAAGAGAAGCTACAAAGAAGGATTTTCAAAGGAGAAGTCTCGCAGGATTATTGTAGAAGGAGCAGGCATTCATTTCGATCCCGATATTGTAAGGGTATTCCAGGAGCATATAGATGAAATTGAAAGAGTCGAGTAAATAAGGAATCTGAGATATGCATAAAACGAACGGGTATGGCAGTAACGGATATGAACTTAGAAAAGCGGCCGGACTATACTGGCTGCTTGCTCTGCAACAGAGCGGAGAGAAGTATAAGCCGCCCCTGGTAATGAATGGGATGGGGGCTGTGATTTTTAAGTATCGGCAGATGGGTGACAATGAAGAAGAGATTATCAGAAAAATCAGCAGCCGTTATGATACCGATCCGGATACCCTGAGGAGGGATGTAATCTCTTTTCTAAAGAAGCTGAAAGAATACGAGACAGAGTAAGAAAGGTGCACGGAAAAGATGAATATTCTGTTAATAGGGGGATGCAGCAATGTTATCAACAACCTTATTATCAAATTAAATAAAGAAGGTCACAGAATTTATCTTCTGACAGGTAACCGCTATGACAAGCAGCCCTACCAGAAGGTTTTTGAGAAATATTATTTTCCGTATGATGCTAGCTGCTTGAATGAAATTTTTGAAAGCATCAATCCCGACCTCACGATTTTTATGGGGGCCTGCGATACGAATTTCCATTGGGAAAACGAGGAGTCAGAGGCAGTGCGTTATTCTGCCTGTATGATGAATATCCTGATGGCGTATGCGATGAAAAATAAGGGACGGTTTATCTATCTTTCTTCAGATGAGGTGTATCAGGGAGATTTTCCGGAAAATATTCCCGAGGAAATGCCCACTACCCCCCAGGGGTTTAAGAGCATGGTGCTTTCCCAGGCAGAGGAAATGTGTGAAAGCTATGGGAAAAGCTGCGGCAGGGATATTATAGTTCTACGTCTTGACCATCTGTATTCCATGCCGGATACTATGGCGGATGTCACCGATGTCTGCACGAAGATGTGTCTGGAGTCTTTGGACAAATATGTCATCACAACAGATGACAACAATACGTTTTCCCTGCTATACGTTACGGACGCGGTGGAATATCTGTACAGGCTTGCCGTCTGTGAAACACATAAATACCATTTATATAATATGTCTTCGGAAACTCCCATCACAGAACGGGAACTTGCGGAATTAGTACGTAAATATATGTGGTTCAATGTGGAAATTGTATCTGTGGGCACCAATAAGAAACGCAGGATTTTGTCTGCCTCACGCTTTGCAGAGGAATTCGAGCCTTCGTTTCTGTGTGATACCCAGCATGTGGTGGCAAGAATTGTTGCCCGGATGAAGAAGTACCGCCATATTTTCCTGTATGGAGAAAAGAGGAAGAAAACTGTCAGGGAAAGATTACTGGAACGGGCGGGCTGGCTTACCAGAACGGCTATCCCCTACATAGAAAACGGTATCTGCTTTGTCATTTTCTTTATGCTGAACAACAGGGCAGTGGGCAGTAAATATTTTCACAGTCTGGATTTTTACCTGCTGTATGTTCTTCTGTTTGCCATTGTGTACGGACAGCAGCAGGCGACCCTTTCCGCAGCACTGGCAGTGGCAGGGTATTGCTTCCGCCAGATGTATGACCGGAGTGGTTTTGAACTGATGCTTGACAGCAATACCTATGTATGGATAGCCCAGCTTTTCATTCTGGGGCTTGCGGTAGGGTACATGCGTGATTACATTACCAAGCTGAAAAGGGAGCATAAGGAAGAAAAGGAATTTTTAAGCCAGCAGCTTCAGGACATCAAGGAAATCAATGACAGCAACGTGCGGGTAAAGGATGCGCTGGAAACCCAGATTGTGAATCAGAACGACAGTGTGGGCAAGATTTACAGCATTACTTCTTCCTTAGACCGGTACAGCCAGGAGGAAGTTCTTTTCTATGCGGCGGAAACGATTGCCAGACTGATGAAAAGCAAGGATGTGGCAATTTACACCGTATCCGGCGGCGAATATGCCAGATTGTTTTCGGCGACTTCTTCCAGGGCAAGAAGCATGGGAAATTCCATCCGCTACAGACAGCTTGGAGAAATGTATGATATGCTTAGCTCCGGAAAGGTGTTTATCAACCGGAAGTTAAATGACAATTATCCTCTTATGGCAAATGCCATTTCCGAAGAAGATGAAATCCAGATGATTATTATGATATGGGGCATCCCGTGGGAAAGTATGACGTTGGGACAGGCAAATCAGCTTGTGGTAATCAGTGCTCTCATCCGCAATGCGGTGGTGAGGGCAAACAAATATCTGGAAGCTTTGGAAGAGGAACGTTACATTGACGGCACCAAGATTCTGGACGAGGAGGCATTTACCACGCTTGTCAATGCCTATCTTACAGCGGAAAGGAAGGGGCTTACTGAATGTATCGTGCTGAAAGTGGAAACGGCACCGGATATTACCTACAAGGAGCTTGCCATGCGGATTTCCGCTAAATTGCGCCATCAGGATTACGTGGG
The DNA here is from genome assembly GCA_963639875.1 of Bacteroidaceae bacterium. GTDB lineage: Bacteria > Bacillota > Clostridia > Lachnospirales > Lachnospiraceae > Acetatifactor. Next base: position 41,939 of record CAVHWP010000004.1, read on the forward strand.
ACTTTTGCAGGACAACAGCCTGTACGTGCTGCTTTCCAATGCCGGAAGACAGGACGCAGCGCCGGTTATGGAACGACTGTCCGCTATTGGCTGTAAAAGTGAAATTGTGGAGGAATATGAGCGATGAAGAGGCGGTTGAAAAAAAGCCATATTTTTATCCTGATTGTCATGCTTATCTGTCCCGTAGTGGGATTGCTTTTTTTTCTGCTTGCTTTTTTGTGGTATAAGCTGTTCTTTTCCGAACCTGTGAACCTTGATGATGTCATTTTCAGCAAGGAAAGAGTAAAAGCTTCCGTCCGCGCCGAAGAGGAGCAGGAGAGAAACATGGTTTCCTTAGAGGAAGCCATTGAAGTTACCAACGAGTCGGATTTGAGGAATCTGATGATGAATATTGTAAAGGGCGATATCCGAGAGTCCTTAGCCTCCATTTCCCTTGCCTTAAACAGCGAGGATACGGAAACGGCGCACTATGCGGCGAGCGTGCTGCAGGATGCCCTGAACGATTTCCGCATGACGGTGGAAAAACAGAAAAAGCTGATGGAAGAGGGTGGGGCTGACAGGGCTGTTTATGCGGATATGCTCTTAAACTATATGGATGATGTACTGAAGCAGAAGGTCTTTACGGACATGGAGCAGAAAAGCTACGTGGCAGAAATGGACTATGTGGGCGAAGTGCTGTATTCGGAAGCACCGGATGCCATGGGTATTGAACAGATGGAGGCTCTGATTTTACGGTTACTCGAAATAGAGAATTTTCCTGATTGTGAAAAATGGTGTGAACGCGCCAAAGAGAGATATCCGAATACATTGGCGAGTTATACCTGCAGGCTGAAGTTTTACTTCAGCAGCGGACAGAGGGAAAAATTCTTTGAAACCATCGAGGAGCTGAAGCATTCGCCGGTGGTGGTAGACAGAGAGACACTGGAGCTTATCAGAGTTTTCCAATGACAGAGGTGGAAGATGATATCTCGCAGAAATTTTTTAATTATCCTCCTGATGATGGGCGTGCTGTTATTTATGTTCCAGTTCTCCCAGTTAGTGAAGGAAAACGGCAATGACTACGAAACAAATGAATATTACACGACCGGACTTCTTTCCGGGGAGGATGCCTGGCAGCCGGCGCAGGAGGCTTCTGCATTTGCCTCCGCAGACGGATATGCTCTTTTTGTAGGGGATACGGAAGGCAGTATTGCCAAGACTGTGGAGGAATGGTGCTTTTATGTGAAAAAAGATCTTCTGTGTGAGGAGCATCTGACGGAAGGAAGAACGCCGGGGCTTCTTTTGGTGGATGGTGCGTCCATTGATTATGCGAAAGAGGAAACAGCCATTCTTTCCTATGCTTCGGAAGGGGTGCCTGTTGTTTTTTGTTCCCTGCCGGAAGCCTCCTGCATAGAGGAACAGGAGTCCCTGCAGACACTTTTAGGTATTACGGAGATAAAAGACGGGAATACGGAAGTGGAGGGAATCCGCCTGTTTGACGGATTTCTTCTGGGCGGTGAGGCAGTATACAAAGCACAGGATCTTGAAGAAACCGAAAAAATGCAGGATTTTATCCTTACCATGCCCTGGTATGTGACAGGAAAGGGAACCAAGACCTATATGGTGGGACTGAAGGACGAAACTGAGGTGCAGAGGGAAGAACTTCCCCACATTCTCTGGCGTAACCGGTATGAGGATACCTTTGTGTTTGCCGTAAATGGGGACTACCTGGCGGATATAGCGGGACTTGGTATTTTAGACGGATTTCTCTATGAGATGCAGGAGATTGCCGTGTATCCGGTGGTCAATGCCCAAAGTGTCACCATAGCGGACTATCCCAGCCTCTCCACAGAAACGGATGAGACTATGCAGGCATATTACAGCCGCAGCAGCAGAAGCTTTGTACGTGATGTTATGTGGCCGGGAATTTTAGCCATGTCCTCCCGGCAGGATTTGAAAATGACCTGCTTTCTGAATGCGGGTTATGAGGGAACCGGTCTTGGTGGGCTGCAGCCGGAGGATCTTGTTTTTTACCTGCAGCAACTGAAAGAGGCGGGAGCGGAAGCCGGACTGAGCCTGAACCGTGCAGAAGGTATTTCCGTAACGGAGCAGATTGCCGGGACAAGAGGATTGTTAAGCAGAATGGACTGTGACTATTCCTTCGGAGCGGTTTATGAGGAAAGCGTGTCGGAGGAACTTCGGGAAGACCTGGAGACAAATGCTTATTTCTCCGGTATTCACACTCTGACCTGCAGGGAAAGGGGAGAAAACTTCCTGTTATCCTATTATACGGACGATGTGACCCTACAGGGGGTGACGGGGGAGGCAGGGACATACAGCTACCGGACGGATTTTACCAACAGGAGCCTGGCAACTGCACTTGCCTATTCCAATACGCTGATTGATATGCATCGGATTATATGGCCGGAGACGGAAGACGACCGCTGGGAAAATTATTTTAACAAGGTATTCAGCAATATCAGCACCTATTACCATACTTTTTCGTTTATGGAGGACACTGCGCTTTCGGTAAGTGACAGCCGTGTGCGATCCATGCTTAATCTTTCTTATGAAGTGGTACAGGAGGATAAAGGCATCGCAGTATATGCCTCAGGCATCCAGCAGGAGGCATGGTTTTTGCTGCGTACCCACGGACAGAAAATCGCAGATATTACAAACGGCGCATATGAGCAGATAGAACAGGACGCCTATCTTGTTAAAGTACAGGTGGGCGGCACTCATATCCGGCTGACACAGGCGGATGAAATATTGCAGTACAAAGAGCCTTTTACCATTCCCTGACAGAGGGAAAGGCGGCAGCAAAGGAGAAAAGTCATGAAAATCTGTATGGTGGCGGAGGGCAGCTACCCATACGTGGTCGGTGGGGTATCCGGCTGGATTCACAGTATGGTTAAAGCCTTTCCGCAGCATGAATTTATCATATTGGCAATAATCTCCGACAGGAAGCAGAGCGGAAAGTTTCAATATGAAATGCCGTCAAATGTATCGGCGGTGTATGAGGCTTATCTGAATGATGTGGACTGGTCAAAGGTAAAACACAAAAAAATAAAATTAGATAAGAAGCAGTACCGTGCATTGCGAAGCGTGATTTTGGGCTACAAAACGGATTGGGATACGTTGTTTGCCATGTGTCAGAAGAAAGATTTTTCTATTGATGCGTTCCTGATGGGAGAGGACTTTTTTCATGTGGTGGAGGAATGCTATGAAGCAAAATATTCCCAGATTGTTTTTTCGGATTTTTTGTGGACCATGCGTTCCATTTATCTGCCGTTATTCCTGATTCTGCACACTAAAATTCCCAGGGCGGATGTGTATCACTGTGTGGCTACGGGTTACGCCGGTGTTTTAGGAGGCATGGCACAATATCTGTACAACTGCGGGCTTCTGGTATCGGAACACGGAATTTATACCAGAGAAAGGGAAGAGGAAATTCTGAAGGCCTCCTGGGTCAGCGGTATTTACAAGGATATCTGGATTGAGCAGTTTAAGAAGATGTCCCGGCTTGCTTATGACAGTGCGGATGCCGTGACAGCGTTGTACGGACATGCCAGAAAGCTGCAGACAGAACTGGGCTGCGACAGCTCCATCACACATGTGACGCCCAACGGTATAGACGTGGACAGTTTTGCAAATATTCCCGGCAGACAGCCGGAGGACGAGGGCTTTATCAATATCGGTGCCGTTTTACGTGTGACACCCATTAAGGATGTCAAGACCCTGATAAGGGCATTTTCGTTTGCAGCGGAGCGTGTGCCCAATTTAAGGCTTTGGATTATGGGTCCTTGTGACGAGGATAAAGAATATGCACAGGAATGCTACGAGCTGGTAGAGGTACTGGGGCTTAAAAATGTGATATTTACCGGAAGAATACAGGTCAGGGAGTATCTGGGGAGGATGGACTTTACCATTCTTACCAGTATCAGCGAGGGGCAGCCGCTCACTATTCTGGAAAGCTTCGCTGCACGCAAACCGGTCATTGCAACGGATGTGGGAAACTGCCGGGAGCTTATTTACGGGGAAGAAGGGGACAGTTTCGGAACTGCCGGCATTTTAACCCATATCATGAATACGGAAGAATTGGCAGAGGCAATGCGGAAGCTGGCGCTTTCTCCGGAACTGCGGCAGGAAATGGGAGAAATCGGATGCAGGAGGGTCAATACCTATTACCGGATAGAACAGATGAGGGAGAAATTTGACAGCCTGTATAAAGAAGTGTACCCGGGTATGGAGGAATAAGAATGGCGGGAATTGGTGTCAAACTTAACAGAATATACAGTAAGAATACCATCGCATCCAGCCTGATGGGCTTCGGTTACAGTACGGTCATTACCGTCGCACCGATGTTTCTGGTGATTGCGGCGGTTATGGCCATGCAGTTTTTGCTCGGCTTTTCCTCGGTTGGTTACGCACAGAGGGAACTGTATTCCTGTACGGTGCTTTACATTTTTGTGTTTGCACTGCTGACGGCATCGCCCTTTAATGCGGTGCTGTCCAAATATATGTCGGATGTGATTTACGAAGAAAAGTATGAAAATATCCTGCCCTGCTATTATGTGGGGCTGCTTCTGAATACTCTGTTTGCCGCATTGCTCGGCATTCCCTTCTGCATTCACGAGTACACGGTGGGAAAGGTGGATATCCTCTTTGTTTTTGCAGGATACTGTGGATATATGGCTCTGGTGTTTGTTTTCTACTCTATGCTTTATCTTTCCATCTGCAAGGTGTATAAAAAGATATCAGGCTTCTTCCTGATAGGAATGGGGACGACGGTACTGCTTTCCCTTATTCTTACCAGGATTTTCCGCTTGAGCGTTATTTATTCCATGCTGCTTTCCCTGGATGTCGGATTCATGCTGATTGCCAGTCTGGAATATGCGCTGGTGCGGAGTTATTTCCGGCAAAGCAGTGACCGGTATGCGGATGTACTCCGGTATTTTAAGAAATACTGGCCTCTTGTGGTGACGAATTTTCTTTACACAATGGGACTTTATATGCATAATTTTGTATTCTGGGGTACGGAGGAGCATCTGGTGGTAGCGGACAGCTTTGTGTGCATGCCGACTTACGATATGGCGACCTGTCTTGCCATGTTTACCAATATTTCCGCCAGTGTCATTTTTATTTCCCGTGTGGAAATGCACTTTCATGACCGTTACAAGAAATATTCGGAGGCGGTTATAGGCGGCAGGGGTATGGACATCCGTATTGCCAGACAGAGGATGTTTGAACAGCTTTCCGATGAACTCCTGAATCTGGTTCGTATCCAGTTTATTGTATCGGTAGTGGTATTTTTCCTGTGTACGGTCTTTCTTCCCCGGTTGGGACTGGGTGGCTTAATCATGCAGATATACCCATGTCTGGCAGCCGGCTACTTTATTTTATTTATTATGTATGCCGCCATTATTTTCCTGTACTATTTTAATGACCTTGTGGGTGCGGTGCTGACGGCAGCAAGCTTTACCGTGGTTACACTGTTAGGGAGTCTGTTTTCTTCCACCCTGCCGGTCATATGGTACGGCATGGGACTGGTGGCAGGCGCACTGGCGGGCTTCTGTGTGGCATATGACCGCCTGCGTACCATGGAAAAAACTATGGACATCCATATTTTCTGCAAAGGCAGTCTGATGAAGAAAGGAGAAGGCAGATGTCCTTCTAACCTTGTCTATGAAAATAAGGCTGCGGGGAGGAGGCACTGATGGAACCCGGTTTACTGCTTCAGATTATTATGATTCTGACGGGAGTTTTTCTCCTGATAAGAACGATTTCTTCCCTGGCAAGGCGACGGATGACAGAGCCTTTCTGCCTGACCTGGGGACTGGTTGCTATCGGCATTATTCTGGCCGGCTGCCTGCTCCGGCCGGCAGGCTGGAACCAGTACATCAGCTATACGGGCATGGTTCTTCTTATTCTGATTGGCTTCTGCCTTTTGTACGGTGCCTATTTTATAAGCTGCAGGGTATCCGAACTGATGCGCCAGAACAATGAACTGGCAATACAGGTATCTTTGTTAAAAGAGGAAGTAGGCAGACTGCAGGAGGAAAGTAGGAAAATTCATGGCAATCAAAGTTCATAAAATTCTTTTTGTCATCAATACGCTGGGACAGGCGGGAGCCGAAACGGCGTTGCTTTCCCTGCTGCGGACACTGACAAAAGAGGGAAGAGAAGCCCGGTATGAGATTTCGCTTTATGTGCTTACGGGACAGGGAGAAATGGTATCCCGGCTGCCGGAGGATGTGAGGCTCTTAAATAAGGAATACAGGGAAGAGTCGGTGCTGACGGCAAAGGGACGTAAGTACCTGAAAAAGAAGGCCATGAAAGCCATGTTCACCGGTGGGACGGTATGTAAGCTGTTTCCCTATCTGGTAAAAAATGCCTGTACCATGCTGAAGAAAAAGAGGTTTCTTCCCGACAAGCTGTTGTGGCGTGTTCTCTCTGACGGTGGGATGGTATTGCGTGAGGAGTACGATTTGGCGGTGTCCTATCTGGAAGGTGGGGCGGCTTATTTTGTGACTGACCATGTAAAGGCGGCGAAGAAAGCGGCTTTTATCCATGTGGACTATGAGAAAGCAGGTTACACAAGAGCCCTGGACAGGGACTGTTATCTCAAATTTGATAAAATTTTTACTGTTTCGGACGAAGTGAGGGAAGCGTTTCTTAAAGTGTACCCGGAGCTGCCGGGCAAAACGGAGGTGTTCCACAATATCCTGAACAAAGAGGAAATTGTACGGAGCGCGTGTGAGGGAGAGGGCTTTACGGACGGCTTTACCGGCATACGTCTGCTTTCAGTGGGGAGACTTACCGTACAAAAGGCATATGAGGTTTCCGTGGAGGCGATGAAACGGCTGAAGGATAAGGGCGAAAATGTAAGGTGGTATGTTTTAGGAGAAGGCGACCGGCGTAAAAAGCTGCAGAGCCAGATAGATGCCTTGGGACTGACGGAGGATTTTATCCTGTACGGTGCCGTGAACAATCCCTATCCGTTTATGAAGCAGGCAGACATTTACGTGCATGCCAGCCGGTTTGACGGAAAAAGCATTGCCATACAGGAGGCACAGATTTTGGGGAAGCCCATGGTGGTGTCGGACTGCAGTGGCAACCGCGAGCAGGTATGTCCGGGAGAGGATGGTCTGATGTGCGACCTTAATCCCGAAAGTCTGGCAGATAAAATTATGCTTCTTATAGAAGATGAGATACTGCGAAGAAAATTAGGTTCTGCGGCAGCAGAGAAAAACGCGGATGCCAAAGAGGAAATTAAAAAAATACTTTCCATGCTGAAAGGGTGACTTTCGTTATGAAAAAAGAACTTCTGATAATTATTCCGGCATATAATGAAGAAAAAACGATAGGAAAACTTCTGGATGAACTACAGAAACCGGCTATTTCCGGAATCGCGGATATAATGGTCATGAATGATGCTTCTGCCGATGGAACGGAGTGGGAAGTGAAAAAAAGACAGATACCGGTTGTGACGCATATTTACAATTTAGGCTACGGTAACGGACTGCAGTTAGGTTACAAATATGCCTTGAAGCATGGCTATCGTTATGTGATACAGATGGATGCGGACGGACAGCATGATCCTTCCAATATTCCGCTGATTTATGAAAAACTTACCACAAAGGATGCGGATGGCCGCTGTCCGGACATTGTGCTGGGTTCCCGTTTTGCAGAAGGAGCACCGGGATATCCGGCAGGTGTCTTAAAACGGATGGCATGGGCTATCTTCCGTTTTTTTATACGATTGGGAACAGGCAGGAAGATTACGGATCCGACTACGGGACTGCAGGGTCTTGACAGGAATGCTTTTTCCTATTATGCGGGATACCGCCATTTTGATGACAGGTATCCGGATGCCAATATGATTCTGCAGATGCTTCTTTTGGGATTCCGTATTGAAGAAGTACCGGCGCTTATGCATGTAAGAACTACTGGGAAGAGTATGCATTCCGGCTTAAAGCCGGTGGTATATATGTTCCGCATGACCTTCTCCATGATAGCGGTATTTATCAGAATCAGATGGTTTCGGGTAGATTTGGAGGCAAGAAAGGATGAAACTGTTTAATCGTAATTTTCAGAAGGGGGATTTGACAGAACAGACGTATCTGCCCGGCAATCCGGACAGAGGCTGGTATCGTTTATATACGTTTTCACTCGATCAGGGAGTGGATTTGCAGGTGTTAAAGGAAAATATCAGTGCGGATGATAGTCTGGTGCTGATAATGTTTGACATCGGCTGCTATCGGGACAGGGATCTGGATGAATCCGCCATGCAGTATATGCATGGCGTGTTGTCCTTCTTTGTGGCAATGGGCAAAGAAATTATTCTGCGCATTGCTTACGACCACGAAGGGAGGGCACTGGAGAGGGAGCCGTCCCGGTTTACCCAGGTCCGAAATCATATTCTTCAGGTACGGGAGCTGATTGCCGGGTTTGACGGCAGCATTTTCATCTTCCAGGGTGTGCTGGCGGGGAACTGGGGCGAGATGCATTCCTCCCGTTTTCTGGAAGTCGACAGACTGCGGGAGCTGACCGGTATTTTAACCTCCGGTATCAGGGAGGATTTGTTTTTCTCTGTGAGAAAACCGTCCCAGATAAGAAGCATTTATACGGAGGCAGCATTGTTCAGCCGGGGAAATTTTCAGGATATCCATGGGAAGGTGCGTCCGCTGGGATTGTTTGATGATGCCATTCTGGGTTCTGAAACGGATTACGGCACCTATGCAGGCAATACCGCCGGGGATATGGATTGGGAAAGCGCATGGAGCCGGGATAAAGAGCTTGGCTTTATCGAAAAGATAGGAAGGGAAGCACCTGTCGGAGGAGAAGTCATCTACGGAGACGGATACATAGACAGTCTTTCACAGGAAAGACTGCTGACGGAGCTGCGCAGACTGCATGTTACCTATCTGAACAGCATGTATGACAGGAATGTGCTGGACAGCTGGGCAAGACGGAACTACAACGGCAGGGGGCCCTGGATGGGACTTAACCTGTATGATTATATCGGAGCGCATCTGGGCTACCGTTTTCTTATCAGGGATGTGAAAATTGCGTTTCTGGGTAAATCGGAAGGGGAACGTGCCTGTGAGGTAACCGTAGAGATAGAAAACGTAGGCTTTGCCAATCTGTACCGTGAGGCGGAGGTCTACTTAAGCTGGCTGACCGGAAACGGAGAAAAAGCAGGCAAAAAAATCAGCTGTGACCTAAGGCTTCTGGATGCCGGAAAGCGCGAAAGCTATACAGCGGTGGTCGGGTTGTTTGGCAGTGTGGGCACCAATTATGCATTTTATCTTACCATCCGCCGGAAACAGGACGGCAGGGTCATTTATCCTGCCAACAAAATGATGGGCGAGAGCGTTTATCTGGGTTATATCAAATAAAGGAAAAAAGGAGGAAACACCGTGACAGCTTTATACTGGGGACTGGAATTTACAAAAGTGCTGGGCGCATATTTTGTTCTGATGATTGTGTATCCCTCTTTTCTGTGCAGAAGATTTTTAGACGGAAAATCCCTGACTTTCCGTCTCGGCTTCTGTACGACTGTATCGGTGCTGGGTATCAATACGGTGGTATTGCTGTTGGGACTCCTGCATCTCTTAAATCCATGGGTGGTGCGGATTTTGTTTTACGGTCCGCCCGTGTATTTTCTTGTGAAAAAAATTATGGCCGGAAAAGCAGAGCTTCCCGTGCTTCTGCATGTGCTGAACGGTACCTTTGGTATCCGGCAGTTTTTCTTAAAGGCAGGGAAAAGGCTGCAGAAAAAATGCACCGGTATTTTAAGAAGAGGATTTCAGCGGATAAAGGGATATTATGCGGAATATGGGCTTCTGTCTGTACTGCTGGTATACGGCTGCCTCTATTTCAGCTATGGGGCTTTTCAGGATTATATGTATGGCTGTGGTGATGTTTATGTCCACAACCAGTGGGTGTATGCCCTGACACAGGGACAGATTTTTTCGGATGGTGTGTACCCGGAGGGAATGCACTGCTTTCTCTATGCCATGCATACATTGTTTGGCATCCGCATTTACAGCTGTATGCTGTTTACCCAGGGCATTCATGTGATGGTGTTTCTGCTTTCGGTATATTTGTTTCTGAAAGAGGTTTTCCGGTTTCGTTTTACTCCACATTTTGCACTGGCGTTATTTCTGACGCTGGATGTATGCTGTATAGACGGTGTGTTCGGTATATCCCGTCTGCAGTGGACAATTGCACAGGAATTCGGTATGTATGCCATGTTCCTATGTCCTGCTTTCCTGATACGGTATCTGAATACACCCAGAGAGGAGATACGGCTGCCACAGAATAAATGGGGAAAAAAACTGCGTTTTTTGAAAAAGGCATTTTATAATGAAAATTTACTGGTATTTATGCTCGCCATAGCCGTGACGCTGGCAGTGCATTTCTACCCGACTATTATGGCTTTTTTCTTATGTTTGGCATGTGTGCCGGTTCTGTTTGGCAAAATTTTCAAGTCCACCCGCTTTGTTTCACTGGTGGGAGCGGTACTGGCAGGCGTTCTGATTGCGGTGCTTCCCATGGCGGGAGCGTTGGCTGCCGGCATTCCCTTCCAGAACTCGATTGACTGGGCGGTGGGCATTATCAACGGGGAAGAGGGCAACGGCTCTGACGGGGGGATATTGAATGAGAAAACCGGTTCGGATGGACAGGACAGTGGCGGTCTTAGCAGCAGCGGTACAGACAGAAATACAGTGGGTACAGCAGAAGCAGATATACAGGGCAGCAGTGACACGGGCAGCACCGGCACAGACAATGCAGACGGGCAGGGCAGTGCAGGTGGAAAGACATCGCAGACGCCAGGAGAACCATTGCTTACCCGGCTGAAGACATTTATCCTGAAAGAGGCAGATGCCCTGTACCGGTCGGGATATGTGATTCTTTATAAAGAACAGCGGGCAAATGGTTTCTTGAAAATGACAGCACTTGCGCTGGCAGTTTTTGTAAGCTGCCGGCTGACCGCCATGATTCTGCGCTATATTTTCCACAGAAAAGACATGGAGGCGTGCATGTTTGACCATTATCTGTCCCTGACGTTTTCTTCTGTCCTTTTTATGGGAATGTACTGTGCGGAGGAACTGGGGCTGCCGGCACTTATTGCGGGACCGCGGCTTACTTCCTCGATACATCTGCTTCTGACAGCTATGTGTATGATTCCGGCAGACGCAGTTTTTACGCTGCTGGCAGTATTCCTGCCTAAGGCGGTTATGAAAACAGCGGCACTTCTTTTTACCTCCGCCATATATATTTATACCAACATGGCAGGAGTGTTTCACGGATATCTGTATTACGAGCTGACCCGCTTTAACGGAGCGGTCATGAGTACCTACCGGATTACGGAAACCCTGCCGCAGGACAGTTATACTATTGTATCACCGGTAGATGAACTGTATCAGGTTATCGAGTACGGCCAGCATGAAGAGGCGGTTAATTTTGTGAATGAATGTACCGGAGACGATTACATCCTTCCTACGGAATATGTATTCTTATTTGTAGAGAAACATCCCCTTGACTATGGCCAGAGCCATTACTTCGGAGGACCGTCCTGGCTGGCAGCTGAAAAATATACGGCTCTGTATGAAAGTGATGTAAGCCAGTGTCCGGAGATAATTAAGGCAACCATTTCCCCGGAACTGGCTGAACCACCCTTTTATTCATTTCCGATTTCCTCCAATGCTTATTCGGACTGGTTGTCCCGTATTGTGGTGGAATCCCGTCTGAAAAAATGGTGTGAGTCCTTTGAACACCTTTATCCGGGCGAATTGAAAACCTATTATGAAGATGAAGATTTTGTATGTTATTATTTTCGACAGAATCCGGCATGTCTGTATCAGCTGGCAATAGAGGGAGAATGAAAGGAAAAAAAGCTTGGCAGAACAGGTGAAACGCAGGCAAAACAGAATAAGGAGGGCACTGCGTTTTTCTGCCGTGATGCTTTCTTTTGTCATTCTTTTTACAGGTCTGTTCATTGCCTGGGGCAGAAAGAGAGGGCATGGCAGAGTAACATTTTCAGCGGAACAGTTTACGGAGTCCTCCCGGTATTTGTCCAATCCTAACCGGGGTTTTTATCATATATATGGTTTTATGATTACGGATACAGCTGTGGCGTGGAGTGAAACGGAGGCAGATCAGTTTCAGGAGGATACCGGAACCAATCTGACCATGCTCCAGATAAATCTTTGCAATTACCGGGACAGGGAACTGACAGAGCAGGGGCTTGACAATATCCGCAGTCTGTTTCAGGCATTCCGGGGAACGGGCAGGCAGCTCATTGTGCGTTTCCTGTATGACTGGTCGGGAGAAAATATGAAAACGGAGCCGGAAGATATCTCCATTATTCTGCGGCATATGGAACAGGTCGGCTCCATTGTGGCAGAAAATGGGGACATCATTTTTACCCTGCAGGGGCTGTTTACCGGTAACTGGGGGGAAATGAACGGTACCCGTTACAACACGGCAGAGGACTGGCATAATCTGTACGAAGCCTTAAGGACGGCAACCGGTGACAGTGTGTTTCTTGCGGTACGGATGCCCATGCAGTGGCGGAATGCCACCGGTTTTACGAAAATTCCCGAGGCACTTGAGGACGGCTGCCGGCTGGGACTTTTTAATGACGGTATTCTGGGGAATTACAGCGATTACGGCACGTATGGGGATGCCTCCCACAGGGAGGCGGGGGATTTTTCCTGCTGGAACCGGGAAGAAGAACTGGCTTTTCAAGAGGAACTTTGTGGATATGTTCCCAACGGTGGCGAAGTGATTGTGGATAATTCTTACAATGACTGGGAAACAGCTATGGAAGACCTTGCCATTATGCATATCAGCTATCTGAATGCGGACTATGACAGAGAGGTTCTGAAAAAGTGGGCAGCTGCCACGGCAGAGGAAGAAGGCTGCTACCTGGGAATGGATGGTCTGTCTTATGCAGAAAGACATCTGGGCTACCGGCTGCTGATAAAACAGGCACGCGGGGAATATCATTTCTGGAAGGACGTACTTTCCGTACAGATAGATTTACAGAATGTGGGTTTTGCGCCGATTTTAAAAGAGGCAGTCCCGGAGGTTCTTGTTGTGAACGAATATACTGGGGAATGCCGGAAAATCCGGTTGGATGCGGATTTGACCTTTTTGACGGGCGGAAGAAAAGCAGAGCGGACAGCAACAGGTACGGCGGACATTTCCCTGACCGGCTGGCAGCCCGGTTTTTTACGGGTATACTTCCGCCTTACCGATAAAGCCAGTGGCAGACAGATATCTTTTGGCAATGAGCAGAATCCGACAGAATACGGTTACTATCTGGGCACTGTAGAGCTGAAAAGCCTGAAATGGCGGTGAACTCCTACAGTGCCGGAAGCAGGTGCTCCGGAAACGATGATGGTGGGAAAGTTGTGACAGAAAGGCAGATTTTTATGGAAAGGGCAGATAAAGAGGCAGCCTGTCCCAATAGGGAAGAGCAGGAACTGCTCCGGCTGCTGAAAGCGGCATTGACAGAAAATCCGAACCGGGAAAGTATAAACAGTTCAAGGCAGTCGGACGATATAGATTATGAAAAGGTGTTTGCCATGGCACAGGCACATCAGGTACTTCCGCTTCTGTATGATACACTGGAGAACGCACCGGAAATTGATTTGTACGAAGAAAATGGGAAAGCATACGGCACATTCCGGACAATCTGGCAGCAGGCAGCCAGACAGACGGTGAGCCAGAATTATCATCTTCTGTTTACCGGCAAATTTCTCACAGGGCTTTTGCGGGAGGCAGGCATTCCGGTAACACTGTTAAAGGGAACGGCAACCGCAGCTTATTATCCGGTACCTGAACTGCGTAAATCAAGTGATGTTGATTTATATCTGCTGGAGGAAGGGGATCTGCCCACAGCCAGGACGCTCTTTTTAATGCACGGCATGACGGTAAAGGAAGAACAGCATTCCCTGCACCATCTGGTGATGCAGACTGCGGAAGGAATTATTGTGGAGCTTCATACCCTGATAACGGAGCCGTTTGACAGTTCCGCCGTGAATGCCCATCTTGAGGGGTGCCGGGACATTTTCGCCGCCCACACGGAGGAGAAGGAAATCATGGGGGTCGCACTGCCGGTGCTGACAGGCGCCTGCCACGCATACGAGCTGCTTCTTCACATGCTGCAGCATTTTCTGCGGGCCGGATTTGGCTTAAAACTGCTCTGTGACTGGGTGGTTTTCTGGAAGGCGGGATTATCAGAGGAAGAACAGACGCTATATGAAAGGCTCATAACGGAAAGCGGCATCAAGGGCTTTTCTGATGTAGTAACGGGTGTCTGTGTGGAATATCTGGGTCTGCCGGAAGAAAAAGTAAGCTTCATGCAGGCTGGCTGCGGCAGAAAAACGACAGTAGGACACGATACAGGAAACAGAGCGGCAGAATGTATCCTGCGGGAGGATTTTTTGCGGGATGTTCTGGAAAGCGAGGAATTCGGCAATACCTCAGCGGACAGAATGGTAGCAATGAGAGGCAGCGGACTCGGCGCATACATACGGGAGTTTCACCACCAGATGCATTTGAATTTTCCGAAAGCCGGAAAATGCCTTCTGCTCTGGCCCCTGTTCTGGTGCATTACGCTGCTGCGTTTTCTTAGGAATAACCGGAAAATCAGGCATACTTCCGCTGTGGCGGTGTTTAAGAATGCCGGAAAAAGAGGCAGACTGGTAAAGAAACTCTCCCTGTTTGAAGACAGAGGATGATCGTATTTAAAAAAATACAAATTTGTGAAAATTATCGTCTTGACACAGGGTAAATCATATTTTAGAATTAAGGTAACTGGGGGGCTGTTTTTAGATAGGATACGGAAACGGATAAAAACAGGTAATGCTTACGAAAGGAGTTAAAATTATGAAAAAGTATGAAAGTCCCATTATTATTGAAAATGAAGATTTGGCAGAAGGCATTTATGCCAACAGTGGAGTAAATCCTGACAATGTGGATGAACCGCAGTGTTGGACGCTTGCTATCACAAAGGATCAGGTGGTTGCACATGAGAAGTGGGCAAACTACCGCATTCATGCAACACATATCGGAACGGTACATATTTCCACAGCATCCATGGTAACGATTGTTTTCAGCCAGGAAATTACCAGTGCTAATTTTGAAGGATTTGGTGTCAGCATAAACGGCTGCACCGTTACTCTTACCAGAGAGCAGCACGGCAATGCATATTCCTGTAATGATGATTACAATTCACTGCTGAAGGTTTATTGTAATGATCCGGAAAGTCTCTATGTTGTTTCTTCCACCATTTCCTGTACAAAGACGAAAAATGTGCAGGGCGGCGAAGACTGAGGAAGATAAGGAAAGCGATTTGGACAGCATCGTCTGGAACAGGCGGTGCTGTTTGTACGTTAAAGGGTTTGCAAGGGAGTGAATATGCAGCAGACGTGGAAACGAATTAAATGGATTGGCAGCTATGCCGGACGACATATCTGGGCAATTGCAATATATACGCTTTTGGGACTTGCCGGTACCGGCATTTCCCTTTTGGGAAGCCTTGTATCCAAGGATCTGGTTGATATTATCACTGGACATGAGACTGGACAGGTTATTATGACATTCTGTATCATGATGGGTATGAATTTGGGAAGTGTGTTCCTGAGCCAGATTTCCGGTTATATTTCCGTCAAAATCAGTATGCGTGTGGATGCCGGTATTAAGGCAGATATTTTTTCCAAGATTTTAGTAACGGACTGGGAGTCTCTGACAGAGTATCATACCGGTGATTTACTGACCCGTTGGAATGGGGATGCTTCCAATATTGCTTCGGGTGTTCTGAGTTTTATTCCTAATTTAATCATCTATATTTTTCGTTTTGGAAGCGCCTTATGGATGGTGCTTTATTATGATGCATCATTTGCCGTGTTTGCCCTTGTAAGTATGCCGCTTTCTTTTTTTATGTCCCGGTATCTGACGAAAAAAATGCAGAAAAACAATAACCGGAGTGCGGCTATGAGTGCGAAAATGTCCGGCTTTAATCAGGAGGCATTTTCCAATATCCAGACCATTAAGGCTTTTGATATGATTTCCCTATATATAGAAAGACTGAAAAATCTGCAGACGGAATACATTGCCATGCGTATGAGTTACCAGAAAATGAGTATCGTTATTTCTGTTATGATGACATTAATCGGCATGGCAGTTTCCTATGCTTCTTACGGATGGGGAATTTACCGGGTATGGAGCGGAGCTATCAGCTACGGTACCATGACAATGTTTCTGAGCCTGTCAGGTACACTTACAAGCACTCTGAACAATCTGATTTCCCTAATTCCTACCTCTGTTTCTCTGATGACTTCAGCGGGCAGGCTGATGGATATTGTGGAGATGCCGAGAGAGGACTACAGCAAAAAGAAAGAAGTGAAGGCTTTCTGGGATCGGCATAAAGAGGAAGGTGTGGGACTTTCCGTTCAGGATGTTTCCTATGCATACCGGAACGGCACTGTAGTCTTTGAACATGCTTTTATGGAGGCTCATCCGCACGAAGTGGTTGCTCTTATCGGTCCCTCCGGCGAAGGAAAGACCACTATGTTAAGACTTTTGCTTTCCTTAATTTTATCACAGGAAGGCACTGCACAGCTTTGTACACGGGAGGAAAATATGCCCCTCAATGCTTCCGCCAGACAGTTGATATCCTATGTACCGCAGGGAAACACCATGTTTTCCGGTACCATTGCGGAAAATATGAGAAATGTAAAAGAGGATGCTACGGACGAAGAAATCCGGGATGCTTTGGAAATTGCCTGTGCGTGGGATTTTGTAGAGAAACTGCCGGACGGTATCAACAGCCCGATACAGGAACGAGGCGGCGGATTTTCCGAAGGGCAGGCGCAGCGGCTTTCCATTGCCCGTGCCATCCTCCGTAAGTCTCCCATTTTACTGTTGGATGAGGCAACCTCAGCTTTGGATGTGGCAACGGAACGAAAGCTCTTAAAGAACCTGATGAAGGATGAATACCCGCGTACCTGTCTGGTAACCACCCACCGTCCGACGGTTTTAGAGGTCTGCACCAGAGTGTATGCAATCCGGGACAAACATCTCGAAGTCCTCACGGAAGAGGAGATACAGAAAGAAGAGCAGATGTTTTAGGCAGAAACAAACAGTGTTTCAAAATCATTTCCGGCTATAGCGGAAGTCACAGTGATCGGCACCGTCAGCGATGGTGCCGGTTCTTTCTAATTTCATGTTCATGATATCTGCCAGCACGAAATCCATACGGCACAGGTAGGAAGCCAGTTCCGGACAGCCCTCGTCCTGACAGATCTTGCAGACGCCGCATTCATGATAATCGTAACCGAGGTCGTATTCCCTGTTTCCCGGCAGAATATCCACAACCCAGTCGTTTTCATACTGATGCTTATGGCTGTCCGCCGACCACTGCAGACGTCCCGGCATCTTCTTTTCATCAAGGTAACTGTCGGCGTTTCCGAGCATCTTATGGAACAGACCGGATGCGCAAAGTCCTTCCTTAAATATGGAATAATTTTCCTCCGCCGTTTTACCGGTGCTCCGGTTTAAGGCAATGAAATAAATACCCATGATGTAGGAACTTAACAGTCTGGAAGGACCGATGTCCTTGGCACGTCCTGCAATTTCCCTATATTCCTTTTTGATTTTCTGCGCGGTATCCTTTGCAAATCCCCTTTTCTTCAATTCCGCCTTAACAGCACTGTGATAAAACTGAAATAAAATTTTAGCATTAAATGTATTTTTCATATAATCCTCCTTGTTTTTGCGAAGCAAAAATCCGAGCCTCATGCGAGGAGAGGATTTAGCCTCCTTGTTTTTGCGAAGCAAAAATCCGAGCCTCATGCGAGGAGAGGATTTAGCCTCCTTGTTTTTGCGAAGCAAAAATCCGAACTCTGGGTACATTCTAACACAATGGAAAGGGATGGAAAAGTGTACTTTAACGATAAAACGTCAAATAAATTAAAAAAGTATTAAATTACGAATAAACTCTTGCATCTGCTTTGCAGTCTATGTTATCATGATTGCAAAGCAGATTTTCTTTTGTCGAAATAACATTCTAAATGCAAATCTTTTTGTGAGGAACTTCATTCATCGGAAAATTTCTTCCATGGTTCCCACAGGTCGGAAATTCCTGCTTTATTCTCAACTATCAATCAGGCAGGAAGCCGGAAAACTTGTGCAGAAAGCAAAAAGAGGAGATACGTCAGTGTGTTTTCCCTGATGATGCAGGACAAAGTAAAAGCACTGAATGTTTATAATGTGCTGGGGAACAGCCATTTTGACAATCCGGATTTGGAGCTTTCCTGTACGGTGTATAACTTAAATGCACCGGAGAATAGGAAACTTCTGGAGAAGTCGGAAGTTTTGTATGGCTATACCTTTTTTTGTAAACAGGGTGAATGCCAACAAAGAAAACGGGATGGAACTGGAACAGGCGATTGATGAAGCCATTGATGCGTGTACGAGAGAAAATATCTTACAGGATTTCTTTCGGACATATAAGAATGAGGTGAGAAGGATTATGGCACTTGATTTTACTTTTGAAAGACAGATTGAATTGACGAAGATGGAGTATTATCAGGATGGATTTGCGGATGGAGAAGTTCGTGGTGAAACCAGAGGTATGGCACGTGGAGAAAAGAATGGGCAGTTACAGAATATGATTTCCCTAATAGTCCGGAAACTTCGTAAAGGAAAAAGTGTAGAACAGATTGCGGACGAATTGGAAGAAGATAGGGCAATGATTGCGCCTATCTGTAAAGTAGCGGAAGAATTTGCTCCGGAATATGATGAGGAGAAGATATTCCGGAAGTTAATTTCAGAAGAAGTATAAGGTACATAAAGTTTTACACCAATATGCTATTCTGCAATCATGTGATAAAACACACCATCTCCGATAGAAGTTGTTTGTGTTATTTCACTTCCTACAATGTGGAAACCGGCCTTTTCATAGCAATGGACAGCACGGGTATTCCAGGTTCTTACTTCGAGATAGAGAGGCTTGGCAGGAAATAATGTATGCGATATGATACGGGCTGTTTTGGTCATTTGCTGTCCGTAGCCTTTATTGCAAAACTCAGGATTTACACCAATGCCAAAGAAAATTTCGGTGTCTTCTTCATATAAATTAATAAATCCTATGAGGTTTTCATTTTCATAAAAGGAAAAGAAATTATTTTTGGGGTTGGCAAAACCGTAATGGTTTCTTTTATGTTCCTCGTAGGGTTTCTCGTTATAAATACTGTACTTTCCTTCGTATTTCCAACTTGTAATGCTATATTTTTCTTCTTCCGTTGTTCTATGATATGTAAGCATCTGGGTTCTCCTAAAATATACAACACAATAAAGTTTTTATCATTTTAACATAAATTTGCTCATAAGTGTAAAAATTATGAAAGTAAGTAAATGAAGCATATTCGCATGTTAATAAGCATGTAAATATACTTGCATATACATTGACATAATGGTGGTATTAAGAAAAGGAGATGTTTATATGCCTAATATTAAACCTATTTCTGATTTAAGAAATTATACAGATGTACTTAAGGAAGTTGATTTATCCAATCGTGTGTATTTGACGAGAAACGGACATGGAGAATATGCAATACTTACCATGGATGAAGTAGATGAACTTGATAGGATAAAAGCAGCATACCTGTTACTCTCTAAGCTGCAAAATGCCGAGAAAAAAGCTGATAAAGAAGGCTGGGTAGATGCAGATGCGCTTGAAAAGGAATTGGGAGTTAATTCGCACATCTGAAAGTCTTGAATTCTGGGGCGAATAAAATAATTTTCCATTATCACTTCTTAATTATTATCTACCGTTATCAAAGTCAACACATTACTTAAACAGACACTTATACCTAAAAGTACTACAACTATTTTTTATTTCCTTATTCCCCTATCCACTCATCCACATATTCTTTCATAACCTCCGCCGCATGATTTGTGGGTGTACAGTGTAGACGGCACAAGGACGTCAGAGAAGTCAGTTTTTCAGCAAAGAAAAGATTTTTCTCAAAAAGCGCAGGTGTCCAGGAGGGCGTAATCATGCGGTTTGCCAGGGACAAAATCTGCTCGTCCGGGGTGAGCTCTTCCACAAAGTCGGAAGCATCCTGCTTCAGGAATACAATACCGCCCAGAGGATGGGAAGAGGTGGTGGAAATGCCGGAGGTACCGCACCAGGGAATACCGTGCACCACAGGCGTGTTTTCGGAAAAAGAGAGCAAATTCAAGTCACCGTTTAACAGGGGTGTACCGAAAGCTTCCTGCCACAAACGGGTATGTGTGGATTTACCGGTGCCGGAAGGACCGGAAAACAGGTAAGCCTTGTTTTTATAAAGCAGGGAAGCGGAGTGCAGTACCGTCATTCCTCTTTGCTGTGCAAGGTATAAAAAGCCCAACCGGAGGACATGGAAAAGAACATCCTGCAAAGAGCCTTTTTCCGAAGGGATGCAGTAGATGCAGAAAAAAGAAGCATCTTTCTTTAAGATTGCTTCGACAAGCAAAGGCTGGTCGGGGAAAAGAAACAGGTATTCATCCGCCCGATCCATTACGATAAGTTCTTTGTTATGAAGCAGGAGCCTGCCGTTTCCGGCGGAGGCAGGCTTTCCGGCTAAAACAAGCACGGTCTGGTCAGGAACATTTTGCCGTGATGTGCCGCAGTCCGCCGCTTTTATAGGAGCGGCATTGTCCGGAAAAGCAAACATAGTATCTGTTGCAAAGGGCAGCAGCGCCGGAGAGAAAAAGGTATTTTCTCCGTATAAAGAAAAGGTCAGTCCTGCAATGGAGAGCGTGTGCCACAGACCGTCCGGACCGGTGGGAACCGCCATATCGCAAAGAAGCATGCCGCCATTTACTAATTTTTGCAAAAAAGAAAGGGTCTCTTTTTTTATGGTTTCGGCTTCCTGACCGGAGGCACCGTAGCGGAGCAGAAGGTGGTTTACCACTTCCATAGAGGAATGTTCCGTCTTCAGAAACTCCCAGATGCAGATACCGGTGTTGTTCAGTCTAATCCCCCTTTTGAGGTCGGCAATACTCTGACCGGTGGGGAGCAGATAGGAAGAGCCGCTTATGGTTTTCAGGATAAAATCGGAATTCTGAATCATGGAATACCTCATCTTTCTTGCAGTTATGTACAGTATTTATTATAGCATTAGGACGATAAAAATGCTACAATAACCATAAAAGACAGAAAGTTGAGGAGAAAGCTTTGCAGACAGAGGCAAAAATAAGCCCGGAGGAGCTGCTTGCGGAGGGCAGAACCATTCAAATAAAGCCTCAGGGTTACAGTATGTATCCATTATTTGTTCCGGGCAGGGACAGTGCAGTGATAGCACCGCCGGAGAAATGCGGCGGGCAAAGTGCAAATCTACGGTACCGCAAGGGGGATGTGGTGCTATACCGGGGAGAAGGACAGAAGCTGATTTTACATCGGATATGCCGTCTGAAAAAAGAGAAAAACGGAAGCACGGCTTATTATATGGCGGGAGATAATCAGAGCAGGCTGGAGGGTCCTATTTATCAGGAACAGATAAAGGGAGTGCTTGTGGCAGTTATCCGGAATGGAAAAACATTTACCGTAAACAATCTGATTTACAGGGCGGTTTTTACTGTGTGGCGCTGGCTGCGGCCTGTCCGCCCACAGATAGCGGGAACGGCAGCAAAAATAAAAAGGAGCAGAATAAAAACAGATGCAGGGGATGAATATGGGAAACGTACAGAGTGAGGACAACAAAAAATGGCAGATAAGGTGGGAAATGGAGGCAAAAGAGGCGGATTTTGAAACCAAAGTGTCTGGGTATACCTGATTTTGTTCATCGTGCTGTTGGTGCGCACCAGGGTGCAGATATCGGGAGAAAACATGGTAAAACAGTTAATTCCCGGCTTTTCCATGCAGGATTTTCTGCAAAATCTGGAGTACCAGTTGAAGAATATTCATCTGACGGACAAAGCGGAGGCTGTGCAGCCCTTTGCCCATTGTCCGCTGCAGGGAATTGTGGAGGATTACCGGGATGTGGTGGACTGCATTTTGTGTAATCTGACCTTTACTTCGGCGGCGCGGACGACGGGGGTACGGGTGGATGTAACGGTAAAAATGAGACTTTCCTGTGTCAATACCGCGAAAGACGATATCGACCGTTACCTTTTCCATGACGGATGAAATAGGGGAGTAGGGATACGAATATCAGTTTGACAATCCCACAGAACCTTTTATAATGGTAGTTAATGAATTTCAGGAAACAAATGGATTGGAGGAATTTAAAATGGCATTTTGTTCAAAATGTGGCGCACCGATTAATGGAGAAAAATTCTGCCCCGCATGCGGAGCGCAACAGCAGTACCAGCAGACAGGAGCCCCTCAGGGAGGAGCACAGAACAGCTTTGACAAATTTATGGATACACCCAATACCACGGGGGAATTTGACCCCAACGATATTTCCCAGAACAAGGCAATGGCAGTTCTTTCCTATCTTGCCATTCTGGTACTCATTCCCATTCTGGCAGCACCGGAATCCAAGTTTGCCAGATACCATGCCAATCAGGGACTGACCCTGTTTATTACGGAGATTGCATATGTTATTGTGGAGTCCGTACTGGGTCTTATCTTCGGACTGATTCCCGTTGTGGGCGGCATCTTAAACGGCATCCTGGGTCTGGTACATATCGTATTTCTGGTATGGGCAGTACTTGGTATCATCAATGCGGCAAACGGCGAAGCCAAGGAGCTTCCGTTAATCGGCAAGTTTAAGCTTCTGAAATAATCAGGTTTTGCGGTCTCCAAATTACACACTCCGGAACGCCTTCGCGCGGAGCCTTGCGTGCCAGTAAAGAAATTCGTGGGCAAGCAGGGGCATGGCGGCAAGCAGAAGCAGCATTTTCCAGTCGGAAAAGCTTAAAGGAACGGTGCCGAATGCCTTGATAAAGTAAGGAACCGTGGTAACAAGAGCCTGCAGAGCGATACCTAAAACCACGGCAAGCATCATCAGTTTATTGGTAAAGTGCTTCATGCGAAACAGGGAGCAGTCAACATCCCGCATGCCGATGGCATGAAAAAGCTGGGACATGCCGAGAACGGTAAACGCATAGGTCTGGGAGCGGGTCAGAATATCCGGCAGCAAAAGAAGCTCGCGGATATGGGACGGCGTAATGGCAATGCCGCTCGCCCTGAGGGTCTGGATAGGCAGATAAAGGAAAGCACTGATGCTGATAAAACCAATCAGCAGACCGTAAAAGACCGTGCAGGAAAGTCCGCCGTCCGCAAAGAGATTTTCGTCCTTGGGACGGGGAGGGCGTTTCATAAAGTGGGAAGTATCGCTGCAGTCCACACCTAAGGAAAGGGCGGGCAGAGAGTCCGTAATCAGATTTATCCATAAAATATGGCTGGGCTTTAACGGAGAGGCAAAACCGAACAGAATAGCCGTCAGCATGGTAATGATTTCCCCGAAATTGGAGGAAAGTAAAAAGAGGACGGACTTTTTGATATTGGCATAAATGCTTCTGCCCTGTTCGATTGCCTTTACGATGGTGGCAAAATTATCATCGGTGAGAATGATGTCGGACGCATTTTTTGCCACATCCGTTCCGGCTTTTCCCATGGCAATTCCCACATCTGCGGATTTTAAGGACGGGGCGTCGTTGACGCCGTCCCCGGTCATGGCAACCACATTGCCGGTTTCTTTTAAGGCTTTCACAATCTTGGTCTTGTGGGAAGGAGAAACCTGGGCAAAGACACGGATGTTTCGGACGGCTTTCTTGAATTCCGCATCCGGCAGATGGTCCAACCGGCTTCCGGTCATGCACTGGCTCATGGAGTCGGCAATGGAAAGCTCACCGGCAATGGCGCAGGCGGTATCCACTCTGTCTCCGGTAATCATAACCACTTTCACACCGGCTTCCTGACAGCTTGCCACCGCTTCGGCAACACCCGGGCGGATGGGGTCCTTCATGCCGGCAAGACCGATAAAAATGAGTTCCTTTTCTGTGGCTTTCCGGTCGCCCGTCCGCATGGCAAGAGCCAGTACACGCAGAGCCCGGGAGGACATTTCCTTTATGGCATTCTGGATGCTTTGTTTGTGGGAGGGCGTAAACGGCACCACCTTGCCGTCTAAGCGGATGTGGGTGCAGCGTTTTAAGATTTCATCGGGAGAGCCTTTGGTATAGGAAACGGAACTGCTTCCCATGCGGTGCAGGGTGGTCATCATTTTCCGGTCGGAGTCAAAAGGAATTTCGTCCATGCGGGGCAGGCGGGTTTCCAGAACCGGACGGTAGACATGCAGACCGGCAGCCATATCCAGAAGGGCTAATTCCGTAGGGTCGCCGATGCGGACGGAGGCATCATTTTGGACGGCAGCACTGCTTGCAACAGCCTGTGTACGGGCAGAAGATGCAGTGGGTTTCCGAAAAAGGACAGGACCACCTTCGGCTGCACGAAGTTCCTTGGAGGCGGAGGAGCCGGTGCGGGAGAAAGAGCCTGCCGGGGAGTCCCCGCCCAGAGAGGCATCGTTACAGAGGGCAAAGCCTTCCACAAAGGAACGGTGTGCCTCCCGGGACAGTTCCTCCGGCGGCAGCAGTCTGCCGTCCGTGTAACAGGCGGTGACGGACATTTTATTCTGGGTCAGCGTACCGGTTTTGTCGGAACAGACCACACTGACGCAGCCCAGGGTTTCCACGCTGGGCAGTTTTTTCACAATGGTATTGACCTTTACCATGCGGGACACACTTAAGGCAAGCACCATGGTGACGATGGCAGCCAGACCTTCCGGTACGGCGGCAACGGCAAGGGAAATGGCGGTGATTAACATTTCCATGACATTGCGGTGCTGGATAATGGCAATGAGAAACAGCAGGGCGCACAGAGCAATGGAGAGTATGCTCAGAAGCTTTCCCAGGTCGGAGAGGCGCTTCTGGAGAGGCGTGCTTTCCGCCGGAGCCTCGTTTATGAGAGAAGCGATTTTCCCGATTTCCGTATCCATGCCGATGGCGGTGACGGTGCCTTTTCCTCTGCCGTAGGTGACATTGGTGGAAAGATAGGCACGGTTATGGGTGTGGGTATCCTTTTCCACCGGAAGGGACTCTCCGGTGAGAGCCGACTCTTCTATTTTCAGACAGTTTGACTCGGTGATAAGCAGGTCGGCGGGAACCTGTCTGCCGGCATCCAAAAGGACTTCATCGCCGGGGATAAGGTCGGCAGCGGGGATTTCCGTAGTGTTTCCGTCCTTTATAAGAAGCGCTTTGGGGCTGCTCATTTCCTTCAGGGCATGGAGCGCCCGCTGGGCTTTTCCTTCCTGAATGACACCGACGAGCGCATTGACTAAAATGACGGAAAGAATAATCAGGGTATCGCTGTATTCCCCGAGCAGCATGGAAATGGAAGCGGCGACGAACAAAATAAAAATCAGAGGATCGTTCAGTTGGGCTAAAAAGCGCTGCAGGGCGTTTTTTTCGGGAGCCTCTTTTAAGACGTTGTGCCCGCGTTCGGTTTCCTGACTGGATAATGGCTGGTTCATAAAAAAATCCCCCTGTTTCATACTTGAATTAGACAACCTGTGCCTAAAAGCAAGATATGAGACAGGGGGACAAAATATACTTGTCGAAATTTATTTCATAATGGGAATTTTCTTCACAATGCGACGGTATATTTTCCAGATAATGACTGCGGGGAAACTGATGGTCAGGTACAGGGTCACAAGACCGCCGAAACCGCCCGCAACAATAACAAACGCAAGAAGAAAAGGATTCATAAGAAAGACCTCCTGATATGTAATATATAGTATGGTATCACTTACCAAAGAAAAGATAGCACATCCTGCCCTTTCAAAAAACGGATGTTAAGAGGAATTAACGGAAGCAGGCAAAATCTTAACGCGGTTTTAACAGCATTTTTTGCGGACATTAAAGCAAGAATGCGTGTTGCATAAATGTCTTTTTCCCGATATACTTGAACTTATAACAGACAGAGGCTTGAGCCTTAAAAAATAAAAAGGGGCAGTGAATATGAATTTTACACAGGCACAGGAAAAGTTAAAAAGCTACGGACAGGAACAGGTTCTTAAGTACTTTGATGAGTTGAATGATGCGGAAAAGGAAGAACTCTTAAACCAGATAGCCGAAACGGATTTTTCCGTTACCGAAATGTGCACACATAAAGAAAAGGCAGCCGAAAGAGGCGTGATTACACCCTTAAAGGCAATGGAGCTGCCGGAAATCGAGGCAGAAAAAGAGTCTTACCGGAAGACCGGACTGGAAGCTATTAAGGCAGGAAAAGTAGGCGCGGTTCTTTTGGCGGGCGGCATGGGCACCAGACTGGGCTCCGATGCACCCAAGGGCATGTATAACATCGGCATTACCAAGGATGTTTATATTTTTGAAAGGTTAATCTGCAACCTGATGAAGGTGGTGGAGGAGGCAGGCAGCTACGTGCCCCTGTTTGTCATGACCAGCGAAAAAAATCATGAGGCAACCGTGGGATTTTTCAAGGAACACGATTTCTTCGGCTACGATAAGACAAATGTATTTTTCTTTAAGCAGGATATGGCTCCGGCAGCGGACTACGAGGGAAAGATTTACATGGAAAGCAAATCCAGAATGTCCACTTCCCCCAACGGAAACGGCGGCTGGTACGTTTCCCTCTGCCATGCGGGACTCCGGGATGTCATTCTCGAAAAGGGCATTGAATGGCTGAACGTGTTTGCCGTGGACAATGTGCTGCAGCAGATTGCCGACCCCGTTTTTGTAGGCGCCGTTATCCAAAAGGACTGTGCCGTAGGCTCCAAGGTAGTGCGCAAGAACGCACCGGATGAAAAGGTGGGCGTTATGTGCTTAGAGGACGGCAGACCCTCCATCGTGGAATATTATGAGCTGTCGGAAAAGATGCGGGACGCAAAGGATGAAAAGGGCGACCCGGCGTACAACTTCGGCGTTATCTTAAACTACCTGTTTAAGGAAAGCGAGCTGCACAAAATCATGAACCGCAAGCTTCCCCTGCATATTGTGGAGAAGAAAATTCCCTACTTAAACGAGGCGGGAGAACTGGTAAATCCCGAAGCGCCCAACGGCTATAAATTTGAGCAGCTTGTACTGGATATGATTCATGAAATGGAAAGCTGTCTGCCCTTTGAAGTGGTCCGGGAAAAGGAATTTGCCCCCATTAAGAACAAAACCGGTGTGGATTCTGTGGAAAGTGCACGGGAACTCTTAAAAAAGAACGGTATAATTCTATAAAATTTAAAGTTGTTAAGGCGTGTAAAATCAGCTACACTTAATGTATACAAAACAAGTATGATTTCACACGCACCCTTGTCGGTACCGGGGATTTGCAGGTGAGGAAAGGCAGGAATTTACTATGGCAATTTTGGTAACAGGCGGCGCCGGTTATATCGGCAGCCATACCGTAATAGAATTACAGAATGCAGGCTATGACGTAGTGGTTATGGATAACCTGAGCAATTCCAGCGAAGTGGCACTGGAAAGAGTACAGGAGATTACCGGAAAGCCCCTTACTTTTTATAAGGCAGACATTCTGGACAGAGAAGCAACGGAAGAAATTTTCTCCAAAGAAAAGATTGAAGCGGTCATTCACTTCGCAGGCTTAAAGGCAGTCGGAGAGTCCGTACAGAAGCCCTGGGAATACTACAACAACAATATCACGGGCACCCTGATTTTACTGGATGTGATGAGAAAACACAATGTAAAGAACATCATTTTCTCCTCCTCCGCAACCGTTTACGGCGAGCCGGAAAAAGTACCCGTTACGGAAGAAACTCCGAAAGGAAGCTGCACCAACCCTTACGGCTGGACGAAGTCCATGCTGGAGCAGATTTTAACCGATATCCAGAAAGCGGACCCCGCATGGAATGTCATCCTGCTCCGTTACTTTAACCCCATCGGTGCGCACAAGAGCGGAAAGATTGGTGAAAATCCCAACGGCATTCCCAACAATCTGATGCCTTATATTACCCAGGTAGCGGTTGGAAAGCTGCCGAAGTTAGGCGTGTTCGGCAACGATTATCCCACGCCGGACGGCACCTGCATCCGCGACTACATTCATGTACTCGACCTGGCAACCGGCCATGTAAAGGCGCTGGAAAGACTGAAAAAAAATGCCGGCCTCGATATTTACAATCTGGGAACCGGCATTGGATACAGTGTTCTGGATGTAATTCATAATTTTGAAGCAGCCACGGGCATTACCATTCCCTTTGAATTCAAGCCCAGACGTGCGGGCGATATTCCGGTAAACTATTCCAATGCCGATAAGGCTTGGAAGGAACTGGGCTGGAAAGCACAGTACGGAATTAAGGAAATGTGCGAGGACTCCTGGAGATGGCAGAGCAGCAACCCCAATGGTTATTAAGGGGAATTACTTTTCCGTGGGGAATGAAACCGTAATGGTGGTTCCCTTTCCCAAGGTGCTCTCTAAGGAAATGCTTCCTTTTAAGTAGGCTACGGCATGCTTTACAATGGAAAGACCGAGGCCGGTGCCGCCGCTTTCACGGGAGTGGCTTTTGTCCACCCGGTAGAAGCGCTCGAATACGCGGGACTGGTCGGCGGGAGCAATTCCCACACCGTTGTCGCTGACGGCAACCTGTACTTTGCCACCGGCAGTTTTGACATTTACTTTGACAAAGCCGCCTTCTTTGTTGTACTTTACGGCATTGTCGCACAGATTATAAATGATATCATAGAGGAGCTTGTGAACGCTTGTGAGCGGGGCAGGCTCCCCTTCTATTGTCAGGGAAATATTGCGGCTTTCCGCAATGGATCCCACCATTTCCAGCGCCTCTTTCGCAACGGAGAGGGCGTCCACATTTTCCCAGTTCATTTCCGTATTTTCATCAAGCTGGGACAGGCGGATGATGTCGCTGACCAAGGACACCAGTCGTGCCGCATCCGTCTTGATATGACCGATAAAACGGGGCATATCCTCCGGTTTCACAAGACCGCTTTCGATTAAGTCGGCACTGCCGATAATGGATTGGAGCGGAGTTTTCAGTTCGTGGGAAACATTGGCGGTAAACTCTCTGCGGTTCTGTTCCGCCTGTATCTTTTCGGTATTGTCGATGGCGAGTAAAAGCACACCGATAACCTCGTCCTTTTCCACAATCTTGTTGATGCACAAATCGTAATTTCTGCCGTTCTTTTCGTATTCTAATTCCTGCTTCTTGCCGGACAGGGTTTCCTTGATGGCGCGGCTGATTTCGGGTGTGCGGTCTATGGTAAGAAAATCTTTGCCGATGCTGTCTTCTTCGGCTTCAAAAATCTTTCGGGCAGCGGTATTCAGGCTGACTACCACACCGTCCTTATTTAAGACGATTAAGCCTTCGCTCATGTTGGAAGTAATGGCGTTAAATTCGTTCTGGCTCCGGGAAAGTTCATCCATCTGCAGGGCAATCTGTTTATTCTGTTGTGCCATATGGCGGAGAAGCGGGCTCAATTCCTCGTACACATCATTGGATAGTGGGTCGTTCAAATCCAGATTGTTTAAGGGCTTTACCAGGTTCCGGGAAGCGCGTTTTGCCAGGAAAACGGAAAGCAGGATGGCAAGGAACGCAATGACCAAAAGCGGCTGCAGCATACCAAGCAGGAGAGAAACAATGGTTACCTGACTGGTGGAAATACGGAGCACCTTGTCATCGGAGAGCTTCTCTGCAAAATAATAGGTCTGCTCCGTCAGGGTGCGGGAATAGCGGTGGGACTCTCCGTAGCCGGAGAGGAAAGCCTCCTGAAATTCCCTTCTGTCGCTGTGGTTTTCCATGGCAGCGGCATCTGCATTGGTATCGTAAAGGACGGTGCCATCCGTATCAATGAGAGTAAGGCGGTATTCGCCACATTCCACGTTTTTCAGATATTCGATACCCTCGTCCTCCACGGCGGTCGAGGCAAAGCTTAACTGGGTTTTCAACTGGGATTTCCTTAAAGAGGTGAAATAATCGTTTAAGGAAGTCAGTATGACAAGGTAGCAGGCAAGGAGCACCGTGCAGGCTACCAAAAGGATGGAATGAAATATTTTCTTTGTCATAAAGATGCCTCCATTCTGTATCCGACACTGATTACGGTTTTAATCAGTGAGCCGTATTTTCCGAGTTTTTTTCGTAAGGTTTTGATGTGCATATCCACGGTACGGGTTTCGCCGTAGTAGTCCACGCCCCATACGGCATTCAGCAGTTTTTCACGGGAGAAAACCACGCCGATGTGGGATAAAAACAGGTGCAGCAGTTCAAATTCCTTGTAGGTGAGGGCAACCGTTTCGCCGTCCACGGTTACCACGCGGTTGTCAACCTGCATGGAAATGCCTGACAGGGAAAGCGTCTGGGTGGGCACGGTATCCTCACAGCGCCGAAGAACGGCTTTCACACGGGAAACCAGTTCCATAACGCCGAAGGGCTTTACCAGATAATCGTCGGCACCTAAGTCCAGACTCTGGATTTTGTCGTATTCCATGCCCTTGGCGGTTGCCATGATAACGGGAATTTTCTGCGTTTCCGGCATGGTGCGAATTCTTTTCAACACTTCCACGCCGTCTAATTCCGGCATCATGATATCCAGGATAATAAGCTGCGGTTTTTCCTCGGAAAGGGCATGCAGCATGGAAACTCCTTCCGCAAAGCCCTTTGCTTCAAATCCTGTGGCATTTAAGGTATACACTTCAATGTCTCTGATGGCACTGTCGTCGTCCACACACCAAATCATAATTCTGCTTCTCCTTTATGCACACCGGTGACGGAGAACTGCACCCATTCGGCAATGTTTACCGCATGGTCGCCGATTCGTTCAAAATACTTGGCAATCATCAGTAAATCCATGGCGTATTCCCCGTCAGCCGTGTTCTGGCTAATCATATCAATCAAGAAATTCTTGGTCTTGGAAAAATCGTCGTCCACAATATCGTCATCCACGATGACCTTCTGGGCAAGCAACAGGTCCTGCTTTACATAGGCATCGATACTGTCCGTTACCATCTGGATGGTGGATTTCGCCATATGCTGGATGTAGGAGCATTCCTCGCCGGTTCTGCCGTTTAAGAATGTAATGATGTCGGCAATGTCGGCTGCCTGCACACCGATTCTGTCCATGTCTGTAATCATTTTAAGCGCTGCGGAGATTTGACGCAAGTCCCTTGCTACCGGTTGCTGCTGTAAAAGCATTTTTAAGCAGATGGATTCGATGCTCCGCTCCATATGGTCGATTTCTTCGGTAATGGGAATGACCTTTTTGCATTTTTCGGGCTTTCCCTCCATCAGTGCCAGTGCGGATAAAGAAATGGATTCCTGGCACAGAGAGCCCATTTCGATAAGATTTTTGTTTAACAGCTTTAACTGTTCGTCGAATTTGTTGCGCATCAGCCAAACCTCCCTGTGATATAGTCTTCCGTCCGTTTGTCGTTCGGATTTGCAAAAAGTTTTTCGGTGTCATTGTACTCAATCAGATTTCCCAGAAGGAAGAAAGCGGTCTGGTCGGAAATACGGGCAGCCTGCTGCATGTTATGGGTAACAATGACAATCGTGTATTTCTTCTTTAATTCCATGGCAAGGTCTTCGATTTTGGAAGTGGAAATGGGGTCCAGCGCACTGGTGGGCTCATCCATGAGAAGTACCTTGGGGCTGACAGCCAGCGCTCTTGCGATACAGAGTCTCTGCTGCTGACCGCCGGAAAGACCGAGCGCGGATTTCTTTAAGCGGTCCTTTAATTCATCCCAGATAGCGGCGTCCTTTAAGGACTCCTCCACGATTTCATCTAACTTTGCCTTATTTTTGATGCCGTGGATACGGGGGCCGTAGGCGATGTTGTCATAGACGCTCATGGGAAAAGGATTGGGCTTCTGGAACACCATGCCGATGTCGCGGCGCAGCTCGTTGACATCCACGTTCGGAGCAAAAATGTCCTTGCCGTCGTATTCCACCTTTCCGGTGATTTTCACATCGGGAACCAGGTCGTTCATGCGGTTCAAGGTCTTTAAGAAAGTGGATTTGCCGCAGCCGGAAGGGCCGATTAAAGCGGTAATGGCATTTTCCTTAATGCCGATTTCAATGTTTTTCAGTGCCTGGGTATTTCCATACCAGAGGCAGAGGTCTTTAACGGTAATAATGTCTTTCATAGGAAATCTCCTTTTGTACCGGGAAATGCCCCGGTTTCTGTTTGAAAATCTGTTTCTTATACCCAGGCGTCAGCCGGCGTTCTTTTTCTTGAAGTATCTGCCTGCAAAATCTGCCAGCAGATTGATAATCAGTGTCATAATCATCAGAATGGCGGCAATGGCAAAGGCGGTATCGAAATCACCCTGCTCCTTGGCATACACGTAAAGAGCAACGGTAAGCGTGGCGCCGGAACTGGTAAGCCCGTGGAAAATATTGTTTAAGGCATGGGCAAAACCTGCCGTGAAAAGCAGGGCAGCCGACTCGCCGATGATACGTCCTACGGAGAGGATAAGACCGGTTACCACACCGTCGATACAGCCGGGGAGCACCACCGTGCGGATGACACGCCATTTACCGGCTCCCAGTCCGAAGGCGCCTTCCCGGTAACTCTGGGGAACGGTCTTTAAGCTTTCCTGCGTGGTTCGCATGACGGTGGGAAGGTTCATGATAACCAGTGTCATGGCGCCCGCTAACAGGGATGTTTTCATGGATAAAAACTGACAGAAGAAAAGCATGCCCACCAGACCGTAAATAATGGAAGGGATGCCGGAAAGGGTTTCGGCGGCATATTCAATCAGGGTTACAATCTTTTTATTCCTGGCATATTCCGTCAGGTATACGGCAGCGCCGACTCCCAAGGGGAGTACCAGAAGAAGCGTTGCCAGTATGATGTAAATCGTATTCAAAATATCGGGCAGGATGCCGATTTCATCTGTAAGGTAGCTGGGCTTTGTGGTGAGGAATTTCCAGGTAATGTGGGGAAATCCCTTAAAGAGTACATAGATAATCAGGAAAAGAACCAGCGCACAGGTGAAAAGCACGGAAATCCACATGAGGGCTTTCATGATGCCGATATAGATTTTTCTGCTTGTGGAAAGAGAGTTTTTCTTCATAGAAATCTCCAGACCTTTCTGTTTTCTGCCTGTCGGGAAAGACAGGCATTTGGTTAGTCTTTTTTCCGTTTCAGGAAAAAGTTTAAGGTTGCGTTAATCAGCATAATAAAGAAGAACAATACCAGAGCGATGGAGAACAGTGCCTGTCTCTGCAGACCGGAGGAGTAGGACATTTCGCTGGCTACCGCAGTTGTTAAGAAACGGACGCTCTGGAAAAGGGAAGGCATATTGGGTACGTTGCCGGATACCATCATGACCGCCATGGCTTCGCCGATGGCACGGCCAACACCTAAAACGATGGCTGCGGCAATACCGCTTTTGGCTGCCGGAACGGATACCTTAAAGTAGGTTTCCACCGGCGTGGCTCCCAATGCAAGGGAAGCTTCTTCGTATTCTTTTGGTACGGCGTCCAGGGCATTTAAGGAAACCTTGATGATGGACGGCAGTACCATGATTGCCAGTACAACGATGGCAGCAAGGAGGCTGGCACCGTCGGGGATATGAAACAGATTACGGATGGCAGGCACCAAAATCAGCATACCCACCAGACCATATACAACGGAAGGAATTCCGGCTAACAGACTGACAGCGGTTTCTACGGCGCGACGCAGATTGTAAGGAGCCATCTTGGAAAGAAACACGGCTGTTAAAAATCCAATAGGGGCTCCCAGTATTACGGCACAGACCGTACCGTAAATACTGGTTAAAATAAAAGGGAGGATGCCGAACTCAGGGGTCGCAGCCGTAGAATGCCATTCTTTTCCGAATAAAAAGGAAATCAGTCCGATTTTGCGGATAGCCGGAACCCCGGCTATCACTAAGTATATGGTAATCAGAAGTACGGATACTACGGTAATCATTCCCAGAATTAAGAAGATACCGGCTACAATTCGTTCAAAAGCTCGTTGTTTTTTCATACAAATCCTCATACCTTTCTTTTTTTGTTTCAGAGAATTTCAGAAACGGTTATTTTACAGGTACAACACCGGCGCCGGTAATGATGTCGGCAACCTTGTCACTGGTTACATAGTCAAAGAATGCCTGTGCTGCATCGGAGAGCTTTACACCGTCCTTGGTTACTAAAACGAAGGGACGCTGGATTGCATAGCTGCCGTCTTTTACGGTTTCTTCGGAAGGAGCTACACCGCCGACGCTGAGAGCTTTTACGCTGTCCTTTACTGCGGAAAGGGAGGTGTAACCGATGGCATCCGGGTTCTGGCTTACGGTTGTGATAACATCACCGGTAGAAGTAAGTTCCTGACGGTACTGGCATTTTTCAGAGGTCTTGGTAATGGACTCGAAACCGTCTCTGGTACCGCTTCCTGCTTCACGGCCGATTACTACGATTTCTGCATCGGCACCGCCGACTTCGCTCCAGTTGGTAATTTCACCGGTGTAAATGGAAGCAATCTGTTCAATGCTTAAGTCATTTACCTGGTTTTCGGGATTTACAACTACGGCAATACCGTCCAGTGCAAGTACGGTTTCGGTAAGACCCTGTGCTTTTTCTTCATCCTTTAAGGAACGGCTGGAAAGACCGATGTCGCATCTGCCTTCAGCTACGGCTGTGATACCGGAACCGGAACCGGTGGGATTGTAAGTAAACTGGATACCGTCGTTTTCATTCATGAAGGACTCGCCCAGAGCACCGATTACTTTTTCCATGGAAGTGGAACCGTCGGTTGCTACGGTACCGGAAAGCTTGCTGTTTCCGCATCCGGTTAAGGAGGTTAAAGCAAGGATAGTTGCAACTGCTAAACTGACTACTGTTTTCTTTTTCATAATGTAATTCCTCTTTTCTTTTTATGG
The DNA here is from genome assembly GCA_963639875.1 of Bacteroidaceae bacterium. Taxonomy (GTDB): domain Bacteria; phylum Bacillota; class Clostridia; order Lachnospirales; family Lachnospiraceae; genus Acetatifactor. Next base: position 76,788 of record CAVHWP010000004.1, read on the forward strand.
CGCAATGCCTTTTTTTGTTTACAAGAAAAGAGTAGCATCGGTTTGTAAAGTCAAAAAGCAGGCCGGTGTAAAATCGGCGTAAAGTGGTAAAATACGTGAAAAAAGGCACCCGACCTTACATCGGATGCCTTTCACTTAACAAGTTTTTATGCCACGTAGCAGTACATGAAGATGAAGTGGCAGATGCTGCCCGCCATGACAAACAGGTGGAAAATTTCATGGGAGCCGAAGTTTGCATGTTTCGCATTGAAAATAGGAAGCTTTAAGGCATAAATAATGCCGCCCGCGGTGTAAATAATACCACCTGCCAGAAGCCAGCAGAAAGCCGGAACGGAAAGCGTATGGATGAGTTCACGGAATACAAAGATGCAGACCCAGCCCATGGCGATATAGATTACGGAAGAAAACCATTTCGGACAGGTAATCCAGAACGCCTTAATCAGCATGCCGGCAATGGCGATGCTCCATACAATGGTCAGCATGGTGACACCCTCTTTGCCGCCTAAAACAATGAGGCATACCGGGGTGTAGGAACCGGCAATCAGCACGAAAATCATCATATGGTCAATTTTCCGGAAAATCCGGAGAGGTCTTCCGCTTAAATTTACGGAATGATAGGTGGCACTTGCGCCATATAATAAAACCATGCTGAGCATGAAAATAAGCATTGCGGTAAATGTCTGGCCTCCTGCGGAAACGCCGGCTTTGATAAGCAGGGGGACGGAAGCGAAAAGGGCCATCATACAGCCGATAAAATGAGTAATGGCACTGCCGGGTTCACGAATAGTAATCTGCATAAAACTTCATTCCTTTCCATAGCCTGAAAATACAGGCACATATTTTCATAATAAATCTTTTACATGTTAGTGATTACGACATGTAGTAATCAATACTACATGTCGTTGAATAAATACTACTACATGAGTAAGGATATGTCAAGAAGAAAAATTTATGCATAAAAAAAGAGGATGCAACATCCTCTTTTTGTGTCGGAAAATTAGTTTGCTTCCATAATTTGTAACCTGCAAGTCCCGCAAAGTATGGCATTCCCGATAATCTGCAAGTCCGTGGAGTCCATCACTCCGGATAATCCGCAAAGTACGGAAACTCAGTCTTCTTCAATGACCTGTATTTCCAGATAATCGAAGGGAATGGTTTCGGTGAAATTGTCCTGGGTAAAGCGGGTTTTGCTGTGAAGCTGGAAATCCCGCACCGTGGAGTCCAGCCAGATGGGGTGCCCCAGGTCAAATTTCGTGCAGATTTCATCAATGGCATGAAAAATTTTATGGGTGCGGGTATCGGTTCCGGCATCCTCCACAACCATATCGTTTAACATTCTGTTGTTCTTAAAAGTTTTGGCCCATAATCGAAACATAAGAATTCCTTTCTGTATAGCAATATCTTAAGATGCCAGGAGCAAAAGCCCTCGACATCATCTTAACAGATTACGCGGAAGAAAAATACACAGAAAATATTAAAATTTTCATAAATCTTTATACAAAATATACAAAAGTGAGAAACGATGTGATATAATAAAAATAGTTTTTATTTTGTAAAAGGAGTATGTAAAATATGGATGTAAGGGAATACCGGGATGACGGAATAGACAGTTGGGAAGAAGTCAATCTGATTTACAATGCGGCGCTCAAGCAGGTGCAGACCAAAATGGAGATTTTAAATGACGAGTTCCAGAGAGTGCACCGTTACAATCCCATTGAGCATATCAAGGCGCGTATCAAGAGCTCGGAAAGTATTGTGAAAAAGTTAAAGCGCTATGGCTACGAGTCCACCATTGAAAATATGATTACCTATGTGAATGACATTGCCGGTATCCGCATTATCTGCTCATTTACTTCGGATATTTACCGGATTGCGGATATGGTGGCAAACCAGAAGGACATCAAGGTTCTTTCCATTAAGGACTACATTACATATCCCAAGGCAAGCGGCTACAAGAGCTACCACATGATTTTATCCGTGCCGGTGTACCTTTCCGACCGTATCGAGGAAACCAAGGTGGAAATGCAGATACGCACCGTTGCCATGGATTTCTGGGCAAGCTTGGAGCACAAGATGCATTATAAATTTGAAGGGGATGCACCGCAGCATATTAAAGACGAGCTGGTGGAGTGTGCACACATGGTGTCCGACCTGGATGCCCGGATGCTTTCCTTAAATGAAGAAATACTTGCCATGAGTGAGGAGAAGACGAATTAGCATGGAAAAATGGGATTTATATACAAAATACCGGGAGAAAACCGGGAAAGAGCATATCCGCGGGGAGGAAATCCCCGAGGGACTGTATCATCTGGTGGTGCATGTCTGGATACGGAACAGCAGGGGAGAATACCTGCTATCCAGACGTGCGGCGGACCGCCCTGCCTATCCTTTTTTCTGGGAAACGGTGGGCGGTTCTGTTTTGCAGGGAGAAACCAGCATAGAAGGGGCTGTCCGTGAGGTGAAAGAGGAGGTTGGCATTACCCTTTCCCCGGAAAGCGGGCAGCTTGCCTTTACCAAAATAAGGGATACCATGAACGGAGAAAAATTCCGGGATATTCTGGATGTATGGGTGTTTTACTATGACGGGGAGGCGGACTTGACTGCGGCAACCACCAAAGAAGTGGCGGAATGTAAATGGCTGCGCAGCGACCAGATTTATGATTTGTTTCAGGAACAGAAGCTGGTGCCTACACTGGATTATTTTTTCAGCGCCTTTTCCGGTCCCATTCCCCATTACTGCGACATCATCGGCAAATGGGTCAGCGGCAAAGTGGACAGACCTCTTGGCATGCACCGGGCGGATGCGGCAGCAACTGCAGAAAAGGCGGATATGGCGGATGCAGCAGCACCTGCAGAAAAGACGGATAGGGAGGATGTCGCTGTACCCGCCCAAAAGGCGGATATGGTTTATGCCGTAAATTACGGCTACATAGACGGCGTGAAAGCGGCGGACGGAGAGGAACAGGACGCCTACATTTTCGGGACGGAGGAACCGCTTACAACCTTTGAGGGAAAGGTTATTAAAGTGTACCACCGCTTCAATGATATTGAGGACAAGTGGATTGTTTCTCTGACCGGCGAAGACATTCCCGATGAAAAAATACTGGGCGATATTGCCTTTCAGGAGCAGTATTTTTACGGGAAACTATATGACAGATAATATTTTACCGGGATTTTACATGGGACACTGACTGATTTTATCTTCCTGGCTTATGGTTACTTCAAAAGAAGACAGGAAAGAAGACGGTTGTATGAGGCATTTTATTTCCGACCACACGCCTATGGACGATTACCAAAGGATACTGCAGCAGGCGTATTACACAATAGAAAGTAACGAAGAGTATATCTGGGAGAAGGATGACAACGAAGAAAAACTAAAAAAAAGAGGGGCATACAGGGGTATTGACGGTGCGGTAAAAGCTCTGTTATGGTTGGCAGGAATTCTGTTTTTAATCTCGGTGAGTATGCTTGTCATCCGTAATAAAACAGGAGCATATGATATTCTGGGGAGGCTGTCCAAAGCAGGACTGCTTTTCGGAGTAGGCGCTTTTGGACTTGGCATTCTCCTGGCGGCAGCAGGTGCATGGATGGAGTCCTATTATGCAAAAGCGGATAAAAAGGTACAGGACGACCGAAAACGCAGAACACTGCTTCTTAAAAACGGGGATATAGCGGTTGTCTACCTGTACGGAGGCAAAGGGGCGCAGATGAGTTCACGCTTTTCTTACGGGAACGAAGAAAATATGGTGGAGCTTCCGTTTTCTAAGATATATCGGATATCGAAGGTATATTCGGCGGACAGGAAAAACGGCAGGATTGTTGCTTCGGTAAAATGCCTTGAGTACATGATGATACACCCGTATGTGAATGAATACAGCGACAGTTGTGTAGAACATTTCTTCCGGTATTATACGAGAAAAGTACGCAGAACCATCCAATGGACCGATAAGCTGCTGAATGCCGATAAACTTTTGGACGCACTGCAGGTACTGGAAAAACGAAAGTAATTTCTACTTGTTTAACAAATACACACCGAAATTCAGGTAGCCGGCGAAGCTCACCCACAAAAGATAGGGCAGGAGCAGATAGCCGGCTGTTTTTGACAGCTTGAAAAATTCCTTCATGGTCAGGAGAATGAGTACCCAGAGGGCAATCAGCCAGGCAAAGGAAAACAGATACCACTGCATGTTGAAAAAGAAAACGGACCACAGAAAATTGAACACAAGCTGTATGCCGTACAGCGAAAGCGCCGGAAGTCCGTCCTGCCCCGACTTGTAAATCAGGTAGGAGGCAATCCCCATTAACACATACAGAATGCCCCATGCAATGGGAAAGAGCCAGTCCGGGGGTGTGAGGGGCGGCTTTGCCACCTGAGCAAAGGCTTCCATGCCGCTTTTGGTGATAAGCGCAGACAGACCGCCTACCGCAAGCGGGATGGCGATGCTTATGAGTAACGGTTTCCAGTTGATTTCTTTTATATTCATGGTTTGCGGCTCCTTTTGGTTCGGGTTTTATTGTATCTTTTCTATATTATATAGAAGAAAAGCTGTTTTATACGTGGAAACGGGAGCGAAAGAAGTAAATTTGACCCAACTGTTACATATCCATGACAGAGTCAAAGGATTTACTATGCTCTTCGTTACTTTTTTGACCCTAATTGTACTATCCTCCATCAGAGTCAAAGGTAAGCGAGCATCATTTCTTATTACTTTGACCTATTAAGGAGAAAACTCTCATAGAGTCAACCCAAAGGTACCATGAAAAACTGTCTGATTTGACTCTGTGAAGACTTTTTGCTGACAAAGTCAAAAAGTCTTTCAAAATAAATTCCATATGTTTGACTCTGCAGCGATGTTTCTCTCTGAAAGTCAAAAGTCTTTCCTTTTAATGGAGTTCGAGGTTGACTCTGTTGGCGTTTTTTATTTTAGAGTCAAATTTCAAAAAAACTTGTCCCAACCCCTTGACTTGGAGTGAACTCCAAAGAATATAATGACCTTAGTGAGCAACAAAAGAGGCAAAACAAGGAGGAAAATCCTCTGCTCCTGCAAAGGCGCATGCTATGCGGGCATAGCAGGATTTTACTCCGTAAAACAAGGAGGATTAATATGGATTACGTTACTTTGGCGAATGGTGTTAAGATGCCCCAGCTGGGTTATGGGGTGTATCAGGTGACAAAGGAGGAATGTGAGCGCTGTGTATTGGATGCACTGGCAGTCGGCTACCGGAGCATTGATACGGCACAGGCATATTTTAATGAAGAAGAAGTGGGAAATGCCATTGTGAAATCCGGTGTGCCCCGTGAGGAAATCTTTTTGACCTCCAAGGTATGGCTGGAACATTTTGGATATGAAGAGTGTAAGGCATCCCTGGATGCTTCTTTGGAAAAATTAAAAACCGATTATGTGGATTTGATGCTTTTACATCAGCCGTTCGGAGATGCTTACGGCGCATGGAGAGCACTGGAAGAGTATTACGAAGCAGGTAAGATTAAAGCCATCGGCATTTCCAATTTCTATGCGGACAGAATGGTGGAATTTGCCAACTTTAACCACATCAGACCCATGGTAAACCAGGTGGAGGTACATCCTTTCAACCAGCAGAAAGAACTGAAAAAGTGGGCGGATAAGTACAATATTCAGGTAGAAGCATGGGCACCCTTCGGAGAAGGCAGAAAGGGCTTATTTGACAACGAAATCTTAAAGGAAATCGGTGCCAAATACGGAAAGACCACAGCACAGGTTATACTTCGCTGGCACTTGCAGAGAGGCATCGTAGTAATTCCGAAATCCACGCACAAAGAGAGAATGGAAGAAAACTTCCGGGTATTTGATTTCACTCTTTCCGAAGAGGATATGAACAAAATAGCAGACATGGATACGGCAACCAGCTCCTTTTTCTCCCATCAGGACCCTGCCATGGTAGAGTGGTTCGTACAGATGGTGGAGGAGCGTAAAAAGAACCGGGACTGCACCAAAGAAAAGAAGAACTGGTAAAAAGAAGCAAAACAAGGAGGAAAATCCTCTGCTCCTGCAAAGGCAGTCGCATTTTACTTCGTAAAACAAGGAGGATTAATAATATGGAAAAGATAGTACAGACAGCAGGCAGAAACGCACTGGGAGAATTTGCTCCCGAATTTGCACATTATAATGATGATGTTTTATTTGGAGAAAACTGGAACAATCAGGACATTGATGTAAAGACCAGAAGCATTATTACCGTGGTAGCCCTGATGGCATCCGGTATTACGGACTCTTCTCTGAAGTTCCACCTTATGAATGCAAAAAATCATGGGGTAACCCAGAAGGAAATTGCAGCCATTATTACCCATGTTGCTTTTTATGCAGGATGGCCCAAGGGCTGGGCAGTCTTCAATCTGGCAAAGGAAGTATGGCAGGTAGGCGAAGGCGATGCGCAGGCAAACAATGCACAGGAAAACAGTGCACAGACAAACAATGAGCAGGGAAACAGCGCACAGGGCGCAGATGACAAAGAAGCAGCCAAGGCACGTCATGCAGCATCCATGATTTTCCCTGTCGGCGAGCCGAATGTGGCATACGCCCAATATTTTATCGGACAGAGCTATTTGGCACCGGTTTCCACCAGTCAGGTAGGTGTGCACAATGTTACCTTTGAGCCGGGCTGCCGCAACAACTGGCATGTGCATCATGCAAAAGAAGGCGGCGGACAGATTTTAATCTGTGTGGCAGGACGCGGTTATTATCAGGAATGGGGCAAGGACGCCGTAGAAATGAAACCCGGCGACTGCATCAATATTCCCGCCGGTGTAAAGCACTGGCACGGTGCAGCTCCCGATAGCTGGTTCTCCCATCTGGCAGTGGAAGTGCCCGGCACAGAAGCTTCCAATGAGTGGCTGGAGCCGGTAACGGACGAGCAGTACGGCAAACTCAAATAAAGCCGAAAGACGGAAGCCGAAGCAAAACGATGCAAGGCGGAAGTCGGAAACCAAGAAAGACGAGGAAACAGAAATGATGACAGAAAAAATGATGACCTTAAACAATGGTGTGGAAATCCCGCAGCTTGCGCTGGGTACCTGGCTGATACCCGATGACAAGGTGGCAGATGTGGTAGTGAATGCCGTGAAAATGGGATACCGCCATATTGATACCGCACAGGCATACGGCAACGAAAGAGGAGTCGGCGAAGGCATCCGCAGAAGCGGTGTCAGCCGGAAAGAAATCTTTATTACCTCTAAGGTAGCGGCAGAACATAAAAGTTACGAGTCTGCTGCAAAGAGCATTGACGAGACACTGGCTAAAATGGAACTGGACTACATTGATATGATGATTATCCATTCTCCCCAGCCCTGGGCAGAAGTAAATCAGTCCGAAAACCGTTATTATGCGGAAAACAAGGAAGTGTGGAGAGCCATGGAGGATGCTTACAAGGCAAAGAAAATCCGCGCCATCGGCATTTCCAATTTCTTAGTGGGCGATGTGAAAAATATTCTGGACGGCTGCGAGGTAAAGCCTGCGGTCAACCAGGTGCTGGCACACATTTCCAACACACCGCTGGAACTCATTGCTTATTGTCAGAGTATGGGAATTGCCGTAGAAGCTTACTCTCCTGTAGCACACGGCGAAGCCCTGAAAAATCCGGTTATTGTGAAAATGGCAGAAAAATACGGTGTTACACCGGCACAGCTTTGCATTCGTTACTGTCTGCAGCTTGACCTGATTACCCTGCCGAAAGCAAGCAGCGAAGAGCATCTCAAAGAAAACAGGGATGTGGATTTTGTGATTTCCGCGGAAGACATGGAGATTTTGAAGAACTGTGAAAGAATTAAAGATTACGGCGATGCTTCTTTCTTCCCGGTTTACGGAGGAAAACTGTAATATGAAAAAGCCTTATATTATTTGTCATATGATGATATCCCTTGACGGCAGAATCGACTGTGCCATGACATCCAAACTGCCGGGCGTTGCAGATTACTATACCACTCTGGATGCTATCCGGGTACCCACTACCGTGAGCGGCAGGGTTACGGCGGAGCTGGAAATGGCAGAACCGGGAAAATTTGTTCCTACCGACAATGTGGCATACGGACAGGAAGGATTTTCTAAAAAAGCGGAAGCGGAAGGTTATGAGGTAATAGTCGATACCAAAGGAACCCTGTTGTGGCCGGATGCTTCTTCCATGGAGAAGCCGTACCTGATTGTAACAAGCGAGGCAGTGACGGAAGAATATCTTGCGTATCTGGACAGCCGGAATATTTCCTGGATTGCCTGCGGAAAAGACAGGATTGACCTGAAACGTGCGAGCGAAATTCTGACAGAGCAGTTCCATGTAGAAAGAATGGGCATTGTCGGCGGTGCTAAAATCAATACCGCTTTTTTGGAGGCAGGACTTTTAGATGAAATCAGTATCCTCGTTGGTGCGGGAATTGACGGAAGGGGCGGCATGCCGGCGGTGTTTGACGGGCTTGCCCTGGAGCATGATGTGACGGCACTGAAGCTTCTTGATGTGCAGAAATTTGACAGCGGCGCCGTATGGCTGCGGTATTCCTGCAAATAAAGTATAGCCGACAAAAACTAAAATATAGCGGCAGAGAGTAAAGAACGGCAGTGGTTTATTCCCCACTGCCGCTTTTTTCTTTCAGTTCTTCGTATAATTTTTCTATGGCGCCGTCTTCGGGCAGGTTAAAAAATACCGTTGTCTTATCAGTCTGTATCATCAGGATGGGCATCGTGTCGCCGCACAGATACAGGCTGCAGTTTCCATAGGTACGGCCGCGGAAATGACCGACGGAATAGGAATCGGTTGCGGCACCGTTTGTCCGCCAGAAATCATCATGGGGGAGCTTCGGCAGCAAAGTAAGATTTTCGATATCGGCGAGGGGCACCCTTGTTTTATAGCCGCCAGCGGAAACAGTAAAGATTTCTTCGGAAAAGGAAGTTTTTACCTCAACATGGGAAAGCGGAAGCAGAGCACAAAGGGTAAAAACCGCGCAGCCAATGAGAAAAACTGTCAGGAAAACCGTGCATGCCCGGGCTTTTTTGTTGGCATAATTAAATGCATAGTTGCCGCTCTGGAGTCTGTTGGGAACCAGCATATGCTTATCGCCGGGATTATAGTAAAAACCGGTTTTCCAGTATTCGTCATCATCCACATAAAGAGGGACAGGGTCACCGCCCAGCAGTTCTTTCTTACGTTCTTTCCCAAAATACAGGGGAATTAAAAGACCGGCTGCCGAAAAAATCTGCAGGAACAGATAAAGGTAAAAACCGGTAACGGAAAAATTCCCGGAATGAAGCGTTGCCAGCGCCAGTGTTACAAAGGAGATGCCGTTGCACAGGCTTAAAAGCCAGAGACCGAGACCCTTATAGAATTTCATGGTATGGTTGACTTTTTGATTTAAGTCGGAGTCCTTACTGTAAACCGGACGCTCCGAGCGGTTTATATACAGATGGAAAAGGTAAGCTCCGACAGATAAAAGGAGAGAGCCGGCAAAAATGATGAGAAGCGTCATAAAATAGGGTTCTTCTCTTTTTCCCAGGAAAGGAAGGAAGCAGACCACTTCTGCAAGCAGGACCGGAATATGCAATCCTAACGAAAAAGGATTTCGGGCAGCTTTCGCAGAAAGAGCGGTATCAATATAAACCTTCTTCTGATTTTCTACAATCCAGCCGTTTTTCAGTTTCAGGGCATACATTTTTCTATGGTGTAAAATCAAAAGAAATTCCACACCGGCGCAGTATTCCACAATCCACAGAGCGTAAATCATAAAAAAGAGAAACCAACTGTAGAAGAGGAGCGGGCAGCTTAAAATGCCTGCCAGAGTATTCCATTTCAGAAAACGCTTCATGGTTTTATGCGACCCTTCTTTTAAGGAAACCACTTCGTCATCCGTAAGATGCTCCTTGGGAATGTGAACACCTAAGAGCATGCCGTTTGCATACTGATAAGAGGATGACAGGGCAAAGTAAAAACAGCCGCACATAAATAAATTTGTAACAAGAAAAATAATAAACATAGCAATATTCATAATCGTTTCCGTTCCTTTCCGAAATCTGCAAACAGTATGCTTTCATACCGAACAGGTGCTCTTCTGCGGAAATATTTTCATACCGAGCAGGGACTCATGCGGGCATACTTTTTTTCACACATGGCAAGAAAAGCCTCCTTATCCATGCCGGTGATGCTGGCTTCGGCGGACAGAAGCTCTAACTCCGACTCTAATTTTTCCTGAAAGCGGGTATCGGGAGAAAGGTTGTCGGCAACAAAGGCACCCAGCCGTCTGTCTGTGCGGATAAATCCTTCCGCTTTCAAAATCTGATAGGTTTTGTTGACAGTCATGGTGTTGACGCCGGCGTCCATGGCAAGTTGCCTTACGGTGGGCAGCTTTTCGTTTTTCTTAAGCTCACCCTTACCGATGCCCTTGACAATCTGGTTCCGGAGCTGCACATAAATGGGAATGTCGCTGTTCATATCCAGTTCAATAATCATAAAAATCGCCCCTTTCTAAAAAATAAGTGAAAATGGGTAAATACATGAAGACCATACAGGCAAGCTAAAAATGCAACTTCTGTATTATCTGTATTACAAATACTAATACAAAAGACGAAAAAAGTCAACTGCAATCAAAATCAGAAATCATACACTTTTTTATAAAAATCAGAAATCGTCTCTTTTCTTACAAAAACAGAAGCAATCAGGCATTATCGTCTTCTTTTTCGGGCACCCAGCCGTGCTTCTGCGCGAGGGCATACATTTTATCGTGATGGGAATAAAACAGGCAATATCCATATACGCAGTACAGGAAAATCCAGAGAATATAAAGAAGAACAAAGAAAATCATGGAAAGGAAAACAATAAAAAGATAGCCGAAGATACAGACAACGGTGTTCAGCCCCAGAAAATTCTGCATGTTGTTTTTACAGGTGTTCGTCAGATGAACTACATCCCCGTCGATGAGGTGCTCATTGGGAATGGGCACGCCGAGCAGCAAGCCGTTTGCGTATTGATAGCCGGACAAAAGGGCATAGGAAAGACAACGGGAGAGAAAAAAGTTGGCTGTCCAGAAAATAATCAAAAAAGTAATGGACATGTGATTTTTCTCCTTTCGGAAATCAAACAAAACACGGTTATTTTTACCTATATTATAATAGTGATATATAGAAAACAAAAAGTCAACCTTTTGAATAGGAAAATATTTTTTATCCATAATAACAGTGTAAATATTCTGGAAAGGAAGTAGAACTATGATATTAAAGGAAAAAGAACGTACCACCATTGAAGACCTGCAGACACAGGAAAAAAGCTGCGTGGAAAAATACGGAAAGTATGCCGAGCAGGCTAAGGACCCGGAATTAAAAAGCCTGTTTCAGACCCTGCAGAAAAAAGAGCAGGAGCATTACGACTCTTTGAGCCAGGTGCTTTCCGGCACCGTGCCCCAGTGCAACTGCAACGACTCCGACGGCAAAAATTATGAGCCCAAGGCAACCTATTCCGCCATGGAAAACACGGATGACAAGCTGCATGATGCGTTTCTGGCAACCGACTGTATCGGTACAGAGAAGCTGGTATCCGGCGAATACAACACTGACGTGTTCAACTTCGGGGACAGCAGCGTGAGAAAGCTTCTTGCCGATATTCAGGTGGAGGAGCAGAACCATGCGGAAATGCTTTACAAATATAAAACCGTCAACGGTATGAAATAAACCTTTGGGGCTGCGGCGTCTGCAAATATTTCCGGCAGGGCTGCAGCCCCTCTTGACTTCTCTTTTCAAATAGGGGTATGATTGTTTTTTAGAGTGGAACAACAAGGAAGGACATCGTATACAAATGAAGAAAATTTGGAAAGCCGTTACCGGGTTAGCCCTGTTTGCACTGGTGCTCGGAGGATGCGGAAAAGCAGAACCTTTTTCCTATAAGCAGTTTGCCGACGTACAGTTTACCTATATTCCGGACAGTGATGCCGGGCAGGATATTGCGGCTGGCGGACAAACGGGCATGCGGATACAGGAGGACGGTTCTTTCAGCGCCAGTTATTATGCCATGGATATGGAGGATACGGGAGAGGAGTATCTGGGCGGCACCATGTATTACGGTTCCGGCTTCGGTCAAATCGGGGAACCGGTCCGCGTGGATGACTATACCTACAAGGCAAAAGTGGAGAGCATTACCTGGTCGGAAGCGGACGGCGAAAGCATTCAGGGCGGCATGCGTATGGTATACACAGAGGTTTACGGGCTGGAAGAAGCAGAGGAATTTATGATTTATCTGCCCGGAAAAAAGGTGGCGCAGCTGCCGGAGGATTACATAGAGAGTGTAAAGGACCGGCTCTGCGATGAAAACGGAAATCTGCCGGAAACCCTTCCGTTCTACGGAATTTTCAACGAGTCAACCCAGACGGGCTTTGTCGGTGAGGAGATTGACGGTCCGTAAAGAGGTGAGCCACGCAAGCGCTGCTTGCATCAAGTACTGCTTGCTTGGAAAACAAAACATAACCGGTTACGATGAATGTAAAGGAGAAAAGTTTTTATGAAGAAATCAATTGGTTTTTCGGTTGCGGCGATTATTCTTACGGTTCTGTATGGGATGCTGTGTGTAGGCATTTTTACAAACACCGGGCTGGTTTATAACCTCTATGGAGTAGTTATTCGGGATTTGCATGCGGATGCGTCCGTTTACATAAGCCTGTATGTGCAGACATTCCTGAATGCGGCTCTGGTGCTTTTGTTTGCGGTGGGAGCGCTGCTTAGCAATCCCGGCACGGAGAAAAATACCACAGAGTTTATACTCCTTGTGCTTGCCGTGATATTCCAGTGCCTGCTGCCGGTGTGCAACACATGGGGCGGCAGTTTTGAAACGGTTGTGATTGCCAGAAAGTACGGACAGGAAAGTCTTGCCGCTTACAGCACCATGAGAAGCATGCTGAGTCTGGCAGGAGTTCTTCTGACCATAGCCAATGCCATGGCATTGTTACAGATAGGAATTAATTACGGAAGAAAGAAGAAAAACCAATGAAGATTTCAGTAAGAGCTTATGAAGAAAAAGATTTACCCGAAATGATAAGAATTTGGAATGAAGTGGTGGAAGACGGGGTAGCCTTTCCGCAGGAAGAGCTTCTGAACGCGGAAACGGGAAAAGAATTTTTTGCCGGGCAGACCTACAGCGCCGTGGCGGAGGATACGGAAACCGGAAAAGTGTATGGTCTTTACATTCTGCATCCCAACAACGTGGGACGCTGCGGTCATATCTGCAACGCCAGCTATGCGGTGAGCCGGGACAGCATATCGGTGAAAAGCTGGTATCGGACTGCCTGGTACAGGGCAAATCCCACGGCTACGGAGTGCTGCAGTTCAATGCGGTTGTGGCAAGCAATGTGCATGCCAGACATCTGTATGAGAGGCTGGGATTTGTGCAGCTTGGCGTCATTCCGAAGGGCTTCCGCATGAAGGACGGCAGCTATGAGGACATCTGCCCCTATTATCACGAACTGTAAACGGTACGGTCGGGAGTTGTAAAGGCAGGGTGAAAAATCCCCGGCATTTGCAGTCCACGGAAAGGAAAAGCAAGAATTATGGAAAAACTTCTGCTCATTCACAGCACGAAAGAAATACAACTGCAGGTGAAGAACGTGGCATCCCGCCTGAAGCTGGCGCTGGACATTATCCCGGAAGAATACTGCGGCTGCCGTCTTAAGGAGCTGGCGGCAGGTAAATATGCACAAAACCCGCCGGACGCAGCAACGGAACCGGCTGCACAGACGCCGCCAAGTCTTCTTATTTTGTGCGGTCTTCGGGACAAGCGTCTGGACAAGGTGCTGTTTGAATTAAGGAGAGCGGACATACCGGTGGATTATAAGGCAATTTTAACACCATCAAATAAAGAGTGGACGGTGCCGGAACTTATGAAAGAACTGCAGAGAGAAAGACAGGCTATGGGAAGATAAGCCTGTCTTTCCTTTTTTGCGGCAGATGCCTATGCCCGGGCATTTGCCCTTTATATTTGCCCTGTAACTTTATTTATATTTTCCCTTTAAAATGAGGAGTGCCCCGATACATCTCTGCACCGGGGCTATTATGAAAAAAATTATCTCAATTCGTTTCTTAAGATAGTTTTAGTATAGCAATTATTTATGAACAAACTATGAACAAGATGTAAATAAAAGGTAAATGTTACAAAGAAACGAAAAAACGAAAATAATTTATATACAAGTTGCACAAAAAAGTGCTTCTTGTTGTTTTTTCGATGAAGAGATGATAAAATAGGTATATTATATGTGGTGAAAAATTACCCTATTACTCCGGGAGGAAGAAATATGGATACTTTTATTGATAAATTGGCACAGAAGCTGACTGCACAGGAGATGATAAATGCCAACTCGGCAGCCGATGCCGCAGAGCTTACCATGCTGCGGGAGCAGATGGCGGAATACGAGGATTTGCTGAAGGACATTCAGGAGGAAAACGAAAAGGGAAAGGACAGCACGGCACGCATGGAAAGAAGCGTATCTGCGATTGACCAGAGCACGGCGGGACTGACCCAGAGCGCCTCCCTGATGGAAGAGCAGGTTGCACAGGTAAAGGAGCAGATTGGCAGAATGAGCGCCGGTGCGGACCGTCTGGAAGAGGAAATCAGACGTCTTTCCGAAACAAACGGCAGCAGTGCTTCCTTTGAAGAAGAAGTCACCAAGCTGAACATGGGCATGACAAGCCTCGGCGACAGCATCAACCGACTGAACGAGAGCGCTACCAATATCAGCGACGGCGTTATCAGCTTAAGCGAAGGCACCTTCCATTTAGGAGAGGGACTTTCCCAGATGGACAAAGGCTTAGAGCGCTTAAATGAAAGCAACACCCGCTTGGAGCAGGTTGTGGAACGCAACGAAAAGAGCGTATCCATGGCGGCACAGACCGTGGTACGCGCGGAGCAGAGCGTTACCAAGGCAGAACAGGGCGCCGCAAAGACGGACGAGCTCATCCGCACCGCCATGGCAAAGATTGAGCAGATGCAGGCAGGAAACGGCAATACGGAAGAAGTAAAGGCCCTGCTTGCCGAATTGCAGAAAGTACAGAACGACCAGTTCGCACAGCTTACCGACCACGTACACAAGGAAAACGTAAAGGTATACCGCAATGTGCAGGCGGTTGTTATTGATGAAAACGACAAACAGAATGAGAACAGCGGAAAGAGCTTCGGTTATCTGTCCGTAAGAACCAACGCCATTTTGGTAGTATCCCTGGTATCTTTGCTGGCATCCTGTGCCGGACTGGTATTCCAAATTTTGGTATATCTTCACATTCTGTAAATTGCTGACAGAAAATATTCATTACATATCCATAAACACGGAGGCAGCATGAGCAAGCAAATCTGGAAACCCGGCAATATGCTTTATCCCTTACCGGTTGTTATGGTCAGCGTGGCTGACAAAGAAGGAAAGCAGAATATCATTACGATTGCGTGGACAGGCACTATCTGCAGCGACCCGCCCATGGTTTCCATATCCGTACGGCCGGAGAGATATTCCTATCATATGATAAAAGAAACCGGCGAATTTGTGATTAACCTGACCACGAAGGAGCTGGCTTTTGCCACGGATTACTGCGGCGTGAAAAGCGGCAGGGATGTGGACAAATTTGCAGCCATGCATCTGACACCCATGCAGGGAGAAAAGGTAAAAGCACCGTTAATTGCCGAAAGCCCTGTGAATTTAGAGTGCAAAGTTACCGAAGTGAAGCATTTGGGTACACACGATATGTTTATGGCAGAGGTGGTCTGCGTCCATGCGGATGAAAAATACATGGATGAGCAGAACCGTTTCCATCTGGAAATGGCAGACCCCATTGTATATTCCCACGGCACTTATATGACCACGGGAGAAAAGATTGGCACATTTGGTTACAGTGTAAGGAAAAAGAATTAACATGAAAATTACCCGGTATCACAAAAGGTTAAAATACACATACATGAAAGTGGCAGGCGGCATACTTGTTGTCGCCGCTCTCTTTTTTCCGTCCTATGTAAAATGGGAAGCTCCCACGGAAAATATGTTTACCGTTTCCTTAAACGGTGAAGAAGTGGGCGTGGTTGCGGAAAAGGAAACTGCCGAAAAACTGCTTCAGGAAGCCCGCAGGGAATTGGTTTCCAACAGGGACGGGCTGGTATTTATGGACGTGGATATGGATTTGCAGGGACAGGCAGTGCTGGTCGGCAAAATCGATGACGAAGACTCCATCCGCACCAATATGAAGCAGGTGCTTGAGCGCAATATCAAAGAAACCACCCACCGCTCCTATGCCGTGAAAATCAACAATTACATGGTAAACTTAGGCAGCAGGGAGGACGTGCTGTCCCTTTTGCAGCAGGCGGTGGACAAATACGACACGGAAGGTCGTTATCAGGTAAACCTGACCCATGCCAAGGGCAGGGAATTTAACGTGCTGACCGCGCAGATTGAAGACACTGCTGACGAAGAAACAACCGCTCAGGACAGCGGCACCGTCCAGGTAAGCGACAAGGGCGGCTTTGAACTGGTGGCGGAAAACATGCTTACGGACACGGAGCCCACGGGAGAAAAGGATTTCTCCGACTATGAGCTGGGCACAGTGGACATCCGTTTTGCGGAAGAAGTGGAAATTGTGGAAGTGTATCTGGATGACTCCCAGCTTACGGATGTGGCGCAGGCGGCGGAAGAGGTCATCAAGGAGCAGGCGGTAAACTCCGTTTACGAAGTCGTTTCCGGTGATACCCTTTCCGAAATTGCCATCAAGACCAACATCCCCATGGAACAACTGGTTGCCATGAATGACTCCTTAGAGGATACCAATTCCGTAATCCGCGTGGGACAGGAACTGATTATTACCATTCCGGAGCCCGAGCTTTCCGTGGAACACGAAGAAGAAATGTACTATGAGGAGATTTACGATGCTCCCATCCAGTATGTATACAATGATAACTGGTACACCAACCAGACCAAGACTCTGCAGGAGCCTTCGGCAGGTTTCCGAAAAGTAGTGGCAGTTGTTTCCTATAAGAATGATACCGAAACAAACCGGGAAATACTAAAAGAAGAAGTGGTCATGGAAGCGGTTCCGAAGATTGTGGAAAAAGGAACCAAGATTCCGCCTACTTATATCAAACCGATTTCCGGCGGCCGTCTGACATCCAGCTTCGGCAAGAGAACGGCACCGAAGAAAGGCGCCAGCACCTATCACAAGGGCATTGACTGGGCAACCCCGAAAGGCACTACGGTTGTAGCCTCCTGCGGCGGTACGGTAGCCAAAGCCGGATGGGGCAGCGGTTACGGTTACGTGGTTTACATTAACCATGAGGACGGCAGACAGACCCGTTACGGACACTTGAGCAAAGTTCTGGTAACGGCGGGACAGAAGGTTTCCCAGGGTGATAAGATTGCCTTAAGCGGCAACACCGGTGTAAGTACGGGACCCCACCTGCACTTTGAAATCCTGATAAACGGCAAGCAGGTCAACCCCTTAAATTATCTGAATTAGCCGGAAAAAGTCACGAACACATATTCACGTTTACAAAAACGGCGTATGGATATATAATAAAGTGATATGAAATTTTAAAATGGATAGAGGTATGAAAATGGAACAATACGCAATCAAAGGCGGTAATCCATTAGTTGGTGAAGTGGAAATCGGCGGTGCCAAGAATGCCGCTCTTCCCATCATAGCAGCAGCCCTTATGTCAGAAGAGACAGTGCATATAGATAATTTACCCGATGTCAGGGACACCAATGTATTATTGGAGGCCATGCAGAGCATCGGCGTTATGATTAAAAGAGAAGGACGTCACAGAGTGACGATTTACCCTTCCCAGATAAACAATCTGGTAGTGGACGGCGAAGGCGTCCGCCGCATCCGTGCGTCCTACTATTTTATCGGGGCACTGCTTGC
Source organism: Bacteroidaceae bacterium (assembly GCA_963639875.1). Taxonomy (GTDB): domain Bacteria; phylum Bacillota; class Clostridia; order Lachnospirales; family Lachnospiraceae; genus Acetatifactor. The sequence goes on from CAVHWP010000004.1 coordinate 94,673, forward strand.
CCGCTACAAAAAAGCAGAAGTAGCGCTTCCGGGCGGCTGCGATATCGGCTGCAGAGCCATTGACCAGCATATCAAGGGCTTCCGCGCACTCGGCGCAGACGTCAACATTGAGTACGGACTGATTAAGGCAGAAGCGGAACGCTTAAAGGGCAGCCATATTTACATGGACGTGGTTTCCGTAGGCGCCACCATCAACATCATGATGGTAGCGGCACTGGCAGAAGGCCAGACGATTATTGAAAATGCGGCAAAGGAGCCTCATGTAGTAGACCTTGCCAATTTCTTGAACAGCATGGGTGCCAACATCAAGGGCGCCGGTACGGACGTTATCCGTATCAAGGGTGTTTCCCACCTGCACGGTACCGATTATGCGATTATTCCCGACCAGATTGAAGCCGGAACGTTTATGTTTGCGGCAGCGGTCACCAAGGGAGATGTTACCGTAAAAAATGTCATTCCGAAGCACTTGGAGTCCATTACCGCAAAGCTTCTGGAAATCGGCTGTGAAATCGAGGAGTCCGATGATGCGGTGCGTGTTGTGGCAGCAAAGCCCTTACGTCATACGCAGGTAAAGACGCTTCCCTATCCCGGTTTCCCCACGGATATGCAGCCCCAGATTACGGTGGCGCTGGCATTGTCCCAGGGTACCAGTATTGTAACCGAAAGCATTTTTGAAAACCGTTTTAAATATGTGGATGAACTGACACGCATGGGTGCCAACATCAAAGTAGAAGGCAATACCGCTATCGTCGATGGCGTAAGCAAATATACCGGAGCCAAGATTTCGGCTCCCGACCTCCGTGCAGGCGCGGCGCTTGTGCTGGCGGCACTGGCAGCGGACGGTTATTCCGTTGTGGAGGATATTCACTATATCCAGCGCGGATACGAGGATTTCCATTTGAAACTGCAGTCTTTGGGCGCACAGATTGACAAAGTGGATTCCGAAAGAGAATTACAGAAATTCAAGCTTAAAATAGGCTGATGACGGGAGAAACCCGCATACAGAACGCAAAAGAAAAGGAGATTAAAATGGAACAGGAAAAGTTATTGTTTACTTCCGAGTCTGTTACAGAAGGACATCCCGACAAAATGTGCGATGCCATTTCTGATGCAATTTTGGACGCTCTCATGGAGCAGGACCCGATGAGCCGTGTTGCCTGCGAAACAGCAAGCTGCACCGGTTTCGTACTCGTTACCGGAGAAATCACCACAGAAGCTTATGTGGATATTCAGAAAATCGTCAGAGAAACCGTAAAGGAAATCGGTTATGACAAATCCGAATACGGCTTTGACGGCAATACCTGTGCCGTTATGGTAGCCATTGACGAGCAGTCCCCCGACATTGCCATGGGCGTTGACAAATCCTTAGAGGCAAAGAAGGAAGCTGCCGAAAACAACATGACCGAAGAAGAGCTGGATGCCATCGGCGCCGGCGACCAGGGTATGATGTTCGGCTATGCCACCAATGAAACAGAAGAATATATGCCTTATCCCATTTATCTGGCACACAAGCTGACCAAGCAGCTTACCAAGGTTCGTAAGGACGGAACCCTTCCTTACCTTCGTCCCGATGGAAAGAGCCAGGTTTCCGTACAGTATGATGAAGCCGGAAAGCCCATCAGACTGGAAGCAGTTGTACTTTCCACCCAGCACGACCCGGATGTTACTCAGGAGCAGATTCACGAAGACATTAAGAAATATGTATTTGCCCCCATCCTTCCCAAGGAAATGCTGGATGAGGATACCAAGTACTTCATTAACCCCACCGGACGTTTCGTTATCGGCGGACCTCACGGAGATGCAGGTCTGACCGGCAGAAAGATTATCGTAGACACCTACGGTGGATATGCCCGTCACGGCGGCGGTGCTTTTTCCGGTAAGGACTGCACCAAGGTAGACCGTTCCGCAGCATACGCTTCCCGTTATGTGGCAAAGAACATTGTGGCAGCAGGACTGGCTGACAAGTGCGAAATTCAGTTATCCTACGCAATCGGTGTGGCACATCCCACCTCCATCCGCGTGGATACCTTCGGCACAGGCAAGCTTTCCAACGCCAAGCTGGTAGAAATTATCCGCGACAATTTTGATTTACGTCCCGCAGGTATTATCAAGATGTTGGATTTACGCCGTCCTATTTACAAGCAGACCGCTGCTTACGGACATTTCGGTCGCAACGACCTTGACCTTCCCTGGGAGAAATTAGACAAAGTAGACGACTTAAAGAAATATTTAGCATGAGAACAGGCGAACTGATAAAACGATTTATTCCTTATTATAAAAGTCACAAAGGAGTGCTGGCGGCAGATTTATTCTGCGCCAGCCTTACTACTATATGCGAGTTGATTTTGCCGATGATAATGCGTTTCATCACCAATACCGGGTTGAACGACATTGCATCGCTTTCCGCAGCGCTCATCGGCAGACTGGCATTGCTGTATCTGGTGCTCCGCATCATTGACTGCGCAGCCAACTACTACATGTCCGATATGGGGCATGTGATGGGTGCCGAAATCGAAACGGATATGCGCCGGGATGCGTATGCACATCTGCAGAAATTATCCAATACCTATTACAACAACACAAAAGTGGGACAGATTATGGGTCGTATTACCAACGACCTTTTTGACGTGACCGAATTTGCCCACCACTGTCCGGAAGAATTTTTTATAGCCGGGGTAAAAGCACTGGTGGCATTTATTATTCTGGTGCGCATCAATGTGCCCCTTACGGTTATGATTTTCGTGGTGGTTCCCATTATGTGCTATGTCTGCATTAAGCTGAACCATCGCTGCCGTCAGGCATTTGCCGACCAGAGAATGCAGATTGGCGAACTGAATGCCGCCATAGAGGACAGCCTTTTGGGACAGAAGGTGGTAAAAGCCTTTACCAATGAGTCGGTGGAAGAACAGAAATTTGAAAAGGGCAACCAGAAATTTCTTTCCATCAAACGGCAGACCTATCATTACATGGCGCTGTTTAATACCTCCACCAGAGCCTTTGACGGCATCATGTACCTGCTGGTTATTCTGGCGGGCGGTCTGTTTATGATAAACGGCAAGATAACACCCGGCGACCTGGTGGCATATACCCTGTATGTTACCACACTGATTGCCACCATCCGCAGAATTATCGAATTTGCGGAGCAGTTCCAGAGAGGCATCACCGGTATTGAGCGTTTTTTACAGATTATGGATGCGGATATTGAAATTTTTGACGAAGAGGGCGCAAAGGAAATGCCGAAACCCGAGGGAACTATTGCATTCCGGAATGTTTCCTTTGAATATCCCGATGACCACAACAAGGTCTTTACGAACCTCAATTTAGAGGTGAAGGCAGGAGAAAAACTGGCGATTGTAGGGCCTTCCGGCAGCGGCAAAACCACACTCTGCAATCTCATCCCGCGGTTTTACGATGTGACCGCCGGACAGATTTTGATAGACGGCACGGACATTCATGCCTATACCTTAAAGAGTCTGCGGAAGAATATCGGTATTGTCCAGCAGGATGTGTACCTGTTTTCCGGTACGGTTCTGGAAAACATCCTTTACGGCAGACCGGAGGCAACAAGAGAAGAAGCCATAGAAGCGGCAAAGAAAGCCGGTGCCCATGAATTTATTTCGGGACTGAAGGACGGCTACGACACCTATGTGGGCGAAAGAGGCGTGAAGCTCTCCGGCGGGCAGAAGCAGCGTATCAGCATTGCCAGAGTATTTTTGAAAAATCCGCCCATTATGATTTTGGATGAGGCAACCTCCGCCCTTGACAACGAAAGCGAATTTGCAGTGGCAAAGTCCCTGCAGGAGCTGTCAAACGGCAGGACGACCATTACCATTGCCCACAGACTGTCCAGCATAAAGAATTCCGACCGAATTCTGGTGCTGACGGACGAAGGCATTGAGGAAGAAGGCAATCACGACTCCCTCATGGCGCAGAAGGGTATTTATTACCAGTTCTATACCATGGCGGACAGATTAAAGTAAAAAATCCGGTACCGGACAGTCCGGTGACAGGCGGAAGATACATTACCGGAACAAGGGGAGGAAAGCATGGCATTCACACATTTGCATGTGCATACAGAGTATTCACTGTTAGACGGTTCCAACAAAATAAAAGAATATGTCAAGCGTGTGAAAGAGCTTGGCATGGACAGCGCGGCAATCACCGACCACGGCGTTATGTACGGTGTTATTGATTTTTACCGTGCGGCAAGGGAAGCCGGCATCAAGCCGATTTTGGGCTGCGAGGTCTATGTGGCGCCCAATTCCCGCTTTGATAAGGAGCTTACCGGCGGCGAGGACCGGTATTACCATTTGGTGCTTCTGGCGGAAAACAATACCGGCTATGCCAACCTGATGAAAATTGTCAGCCGCGGCTTTACGGAAGGCTATTATTATAAGCCCCGTGTGGATATGGAGGTTTTACAGACCTACCATGAGGGCATCATTGCGCTTTCCGCCTGCCTGGCGGGAGAGGTGCAGCGCTACATTGTAAAGGGTCTGCATGAGGAAGCAAAAAAAGCGGCATTAAAATATGAAGCATGTTTCGGAAAGGGCAATTTCTTTCTGGAAATGCAGGATCACGGCATCCCGGAGCAGAAGCTGGTCAACACGGAACTTCTGAAAATAAGCAAGGAAACCGGCATCGAGCTGGTGGTCACCAACGACGTGCACTATACCTATAAGGAAGACGTGGATTCCCACGATATCCTGCTCTGCCTGCAGACCGGCAAAAAGCTGGCGGATGAAGACAGAATGCGCTATGTGGGCGGTCAGTACTATGTCAAAAGCGAAGAGGAAATGAAGGCGCTTTTCCCCTATGCGTGGGAAGCGGTGGAAAATACCCAGCGAATAGCGGACCGCTGTCATGTGGAAATTGAGTTCGGCGTTACGAAGCTGCCGAAATTTGAAGTGCCGGAGGGCTATGACTCCTGGACTTACTTAAATAAACTCTGTAACGACGGTTTGGCGGAACGTTACGGCGACGAGCATGCGCCTGCGGGCAGCACCGGTCAGACCTTACGGGAACGGCTGGACTATGAGCTGAATGTCATCCGTACCATGGGCTATGTGGATTACTTCCTGATAGTGTGGGATTTTATCAATTATGCCAAGGAACACGGCATCCCCGTGGGACCGGGACGAGGCTCTGCGGCGGGAAGTATTGTGGCATACTGCCTGAAAATTACCAATATCGACCCCATCCGCTACCAGCTTCTGTTTGAACGTTTCCTAAACCCGGAACGTGTGTCCATGCCCGATATTGACGTGGATTTCTGCTTTGAAAGAAGGCAGGAGGTCATTGATTATGTAGGCAGGAAATACGGCGCGGACAAGGTGGTACAGATTGTTACGTTCGGTACCATGGCGGCAAGAGGCGTTATCAGGGATGTGGGCCGTGTTATGGACATGCCCTATGCGTTTGTGGACTCCATTGCCAAAATGATTCCCAACGAATTAAACATTACCATTGATAAAGCACTGGATATGAACCCGGAATTCAAGACCTTATACAGCTCGGACGACAGAGTGCATCATCTGATTGATATGTGCAAACGTCTGGAAGGTCTGCCGAGAAATACCTCCATGCATGCGGCGGGCGTGGTTATCTGCCAGAAGTCGGCGGATGAATTTGTGCCCTTATCCCGTGGCTCGGACGGTTCCATTGTCACCCAGTTTACCATGACGACGCTGGAAGAACTGGGACTTTTAAAAATGGACTTTCTGGGTCTGCGTACCCTGACCGTTATCCAGAACGCCGTGAACATGATTGAAAAGGATACCGGCGTACATATTGACATAGACCATATTGATTATGACGATAAAAAAGTACTGGAATCCCTGGGAACCGGCAAAACGGACGGCGTGTTCCAGTTGGAAAGTACGGGCATGAAGAACTTCATGAAGGAGCTTCGTCCCCAGAGCTTAGAGGACGTTATCGCGGGTATTTCCCTGTATCGTCCCGGCCCCATGGATTTCATTCCCAAATACATCCGGGGCAAAAACAACCCGGACAGTATCACCTATGCCTGCCCGCAGCTTGAGCCCATTCTGGCGCCGACCTACGGCTGTATTGTCTACCAGGAGCAGGTTATGCAGATTGTGCGTGACTTAGGCGGTTACACACTCGGACGAAGCGACCTGGTAAGACGTGCCATGAGTAAGAAAAAACAGGCGGTCATGGAAAAGGAACGCGCCAATTTCGTATACGGCAATGAGGAAGAGGGCGTTCCCGGCTGTGTTTCCCGCGGCATTGACGAAAAGACGGCGTCCGGTATTTACGACACCATGATGGATTTCGCCAAGTATGCGTTCAACAAGTCCCATGCGGCGTGCTACGCGGTGGTGGCATACCAGACGGCGTATCTGAAATACTATTACCCGGTGGAATTCATGGCGGCGCTGATGACCTCCGTTATCGATAATCCCAAGAAGGTAGCGGAATACATTTTGGTCTGCCGTAACATGGGCATTGAAATCCTGCCTCCCGATATTAACGAAGGCGAAAGCGGATTTTCCGTATCCGGCAGTTCCATCCGTTATGCCCTGACGGCTATCAAGAGCGTGGGCAGACCGGTCATTGCGGCCGTGGTCGAGGAGCGGAGGGAACGCGGACCTTTCCTTAATCTGCAGGATTTTGTAAACCGCATTACCGATAAGGACGTGAACAAGCGTGCCGTGGAAAGTTTTATCAAGGCGGGCGCCTTAGACGGACTCGGCGGCACCAGAAAGCAGTTTATGTCCGTTTTCTCCCAGGTGATGGACCGGACCCAGAAGGACAGGAAAAACAACATGGCAGGCCAGCTTTCCTTATTTGATATCGTGGAAGAAGAGGAAAAGGAAGGACTTGCCCTGAAGCTGCCCGATGTGGGAGAGTACCCCAAGGAAATGAAGCTTGCTTTTGAAAAAGAAGTGCTGGGCATCTATGTCAGCGGCCATCCTCTGGAAGAGTACGAGGCGGCATGGCGTAAAAAAATCAGCAATACCACAGCGGATTTTGCCTACGACGAGGAAACGCAGGGCGTGCGCGTAAAGGACGGTGCCAAGGCGGTTATCGGCGGACTCATTGCCGGCAAGACCATTAAATATACGAAGGACAACAAGATTATGGCGTTCCTTACCATAGAGGATTTGGTGGGAACAGTGGAAGTGATTGTGTTCCCCAAGACCTACGAGCAGAGCGCTTCCTTCCTGACGGAGGATGCCAAAGTGTTTGTGCAGGGCCGCATTTCCGTGGAAGAAGACAAGGACGGAAAGCTGATTTGCGAAAAGATAGTGCCGTTTACGGAGCTTAAGAAAAAAGTATGGATTAAGTTCCCCAATATGGAGGCATACAAGGCGGCGGAAGCGGGACTCATGGACATGCTAAGGGAGTCCGAAGGAAAAGACGGTATCGTCATCTACATAGAGAACCCGAAGGCGAAAAAAGAACTGCCGCCCAACCAGAATGTAGAGGCGGACGAAAGCCTTGTAAACCGCCTGCAGGAGCGGTTTGGAAGGGAAAATGTCACGGTAACGGTTTCCTGATTGAAAAGAAGCAGTTTTCAAGGCACAATGTGAAAAATATATCAAAAAAATCATTGAAAATTGCAAGGAAAAGGGTTAAAATAGAGGAAATTGTTTAGATGAGCAACTGTTTAGGAGGAATAAAATTATGGCAGACCAGATGAAGACAATTGCCGTATTGACCAGCGGTGGAGATGCACCCGGAATGAACGCAGCGATTCGCGCCGTTGTCCGTACCGCTATTGCAAAAGGACTTACCGTAAAAGGTATTGAAAGAGGCTATGCAGGCCTTTTAAATGAAGAGATTATAGATATGGACGCCAAGAGCGTATCCGATATTATCCAGAGAGGCGGTACTATTTTAGGAACCGCAAGATGTCTGGAATTCAAGAACCCCGAAGTACAGAAGGTCGGAGCGGATATCTGCAGAAAGCATGGTATCGACGGCCTGGTTGTTATCGGCGGCGACGGTTCCTACCGCGGTGCACAGGCACTGACCAGAAACGGCATCAACGCTATCGGACTTCCCGGTACCATCGACCTTGATATTGCATGTACCGATTACACCATCGGTTTCGATACCGCAGTCAACACCGCTATGGAAGCGATTGACAAGGTAAGAGATACTTCCACTTCCCATGAGAGATGCAGCGTCATCGAAGTTATGGGACGTAACGCAGGCTACATTGCCCTGTGGTGCGGTATCGCAGACGGCGCAGAAGATATCCTGCTTCCTGAAAAATACGATTACAACGAACAGGCAATTATCGATAACATTATCCAGAAAAAGAAAATGGGTAAGAAGCACTACATCATCGTAAACGCAGAAGGCGTCGGTGACTCCATGGAAATGGCTAAGAGAATTGAAGCGGCAACCGGTATTGAAACCAGAGCTACCATCTTAGGACATATCCAGAGAGGCGGCAGCCCGACCTGTAAGGACCGCTACTATGCTTCCATCATGGGTGCATACGCAGTAGACCTTCTGATTGAAGGCAAGTCTAACCGTGTAGTCGGCTATAAGAACGGCGAGTTTGTAGATTACGACATCGAAGAAGCACTGGCAATGAAGAAGAGCATTCCGGAGTATTCTTACGAAATCAGCAGACTGTTATCCAAATAATAAGGCGAGAGAATGAACTCCCTATGACTGAGAATGTCACAGGGAGTTTTTTACAATCATAGAAGGAAGAAGGTGACGGCATGATTACAAGCACGTCAAATCCGCGTGTCCGCCAGCTCGTGCTCTGGCAGGAAAAAGCGAAAAAGAGGCGTGAAGACAATGTGTTTTTAGCGGAAGGCATCAAGATGCTGCGTGAGGCACCGAAGGACTGGATAAAGGAAGTCTGCCTGACGGAAGAAGTGCTGCAGCGCTTACAGAAAGAGGACGGAGAAGTTCTTGCCAAAATAGAGAGTACCGGCTACGAGCTTTTGAGTGACGAGGTCATGAAAAAGGTTTCCGATACCCAGACCCCGCAGGGGGCATTGGTAGTATTGAACCGTCCGTCGTATACGCTGGAGGATATTGTCGGAAACGGAGAGGGCACTTTTGTGGTGCTGGAAAACCTGCAGGACCCCGGCAACCTGGGCACCATTATCCGGACGGGGGAAGGCGCCGGCATAAGGGGCGTCATCATGTCGCAGGACACGGTGGACATCTACAATCCCAAGACCATCAGAGCCACCATGGGGTCCGTTTACAGAGTCCCTTTTATATATGTAGAAACTCTTTCAAATAGCATCTGTTATCTAAAAGAAAAGGGCGTTCAGACCTATGCGGCGCACCTGAAAGGCACAAAGCAGTACTATGAATTTTCCTATACGGGCGGTACGGCTTTCCTGATAGGAAACGAAGGCAACGGGTTAAAGAAAGAGACTGCGGACCTGGCGGACGAATATCTGCGTATTCCCATGGAAGGACAGGTAGAGTCCTTAAATGCCGCGATTGCCGCTACCATTTTAATGTATGAGGCATACCGGCAGAGAAGGCAGTAAAGATTGCGGACCATACATATGGTAAAAATTAAATCATAATTTAATATATAGAAAGGATGGAAAATTATTTATGATAGGATTTATTGGACTGGGCAATATGGCTTCGGCTATTATTGGCGGATTACTGAAGAAAAAACTGGTGTTATCAAATGAAATACTGGGTACGGACAAGCTGCCGGAGGCAGTGGAACACTGCAAAAAGGAATACGGCATTGAAACGGCGCCGACCAATACAGAGGTAGCCTCCAAAGCAGATGTACTGTTCTTAGCGGTAAAGCCCCAGTTTTTCCCAGAGGTCATTGCGGAAATCAAAGATGCAGTCAGAGAGGACACCGTGGTAGTCAGCATTGCGGCAGGCAAGACCATGGCATCCATTGAAGAACTGTTCGGAAGAAAAATCAAACTGGTACGCTGCATGCCCAACACACCGGCGCTGGTACTGGAAGGCTGCACCGCTGTGGTACAGGGTGAACTGGTATCCGACGGTGAATTGGAATATGTAAAAGAACTGCTGAAAGCATTTGGCACCGTCAGCGAAGTACCGGAAAAAATGATTGATATTGTGGTAGGCATCAGCGGCAGTTCCCCTGCCTATGTATTTATGTTTATCGAAGCCATGGCGGATGCGGCAGTCCTTGCCGGCATGCCCAGAAAGCAGGCATACGAAATGTCAGCCCAGGCGGTACTCGGCAGTGCCAAGCTGCTTCTGGAAACAGGAAAACATCCCGGCGAATTGAAGGATATGGTATGCTCTCCGGCGGGAACCACCATTGAAGCCGTAAAGGTACTTGAGGAAATGGGCTTCCGCGCAACCGTCATTGATGCGGTGGGTGCCTGCATTGAGAAGTCCGGAAATATGTAAACTTGACAAAATTTCAAACCTCTGCTAATATATCATCCATGATTGTGTAACATTTCTGTAATAAATGTAATAAAATTGGTATATATTATGTTGGAGGTAACGAAAATGGCAATGAGCAAAAAGTTCCTTACAGTGCTTGCCGGTCTTGTTCTTATGACCGTCCTGCTGCTGCAATGTGATCTGGATGCACAAGCTGCTAACCATAATTACCTGAGTGATTACACCGGAGGTGCCGCAGCAGTATTAGATGCCAGGTCTACCAATACATCAAAAGTATTGAACGCAACAGCAAAGGAATTGAACTTAGACCTTGACAGCCTGAGCCAGAAAGAAGAATCTACTCTGGTCATGGCAAATGTCACCAGTGCACTGAATGTAAGGACAGAACCCGCAACAGATGCCGAGAAAGCAGGAAAGCTTTACAAGGACTGCGGCGGTAAAATTTTGGAACGTAAGGACGGATGGACCAAAATCCAGTCGGGTGACTTAATCGGCTGGGCCAGCGACGAATATCTTCTCTTCGGAGAGGATGCGGAAAGTCTGGCATCGGATGTGGGCGTTACGGTAGCCCATATCAACGACGGTCTGATGGTCAGAACGGAACCCGGTACGGATGCCGATATTTACGGCGTGCTTCCCAAGGGCGACGAAGTAGAAGTATTGAGCGTGGGAGATGACGGCTGGGCCTGCATCGACTACGAAGGAGAGGATGGCTACGTTTCCACCGATTATATTACCATCGAGTTCAAAATCGATGAGGGCGAGACTATGGAAGCCATCAAGGAAAGACAGAAGGCGGAGGCAGAAGCCAAGCGCCATGTCAACTACGGACAGTATACCACGGACGCAGACACCACTTTGCTTTTGGCAGCACTTATCCAGTGCGAAGCGGGCGGCGAGGATTACGAAGGACAGCTTGCGGTCGGTGCGGTTGTTATGAACCGTGTCAGAAGCGGCGCTTATCCCGACACTATCCATGCTGTTATCTATGCATCCGGTCAGTTTACCCCGGCACAGAGCGGTAAGGTAAACCGGGTACTGGAGTCCGGCAAGATTAAACAGAGTTGTATCGATGCGGCAACGGAAGCAATCTCCGGTGTGTCCAACGTAGGCGATTTGACTCACTTCAGAAGAAACAACGGCAGATCCGGTCTGGTTATCGGTCACCACGTATTCTATTAAATTTTTTAGAAACAATTTTTACGGAAATGATAACGAAGCATCCGGCCCGCAAAACGGCCGGGTGTTTTTTTGTTTCTGAAAATACCGGATATTTACGCACTTTGCAAAGATTTTATTGCCCGAAGGGTAAAGATGTAGTAAAATAATTGCAAATGCGGAAACTTTCTGCAGAAGGGAGGATGAAGAAATGGATAACATGCTTTTTATCTGGCTGATTGCCCTGATTGTGTTAATCGTGATAGAGCTTGCTACCATGGGACTTACCACCATCTGGTTTGCACTGGGCACTCTTGTCGCAGCCATCGCCGCAGCCCTGCATGCACCGGTTGTACTTCAGGTTGTTTTATTCCTGGTAATATCCATTGTGTCTTTTATCTTTACCAGACCGCTGGCTGTCAAATATTTCAACCGGGACCGCGTCAGAACCAATGTGGAAAGTCTTATCGGCAGGCAGGGAGTTGTAATCAGCGAGATTAACAACGTGGAAGGAATTGGTCAGATTCAGGTAGGCGGCCAGGAATGGAGCGCCCGCACGCGGATGGACGGTATGACGGTTCCCATAGGAACGGTAGTCGTGGTGTACGCGGTCAACGGTGTCAAGCTGATAGTAGAACCGAAATAATGCCGGAGCGCAGACGTGGGTTTCTGCGGCAGGCGGCATAAAAAAGGAGAGAATGTATGGAAGTCATTATTATTATTCTGATTGTACTGATTCTTGCAATTCTGGTATCCTGTATCAAGATTGTACCTCAGGCTCAGGCATATGTAGTAGAAAGGCTCGGTGCTTATCAGGGTACCTGGTCGGTAGGTATGCATTTCAAAATGCCCTTTATCGACAGAGTGGCAAGAAGGGTAAACTTGAAGGAGCAGGTAGCGGATTTCCCGCCCCAGCCTGTTATTACCAAGGATAACGCCTCCGTAAGAGTCGATACCGTTGTATTCTACCAGATTACGGATCCGAAGCTGTTTGCATACGGTGTGGAAAATCCCATGATGGCAATTGAAAACCTGACGGCCACCAGCCTCCGGAACATCATCGGCGATCTGGAAATGGACGAAACCTTAACATCCCGTGAAATCATCAATACCAAGATGCGTTCCACACTGGACATTGCCACAGACCCCTGGGGCATCAAAGTAAACCGTGTCGAGTTAAAGAACATCATGCCGCCCCCAGACATCCAGAGCGCCATGGAGAAGCAGATGAAGGCGGAACGTGAAAGACGTGAGGCCGTTACCCGTGCAGAAGGTGAAAAGAGAGCGAAAGTCCTTTCGGCAGAAGGTGAAAAGGAATCCGCCATTCTCCGTGCGGAAGCAGAAAAGCAGTCCGCTATTCTTCGTGCAGAAGCTGAAAAGGAGAAGAAAATCCGTGAAGCAGAAGGTGAAGCAGAAGCTATTCTTAAGGTACAGCAGGCATGTGCCGACGGTATCCGTATGTTAAAGGAAGCGGCTCCCGATGACAGTGTACTGAAGTTAAAGAGCTTAGAGGCCTTTGAAAAGGCAGCGGACGGCAAGGCAACCAAGATTTTACTGCCCGCAGACCTGCAGGGAATTGCCTCTCTGGCAACCACTTTCCGGGAAGCAGCCAGCGATAAATAAAGATTCTTATGATGCTCGGAATCTGCACAGGCGGGTTCCGAGTATTTGTATTAAGAGGAAAGGAATGGATATTTTTATGGTAAACTTAAAAGGACGTAATTTCTTAAAACTGCTTGATTTTACACCGGAGGAAATCCAGTATCTTCTGGATTTGTCCGCAGAATTAAAGGAAAAGAAAAAGAAGGGCGTACTGCACGATACCCTGCGCGGTAAAAACGTAGCCCTGATTTTTGAAAAGACCAGCACCCGTACCCGCTGCTCCTTTGAAGCAGCGGCGCACGACCTCGGCATGGGCACCACCTATTTGGACCCCACCGGTTCCCAGATTGGCAAAAAGGAAAGCATTGCGGATACCGCAAGAGTACTGGGACGTATGTACGAAGGCATCGAATACCGCGGCTTCGGACAGGATATTGTGGAAGAGCTGGCAAAATATGCAGGCGTGCCGGTATGGAACGGACTTACCAATGAGTTCCATCCCACCCAGATGCTGGCAGACCTTCTGACCATCAAAGAACATTTAGGACGCATCAAAGGCGTTAAGCTTACATACATGGGTGATGCCCGTTACAATATGGGCAACTCCTTAATGGTAGCCTGTGCGAAAATGGGCATGCACTTTACCGCCTGCACCACGAAGGAATATTTCCCGGATGCGGCACTGGTAGCGGAATGTAAGAAAATCGCAGCGGAAACCGGCGGCAGCATTACCCTGACCGAGGATGTTACGGCTGGCACTAAGGGCGCCGATGTCATCTACACCGATGTCTGGGTTTCCATGGGCGAGCCGGACGAAGTATGGAGCAGCCGTATCAAGGCATTAAGCCCTTATCAGGTAAATAAAAAAGTAATGGAGAATGCCGGAGAACAGGCTATTTTCATGCACTGCCTGCCCGCTTTTCATGATTTGAAGACCAAGATTGGCAAAGAAGTGGAGGCAAAATTCGGTATGTCCGAACTGGAAGTAACCGATGAAGTATTTGAGTCCGCCCAGTCTGTAGTCTTTGACGAAGCGGAAAACAGAATGCACACCATCAAAGCGGTTATGGCGGCAACTCTGTAGCAGGCAGGAACGGCAGAAACGGAAAGACAGGAATATGACTTTGCAGAAGAATGTAAAAACAGAAATTGTATGGCTTCCGAGCATCGACTCCACCAATGAGGAAATCAAGCGGAAAGCAGCGGAGGGCGCGGCGGAAGGGCTGGTTATAGCGGCGGATATGCAGACCGCCGGAAAAGGAAGAAGAGGCAGGGCATGGCAGTCCCCCGCCGGCAAGAACCTTTATTTTTCCATCCTGCTCCGCCCCGAAGTGAAGCCGGACAAGGCGTCCATGGTTACTCTGCTTATGGCGGTAGCCGTGCAGAAAGCGGCAGCCGCGGTAAGTAGTACGGAAACCCTGATTAAATGGCCCAACGATGTGATTATGCATGGCAAGAAAATAACCGGCATCCTGACGGAAATGTACCTTAAGGGTGAAGAGATTGATTTTGTGGTTATCGGCACCGGCGTCAACGTGAAGGCACAGACCTTTCCCGAGGAGCTGGTAAATGCCTCTGACATAGAAACGGAGAGCGGCAGGGAGATTTCCCGCAAGGAGCTCTTAAAGGTCATTGTGGATGAATTTTTTGCCCTCTATGAGGAATATGTCAAGACCGGCAACCTTCTGTTTGTGAAGGAAACCTACGAAAAAGCACTGGTGAACAAGGACAGGGAGGTGCTCATTTTGGACCCTGCCGGCGAATACCGTGCCGTAGCGGAAGGCATTGATGAAAAAGGAGAACTGCTGGTGCGCATGGCGGACGGCACCGTCCGTACCGTGTATGCCGGAGAAGTATCGGTGAGAGGTATCTATGGCTATGTCTGATGAAAAACAGGAAAAAATGGTGCTTTGTGGCGCCAACTCCTATGATATGAAGTATTATTTCAATGAAAAATTTAACGGCATCCCGGAGTCCATCAAGAACGAGCTGCATATTCTCTGCGTTCTTTTTACCGAGGAGGTGGGCGGCATTTTTACCATCGGCTTCGACGAAGAAGGCAATGTGCAGTTGGAAACCAACGCGGATGACGACGACATTTATTATGACGACATCAGCAGCGGACTTATGGTAGCGGAGGTGCGCCGCCACAGAAGAGAACTGTTGGAGAGCCTAAGCCTTTACTACCGGGTATTTATTCTGAAAGAAGATTTCAGCGATATGCTGACGGATGAGGATGAATAGGTCATTTTTGATGATTGCAGGATGAGGATGAATAATGATTTTAGTGATTGACGTGGGAAACACCAACATTACCTATGGTGTGTATGAAAAAGGAAAAATGAAGGCAACCTTCCGGGCAACGACAAAGCTGCCCCGGACGTCCGACGAATACGGCATTCTGCTGCACAGCATGCTTTCCATGAAGGGCATTTCCATGCAGCAGATAGAGGGCACCATCATTGCCAGCGTGGTATCGGATGTGATGCATTCCCTGACGGGCGGCATCAAGCGGTATCTGGGACACTCCCCCATTATCGTGGGACCCGGCGTGAAAACGGGTATTAAAGTAGTGACGGAAAATCCGAGAGCTATCGGTGCAGACCGGATTGTGGATGCGGTTGCCGCCTATAAAAAATACGGCGGACCGGTGCTGGTGCTGGATTTCGGCACCGCTACCACATATGACCTGGTAAGTGAGGAAGGCAAGTTCCTTGCCGGCATTACAGCACCCGGCGTGCGCATCAGTGCGGAAGCACTCTGGCGGGATACTGCCATGCTGCCCCGCATTGAGATTAAAAAGCCCAGGTCCATACTGGCGGAGGAAACCATTACCAGTATGCAGGCAGGTATTTTTTACGGACAGATTGGTCAGACGGAATACATTATCAAAAAGGTGAAGGAAGAAAGCGGTATCAAAAATCTGAAGGTGGTAGCCACCGGCGGACTGGGGCGCGCCATTGCGGATGAAACAGACAGCATTGATGTTTATGACAGCTATCTGACGCTGGACGGCCTCTATCTGATTTATGAGAAAAACAGGAAAAAGGAAGCATGAAATTAACAATAGGCAATGTAGAACTCGGGAATAATGTGATTTTAGCTCCGATGGCAGGCGTAACAGACCTGCCATTCCGTGTTCTTTGCAAGGAACAGGGAGCGGGACTTCTGTGCATGGAAATGGTCAGCGCCAAGGCAATTTATTACGGCAGCAAAAATACGGAAGAACTGATGAAAATAAGCCCCACCGAGATGCCGGTGTCCCTGCAGCTTTTCGGCTCCGATGCGGATATTATGGCGGACATGGCAAAAAAAATAGAAGAAAAGCCATTTGCCATTCTGGACATCAACATGGGCTGCCCGGTTCCCAAGGTGGTAAACAACGGTGAAGGCTCCGCCCTGATGAAAAATCCGAAGCTGGCGGAGGAAATCATTACGAAAATGGTAAAAGCCGTCAAAAAGCCCGTCACCGTAAAAATCCGAAAGGGCTTTGACGAGGTACACTTAAATGCCGTGGAAATGGCGAAAATCGCAGAAGCCTCCGGTGCGGCGGCAGTAGCGGTGCATGGCAGGACGAGGGAACAGTACTATGCCGGAAAAGCGGACTGGGACTGCATCCGTGCGGTAAAGGAAGCGGTTAAAATCCCGGTTATCGGAAACGGGGATGTGACCGATGCACTTTCTGCGGAACGGCTCTTAAAAGAAACCGGCTGCGATGGCGTGATGGTGGGCAGGGCAGCTCAGGGCAATCCTTTTATCTTCCGGGAAATTACGGAATATTTGGAAACCGGCGTAATTCCACCGAAGCCCACGTCTGCGGAAGTGCGCGCCATCATTGAACGGCATGCCCGGATGCAGATGGAGGAAAAGGGCGAATACACCGGCGTCCGGGAAATGCGTAAGCATCTTTCCTGGTACACCGTAGGTTATCCCAATTCCGCAAAATACCGCCAGATGATTAACAGCATGGAAACCATGGAGGAGCTGCTTCATAGCCTGGATATGGTTTTACCGAAGGAAGCATAGAAGAAATCCGGACGTCTGCGCATAGATTGTCCGTCCCTTGCATAAGGTACAAAGAAAGGGGACGGCATGGCATGGAAGAACTGACGGTGGTTGTATTTTACATGGAGGAAACATGGGGCAGGGCAGGAAAAAGGACACTCTGGCATTTCCGGAAGGGAACACCATGGCAGTACCATGTGGAATGGGAGCAGGAAGAAATACCGCACTTGTGCAGGGTGTATCTGCCGAAACACATGCAGAAGAAAAAGGAATGGACGAAAGAAGGATTGGCTGCCTATATGGAGGGACTACCCATTCCGGGGGAAAGCACCGACGTGTATTATTACTATACGAAGGATGCGGCTGCCTTTCTGCACCGGAAAAATGACAGTCTGTCTGTGGAGGGAGCACGGTTTTTACTCCGTTACTACGGAATAAAAACGGAGGCACTGCTTTTGCTTGAGGATACGGCTGTCCGTGGAGAGGACTGGCTGTACGACTATGCCGGAAACACCCGCTATATGGGCATACTCACTGACAGACCGGAGGAGCAGGAAGAGGCGGCTGCCTTTCTTTACGAAGAGTATGGTATCGTGCTGCAGGTGACGGACAGGGTGGGAAAATGGCGTATTCCCGGCGGAACTTCCTGCCTTTTTGTGGCGGGGGAAAAATGGTACGGACTCCGCCCGGCGGACATCGGACAGAAGGGGACTCTTCTTTTTATGGGTGTGGGTGAGAGCCGGACATTCGGAAGCAGGCTGCCGGCAGAACGGATGATATCCGCGGAACGCTACCTGTGGGAGAGGGGAATCCTGTGATAATATGGGAAAAACAATCAGCAATTTGCACAATTTTTCAGCTGACGGCAAGGAAGTTGTTGTATAATCGGCAAAATGATGTATAATAGATATAACTAACGATGTGAATTGGGAGGTACATATGGATAAGAAATTTTTGTATGCAGAAAAGGACGCCCAGACGAGAAGGGTAAACCGTTTTTCTCTGATTGGACTGACAGGACTTTATTTGGCAGTGCTGGGTATATATCTGGCATCTTTCTTAAAGGGAGGTATGAAAATGCTTCCGCTTATTGTGGTAGCCGTCGTTATGGTGGTAAGCGGCGTGGTGGATCTGATCGTGCAGCTCAGAAACAGGAAAAGTACAAAGCTGAAGTACTTCTGTGCCATGGAGCTGTTTGTACTGGCAGGTGTTGTGGCATATTTCTATGACCCATATTTTATCCGCTTTCTGGTATGTATGCCGCTGATTGCGTGGACACTGTACGGTGACCGCAAATTTATGGCAATTACCTCTATCCTGTATGCAGTGGAAAATATCGGACTTACCGTATATAAGGTAAATGTGGCGAAGAGCATTTCCGCAGAGAACGCTCTGGAAAATTATTTCGCACTTGGCACACTGGTACTTTTTATATTTGTGTGCTACTACACGACCTTTGTTTCCAATAAGTTTAACTCCGACACAGCCGGACTCCTGAAAGAGGAAGCAGATGCCCAGAAGAGTCTGTCCGAAGGAGTACTGAAGGTAGCAGGGGAAGTAAGGAAGGGTGCTCAGGATGCCATGAGTATTGTGGACGAGGTGAAGGATTCGACTGAAGTGACCAGCAGATCCATCGTGGACATCAGCGAAAGCACATCTGTGACCGCTGACAATATCCAGACCCAGACAATCATGACGCAGAACATTCAGGAAAATATTGAAAAGACGGTGGCAAGAGCCGAGCATATGGTAAAGGTTGCCGATACTTCCAAAGATATCAATACCAGGAATGCTGATATCATGGCAAGGCTGAAAGAACAGTCAGAGATTCTTTCCGAAACAAACGGACAGGTATCCGATTCCATGGGAAAACTGCAGGAAAACGTGGAAAATGTGCGTAATATCACCAAGACCATTTTCTCCATTTCTTCCCGTACCAATCTGCTTGCACTGAATGCTTCCATTGAAAGTGCCCGTGCAGGAGAAGCCGGAAGAGGCTTTGCAGTAGTAGCGGATGAAATTAGGGAGCTTTCCGAAAAAACCAGGAAAGAAACCGAAAACATTGCAACCATTCTGGAAGCATTGAATGCCAATGCCGTAGAAACCGCCGATGCGGTAGGACGTTCCGTGGAAGTCAGTGAACAGCAGGATAAGATGATTGCGGAGGCATCCGAACAGTTCGGCACACTGAATGCCAATGTAAACGAGCTGGTATCCGATATCCAGGAAATTGATACCATGCTTGAGAGCCTGTCCAATGCTAACAACCGTATTGTGGACAACATCATGCAGCTTTCCGCAACCACGGAGGAAGTTACCGCTTCTGCACAGCAGTCAGCCAGCATGAGCGACAAGAACAGAGAAAATACCGAAAGGGCACAGGAAGTATTGAAACAGGTACTCGAAGTTGCCGAAAAAATGGATCAGTTCCTTCAGAAGCAATAATTCTTATCGGAAAGGAAAAGATTTTACAGAGCGAAACTTTACAGAAGACACAGTGTCATGCGGTTCTTTCTTGACACTGTGTCTAAAATTAAGTATAATACCTACACTTATCACAGGCACGGATAGTGGCTGCAGCAAAGGGAGAATAGAGAATAGAAAGGCGATTAAGATGGAATCCAAGAAAAATATTCTGACCTATGAAGGGTTAAGAAAATACGAAGACGAACTGCATGACTTAAAGGTTGTAAAACGTAAAGAAGTAGCACAGAAAATTAAGGAAGCAAGAGAACAGGGCGACTTATCCGAAAACGCAGAATACGATGCAGCAAAGGATGAGCAGAGAGACATCGAAGCCCGTATCGAAGAACTGGAAAAAATTCTGAAAAATGCAGAAGTGGTAGTAGAAGATGAAGTAGATTTAGACAAAATCAACATCGGCTGCCAGGTTAAAATTCTGGATATGGAATACAATGAAGAAATGGATTACAAAATTGTCGGTTCTACCGAAGCAAACAGCTTAAAGGGCAAGATTTCCAACGAAAGCCCCGTAGGCAAGGCTTTAATCGGCAGCAGACTGGGCGACATCGTAGAAGTGGAAACCCAGGCCGGCATTTTAAAATACAAGGTACTGGAAATTCAGAGATCCAATACCGCAGACTAAAACAGTACCGGGAGACCGGTTGAAGGAGTAAAACAGTGGCAGAGAATAATCAGGGACAACAGAATCAGGCAGCACAGGAGCAGGACATCCATCAGCTCCTTAAGGTCAGAAGAGAGAAGCTTGCCAATTTACAGGAAGCCGGCAAGGACCCTTTTCAGATTACCAGATATGACGTAACACATCACAGCCAGGAAATCAAAGACAACTTTGAAGCACTGGAAGGAAAGAACGTATCCATTGCCGGACGTATCATGCAGAAGCGTGTCATGGGTAAGGCTTCTTTCTGCAACGTACAGGATTTGCAGGGCAATATCCAGACCTACGTGGCAAGGGACAATATCGGTGAGGAGTCCTATGCAGACTTCAAGAAATACGACGTAGGCGACATTGTCGGCGTAAAGGGTGAAGTGTTCAAGACAAAGACCGGTGAAATTTCCATCCATGCGGCGGAAGTAACCTTACTTTCCAAGAGCCTGCAGATTCTTCCCGAGAAATTCCACGGCCTTACTAATACGGATATCCGTTACAGACAGCGTTACACCGACCTGATTATGAATCAGGATGTAAAGGATACCTTTGTAAAGAGAAGTAAAATCATCAGCGCCATCAGACGTTATCTTGACAGCCAGAACTTCATGGAAGTGGAAACTCCCATGCTGGTAGCCAATGCGGGCGGTGCGGCAGCAAGACCGTTCGAGACCCATTACAATGCACTGGATGAAGACGTTAAGCTTCGTATTTCCCTGGAGCTTTACTTAAAGAGACTGATTGTCGGCGGCATGGAAAGAGTTTACGAAATCGGCCGTGTATTCCGTAACGAAGGTCTGGACACCAGACACAACCCGGAATTCACCCTGATGGAGCTCTATCAGGCATACACCGACTACAACGGCATGATGGATTTAACGGAAAACATGTTCCGTTATGTGGCACAGGAAGTCTGCGGCACCACTCTTATCCCTTATGCGGAAGAAATGATTGACCTTGGAAAGCCTTTTGAAAGACTGACCATGATTGATGCCGTTAAGAAATACACCGGCATTGACTTTGACCAGGTAGCAGACACCGCAGAAGCAAAGAAACTGGCAGACGAAAAGGGCATTCACTACGAGGACCGTCACGTTAAGGGCGACATCTTAAATCTCTTCTTTGAAGAGTTCGTAGAAGAGCATTTAATCCAGCCCGTATTCATTATGGACCATCCGGTTGAAATTTCCCCTCTTACCAAGAGAAAGCCGGACAAGCCGGAATATGTAGAGCGTTTTGAGCTGTTTATTTACGGACGCGAAATGTGCAACGCTTACTCCGAATTAAACGATCCCATCGACCAGAGAGAACGTTTCAAGGCACAGGAAGCTGCTTTGGCTGCCGGTGACGAAGAAGCAAACACCACGGACGAAGATTTCATGAACGCTTTGGAAATCGGTATGCCTCCCACAGGCGGTATCGGATACGGCATCGACCGTCTGGTCATGTTGCTCACCAATTCCCCCGCCATCCGCGATGTGCTCCTGTTCCCGACAATGAAGTCTATTGATAAGTAAGAATGCAGGAAAATCAAGGGTTTCAGCACTTGGATGTACGAAAATATATAGTTGGTCAAGGGGTTTTGACCAAGATTTGAACAATTTTTGGCATAGTCAAAAAAGATTAGTACAGGTTAGTACAGATTGCTTAGTCTGAAAAATTAAAGATTGTATTACTTAGAGGACATTTTCTAAAGAAATTTAGAAGATGTCCTCTTTTTGCGTTATAGGAGCAACAGAAATAGCGAAAGGAGATTAATATGGAGCACACAAAGACATATCAGGAATTTAAGAAGAATGGTAATACAAAATTTGTAAGGTATAGCGAAGGAGCAGAAATGTATCATATGAGCGTATCAAAGTTTATGCAAATGGCTAAGGACGCCAAGGCAATCTATAAGTTAGGTCAGTTAGGACTTGTGAATTTGAAGATATTTGATGAGTACATTGAGACATTCCACATAGTTGATGATGGATTTTATAAGTAGGTGAAAAGGATGGTAACACAATTACAGCCGGATGTTAGGGCTTATCTTCATGGTGGGGAGGTAATAAAAAGATACATAAAGGTCGAAGAGGTGGCTTATGAATATGGATTTAGTGTTGAGGAAACTGAATATATAGCTAAGGCTGCAAGTTCTTTATATAAGCTTGCCCGTATTCATTTGGTAAAAAAGGAAAGGTTTGATGAGTTTATGAAACACATATATAAAGTGCCGGGTACAAATAAGCAGATAATCAAAAAGTTTGCGAGAATTGGAGAAGCTTCAATTATATACAGTATTGGCAGACATAGATTTATCGAGTTGGCTAGAGCAGCAGGTGCAACATATAAAATAAATGAGGGAACAGGGGGGACTGTGCTAATTAATTTAGAAATATTTGATAATTATATGGAGCAATTCAGACAACCTGTGCCGGGCTCCGGAAAATCCTTCTTCTGTAAGATGGAGATGGGCAGCGTATTCTTGTCGGGAG
>CAVHWP010000005.1:0-111884 GCA_963639875.1 Bacteroidaceae bacterium
AAATGCTGTAAAACCAACGATTATAAGTTGATTTTTATTTAATCAGCAGACACTAGTTAAAGTTAAAAATCTTCTGGCAGATCATATAGCCTTCCACGGAAAGCTTTCGGCCTCCCTTGCCGGGCAGGTTCATGAAGCCGCCCATAATGCCATTGCGCATCCAGACATATAAAAGCTTGTCCTTATCTTTTAGGTACTGCCACAGCTCTTTCTTTGCGTTAAGCTGCTCTTCCGTACCGGCACGCAGGCACAGGGCGGAAGAAACCGTCATGATAATTTCCAGATAATTTCTCATATACTGATGACGTCTCTTGCATTTGATAATCTGGTTCTTATGCTCCGTATAGAAATCAATCATGATTTTATTGACTCTTATCTGCTGGTCTAAGCGGGAAATCATAACCGTTTCATTGACGGACTGGTCGGAGCGTCCGATGTAATAGCGGTAAAAATTCACATCCAGATAATACATGGTGTTCACGTGCAAAAGCGGCTCAAATACATAGATGTTGTCCACATAGAAGGTGTGCTCCGGCAGATGCAGCCCGCAGTCTCTCAAAAGCTGGGTGCGGAAAATAACGGAGTGCATCAGGATATAATGTGCCTTCCTGAAGTGCCTGCAGTCGTCCCAGGTAAACATCCTGTCCGTAGGCAGAATGTGGCGGTAATGCATAACCTTTTTACGCTTCTCCCCTTCTTTTTCGTAGACGAAATTGCTGACCAGCATGTCCAGTGCCTTGTTGCCGCCCGCAATGTCTCTCAGGGTGTCCAAAATCTTTTTGTAAGCTTCTTCCTGTACCCAGTCATCGGAGTCCACTACCTTGAAATACAGACCCGTAGCATTCTCAATACCCGCATTCACGGCAGAACCGTGGCCGCCGTTTTCCTTATGAATTGCTTTAATGATACTGGGATATTTTGCCGCATAATCATCTGCAATTTCCGCAGTATTATCCTTGGTGGAGCCATCGTCCACAATCAGGATTTCCACATCTTCTCCTCCCATTAACAGGGATTCAATGCATTTTCCCATGTATGCTGCCGAGTTATAGCATGGTATTGCAATGGATAAAAGTTTCATAATTGTTTTCATTCCTCCTGTTTAGCGGATTTATAATATATATGACGCATACGCCGCAAACGCAGACGGTATGGCATATTTTTTCTGTACCTCTTCGGAACGTTCAAAAATCCACTGTTCCTTTTTGACGGCCTGCGTGCGGTCGGAAAGCTCGTCCACGCGCACCTGGTATCCCCACATATGCCATTCCTTATGGGAAAACACATGCACCGCATCCGTAAGCCTTACCACCCTGACGATGGGCATACCTCTTTTCCTGAAAAAAGCAGTGACTTCTTCCGGTGAAAGATGCCCTTCCGTGTTGGGGAATTCATACAGTCCTGCCAGAAGTCCTTTGTCCGGTCTTTTGTGAAGCGCCGTCTTTTCCTCATCCTGCAGGATAAAAACTGTTTTTTCCTCTATGGTGCGGCCCTTTTTGGCGCTCTTTACCGGGAACTCACTCTGTCTTCCAGCATGGTACGCCGCACAGATATGGGACAGGGGGCATGTCTCACAATGAGGAGCACCGTTTGGAATGCAGACCATGGCGCCGATTTCCATCATGGCCTGATTAAAATCGCCGGCACGCTTTGGCATGGCTGCCAGAAGCTCCTCTTCCAGGCTTTTCTTTACCTTCGGCTGCGCAATATCGTCCGTTCTCATAAAAAGTCTTGCGATGACCCGCAGTACATTTCCGTCCACCGCCGGAACCGGTATGCCGAAGGCAATGGAAGCAATCGCTCCCGCCGTATAGCTGCCGATACCCTTAAGCTTTAAGAGCTCCTCTGCGGAAGCCGGCATTTCTCCGCCGTGTTCCGTCATAATCTGGATGGCTGCTGCCTTTAAGTTCCGGGCACGGTTGTAATAGCCCAGCCCTTCCCAGAGCTTTAAGAGTACATCTTCTTCCACTTCGGAAAGACTTTTAATATCCGGCAGAGCCTTCATGAAACGCTCAAAATACGGCTTCACGGCTTCCACTCTGGTCTGTTGGAGCATAATCTCGGAAACCCAGACCCGGTACGGGGTCGGTTCCTCTCTCCACGGCAAAATCCGTCTGTTGGTATCATACCATTTTAAGAGCGGTTTGGGAATATCCCCCACTGTGAAATTAAGATTTTCATCAGAAAGCCACTCTTCCACAGCCCTAAAAGTGCCCTCCACAATATCATGATACTTCATGTATAACTCTTTCTATCCTATATATTTTGTCAGCCGCTGCCGGCACCCTTGCCGAAGGAACCACCTCCGCCGCAGGTCCTACATGCACCTGCTGGTCGTCAAAGAAAATCTGTGCCCCGAAGGCTGCCAGCACATCCCTTTTCGTCACTCCGCCCAGAAAGCATGCCTCATCTATACGGACGTTCCATGCCCGAAGGGTGCGGATTACCCTCTCGTGGGCGGGCGCACTCCTTGCCGTAACAAGCGCCGTCCTTATGGGCGACTCCCCCGGCGCATACTCCTGCTGCCAGTCGGAAATGGTATGCAGAAATCTGGCAAAGGGACCGGCGCACAGCGGAATGTCCGCTTTCTTTTTCTCACTGCTTTCAAAGGCTTCCAGTCCTTCTTTCCGGAAAACATTCTCTGCTTCATCGGAAAAAATAACCGCATCCGCATCAAAGGCTATTCTGATTTTGCCATCCGAAGGGCTTTCCTTATAATGGTTTCCTTCTCCGCAGACAATACCGGCGGCAATGCCCGCCTCTATGGCAGCCCGCACATCCTCCTCACAGGCGGACAGAAACAAATCCGTCCGGAATGCAGTAAGGTACGGTGCCATGGGTGCTCCGCTTGTAAAAAAAGACCGGGTGATATACAGTCCGTAATGCTCTATGGAGCGGAAAATCCGAAGGGAAATGTCCGGGCTGTTTTTCGACATGAGCACCACCTCCACCCGGTTGCCGGATGCATGGCGTCCGGTGCCGTCTATTCCGGTGGTAACATTTAAGGACAACAGTGCCTTTATGAGGGAGAACCCCGGGCCGGGCTTTAAGATTTCCGCCTCGTGCTCCCTCTGGTACTTTGCATAGGCTTGCACGCCCTCTTCTTCAAAAATCCGGTTCTCCGTCCGCAAATCAAAAAGCGCTCTTGTGGAGATGCCGATAATCAGTCTGTTTTCCAAGCTGTATGCCATAGTCTTCTCAATCCTTTCCATAGCTACGGTGAGAGTCGGCACACTGCTGGTTACCTTAACCGGCTGCCCTCAAATTTCTTCTTGGTAAGCAGACAGTTCTTCAGGCTGTAATATCTGTCCTCTATCCGGCCCTCCGGCACTTCCACGTCACATGCCACCGCCATGGTGTTAATCATGTCATCCGTAATCCGGTGCTTTAAGGCGGATAAAATATTCAGTCTGTCCTCGCAGTTGTCAGCGTCCAGAAACTCCAACACCATAGGGTCCAATGTCATTTCTTCCGGTTCCTGCAATTCAAACCGGTGCTCCTGCGCGGCATCGGGATATTTTCCCTTATCAAGCACTGCGCAGAAATCGGCAAGCGGTCTGGCGTAGACCTTTCCTTCTCCGTAAAGAGCCTGATAGATTACCAGCTCCTCACCCGTTTCCGAATGCTCTGCCACCGTCATCACCTGGTATAAATTGCCCTTAAAATGTTTGTAAACTTCATTTGCTTTGGGAATACGAACCATAATTTCTCCTCTCATTTCAGGCATTCTTCCATTATAGTCCCCGTCCCGCGATAATGCTAATCAGGAAATCGAAAAGGTAAACGAAACTTCTTCTTTTTGAAAAGCTTCCTCTTCCATCGCTTTCTGCAAAAGCTCCTGCACAAGCGCTTCTTTTTCCTCCTCCGCAAGCCCTGCCAGCCTGCGATGATGAAGAAATACCGTGTATTCCCTTCTGCCGTCCTCGTAGGTGACACGGTTGCACATAACACCGCTGTCGGGGTAACCTGTTTTATTTAAATATTCTCTTACGTCCTCTACATACTGCTGCTCCAGCGCCGCATAGTGCTCTTCTTTCATGCGCTCACTGCTCTCGCTTTTCACAATGCCCGCCGCTGACAGCCATACCGTCAGAATAAGTAAAACCGTAACTCCTGCAAATACTGTATTTTTCATAACCGCTCCTGCCTTTCTTCCTGAAAACCTCTGCTTTCCGCAGCGGCTTTCTGTCTGTCTGTTTCTCTCTTATGAAGCAAGGATAACAGAAACGGTGTCCCATAAATGTCACTTTTAATCTATTTCTATCTGGTATTTGTCGTAGAAGTAATCCACAATTCTCTTGTAGCCCCATTCCTGGGTGGCGGCGCCGTCCTCCAAAGCTGCCGTCATGGGTACAAAGCCCCAGCGCAGCCCGGATATACCCATGTTGGTATTCTGGCATACGGTGTGGTACACCGCATATTCGCCTCTTTCGTAACCCATCATAATCAGAAGCTCACTCTGGGTATTGTCCGTCAGTACATCATAGCCTTCCGCTTCAAAATACTTCCCGGCGTTCTCCGTAAACTGGTCGTTTAAGTATGCCACAACCTCTTTGTCGTCGGAGTCCACCTGCTCCACATATTCGGAAGCCTCGGCGCAGTAAAGCTCCGCCTGATAAATAATATAGTCCGAAGCATCCACCCGGAAGGTAAAATCAAAGGTCGCGTTGTCGCTGAAACGGATACAGAAAAAAGCCATATCCGTATCCTCGGAAGAGGCATCGCTGACGTTGTAATAATCCACATAAACAATATTATGCTCTAAATCATAGGCGCTGATGTCGGGAAGCAGTTTACAGGAAATGGCAATACCGATGGCTTCCTTTACACCGCCGAAAACCTCACCCGTATTTAACTCCGTCTCACTTAAGGACATGGTTTTCTGCAGGCCGTTGGTGTTTACCAGTGCTGTCATCATGCTCTGCACTTTCTCTCCGGCATTGCTTTCCACGGGTGTCCTGAAAGAAAAGCCCTCCCTTTCCACCGCATGGGCTTCCTTCATATCCTTGTTGTCCGAAAAATTGCTGTACGCAAAGGGGGCAAGATACGTGGACAGTGCTAAAATGAGCATCAGGAGAATACTGATACTGTAGTCAAGGATGCTGCCGTTTTTCTCATTTTTCTGTTTCATGCAGCACCTCCTTTGCCGGAAACGTCAGTGTGATGCAGGTGCCCTCGCCCATTTTACTCTCAATTTTCCACTCCGCCTTATGAAGTGCCACAATACGGCTGCACAAGGTCAGTCCAAGACCGGCACCGCCCTCCTTGCGGGAGCGGGATTTGTCCACCATGTAAAAAGCCTCCGTAACCTTGTGGATTTCCTCTTCCGGCATACCGCAGCCGTTGTCACGGATGGCAAACCGGTAACCTTCCTCCTCCGTTCTTCCGGTTACGGTAATTTTCCCCTTAGGGGAAAGTGCCTTCCGGGCATTGTCCACCAGATTTACAAATAAGGAAAGAAGCAAATCCTTTTCCCCGTAAACCGTACCCTCTTTCACGTCGGTATACAGGGTAATTTCCTTATCGGAAAGACTCTTCGCCGTAATCCTCTCCACTTCTTCCATAAGCGTACGGGTGGAATGCGGCGTATACGAAATCTTTTCATTCTGGGTCACAATCAGGTCAAGCAGCTTAAAAGAAAGGCTTTCCAGACGCTTGCCCTGGGAATAAATGTAATTGGCTGCCTCCACGGTTTCTTCTTTGTCAAGGTCCATGGTGCGCAGCATGTCCGCATATCCGACAATGGAGGTCAGCGGCGTTTTCAGTTCATGGGCAAAAGAGGCTGTAAAATCCTCCTGTTTGCGGGCATTGTCCTTCAGTTCGTCCATCTTCTGGGTCAGATTGTCCGCCATGATGTTAAAATCCTGCGCCAGCGTACCGATTTCATCCTCGCTGTAAACCTCCGCGCGGGTGTTGTAATCCCCCACCGCAAAACGCTTGGTGGTATCGGAAAGGCTCGCCACCGACCGGGTTAAGAAACGGGATACCATAAAAATAACCACGCCCGCCACCACAACAAGACAGAGCATAATCACCCGGTACTGGCTGTAAAAGTGGTTCCGTTCTTCGTACAAATCGGTGATGTCCTTGGTACTTTCCAGATAATAGTTTCTGCCGCCAATCACACTTTTACAGATAAAAATCAGATATTTTTTTCCGTCGTTTTCCAACACCTGATACACGCAGTCCGCATCCGTCAGTTTTTCAATCAGACCGTTTTCCAGACGAAGCTCCTGATTTTCGTAAACCAGATACCTGCCGTCACGGTAAAGCTTGTAGGAATATTCATTTTTGTCTAAGTTGTTCACCACCGATTCCGTCAGCGCCCTGACGATTTTTTCCGTCCGGTAATTCTCCGAAATGGAGTTCATGTTTACCTCAAAGGCAAACTGGAACATACGGTTTTCCCGGTTTCCCTCTTCAATTTCCTTATTTAAGGAATTGCGGAAGGTCTGGGAAATCAGCCAGATACCGAACACGCTGAAAACCATGGTGATAATAGCCGTAAAAGCAAAAAATATTTTCCAGAAAAATTTCATAAATGAAAATAGCTCCTCATTTTGCGGTGCAGGCTATGCCTCCAGGCGGTAGCCCACTTTGTAGACAGCTACGATTTTATTCTCCCAGTGCAGTTTTCTCTTCAGTCGCTGCACATGCAGATCCACCGTTCTGCTTTCTCCCATATCTTCCCCTTCCCAGACACTTTCGTAAATCACATCCCGGTACAGGGCAATGTTTTTGTTGCGGATAAACAAAAGCAGCAGTTCAAATTCCTTTAAGGTAAGAATAACCTGCTGCCCGTTCTGCATTACGGTACGGGACTCCGTATCCACCTCAATGTCCAGAATTTTAATGATTTTTTCTGCTTTGTTGTACCGGCGGAGCACCGTTTCCACACGCGCCAGCAGCTCTACAATCTCAAAGGGCTTGGAAATATAATCGTCCGCGCCTTTTTTCAGTCCCTTTACCTTGTTTTCCACCGTGCCCATCGCCGTAATAAAAATAACCGGTGTGTTCAGGGTCTGGGCATATTCCAGAAGTTCATAGCCGTTAATCCCGGGAAGCATGATGTCCAAAAGAAACAAATCAAACTTCTCCGCCGCCATCATGTCCGCAGCCTCCTGTCCGTCAAATGCACATTTACACTGATAACCCGCCTTTGTCAGATTCATGCGAATCAGATTGTTAATGGGCTCCTCATCCTCCACGATTAAAATTTTTATCATTTCGTCACCGCGCCTTTCTGCCGCCTGCCGCCGTTTTCCTCACTCCGCCTTACAAAACGGATAAAATCAGCATTTCCACACTGACCGTATCCTTCAGCCTGCCGGTTTTTACCGCTTCTTCCGCTTCCACGCATTTTACCACGGCAGCTTTTAATTCTCTTTCCTTAAACCGGGACGCCTGCGTCACATTCTTGCCCGCAATAAAAGGGGGCAGCCCGATTTTTTCTCCGATGCTTTTATTGTCAAAGCCCTTGCCCTTCAACTGCTTCACCTGCAGAAGCAGATTCATCTGTCTGGCAATCAAAAACAAAATCCGCATGGGCGGTTCCTTTAACGCCAGCAAATCGTAATATAAAAGCAATGCTTTCTTCGTCTGTTTTTCCGAAATGGCTGTCACCATATCAAAAATATGGTTGGTAATGTTTACCACGCAGATGCTGTCCACATCTTCTTTTTCAATCACTTCTTTATCCATGCAGTAGCAGCTCAGTTTCTCTAACTCCGTGCGGATGTTTTCCATATCGGTGCCGACTTTTTCCAGAAAATACTCCAGCGTATTCTCCGTAATTTTCTTGCCGTCCTGCTTTAACACCCCTGCCGCCCAACGCTTTAAGGTCTGCTCGTCCTGCTGCTTCATTTCACAGACATAACCAATCTGCTGTACCTGCTTAAAGAGCCTGCTTCTTTTGTCAACCTCGCTTTCGCAGAACACAAAATAGGTCTGGGAGCCGCTGTCCTTTAAGCCCACGATGTACTCCGCCAGCTTTTCCCCGCCGCTCTTAAAAAGCCCGGTGCCGTCCATGACAATAACACGCCTGTCCGCAAAGAAAGGCATGGTTTCCGCCACGTCAATGACTTCTCCCACATTGACCTCCTTGCCCTCAAAGCAGTTCATGTTCATGGCGTCTCCGTCGCCCAGAAGTGCTTTTTTCAGCCTGTCCCTGTACTGCCTGCGAAGGTACGCTTCCTCTCCGTACAAAAGATATGCCTGCTTAAATTGTCCGCTTCGTAAGTCCTCGTTAATCCTCTGCACGTTTCCGCCGCCCTTCTCTCTGCGTTTCCCGCAATAAAAAATCTGCCATAACGAAACTGCCGTCACTGCAAGTTTCATTATAACAGATTTCATGGGTAAGCTCTACTTTTTTCTGGAATTTATCCTTTATTTACCATACCGTTTTTCCATAGGACTCCTTTAAGCATTCATACGCCTTCTCCGGCTTTTTCCACTCGATATACATATGTCCCATATTGTTCAGAATACGGCATCTTTCCTTCCCATATTCTTTGTGGACAGTCGTAAAATCCCGTGCGATTTTATTGCGCATCTGTCTGCTCCATGTGCCTTTTTTCTCAATAATACGGTATCTTTTAATTTAAAGTACTTATATAAAAATCTCAACCCCAAAAGGTGTTTTATGCAAATTTAGTCAATATTTATACAAGTTTTGACCTTTTCAAAGATTTTCTCCTCATCATATTCCGGTGCAAACTCTTCCGCTGCCTGACAGATAGGGGCAATGGTTGCCATATCTTCTTCCAGTTCGTCGGCAATCTGTTCTACACTTTTTCCTTTACAGAGCTTCCTAACCACCTGTGAAATCAGTATCCGCGTTGCTGTAGCTTACGATTTCATAATCGTCCGCGGCAAGAGGCACTTTCTTCATGGTCAGCGTGATTTCCTCTTTTCCGGGAGTAATGGCAGAACCGGTAATTCTTCAGAGTACCACTGTATCCGTTAATACCGGTAAAGATTAAAGTTCCCACAAATTTTCCGGTTTTATCAGAAATTTAAAATGTCATTTGTATCATAGTATCATAAGCATCCATATCCACCAGACCATTATAAGGAAACAGATAGAATGTATATGTTCCATATTCCTCGGCTATATCGTCATAATAAGTATATTCATCCGTCTGCCAGAATCCTTTTTCCTCATTATAAAAATATCCATCCCCACTATCACCTATATACAGCCTTCCGTTTTCCAGACGATATGTATAGGTTCGCGGCTCTCCCCAGGTAGTTCCGTCTATGTTAACATTAATTCTCTCCCAGGTGCCGTCTTCCCTGAAAACATATCTGACGAAGAACATATCCATAAAACTCGGCTCATAAAAAACGTACTGCCGTAATTGTTCCCGTAAGCCTTCATCGGAGGTATCCTTCGCCCTAACTATAAGAACCTTCTGTGTTATATCCGAAGACACCCTGAAATATACGCAGTCATCCTTATCAAGTACAATACGGATTGTAGAAAGACCGTCTTTTGCATCTGCGGAAAATGTATGATAGGTATATCCGCCATTATTACCCGTAAAATCTTTTTTCCAGGGAGCTGCATAATCTTCTACCCGGAATACCACTTCCTTCTCCCCGGATGCAGTTTCTTCCATTTCTTCATCATACAGAAAATTTAATTTATCAAGATGCTCTCTGTATTGCTTTACTATTTCGTCAAAGTCTCCGTTAGAAATGGCAATTTCCGTAACAGACGCATACTCATTTGCCACTTCACGTATTTTCTGTGTCTGTCCTGCCTGCGTATTCTCTACATTTATCCAGCTTCCCTGCCATAAATACGCTTCCTCCGCTATATAATCTGCTCCGGCATAACTTACATCAAAGTGCAGCCGGCTGTCATTTATATAGATGTCCGCTATACCGTTCGGACTGATGTCCGACATATAAGTAATTTCAGGCTGATTATCCAAATCTACCACATACACTTCCTGTCTCGGTGAATAATCCAGGTTTTCCCTTACATAAACCAGTTCTACCCTTTCATCATTATCCAAATCGAGCAGTTCGCAACCGTAAGTCTCACTGTTATCTGCATACAAAATGGCTGCCATTGCTGCATAGTCAACCCGTTCAAAGTCGTTCCAGATTACTTTTTCTTCCGGTATGTCCTCTATGGTTTCTTCCTGTTCTGGCACGTTTGATATATATGTTGTCTCCTGCATGGGTTCCGTCTCTGCGGCGGTACTCTCAATCATAGCAGCTTCCGCCGCCGTGTCCTTTGTTCCGCATCCTGCCAGACAAACTGTGCACATGACTCCGATTAACATTATCTCATTTGCTTTTTTCATGGTATTTTTCTCCCTATATTCTCACCAGTATCCCGGTCAGGTTATCCAAGGCTCCGTAACTGTAAACCTTATCCTTGATTGCCATCAGAGTTTCCGATAAATCTCTCTTTTTTTCACTCTTAATTAAAAGTTTATTCAGCACCTTTTCCGGGCAATATTTATAAATTCCGTCGCTGCATAAGAAAAACCGTGACTGCTTTTCTATACTGCCTCCGGAAATTCTCGGTGCAATGCCATCCTCAAATCCAATAGCCTGTGTAAGCGTTCCATATCTGGGATCGGCTA
The DNA here is from genome assembly GCA_963639875.1 of Bacteroidaceae bacterium. GTDB lineage: Bacteria > Bacillota > Clostridia > Lachnospirales > Lachnospiraceae > Acetatifactor. Next base: position 10,602 of record CAVHWP010000005.1, read on the forward strand.
TGAGTTCTGCTTCCGGTTTACACCGGTTAACAGCCAAACTCTCCCATACGTCATCTACCGATATCTGTTGGACTTTTTTCTTTTTTATTTCAAATACCCGGCTGTCGCCTATTGTAAACAGAAGATAGGATGTATCACGGATAATCAGCATGGACAGGGTTGCTCCGCCTGTAAGTTTCTGTTCCTGATACATGGCAAATATTTCAGCGTTAATATTTTGAATCAACTCTGAAATAGTATTGGTAATTTCCTCTGTTGTGCTGTTCTTTAGAATGGTATAATTGCGTTTCCACCAGTCACCGATCATTTCAACCGCCTTACCGCTTGCCATCTCTCCTTTGCTGTGTCCGCCCATTCCGTCAGATACCACGTAGATGCCATAGTCCCCTTTTTCATCCGCGAACACATTATCCTGATTAACACTTCGCTGCTGTCCAATATCCGTAAAACAAGCGCTCGTCAATGACATTTAGCATTTCTCCTTTACGACCTCTAACTTTAATTCCGTCTCTCCTATTTTTATAATTCCACCGTTTATGACTGCCGTTTTTCTCTGTATTTTCTGATTTTCATAAAAAGTACCGTTTGCAGAACCCAAATCCTGTACATATAAAATTCCGTTACTGTAGGAAAGTTCGCAATGTCTGGAAGAAATGAACCTGTCATAGGATATAATGATGTCTCCCGTACTTCTTCCGATTACCACACCTCCATCTACCGCTACCTTATAAAACCTTTCCGGGTAAGCAATGTCTCTTATCAGGACACTATTCCGTTCCTTCAAAACCACGGAGCCGCTTGACCATAGCTTCTGCGTGTGATTGGAATGGCTCTCCACAACGGCTTCCGGTTCTTCCTTTTTAGGTCTGGCTACGGGCTGTTGGTACACCGGCTGAGGTATGGTTTTTTTCTTCTTTTTCTTTTCTTTAACAAAATAAACAATCATAAAAACAATAGCAGCCAGAAGAAGAATTCCAAGCACAATGATGAGTATCAGACACCATGCCGGAATGCCTGACGATACTGCAGTCTCTGTTGTTGTTTTATTTACAGCTTCTACGGTTTCTTCTGTTGTGCGTTTAATAACAGGCAATGTACTTAACATATTCCCTCATCCTCATTTTTTCTTTTTTTATTCAAAATCCTTCGCTCTCGCGAATAACGTATTTTCCGTTTCCTCATACTGGTCCATACATTCCTTGGTCGCTCTGTATAAAGCCTCCATTTTCTCCTGTATGTTTTCCATTTCATGTTGAACCGCTATCAGTTCTTCCTTTATTTTTTCGCTGTCCTGCATATCTGCCGGAACTCTCCATTTCATGACAGCAACGGACCGCTGGCAGTTATCCAGTCTGCTGATCAGTAAAGGAAGCATATAATTGTCATTTCTTACTTCTTTGATGGATACACGAATATCAGCCATTTTATAACAGTCCTTCCCCGGCTTCTCTTGTCTCTAATTCTTTGTTGTATTTTCGTTCCAGTTCTTCCAGTTTTTCCAACGTCCTTCTCAGATGCAGTTCTATTTCTTCAATGCTCTTGTTTATTTCCCTCATTTCTTCTCCCTGCCAGTGAGAATTCAGGTTCTGCTTATAAATTCTAAGCTTTCTTCTTATTTCATAAACAGACTCTTTATGTAATATAATTTCCTTCTTTTGTTCCAGAATAATTTCTGCACTTGTAATATTTTCCATACTCTTTTTTCCTATGGAAACAAAAGCCGGTGCCCATCTGGGCACTCAGCTTCTGTTTATGTAGTTTTATAAAGGATTAAATTCTGTCGTGTAGTCATCCTGCACTACTACGGTAATGTAGGCATGGTACAAACCGTCCGCCGTACTGATTTTAATATTGGCAGCTCCGGGAGTAAGTCCGGTAATGGTGCCGTTTCCATTCGGCTGGCATATTCCCTGATTGTCTACCACTTCGTATACAAGCGTATCCGTTGACTGTCCCTGCGGAACTTCCTTGAAACCAATCTTCAATGTTTCATCCTTTGTCAGGAACATCATGCTGCTTTCCAGTTTGATGGTTGCAAAATCAATCGGCTGGAATTCAAATTTTTCTTCTTCATTAAACGGTTCGCCTGTTTCATCAACAACAGGTGCCTTTACTTCTTCTCCCTGTCCTCTCGTACAGGCAGCCACTTCCATACCCTCTTCAAAATGCCAGTTCCATTCAAATGCACTGTACTTAGCATCCCATATTGTTTGTGACCATCGCGCTCTATTACCCAAAATGAATGTAAGCACACAGCTTTCTTCATTAAATCCCCATCGGAACGGGACATATGCATGAATGTCCGTACATGTTGGCTGGTTTCCTAAAAGATCCTCATCCGTCTTGGCAATTGCTACGATTCCCGTGGTAGCCTGTAAATTTAATATATTTGTATCCCAAAACATTAAACTTACCCGGATGGTAGGTTCAGCCGAAAGGGTTATTTCCGCATGAAAATCCAAAGAAGATCCCGTCGTTTCCATAGTAGCTTTAGGTGCATGGAAAGGCTTATATTCTGTATTTGCCACAACATGGGACACATAATCAAGGGTTGCTTCTCCTTCAGCACCAATATTTAAGAGAAGATCCACCTGTAACCGAACTACATTTGCGCCGTTATCCAGTGGAATACTCATAGTTCCTAACGGAAACGTTTTTCCTAAGCACGCCGTTACTTCCCCGTGTACATAATCATCATAATATACACTTGCTTCTGCTTTACTGACTATTCCTATTCCTGATACTTCAGCACCGCCTAAATATTTGCATTCTCCAAATGCCCTAATATTTTTTATCCCGGCACTGACACTCCAGTTATCCCCATTTACCGTAAAATCCGCCGAATCTGCTCCAATACTGACTTCTACATCTACATCCGATACAAATTTTTCTTCGCCTTTCCGGCTGTCTTCTATCAAGGATGTAAGCCTGCCTTGTTCGCTTGCATCATACAAAGCCGTATTGGCATTTATTATCTGCGAATCCGCTCTGGAAATACTAATGGAGTCTTTCTCCGGATCAAAGGAACCCCGCACATTAATTTCCGAGAAAATTTCTTTCACATCTGCTTTCGTATAGCCGATTAAGTTTCCGTTTACAGACGAAATTTTTAATCCTGCCTGTGTGCCGTCCTCTGTATTTCTGTATAGAAGCACCTGCCCTACCTCGTAAGTCTCCTCGCCTACAAGATAAGCACTTTCTCCATCTCCCCGTAAAAGAATATCGTGCTCTGACACGGTTTTTACACCATCCTGGTAGGTAATTTCACAAATATCCTCAAATTCAAGATTATTTTCAAATTCATAGGCATATGCCAGAACCTGTTCCGCTTCTTCTGAAGTAATATTCTCTTTTAAATCTGAAACATCAGCCACCGCTATATTGTTCTGATAAAAGTCAGACAAAGAATCCTCTTCCGTTATTTCATAGCCTGCCTCCGTCAGTTTCTCTACACCTATAGCTCTTACCGCTGTGTCCAATGCATATTCCCAAGTCACGTTCTCTTCCGGAAGAAATGTATCCTTTTCGGTTATGACTCCCCACTCCGAGCACGCCTGTACCTCTGCATAATAATTCTCACCGCTTTGTACATCAGAAAATACAGCATCCTCACTCAGATACATTGTATATCCAAACTTCACACCCAGGTCCTTGATCCATTCAGCTTTGCTGTAACTGCTCTGTGTGTCTGTCTCTGCCCCCTCATTCGGCTCTGCCTGCACAGGCTGCTGCTTCCCGCAGCCTGTCAGACAAAGTACGGACAGGAGACCTAAGCCCAGCAAAAAATTCTTTTTGTTGTTCTTTTTCATCTGTTCCTCCGTTCCCGTATAGTCAAACTGCTTATACAAAATCCTGTGCTCTCATATCCAGACCGGCTTCCATTGTCTTAAACTGCTCTGCCGCATTGTTCAGGAACTTTGCGTATTTGTCTACCACTTCATAATACTGCTGGAAGGTACCTTCCATATTGGTAATCTTGGAGCGGATGGTTACTGCGGAATTACTCTCCCAGTCTCCGGAAAGGCTGTTAATCTTATTCTGGATATTATGTAAATCATCCATTAATGTATTGTTTTTTGTTTTGATTGTGTTTGCCCAGCTTTCAAAGGCTCCGTAATTTATTACTTTCTTTTCTTCTGCTGCCATAATTGTTTTCCTCTCTTTCTTTGATTAGTTCTGTAATCCCTTAATGGTGTTAATCAGATTATCCTGCATTGAGTCATACTTGTTTGCCGCTTCTCTTAAAAAATCCGCATACTCTCCCATCAGATCTCTCATCTTCTGGAAATCATCCCGGAAACCTTCTACCTGGTTACGGAATGCGGTGGCATCCTCACCTTGCCAGTCACTGGTGGTCAGTGTATTGACATCATTGAGAAGTGCTTCATAATGGCTCATATAATCTGCCGCCATTTCGTCTACTTCACCCGCTTTGTTGGTAAGTGTCTGTGTGTTTACTGTAATACTGTTCATACTTTGTTCTCCTTTTCTTTTTTTATATCAGCAGAAGCCGGCTGCCGTTTCCGATACCGGTTTCTGCGATTATCAAGTTTCCATCCAGGATTTTTCCTGTTTCTGCATCGCATAATGCCGTATTTTCATCCGGGATAAACGCAACATCCCACATCTTGGAAAACAATGCCGTCATCTGCGCAGTTATCTGGCTGACAAAAGCATCCGTGGAAATACGGACATCATAGGATTTTCTTATCTGCGGAAGATAAACTTTAACAACTATTTTGGACATTTATTCTTCCTCCTTGCAAAAGTGTGTAAGTACAAGTTTCAGTTGTGCGGGAATACCCTGACGTACGATATAGCCGGCACTGCCGTCCACACCGTTTTTATAACCTGTATTTTTATACTGGTTATCCACCGGAAGAATGTGCTGTCCTGCCAGATTGTTGCCAATATAAATTCCGTTTCCCCTGCACTGTTCTTTTCTCCAGCCGGACACATAAGATCTTCCCGCATCCTGCTCCGTATCGGCTACCACTGCCGCAATACGATAGGTCTCCTTCAGATGCAGAAGCATGTTGGCGAGCTTGCTCTTACCATCCTCCGATAATCCTTCTTTCAGTTTTTCATAGGAAGTAATAACTACCATCAAAGGCGTGAATTTCTTTCTTTCTTCTCCCGTCTCTTCCGCTTCTTTGCAGGCTCTGTGTCTCGATACGGTAATATCGTAAATTTCATCCAGTGCCTTTTCAAAGTTCTCGCTTACTAACCGGTATTCTTTATGTTCGTCCGCATAAAAAGCATTTTCCATATCGAATACCACTGTCTGCAAATGACACTTTTCAGATGCGATTTCCGCAATGCCCTGCAAATAAGGCGCTATATGTACGGCATCCTTTGCCACCACCTGCAAAATGCTGTTTTGCAGGAAATTATATTTTTCCTCATTCAGCTTGTCCAGACGCAGACCTACCGGAAAGGCATTCACAGGATATTCCGGTTCTTTCAGTTTAGAAACATCAAACTTCTCCTTGCTGGCCGGTATCTTCTTTGCAAATTCGCCGTCATAGGTATCACGCAGGTTTCTGCAGAAGGAATACATATCCGGGACAACCGTGTCCGGATTTTCCGAAGGATACGCAATCTGGAATTCAAAAACATTTCCTTTTCTGAAAATTCCTCTTCCCTTTACCGCAATGGGGAATACCCCTCCGGTATTGCCTAATACATTGTAGTAATCCGACTTATCATTCAGCTGCATAACAAAGGTCTGTGTGAAGTTCTGTGAAAGCTTATAACGGATTGCACTGGTGCTGTTTGCCGTTATGACAAAATAAATGCCATACTTGGTACATTCTCTTGTGAGGGAATTCAGTTTTTCCTCATAATTTTCATAGCTTTCCACAAAATTAGCGTAGTTGTTAATGATAACAAGAATATTTGCCTTTTTCTCTTCCGCCGTATTGTTATAAGCCACAAAATCACCGGCCGCTTCGCTCAGAAGTTTTTTTCGTTCTTCTATTTCCTGTCCCAGATATAAGAACAGACCATTCAGTTTATCTTCTTCGCCATTCAGAATTACTTCACCTGTCTGCGGAGCTTTTTCAAAACATTTGAGTGCTTCTGCTCCAAAATCACAAATATAAGTATGCAGTTCACTGCCATCGTGTGCCCGGTATAAAGAGTAAAGCATGGTCGTAAGAAAAGTATTTTTTCCGCTTCCCGCATTACCGTATATGAGAACATTTCCTTTTTCCGTAAACGGCACAGTCAGAATATCCTGTCTCTGGTTATAAGGATCATCCAGTTCGCCCACAACCGGATTCAGTACAAATCCGCTGTCTTTCCGATATTGATACTTTTGAATAAGCATGTTGCAATCAATAACTTCCGGCAGAGGAGGCAGCCACAGAGGACTGGCGCTCGCCTTTTCTTCTTTTGCTATCTGGCTGATATAACGTAATACCTCGACAATCTGCTTTGCATATTTTTTGCCTTTGGCATTGCCCTGACTGGGTTTTACCTTTTCTACCACTTTTCCCAGATGATTCAGCATTTCAATGCTTTCATTCTGATGAAGTCCTTCCTTTTCTCCTGTATACGGTGCACCACACCATGCAGACTGCCCCATTTCAAACAGCTCGTTATAGCCGACCTGCAGGTAAAAACGTCCTGTTTCCGTAATTTCTGCCGCATCCGGCCGCTTCAGCATATCGTTACTGTCTGCCCTGTCCTGTACCTTCAGACAGACCTTAAACTTGGAATTCGCCCAAATCTGTTCGTTTACCACACCGCTTGGCTTCTGTGTTGCCAGTATCAGATGCACACCGAGGCTTCGACCAATACGTGCTGTACTGATTAGCTGCTCCATAAACTCCGGCTGCTGTGATTTTAATTCCGCAAACTCATCTGAAATGATGAGCAGATGCGGCATAGCTTCCGATACAATACCATCCCTGTAAAGTTTCTGGTATTTGTAAATATCCATGGTTCCTTCGTTGACCTTGGCTCTTGCCACATTGAATACAGCCTGTCTTCTGCGTAACTCGCTCTGAATGGAAACAAGGGAACGTACAATGGAAGCACCATCCAGGTTTGTAATGGTTCCCGCCAGATGCGGCAGACGGTATTCTTCATTATCAAAGGCACCTGCCAATCCGCCGCCTTTATAATCGATAAGAATGAATGCCACCTCATCCGGATGGTAATTAACCGCAAGGGAAAGTATTAATGTAATAATAAATTCTGACTTTCCGGAACCTGTCATACCTGCTACCAGTCCGTGCGGTCCATGTGCCTTTTCGTGTAAATCAAGGTAGAAAGTACCTCCTGCCGTATCCACACCAACCGGTGTCTTCAGTGTCATAACGGGATTGTTTTCCTTCCACCTGCTTAAAACATTCAGATGTTCAAATTTATCAACTCCAAACATCTGCAAGAAAGTCAGCATGTCCGGCAGTTCGTATCTGCCTCTGTTAAGGTCCAGCACATTTCCCGCAATTCTTAAGCCTACGGCATTTGCCTTTTCTCTCATAATCTGGTCAGCCACAAAGGAAATACCGTTGTTCAGCTTACCGGCCTTATCTACCAGACGGCATTCCTGTTCAAAATACTGTACGATACAGTCACATTCGCCGGGTAAATCCTGCAGTCTTTCATAAAAAGTGATGATATGGAATCCGGTGTCCCCTATCTGTTTCATAATATCTGCAAGTGCACCGCATCTTTCTTCCAGAACTTTATTGGTGCATATCACCACGTACTGATACTTGTGTTGCTCTTTTTCTTCCAGCTGCTCCGCAAATATCTTGCTTAAAAGCACGGATAATTCCCGGGTATCCTCAGCATTTGCCGCCAGATAACGGTTTTTCTGTTCGTCGTCCCAGATATGCGGCAAATAGGGGATATAAGAAAACTCTCTTAAATCTTTTTCATCCCCGATGAACATAATTTTCACTTCATCATATCCATAATAGGATGCAAGCTGCAGCAGCACATTGTGAAGCATTCCATAAGCTCTGCATTTTTCTCCTACCACTCCGCAGATCCGGTACTCCATAAAATCCAGACAGATAGGCACATTCTCCAGAACCCTTTCTTCCTGCTGCAGCCTTTCCAACTGATTTCGCATTTCATCATCTTCAATGCTGAACCGGTTTTCCGGAAAATCAATTTCGGCATTCAGTGGCTTCTGTCCGATACCCAGCCTTATCTTTAAGAAATCCGGATGTTCTGATGTAACATCCCACAGCTGTCCGTCCCAGAACATTTCTTTACCGACTTTCTCCAGTACAAACGGAAACTTTTCTTTTAAAGATTCGCTTTGTAAATATATATTTTTATCAATTTCTCCCCGGATAATAGCCAGGTACTTTCCATATTTTTCTCTACGCAGAAGTTCATTCCGGTGCTTCATTTTTTTATCTCTCTTTTTCATCAAAAAAGGAAAAAGCACCATACCGCAAAGCATGGATACCGACATCAGCATCGTCGGAAGGCTTTGTGTAATATTCCCATTATTCTGAATTGCCGTAGTCGTGGAAACAATACCGGAAGCAAAAGATGCTACACCCATCATCAAAGACGGCGCCAGTGTTAAAATAATCGGTGTCTGGTCTTCTTTTTCTTTTGCCGGCGGAGCTTCCACCTTCATAACAAAGGTTGTATCTTCTTTATAAAAATGGGGAATTCTGCAATAAAAATCCGTTTCTGCCGTTTCCGGCTCCCTTGCAAGATATTCCGGTTTTTCATAGGGTACCAGTTTTCGGGTATGAATTCTTACAGAGTCATCCGGATTGTTTATGGACAGGAAATCATTGCCGACAATAATTTTGCATCCCAGAATGAATACCTGGTCTCCGGCGCGCAGAGCCTTTCCGCCCTCCACTTTTTTACAGTTTACATAGGTTCCGTTAGTACTGTTGTAATCCTGTAAAATCCAGTTTCCGTTCTGCCATTCCAATGACGCATGTTTTGCGGTTACATAATTATTCCTGATTTCTATTTCATTGGTTTCTTCGGAACCAATGGATAATTTGCAATCCGAATTGACGATATACTTCTGGAACCGGCATCTGTCTTCTGTAAACGGTTCAGTAAGAAGATACCCTTCTTTCACCTGTTCCGCTATTACCCTGACCGGATAAATATTTCCCTCCTGCAGAATAACTTCTTTTACCTTTTCTCCCGTTTTTGCCTCGAAAAGCTGCAGATGCTTGCCTGCTCTGATAATCCACTCGTTCTCATAAGCTTCTATTCCCAAAAAAGATTCCGAAAAAGTTCCGGCGTCTTCATCACTGATAAAATATTGGCCTCTCACTTTTTCCGGCAAACGGACTGTATACAATTTATCCTGAAATAACAACGTTACCAGCATATATATCCCCTTATCCTCATAAGTATTTAATCTTTTCCTTTACCTCTTCATATCTGCCTCTGGCAATCGGCAAAATTCTTTTATTGCTGAGTTCCATTTCGCCCGGCAGCAGGTTTTGGATACGATCCAGATTAACAATGTAGCTGCGATGACACTGGTAAAAATTATCCGGCAGCATGCGCATCATCTCTTCCATTGTCATGTTGACTTCCCGGAGTAATCCGGTGGTATAGATATACAATTTTCTGCCCTGACTTTCTATGTAATAAATCGAATGCACCGGTATACGGTAAGTGCATCCCTTAAATGTCAATGTCAGAACTTTTCCTTCTTCCTGCTTTAAGTCCTCCGCAATCCTCTCGATAGACTGCTGTACAGCTTCCTTCCGTATCGGCTTTGTCAGTAAAAATACCGGCCTTGCCATGAAGAAATCCTCTGTTCTCCGGTTTCCTTTTGTCAGGAACACTACCTTCAGTTCCGGAAACAGCCGTTGTATGTCGCCTGCCGCTTCTATTCCGTTTTCTTTTGCCACCTGCTCATCCATATACAGAATGTCCAGTTCACCTCGTATTTCATCACAGATATATGTGACAAAACCAAATATGGTGGAAAAACATCTTACGGTGCAATTTTTTATGTTCTTTACATCTTCGTAGATGCTCTTCATACAATCTGCATCATCTGTACAAACTGCAATTCTCATTCCTCATACTCCAGTTATACCAGTTCTGTTTGTGTTAATGTGCCGCATGCACTGAATTGCTTATTAACTGTCATGAACAGTTTTAATCCTGTTTTGTATAGTCATCCCAGCTAAACTGTGCACTGCAAACAGGAAAAAGCATAAGCTTTGTATCGCCTAACATAATCACGTCGTATGCTTTCATTTTCATGGGCGCCAAAACAACTTCCTCATTGAAATAGCAAAGCCCCGTGCTTTCTCCCGGCTTTATGTAAAACTCTCTTTTATAGGGTTCATACATGATATACGCCTGCTTTTCACGGGACACCTTGGTATCCATAACTACAACATCCATGGACTGTGAACGGCCTATTGTATTATTACCGGATTTTAAGGGAAATCCCGTTCCGAAATCCTCTCCCGCAATGCACATAAGGTATCCTACCGGTGGCTCTGTTGCATGACCTGTTGAGAAAAAGCCGATTGTTTTTCCGTCATCGGAAGGAGCCGTTTTAGGCGGTTCCGATACTTTGGAAAAAGCCGAACTCAGTACCGATGGCTGGGGAATCGGCTTGGATTCCGGTTTTATTACAGGCGCTGCTTCCCTTTCCGGTTCCTGCCTAATCTCCGGTTTTTCATTTACTTCCCTGTTTTCCTCTGCCGGTAAATTCTGCTGCATGGAATGTCTCTCCGAAATTTCCCGGGAGGACACCTTTCCGCTGACAATTTCTTCCGCTTCCTTTTCCGAGTACATCGCTGTTTTGTTTTCCACTACCGGTGCCGGTTCCGGTACCTTTTTTTCTTTTTTATGGAAGAAGCCTTTTTTCTCCTTCTTTTCTTCCTTTTCCTCTTTTTCTGCTCCATGCGCCACTGCAAAATGATCCGGTTCTATAGGTGCCGCTCCTTCCGCACAATGGGGACAGGACGAATACTTGTCTCCGTCATAAAAATGTCCTTTGATACAAATTACTCTGTTCATATTCCCTCTCCAATCCTCTGTAAAATAATCCAGGTTGCATTGTCCTGATTTCTAACATTTTTACTGTTTACAGTCTTCTCCAACCGCATACATAACTTTTCCGTTGTCTCCGGAAGCTGTAATATATTCTTTATTTCCTGTTGGGAAACGCTTCTGTATAAACCATCTGTACAAAGAAGAATTTTATCTCCCTTTTCCACCGGAAAAGGGCTGTAATTGCCGTCGAACAGCTCCGCCATCCCCATTCCCAGATAGCTGATTAGCTGCTCACCCTTTAATACTTCTGACTTATATTCCTCTTCACTGATCTGTTTTTCCTCACGCAAGGCATTCAGCTTCATGGCGTAATTGTGCTCTCTGGTTACGCAGTACATTTCCTGTTTTCTGTAATAAAACAATTTGCTGTCACCTACCGAAAACCAGTACAGATAATTGTCAAACAACAATACAGACACAATAGTGGTGCCTGCTCCCATCCGGGAACCGTCCGGATTCTTAAGTCCGTAAATTTCATCATCCAGCTTTTCTAATTCCATCCGGAAGAACTCATGCATATCAGCCTCAGGGCTTACGTTTTCCATATCATGAAGCAAAATCTCCGCGGCATGTCTGCTGGCAACACTTCCTCCCTTCAGTCCTCCCATTCCGTCGCATACAATGGCAATCGTCCTGTCCGGGAGCTGCCTGCTTACATAAAAATCCTGCTGCTGTTCTCTTTTTCCAAGCATGGATGCTGCCGATATGGAAATACCGTTGCGGATTTTCATTGTATACATAAATCACCTCATTCAATCCATACAGCTACCGCAGTAAAGTTATCCATGTTGTTTCCCTGTCCGTTTTTCTTTACAATCTCATTCATGGAATCCAGCCATTCCTGCACCGTTTTTGCTTTTTTCAGACATTTTTCCATCATTTTATCTTCAATGTACTCCCAATAGCCGTCCGTACACATCAGAAATGCCTGTCTGGGTTCCGTCTTTACCGGTTCTTCAATCACATACTGCGGTCTCGTCCATTCAATTCCCATGACCTTAAGCAGCCGGTTTCTGTCCACATGATGCCGAATATCCTTTTCCTTGATTTCTCCCATGGTTACCATCATCTGCGGCACACTGTGGTCTTTCGTACGGGATACTATTTTATGTTTTTTAAAATGATAAGTCCGTGTATCTCCCACATGTCCCCAGCGGATAAGTTCTTTATCCAACGTGATAATGTTCATGGTGGTTTTCATGGCATCTTCTGCATGTTCTTCCTTTTGTTTTTCCAGGAGTTTATCCTGTGCCAGATCAAACATGCCGTAAATATCCTCCGTCGTAGGACTTTCTTCAAAAAACTGTGCTGCGGTTTCACATACCAGCCGGGAAGCCACTTCTCCTTTTCCATGGCCTCCCAGACCGTCTGCCAGCAGAAAACAGTAGCCCTTTTCACTTTCTTTTATCAGGAAAAAATCTTCATTATAGTCCCGGTCACCCGGAAATGTATTACCTGCATATGTAATCTTCATTGCCTCTGTTTCCTTCCGTTTTTCTTTCTGCCTCTACTGTTTTAATTTGTATCTGTACATGGTTCTTGCCTGTACTTCTCTGGAATCTGATTTTTCTATCTTCTCATCACGCCAGCCTGACCAGTCACCCCACTGATAGAAATAGTAGGTATATACGTCCTTCTTATCGCGGTATCTATATAATGTGCGTTGTGCTATAAGCTTACAATTACTGTTTTCAGTCTGCTTATCTGCGCTGAATGTAACTTCATCCACCCACCGATAAAAAGAATATATATAATGCCTGTTACGTGTTCTTGAACTATACATGGTAACATCTTTTTTGTCATAATATGTTCCAGGTAAAGTCTCGACCGGATTTGACCATGCACTTAAATTAGAGAAAGTAAATGTATACTTGTATGGTGTATACGCCGTTTTCCATACAGAATAATTTTCATTCTTAGTGGCACAGTCCGTTCTCTCCAAGTACCAACCACCCTCATATCTTGGGTGATCTGCTCCATCATATGTGATTATTTTTAATGCCGTACTTGTTGGATAGGATGAATAATTTGCTTTGGAAGCCGTTCCCGATTTTCCAGTTGAATTTCTGTAAAATGCTTCACAATTTGCTTTATCGAATGAATAATACACGGTTCCAGACCATATTTCCCAACGGTAATAGTAATATACATAATTATTGTAGTCTGTAACCGTTCGTGTTCGATTTTCCTGTGCTATAATTTCAGTCTTTCCTGCTGCTGTATCAGATGCACCTGGATTGCTTTCTACCCATCCAGACTCACTTCTTCGACTCGCATCCAATTCCTTAACCACATTCTCATAATTTGGATATCCACTGGGTGCTGCCGGACAAGTAGCATTTTCATATTGAACAACTGAGGTTGTCGATTTTTTTCTATATGAATACCAGTTTAATGTTTTTACCTCTTTTACATTGGTATCTGAAGTTGTGTCAACAGTTTGAGACGGATATGACCAATCCGACCAATCGTCATATGTCGTTTTCGTAAGAGAATCATCGCATACCCAGCCGCTCATCACATTATTATCTGTCTGTGTAGTCGGTGCATTTTCTTTATGAGAGTATTTATATTCTTCTTTTGGTGTATCTATTTCTCTATTTGCAATCTGTTTCGGCTTACTGGTACTCCACTCACTCCAGTCACCGTATTCACCTTTGGTAATGACCGTATCGTAGTAAGTCCAACCGGATAAACTTGACTCCGAAGAGGTAGTTGTTGATTTATCCCGGAAGCTGTACTGTGTTTTGGTTTCAATTTCATACTGTTCCTTATTTACACCGGCAGGTAATTCCACCATCCAGTCAGACCACTGTGCCATTACCTTATTGATTTCATCATCACCAAGACTGACGACAAGAGAAACTTTTTCCCCGTTCTTCACCTTGGTATAAGGTTCTATGCTCTGGCTGATAACCTTTCCCTGTGCGACCTTGCTGCTCTTTTCATAGGAAACCATTACTGTAAGTCCAAGGGCTTCCAGCTGGGCAGCTGCTTCCACCTCATCCTTATACTGTACATCCGGCATGTACACATCGATTTCTTCTTCAACGGTAATAACCTCAATGGTATCACCCTGATGTGCTTCAGAACCTACATCCGGTGTCTGTTCCAAAATACATCCTGCTTCCATCTGTCCCTTTTTACTTCCTGTTTTTACAATATACAGACCGTATTTTTTTGCGGCAGCCTGTGCTTCCTTTAAGGTCATACCCGTAAAATCCGGTACCTCTACTACCTGGCTCTTATCAAGATAGGAATCGTATCCTTTGGAAACCGTCAGTACAACCTTTGCACCTCTGTAGGTTTCTTCTCCGGCAGCAATGCTCTGCCCTAATACTGCCCCGGCTTCCAAATCCCCATAGTCTTCCTCGATATCCACGGTCAGTCCCAACGCCGACAGAATCTTAATAGCATCCTCTTTTCTGCTGCCGTACACATCCACCATAAAGACATGTTCCCTGCCACCGCTGACTACGACCTCCACAACTCCGTTTACGTCCACGATTTTTCCCCTGTTAATGCTCTGGGTCAGTACCATGTCCTGCGGAATATATTCGGAGTATTGTTTATCCACTATCTGGAAATACAGTTCAGCCTCTTTTAAGGTCGTCTGTGCGCAATCCACTTCTTCGTTTACAACATTGGGTACTCTCGTTTTACCCTCAGGTATCATGAACTCCGGTATCTCAATACGGGAGAAGCTGATTACCCCGGTAATGAGCAATACCGCAAAAGCTGCCACGGCAACGGATGCACCGGAAACACTTAATTTTGCCCATAACGGCCATTTTCCCACATCTGCTTTCTTCAGATGTACTGTCTTTAATTTGACATTCTCATCGTGATACAGTTCTTTTTCAAATGCCTCAATATCCTGTGTTCGGTCTTCAATCTTGATATTAAGGGCATTCATGATGGCATTTTCGGTATTCTTCGGAATAGCAATGCCCAGTTTGGACGGCTTTTTTAGCTCTTCCTTTTCAATACGCTCCATAGCATCTTCCGGTGTAATTCCGGTAATCATTTTATAGAGTGTTGCGGAAAGAGAATATACATCCGTCCAGGGTCCCTGATCTCCGCGGCTTCTATACTGTTCCACAGGTGCATATCCCTGCTTGATAATGACAGAAAGGCTCTTGCTGTGGGATGTTGTTGCAAATCGGGATGCACCAAAATCCAAAAGTTTTACTCTGCCGTCATTAGTAAGGAAAATATTATCCGGTGCAATATCTCTGTGAATAATGCCCGATGCATGCACTTCCTTTAAGGCTGTAATGATTGGATGCAGAATTTCTTTTGCCTCTTCCACCGGAATTTTTTCAGTTTCTTCCAGATAGGTTTTTAAGGTCTTTCCTTCCAGATATTCCATAACAATATATGCTGTGTTGTTTTCCTGAAAGCTGTTATATATCTGCACAACACCGTTTGCGGATTGTAATTTTGCAAGAGTTTTTGCTTCATCCAAAAACTTTGTCAGTCCGCTGTTGAACTGTTCCGTCCGTTCTCCCGCGTAGGTCGTTACTTCTGTCTGTCCCGGAATTCTGGTGGAAAATTCGCTGGGCAGGTATTCCTTAATGGCTACTTTTCGCTCCAGAACATTGTCATAGCCGATATAGGTTACACCAAAACCGCCAAATCCCAGCACCTGTCCTACCGTATATCTTCCGGCAAGCAAGGTTCCCGGAACCATATGATAAGCTTCCTTGGGAGGTGTCCCTACCTCATATCCACAATAAGGACATACCTGATATTCCTCTTTGTACTCTCTCATACAACCTAAACATCTATGCATTTTCGTTCTCCTTTGTTGTTAATTCTCCGTAAGACTCTCATACCATTTATCCAGGGTGTATTGTCCTTCTCCTGCAAAAATCAGATTGTCAAATCCATTGGACAATTCCTCAAACTCGGTATTGACCCCTACATAGGCCCCATACACACTTTTATTGAGAGGCAGATAGGTTCCGTTTTGTACATAGCAGATATCCTGTGCCGTATCTGTCAGCAAATACACCATAACCTGAATCGCCGCCGCTTTTTCCGCATCGGACGCATTCTTGTCTATGCTGTAGCAGTCCTTAAAACTTGCTACCACATTTTTTCCGGTCAGCAGTTCCATTTCATAAATACCCGCCATGTTTTTCTGAACATCATTGTAGAATGCACTGTCTGAAAAAATACAAGGATACTGGCTGTCTAAAAACTGCTTTTCCGCTTCTCCAAAGCTCCATGCGTCTTTCCCCACACTGTCATTTAACCATGCATTCAAAGCATCGTTTTCCTTCCAGTTCTGCAGAGAAGTAATTGCTTCCGCACCTCCGTATAAATTGTAGGCTG
The DNA here is from genome assembly GCA_963639875.1 of Bacteroidaceae bacterium. GTDB lineage: Bacteria > Bacillota > Clostridia > Lachnospirales > Lachnospiraceae > Acetatifactor. The sequence goes on from CAVHWP010000005.1 coordinate 26,973, forward strand.
TCAGCACATTATCCGCTGTAAGCACGGCTGTTCCCTGTTGCAAAAGAGTCGGAACATCTTCATTCTCATGAAGAACCGTATTGTAATAGAGAACAGGAACATTAAATGCCATCGGCAGCTGTTTTTTACTCGGAAAATATGTCTTATACTGCTCATAAAAGTAATACTGACTTTTATCTACAAATGTAAAAACATCGGATACATCTCCCATTTTGCCAAACTCACTGTTGTCAACATGCGAGCTTTCAAACAATGTAGGAAGATTGCCGATTTCCATTGCCTCCTGTAAGCGTGTATCGTATTCCTCTCGTTCCATACATACCACATCCACATTTATCTGCGGATAATCTGTCACGAATTGTTCAATAGCTGCAACAAAAACACTTTGTGCTTCCGATGCATCCGTAGTATCCGCCGGGACCCAGACAGTTATCTGTGCTTCGTTCAGAATGGCTGCCGCTGCTTTTTTCTGATTTAATACCCTAAAGCAGATAAATGCTCCCATCAAAACCACTGCGCTTAATGCTGCAATGGAAATAAATCTTCTCTTTTTCCGGAAGGATAATTCTTTCCGGACATCTTTTACATTTGCATTGGAATTTAAGGCATCTAAAAATTCTGCCGTGGTCTGAAAACGCAATTCCGGAAGCAGCGCCATTGCACGCAGAATTATATTGTTCAGGTTATGCGTAATTTCCGGGCAAAACTTTTCCGGATCTGTAAGCTGGTCTTCTTCTACTCTGTTAACGGATTCTTCCGGTACATTTCCGGTAATGGCCCGATACAGGGTAGCTCCCACCGCATAAATATCCGTCCACGGTCCCTGTTTGCTTTTGGTCTGATACTGCTCCGGCGGTGCAAAGCCGGGTTTTAAAATGACGGACCGGGTTCTTTCATCTTCTGTTGAAGAAAATCTTGCCGCGCCAAAGTCAATCAGCTTAATGGCACCGTCATTACAGATAAAAATATTATCCGGGCTGATGTCCCTATGCAGGATACCGCTCTTATGTACCTCTTTCAGTGCTTCCAGAACAGCCTGCGTAACTTCCACTGCTTTTTCAACCGGTACTCTGCCGCCCTGCTGCCTGATGTATTCCTTGTAATTCACACCATCCAGAAATTCCATGATGATGTACGCCGTATTATTTTCCTCAAAAAAGTCATACACGTTAATGATATTGGGATGTGTGTTGAATTTCGCCATATTTCTGGCTTCTTCCAGAAAACGCACCATACCGTTGGCACATTCCTTAGCCCTGCTGCCGGAATAAATAATCACCTTTTTTTCTCCCGGCACACGGTTGACAAGTCCCGCCGGATAATATTCCTTAACGGCTACCACCTTAGCCAGTACCGTATCCCACGCCTTATAGGTAATACCAAAACCACCGCTGCCGACAGAAACGCCTATCATATATCTGTCCGCGACCACCGTTCCGGGATGTAAAAAATACAACTCCTTCGGCGGCTCATCCTGTGTGTGTCCGCAATACGGGCACATATCATAGGCATCTTCATATTCTTTCATGCATGAATAACATCGTTTCATAGTTGAATTTCTCCCTACCCTCTATAATTCGACACGTGACAGTATGCCGTTGCATCAATGTGAGTTTTTAATCTTACCATTGTATATAAAAACTGCTGCATAATTCTGCAATTATGCAGCAGAAGTATAAATAAAATATACATATTTTCATGATGTCCACTATATAACTTATTTGACCACCAATAGTGTACATTTATTATTGTATCATGATTACAATCACTAAGGAGAAAAAATTATGGTCAATTTTGGTGCAATTTTGAAATCATTGCGTATCCGTGACGACATGACACAGGCTCAGCTCGCCCAAAAGCTTGGTCTCACCAAGTCCGTGATTAGTGCATATGAAACCGGCGTACGTCAGCCATCCTATGATGTGCTCATACATATTGCCGGTATTTTTGATGTGAGTACCGATTACCTTTTAGAGGTGGAACGCAAACGAAATATTGATTTTTCCGGTCTGACGCCGGAAGAAACAGATGCCCTTATCAGTCTCATAAAAGCAATGAAAAAGAAGTAATCCCGTATATTTTTTATATTAAGACAAAAAAAGCTCAAATCCTACTTTCATAAGATTTGAGCTTTTTTTCGCAATTCTGTTTTGGTCTCTACTCTTCAATATGGTCAAGACCCTGGCTTAAGATGGTTACGATGTGGGCATCCGCAAGGGAATAGAAAATGGTTTTGCCGTCCCTTCTGTTTTTCACCAGGTCCATCTGCTTTAAGACACGGAGCTGGTGGGAAATCGCCGACTGGGACATGCCCAAAAGCTGGGCAATATCAAGCACGCACATTTCCGAATATTTCAGTGCATAGAGGATTTTCAATCTGGTGGCATCTCCGAAGATGCGGAAGAAATCCGCTAAGTCGTTCATTTCTTCTTCGGGTGGCATTGTTTCGGTAATTTCCTTCTCTGCGCTCTCGGAAAGCTGCAGAAACCCATTTTGTATCTGTTCCATATTTGCCCTTTCTTTTATCCGTTCCCACCGGGAAACGTCTTACTCCCGTTATTCCTTGATAATGCTTACATATTTCACCGGTGTACGGTAGGTGTAATTGGATATTTTGATGCCGGTCTTGGGGCTGGATGCATGAATAACCTTGCCGCCGCCGATATACATTGCCACATGGTTGATGGAGCCTGAGCTTCCACCGTAGAAAATCAGGTCGCCGGGCTGTAAATCCGCCGCCGTAATCTTCTTTCCTTCGTTCGCCTGCGCTCTGGAAGAGTGGGACAGGCTGATACCAAAGTGCTTGTATACCGACATGGTGAAGCCGGAGCAGTCCGTTCCTTTGGTAAGGCTGCTACCGCCATACACATACTTATTGCCCAAAAACTGTTTTGCATACTCTACGATATCTACACGTAAATCGGATACGCCCTGACCATACAGAAGTTCGCTCATGGTTACGGCTGTATCCAGCTTTTCTTCTACTGTTACATAATCGGAGGAAACATAAGCATCCTCGCCGTCGATGGATACTTTTACCCAGCCGTCCAACTGCTCAACGACTTCCAGTTCCTCTCCCTTGGGTACGGAGGTCAGAACCGTGGCATCCATGCCTGCCTGCTCTCTTACTTTGAGGGCATCCGCATTTACCACCGCTACCGTCTTTACTAATTCCATGGCTCTCATTCCGGCATCAGCACCGGTATACAGATAATCGGTGCTGACATAGCCGTCCACATCCCCGGACTTAATATGTGCCCAGGTGCCGTCCTCGCTCATCTCCACCACTTCGCAGGCAGAGCCTTTCGGCATCTTTCCCACTAATTTGCCGTCTGTAGCAGGAATGGCTCTGACATTTAAGTTGCCGGTTTCCACATCGGCAATTCCTAAATGGTTATAGCCCCAGTACATGCCTTCCGTAGTTGCCTCCGCTGCTTTTAAGCAGGAGTCTTCGTCCAGCTTCAAATCAAAAATCCCGCCCGCTGTGGGCATAATATCATTTATGGCTACCGTTCCCGCTGCCTTGCTTTCCATCGGATCGGAAAGAGAAACAACTGCTAAAAATCCTACGGCGCCGATTATAGCTAATTTGTTTATTTTTCTATTGTAGTTCATCTATTTTAACCTGTAAGTCCCTTCGTAAACCGGGCATAATCTCTTTGTTGTTACATCCCGGTTGCCATATCCGTGTTAATTGTTACATCTTTGTTACGGATTTATTATAGCAATCCCTTTTTCCCGCGTCAACCGTCTATGCGCAAAGAAACTTATTAAATTTTTCCTATTTAATTTTTTCAGCGAAAGGTTGCCTGTCCATTTTTCTTTTTCATTTTGGGTATTTCTATCCATTTTTTCTTTCAGTGCCCATTTTTACATTTTCCATTGGGTACTAAAGACTCTTTTTTCTCTCCTGTACCCATTTTCATGCTTTTCCTTGGGTACTAAAGACTCTTTTTTCTCTCCTATACCCATTCTCAAATTTTCCTTTGGGTACTAAAGACACTTTTTCTCTCCTATACCCATTTTCATGCTTTTCTTTGGGTACTAAAGACATTTTTTCTCTCCTGTACCCATTTTCATGCTTTTCTTTGGGTACTAAAGACACTTTTTCTCTCCTGTACCCATTCTCAAATTTTCCTTTGGGTACAGAGAACTATTTTTCCTTCGCATATTCCCTGCCGGCGGCAATGTCCTTCTGCATCTGTTCTTTCAGGGCTTCCATGCCGGCAAATTTCTGCTCGGTGCGGTGGAATTCATAGAGGTATACGGAAATATCCTCGCCGTAGATATCCTCGTCAAAGTCATACACATACGTTTCCACACACATCACCGGCTTGTCCTGCTCGATGGTGGGCTTATATCCGATATTGGTGGTGGAACTGTAGTAGCGGTTCCGTATCATAACACCGGAATAATAAACGCCTCTCGGAGGCAGCATTTTGCTCTCATCCGGAATCAGGTTTAAGGTCGGCATCCCCAGGGTGCGTCCAAGCTGTCTGCCGTGTGTTACCTTGCCGCAGATAAAATAGGCTTCTCCAAGCAGGGTTTCCGTCAGGCGCATATCCCCCTTTTCCAGTGTTTCCCGCACGTAGGTGGAGCTGATTTCCCTGCCTTCATACAAAAGCTTGTCAATGATTTTCACCGTCATGCCGCACTCCGGCGCCAGAATCCTTAAAAGCGCCGCATTGCCCTCACCCTTTCGTCCGAAGGAAAGGTCACTGCCCGCTGCCACGTAAACGGCATTGATACGGTTGCAAAGCACATTTACCACAAAATCCCTGGGAGCCATATCCGCCACCTTACGGTTTAAGGGGTATTCCACTAAAATATCAATTCCCAGACGTTCAAAGATTTCTCTCTTTTCCTCTCTGGTGGTAAGCTGTTTTTCCTTACCGTCACCGAAGAAAACAGCCGGGGAAGGGTCAAATGTAAAAACGCACGCTTTTTTGCCGTTTTCCTTCTGCTTCAGAATTTCATCAAGAAGCGCCCGGTGCCCGATATGCACACCGTCAAATTTTCCGATTGCCACTGCTGTCTCATCATTAATATAAAAATCCGCTGTACCGGTAATGATTTCCATTGCTGTATTTCTCCATCACTTTAAGTCATTTTCCAGAAACATCTTTTTCGGTACGAAACGGTCTTCCTGCCGTTTCATGGTATAGACGCCGTAAAATCTGCCTGCTTCATCATAGACACGCACCACTTCGCCGTCTCCGAACATTCTCCGCTCCTTTATCTGCTGCGGATAAAAAGAATTGCCGTTTTTAACATACTTTATAAATTCATCCGGGATATGCACCGGCGCCAGTTCCTCAAAGAAATGGTCCACAGGCACGACAACCTCGCCGACTCTTTCTTCATCCCGCAATTTTTCCAGTTCTGCCAGGGTTATGGCGCTCTCTTCCCGGAATACCCCCGCCTTAATGCGCTTTAGGCTTTTCATGGCAGCAAGACATCCGCATTTTACGCCGATGTCATAACAGAGTGTCCGGATATAAGTACCCTTGGAGCAGGATACCCGGAAAGTCACCTCCGGCAGCTTCATGTCCAAAATGGTTATATCGTAAATGGTAACCGGTCTGGGCTGACGCTCCACCTCCTTGCCGGCTCTCGCCAGTTCGTAAAGCTTTTTGCCGTTGACCTTTAATGCGGAATACATGGGGGGAATCTGGTCATAGTCCCCGATAAAAGAAAGAATGGCCTTTCGTACTTCTTCTTCCGTTACCGTGACGGGACGCTCCTCCAGTACCTCTCCCGACAAATCCTGGGTGTCCGTGGAGATGCCAAGCTGCATCACCGCTTCGTATTCCTTGTCCCTGTCCGTCAGCATGTCGCAGAGCTTGGTGGCACTGCCTAAGCACACCGGCAGTACACCGGTGGCATCCGGGTCAAGGGTGCCGGTATGTCCGATTTTTTTCTGTCTGAGTATTCCCCGCATCTTGGCTACCACATCATGGGAGGTAAAGCCTTTTTCCTTATAAATATTGATAATGCCGTTGTACATTGCTTTTCCCTCCCTTGCCTGTTCTGGTTTTCACCTGTACTACTGTCCTAACTGCAGTGCAATCTGCCCGGACAGGTTGTTAATCACATCATGCATGGTACCGCGGATGGTGCAGCCCGCCGCCCGGACATGTCCGCCGCCGCCGAAGAAGGATGCTACCTTTGCCACATCCACATATTCATCGGAACGCATGCTGACCTTGTATTCCATGTGTTCTTTTTCGTAAATAAAAATTGCGCAGTGCACGCCGGCAATGTTTCTGAGCTGGTTGACAATGCCGTCCAAATCGGATGGTTTTGCTCCGTAAAATGCCATTTTTTCCTGGTCCATGCAGCTGAAAATACACTGTCCGTCCATAAAACGGATGCTTTCAATCAAGGCTCTTCCCAGTACCTGGGTCTGCAGATAGGTCTTCTGGTAAAAACTTTCTTCTATGATTTGGGCAAAAGGGAAGCCGTAGCCAATCAGTTCTGCGCCGATTTGCATGGTCTTGGGGGAAGTGTTGGTGTACTGGAACACACCGGTGTCGTGAATAATGCCGGTATAGAGCGCCGTAGCGATTTCCACATCCATATCCTCTTTGGGAATTAAACCGTAAAGCACCTCTGCCGTAGAGCTGGCATCGGGCACCACCAAATTCACGTCCCCGCAGCCGGGCACATTGCTGATATGATGGTCAATATGCACTTTTTTTGCCGCACATTTGAAAAAATCTTCCGCGCCGCCCAGTCTTTCCGCATTGGTATCCAGGGCAAAGAACACGTCAAAATGCTCTTCTTTCCGGTACTCCGTATCCGCTTCGGACAAATGGGTAAGATGGGTAAATCCATCGGGTATGCTCTCTAAATACCAGTGGATTTTTGCTCCCGGCATTTTCTTTTTCAAATAAAGATACAATGCCATGCCGGAACCAATGGCATCTCCATCCGGTCTTACATGGGCGCTGATACCGATGACCTTTGCCCCGCTGCACTCCTGTAAAATATCCATAACCTTATGCCTTCCCGTTCTGTTCTTCCATGACTTCATCAATCTTTTTGGACATATTGACACCGTACTCAATGGACTGGTCCATGATAAACGTAATTTCCGGTGTGTTGCGCAGATTGATGATCCTGGCAAGGCGGTTACGGATGTAACCTTCTGCGCTCTTTAAGCCCTTATAGGTATTTTCTCTCGCCTCTTCATCCCCAAGGACACTAATCCATGCCTTGCAGGTTTTAAGGTCGGGAGCCACTTCTACCGCAACGACGCTTGTAAGCGGACAAATCCGGGGATCTTTGATTTCTCCCCGGATAACTTCCGCCAAAACGCGCTGCACTTCCCCGTTAATACGGGTATTCTTCACGCTGTTTTTTCTCATAATTAACCTCACACTACTGTCTGGGTACTTCAACCATGATGTAAGCTTCTACGATATCAAGCTCCTGCATCTTGTCGAAGCCGTCAAATACCAGACCACATTCGTAGCCTGCCTTTACTTCCTTTACATCATCCTTGAATCTCTTTAAGGATGCTAACTCACCTTCGTAAATCTGCTCGCCGGCTCTGGTAATACGAATCTTGCAGCCTCTCTGGAAGACACCGTCCTGTACATAGGAACCGGCAATGTTGCCCACTGCGGATGCCTTGAAAATCTGACGTACTTCCGCATGACCGATAACCTTTTCCTCAAATACGGGGTCAAGCATACCCTTCATGGCTGCTTCGATATCCTCGATAGCCTGATAAATTACCTTGTACAGGCGGATATCCACGCCTTCTCTTTCGGCGGTTGCCTTTGCGGTTGCATCAGGACGCACGTTGAAGCCGATGATAATTGCAGAGGATGCGCTTGCCAGCATAACGTCGGATTCGTTGATGGCACCTACACCGCCATGGATGCATTTTACCACAACTTCTTCGTTGGAAAGCTTAAGCAGACTCTGCTTAACAGCCTCCACACTACCCTGAACGTCAGCCTTTACAATCAGGTTCAGTTCCTTTAAGCTGCCCTCCTGAATCTGGGAGAACAAATCATCCAGAGACATCTTGCTCTTGGTTTCTTCCAGCTTCTTCTCCTTGTTCTGCTCAAGGTAGGTATCGGCAAAGGATTTCGCTGTTTTATCGTTGTCATGTGCCAGGAATACTTCACCTGCACTGGGTACATCGTTAAGACCTAAGATTTCCACAGGTGTGGAAGGTCCTGCTTCTTTTACTCTTCTGCCCTTGTCGTCAATCATGGCACGTACTTTACCGTGGCTTGCGCCTGCGGAAATAAAGTCACCCACATGCAGGGTACCCTTCTGTACCAGAATGGTGGCAACGGGACCGCGTCCCTTATCCAGCTCGGCCTCGATAACAAGACCTCTTGCCTTTCTGTTAGGATTTGCTTTTAATTCCAGAATATCCGCGGTAAGCAGAATGGTTTCCAGCAAGTCTTCAATACCTTCACCGGATTTTGCGGATACGGGTACAAATTCTGTGGTTCCGCCCCAGTCTACCGGAATCAGTTCGTATTCGGTAAGTTCCTGCTTTACACGGTCCACATTGGCATTGGGCTTATCAATCTTGTTGACTGCCACGATGATTTCAATGCCGGCTGCCTTGGCATGGTTAATTGCCTCTACGGTCTGGGGCATAACACCATCGTCGGCTGCTACTACCAGAATGGCAATATCCGTTGCGTTGGCACCACGCATACGCATAGCGGTAAATGCTTCGTGTCCGGGTGTATCGAGGAAGGTAATCTTTCTGTCGTTAATGGCTACGGTATAAGCACCGATGTGCTGGGTAATACCGCCTGCTTCCCTGTCGGTTACGTTGGTCTTACGGATGGCATCCAGAAGGGATGTTTTACCGTGGTCAACGTGACCCATTACGCAGATAACGGGAGGACGGGAAACCAGGTTTTCATCGTCTTCATCATCCTCTTTTAAGAGTTCTTCGATAACATCGACCTTGACCTCCTTTTCACAGAGAATGTCGTATTCCATGGCGATGTTTTCGGCTTCTTCATAGGAGATTTCCTGGTTTACGGTAACCATTTTGCCCTCTAAGAAAAGCTTTTTGATAATAGCGGAAGACTGCACCTTCATCTTGTCTGCCAGATCCTTGATGGTGATGGTTTCGGGCAGTACGATAACTTTGATGACTTCTTCGGCTGCTTCTTCCTTCTTCTTTTCCGGTTTGATAAATCTGCCGGGCTTATTCTTTAACTGTCCCTCTTCTTCGTACATAAAGTCCTTGCGAGAGCGTTTATCCTTCTCCTGGCTGATACGGCGCTTTTCTTCATCTCTGTGCTTCTCGGCATCCTTAGCGGTTGTTTCGGGAGCAAAGCCCTTGCTGCCGCCCTGACCGGGTTTGCGGAAGCCGCCGTCTCTTCCGGCACCGTTACGGTTGTCACGATTGCCGTAGGAAGGTCTGTCACCGCTCTGGCCGTTTCTGTTATCTCGGTTTCCATAAGGTCTGTCGCCGCCCTGACCATTTCTGTTATCTCGGTTTCCATAGCCGCCCTGACCGTTTCGATTGTCGCGGTTTCCGTAAGGTCTGTCGCCGCCCTGGCCATTTCGGTTGTCGCGGTTTCCATAGCCGCCCTGGCCGTTTCTGTTATCTCGGTTTCCGTAAGGTCTGTCACCGCCCTGACCATTTCTGTTATCTCGGTTTCCGTAAGGTCTGTCGCCGTTCTGGCCGTTTCGGTTGTCTCGGTTTCCGTAAGGTCTGTCGCCGCCCTGACCATTGCGGTTGTCTCGGTTTCCGTAAGGTCTGTCGCCGTTCTGACCGTTTCGGTTATCACGGTTTCCGTAAGGTCTGTCTGCCGTATTTGTCTGTGTGGGTCTTTCTGCTGCAGGCTTAGGAGCTGCAGTATTTGCTGCAGCAGTATTGTCTGTCCGGCTCTGCAGCTTTTCTTCCTTTACGGGCTCTGCCTTGGGAGCTGCCTTCTGGGGCTGGCGGGACGGTACCATCTGCACACTGGGTGTGGGAGACGGAGGAGTCAGCGGTTTAATGGGGCGGACCGGTGCCGGCTGTCCGGAGCGGACATTCTGGTTGTTTCGCTGGTTCTGACCCTGATTGCCGTTCATACCGCCGCGGTTGCCCTGACCCTGATTGTTTCTGCCGGAGGACAGACCGGACACACGGGAATTCTGCGGATTGCTGACAAAGATAATCGTCTTTTTCTTCTTGGGTGCTTCCGCATTTTCCTTTCCTGCTTCTTTGTTCTCGGCTGACTTAACCTCTGTTTTGGGCACCGCCTTGTTTTCTTTTTCCTCTGCTGCGGGCCTGGGCGCTGTGCTGCCGAAGTGTTTTCTTACAAGGCCGGCTGCATCGTCCTCTACCGCACTCTGTGCCGCTTTGGCTTCGATGCCCTTACTCTGCAAAAAAGCAATGACCTCTTTGCTTTGTACACCAAATTCCTTTGCAAGTTCATGTATCTTAATTTTTGCCATGCAATTATTACCTCCTAATTTTCGGATGCGTTCAGATATTGAATCAATTTTTCTGCAAGACCTTCGTCCACGACGGCAAGGGCGGCTCTTTCGTCCTTTCCGATACAATGTCCTAATTCCGCTTTCATGCCGTAATCTAAAACGGGCACTTCATAGAACGAACATTTGTCATGGAATAGTTTCCGGGTATTGTCTGATGCATCCTTCGCTACAATAACCAGCACAGCAGAACCGTTTTTCACTGCATTTTCCGTTGCAAACTCGCCGCTTACCACATTTCTGCCGCGCGCCGCGAGTCCCAGCAGTCCATATATTTTATTCTGCATTTGTCTCACTAAACTCCTTCTCCAGTTCCTCATATACCGCATCCGGTATGCTCATTTTGAACGAACGCTCGATACCTTTGTTTTTACGGGCTTTTTTTAAGCATTCACCGCTCTTACAAAGGTATGCGCCTCTCCCGTTCTTTTTACCTGTTAAATCCAGTACAATGGTGTCCTCCGGTGTCTTTAAGACTCTCATCATTTCTTTTTTATTCTTCATTTCACCGCAGCCCACGCACTGTCTTAAGGGAATTTTTTTATTCATTGTCGGTATCAGCACCTTCCTCTTCGGCCTCTCTTACCTCTTCCTCGTACTCCTCTGCTTCGTATTCGTATTCGTCATCGTCGTACTCATCCATATAATCTTCGTAACGGAAGCCCGGTGCATCCTTAGCCTGGGTTTCGGACTTGATGTCAATCTTGTAACCGGTCAGTCTTGCTGCCAGTCTTGCGTTCTGACCTTCCTTACCGATGGCAAGGGATAACTGGTAATCGGGTACGACTACCTTAGCGGTCTTTTCGTCCGGGTCTGCAAATACGGCTACAATCTTGGCAGGAGAAAGGGCATTCTGAATCAGATTGCCGGGGTTCTCATCCCAGTTTACAATGTCAATCTTTTCTCCGCGGAGTTCTTCTACAATGGCGTTTACTCTGGCGCCGTTCATACCGACACAGGCACCTACGGCATCCACATTGGGGTTGTTGCTCCATACGGCAATCTTGGTACGGCTTCCGGCTTCACGGGCAATGCTCTTGATTTCCACGGTGCCGTCCTTGATTTCCATAACTTCGGACTCAAACAGTCTCTTTACTAATTCCGGATGTGTTCTGCTGACATTGATGCGGGGTCCCTTCGGGGTGTTCTTCACTTCCAGAATGTAAACCTTAATTCTCTCGGTGGGCTTGAATACTTCGCCCTTTACCTGTTCGCTTTCATTTAACATGGCATCGGCTTTTCCTAAGTTGATGCTGATGTTCTTGCCAACATAACGCTGTACCACACCGGTCACCACGTCATGTTCCTTTTCATAATACTGGTTGAAAATAACGCTTCTTTCCTCTTCGCGGATTTTCTGTAAAATCACGTTCTTGGCATTCATGGTGGCAATACGTCCGAATTCCCTGGACTTGATTTCCACATGCAGGATGTCGCCCACCTTTGCCTTCCTGGAAATTTCCTTTGCGTCATCCAGTGCAATCTGCAGGCAGTCGTCTTCCACATCTTCCTTTGTGGGTACGACTTCCTTTTCCGCATAGCAGAGGAAATCACAGGTATCCCTGTCAATTTCTACCTTAATGTTATCCGCCTTTCCGAAGTGGTTCTTGCATGCTGTCATAAGAGAATTTTCAATCGCATCGAACAGTGTTTCTTTGCTGATTTCTTTCTCCTTCTCCAGTACGTCAAGTGCCTCCATTAATTCTTTATTCATTTTCCCATATCCTCCTTGTTTTTACGAAGTAAAAATCCGAGTCTCCAGACGAGGAGAGGATTTGTCCTCCTGTGTTTATATTCTGAATATCCGCCGTTCCGGCTTCTGTTGTCCGCTAAAAATCCAGTGCCAGCCTGATGAGCGCCACATCGCTTCTTTCAAAGGTCTGCTCACCGTTTTCTGTTTCAATGGTAATGCTCTTGTCATCGAAGCTCTTTAAGATGCCCGCAAATTCCTTGCATTTCTCAATGGGCTTGTAGGTCTTTATTTCCACTTCCTGACCTATGCTCTTCTGAAGGTGCTTATCTTTTTTCAGGGTTCTGCCCAGTCCCGGACTGGATACCTCTAAAATGTATGCATCTTCGATAAAGTCCTCTTTGTCCAGTGCATCCGACAATGCCCTGCTCACCGTTTCGCAGTCATTGATGTTTACACCTTCCGGTTTGTCAATGTAGGCGCGCAGGTAATAATCCGCTCCCTCTTTGACGTATTCCACATCATAGATTTCCACCCCGCAGCTTTCTGCAATGGGTAAAAGCAGCTTTTCCGTTCTGCTTTCGTAGTCTTTTCTTGACATGTCTTTTTCCTTTCTCAATATGAAGTTGTAGTGACCGGAACATATGCCCTAAGCATTAAGAAAGAGTGGTACGCGACCACTCTTACCTTATGTTCCATATTTAACTTTTTTCAGTGTATACCTTTAAGGAAGAAAAGTCAATGGTGAAAATGAAAAATTTGCTAATTTCCACGTTTTTCTTCCTCATCGGTCAGAACCAGTTTCTGTTCTACCGTAACTTTTTCTTCATAACATTCAAAGATTTCATTTACTTTATCTTTGGAAAGCTTCGGGGTAATAAGGCTTACCACCGGCACCACGATTAAACCTGCCACCATGGCGATGGCTCCCGCATTGATGGGAGAAGCAATAAAGTGGAAGAACATGTTGGACACGGTAATGCCCACACCGCAGATAAAGCTTGCCCAGACAGCGGATTTGGTCACGCCCTTCCAGTACAGTCCGTACATAAAAGGCGCTAAGAACGCACCGGCTAATGCGCCCCAGGAAATACCCATAAGCTGTGCAATAAAGGTGGGCGGGTCAAGGGCAATCACAACGGAAATCACCACAAAGAACACTAAGAAAATTCTCATAACGAGAAGCTGCTTCTTTTCGTCCATTTTCTTGATGATGTTTCCCTTTAAGAAGTCCAGTGTCAGGGTGGAGCTGGAGGTCAGCACCAGGGACGACAATGTGGACATGGATGCGGAAAGCACCAGTACAATCACAATACCAATCAGGATATCGGAAAGGGAACTTAACATGGTGGGAATAATCGCATCGTACACAATGCCGCCCTGTGCATTGCGGATGGCATCGGAGTCAAACAGTCTTGCAAAACCGCCCAGGAAATAGCATCCGCCGGATACCACAATGGCAAATAAGGTGGAAATCACCGTACCGGTCTTGACTGCCTTCTCGTCACGGATGGCATAGAATTTGCTTACCATCTGCGGAAGTCCCCAGGTACCTAAGGAAGTCAGAATGACAACGCCCAGTAAGTTAAGCGGGTCGGGTCCGAAGAAAGAAGCAAAGGCTCCCTGCTGTCCCATGGTTGCGGGAATGTCGCTGGGAATTTCAGACAGCTTAAAGACTGCCTGGAGAAAACCGCCCTGTCCGTTTAATACGGAGGCAATGACTGCCACAATGCCGACTAACATGATGATACCCTGCACAAAATCGTTAATAGCCGTTGCCATGTAGCCGCCCAAAATCACGTAAACGCAGGTAAGCGCCGCCATGACCACCACGCACACCGTATAAGGCACATCGAATGCCATTTCAAACAGACGGGAAAGTCCGTTGTATACGGATGCGGTATAAGGAATCAGGAAAACAAAGGAAATAACGGCTGCCGTAACCCGCAGGGCATTGCTGTCAAAACGCTTTCCGAAATAATCCGGCATAGTCTTTGCCTTCAGATGCTTGCTCATAATCCTTGTTCTTCTGCCCAGTACAATCCAGGCAAGCAAGGAACCGATTAAGGCATTGCCGATACCAATCCAGGTGGCGGAAATGCCATATTTGTAACCGAACTGGCCGGCATATCCTACGAAAACCACCGCACTGAAATAGGACGTGCCGTAGGCAAATGCCGTCAGCCACGGGCCGACACTTCTGCCTCCGAGTACAAAGCCGTCCACATTGGTGGCATGTTTACGGGAATAAAAACCGATTCCTACCATTACGGCAAAAAACAGTACCAAAAGTAATACCTTCACTATCATCTCTCTTTACCCTCATTTTCTTATGATTTCATCCTGTGTGACAAATTCCACATCGGTTTCCTTTAAGAGTTCTGCCGCTTTTTCCAAATCGGATGCCTTCATGACGATGGAAGCATCATCGTTTCCGGTTGCAAGCGCATACATGTACTCAATGTTGATGTGGGATTTGCAGATTACTTCCAAAAGCTCCTGCAGACAGCCCACCTTGTGACGGAGTTTTACCCCTAAAACATCCGTAAGCATGGCGGAAAAGCCATTTTCTGCCAGCGCCTTTTTGCCCGCTTCCGGCTCGGTAACCAAAAGCCGCAGAAGTCCGTAGTCACTGGTATCTGCCAGACTCAAGGAAACAATATTGATGTTGTTTTTCTTTAAGACATCCAGAACCTCTTCCAGTCTGCCCTCTCTGTTTTCAATAAAAACGGATAACTGTTTCAAATACATACAGCCGTTCTCCTTCCTTATAAAGTCATGCGGGCACCGGATGTGCCCGCACATTTTCCTGTTCCTAAATCAGCTTTCGGTTGTCGATTACATGCACGGATTTACCCATGCTTCTCTCAATGGTCTTGGGCTCTACCAGTTTTACCTTTACGGCAAGACCGATGGCGTGCTGGATGACCGTTGCAATCTTCTTGGTCAGCTTTTCCAGTTCTTTGATTTCATCGGAGAAGAAGCGCTCCTCTACCTCTACCTGTACCTCCAAGGTATCCAGGTTGTTCACACGGTCTACAATCATCAGGTAGTGAGGTGCCACTTCGCCCATTTCCAGCAGTGCAGACTCAATCTGGCTGGGGAATACATTGACGCCGCGGATAATCAGCATATCGTCGGAACGTCCCTTGAAACGGCTGATACGCGCCGTGGTTCTGCCGCATTCGCAGGGTGCGTAATCGATGCTTGTCAAATCCCTGGTGCGGTATCTTAAAATAGGAAGTCCTTCCTTGGTAATGGTGGTAAATACCAGTTCGCCCGTCTCCCCTGCCGGCAGCGGCTGCAGCGTATCCGGGTCAATAATTTCCGGAATAAAGTGGTCTTCCTGCACATGCAGTCCTCTGTGATGTTCACAGTCACATGCCACACCGGGTCCCAATACTTCGCTTAAACCGTAAATGTCATGGGCATGGATGTGCAGCTTGTTTTCAATCTGCTTACGCATGTTTTCCGTCCAGGGCTCCGCGCCGCAGATGGCGGTTTTTAATTTAATCTTGTCAAGGTCTCCGGCTTCCTCCAGTGTTTCCGCAATATGTAACAGATAGGAAGGAGTGCAGGCAATCGCCGTTACGTCAAAATCCTTCATCATGGTGGTGAGTTTTTTCGTATTGCCGGTGGACATGGGCACAACCGTAGCTCCCAGTCTTTCCGCTCCGGCATGGGCGCCTAAGCCGCCGGTAAACAGGCCGTAGCCGTATGCAATCTGGATGGTGTCCTCTCTGGTAACGCCTGCCATGGCAAAGGCTCTTGCCACACATTCACTCCAGAGGTCCAGATCCTTTCTGGTGTACGCTACTACCGTTGCTTTTCCGGTGGTGCCGCTGGATGCATGTACGCGCACAATCTCAGAACGGGGCACTGCCAGTAAGCCGAAGGGATAGTTGTCTCTTAAATCGCTTTTGGTGGTAAAGGGGAGCTTGGTAATGTCTTCAATACCCTTGATGTCTCCTAATTCCAGCCCCATTTCCTGCATTTTTTTACGGTAAAAAGGCACATTGTAATACACACGCTCTACCATTTTCACCAGTCTTGCGCTCTGCAGGGCATTCATTTCGTCCCTGCTCATACATTCTTTTGACTCATTCCAGATCATGCATTTTCTCCTCCGTCAAATCCTAACAGGAAAGCCTTCTTGTTAATGTCCACGGTCTTGGGCGGAACTGTTTTTTCGATGACGGAAAGCCAGGTTTCTTTATCGAAATCCATGTGCTTTGCCGCAAGTCCCAGTACAATGACGTTGAATGCTTTCACATTGCCGGTTTTTTCCGCCTCTTCCATTGCTTTAATGGAGTAGACTTTATATTTTTTTGCCAGATTTTCAATGATATCGTCCGGATAGGATGCCGCACCCGTCACAACGGTAATCGGGTCAATTCTCCAGTCATTGACAATAATAACGCCGTCCTTTTTTAAGAAGTGTGCATAGCGCAGGGCTTCCAGTCTTTCAAAGGCAATCAGCACATCTGCCTGTCCTTCTTCCACGATGGGCTCTGCCACTTCGCTGCCGTAGCGTACAAACGTAACCACGCTGCCGCCTCGCTGCGCCATTCCGTGCACTTCCGATAATTTTACATCATAGCCGGCAGCCTTTGTCATGCCGCCCAGTATACGGCTGGTAAGAAGAGTTCCCTGTCCTCCCACGCCTACAATCATAATATTCTTCGTTTTCACTGTTTCGCCCTCCTATTACTTTGCGCAGGTCTCAATGGCCTGGAACATACAAAGATTTTTGCAAAGTCCGCATCCGTTACACA
This sequence comes from Bacteroidaceae bacterium, assembly GCA_963639875.1. Taxonomy (GTDB): domain Bacteria; phylum Bacillota; class Clostridia; order Lachnospirales; family Lachnospiraceae; genus Acetatifactor. The sequence continues at coordinate 43,911 of CAVHWP010000005.1, forward strand.
TGGTAGCGTCAATGGCAATCGTGCCGTCTTCCTTCTTTGTCAGGGCAGGACAGCCGGGACGCAGGCAGGCACCGCACTTCTTACATTTTTCGGGAATGGGCTTGCATACGTTGGGGAATACATTTCCCTTTAAGAGTACGCAGGGAGACTTGGTAATGATAACGGAAACTTCATCCCTTGCCACTTCTTCCTTAATGACTCTTTCCAGTTCCTTTAAGTCAAAGGCATTTACTTCCACTACATGCTCAATGCCCATGGATTTGCACAGATAATAAATGCTGATAGCCGGAACAATTTCTCCCTTTAAGGTCTTGCCGGTTGCCGCATGGTCCTGATGGCCGGTCATACCGGTGGTGGAGTTGTCCAAAATCATAACGGTACCGGTACCCTGGTTGTAAACCATGTTCATCAGGGAATTGACACCGGTATGCATAAAGGTGGAATCGCCGATTACGGCTACCCAGTTTTTAATATAATCCTTGCCCTTTGCCTTTTCCATGCCGTGCAGGGTGGAAATGCTGGCGCCCATGCAGACGGTGGTGTCAATGACATTCAAGGGTGCTACAGCGCCCAAGGTATAACAGCCGATATCGCCAGCAGCATGGATTTTTAACTTGTTCAATACGGAAAATACACTTCTGTGAGGGCATCCCGGGCACAGAATAGGAGGTCTTGCCGGAACCTGTGCCGGTGTTTCTACGGAAAATTCTTCCGGTTTCAGGGCTTTTCTTAACATATTGGCGCTGTATTCACCCTGAATGGTAAAGATTTCCTTGCCGGTTGCCTTGATGCCCCAGGATTTTACCTGTTCTTCAATGACCGGTTCCAGTTCTTCAAATATGTACAGCTTATCTACCTTGGAAGCAAATTCCTCGATTAATTTTCTCGGCAGCGGATGAACCAGACCGAGCTTTAATACGGAAGCATCGGGGCAGGCTTCTCTAACATACTGGTAAGGAATGCCGCTGGTGATAAAACCGATGGAGGTATCTCTGTATTCCACACGGTTGATAGGAAAATCACAGCCGTCCTCCGCCATTTTTTTCATTCTTTCTTCTACATATAAATGACGCTGCTTGGCATTGCCGGGCATCATGACAAATTTCGCCGGGTTACGGGTATAGGGCTTGTCTTCGATTTCCTGTCTGTCGCAGAGCTCCACCGTTCCCTGGGAATGGGAAAGTCTTGTGGTGGTGCGCACCATAACCGGTGTATCGTATTTTTCGCTGAGTTCAAAGGCATACTTGGTAAATTCCTTTGCTTCCCCGCTGTCGGAGGGCTCTAATACCGGCACAATGGCGGCTCTTGCCACGGCACGGGAGTCCTGCTCGTTCTGGGAGCTGTAAAGTCCCGGGTCATCCGCTGCCACCAGCACCAGACCGCCGTTTACGCCCGCATAGGAAATGGTGTAAAGAGGGTCACTTGCTACGTTGACACCTACATGCTTCATGGAAACAATGGCTCTCACGCCGCTGATGGAAGCACCGATTGCCACCTCTGTCGCTACCTTTTCATTGGGAGACCATTCTGCATAAATCTCCGGATATTTTACAATGTTTTCACTGATTTCTGTGCTGGGGGTACCGGGATATGCCGCGGATACCTTTACACCTGCTTCGTAGGCACCTCTGGCAATAGCCTCGTTGCCCAACATGATTTTCTTTTCTGACACGATTACTCTTCCTTTCTCCTGTGTTTCATTTTACATTCTCTTGTGTGTGAAAATCCTTTCACACGGTTTTCATTCTCTCTTTTGTCCGATTGCATCTGCGTTTTTGCGCAGAAACAGATATAATAATCATACCACTGATTTTTAGTACTGTAAAGCGTTACCGATACAAAGCATCCAACAACTGTTTCATGGTCTTCTGCAAAACAGGGTGCCGGAAATTCGGTGCAATTTCTGCCATGGGTTTCAGCACAAAATCCCGGTTCTCCATATCCACATGGGGAATGATTAGATTTTCATCCTCATAAATTTCCCTGCCGTAAAAAATAATATCCAAATCCAGCGTTCTCGGTCCCCAGTGGATTTTACGCTCCCTGCCCGCTTCCTGTTCGATTTCATGCAGCCTGTCCAGAAGCTCCGTTGGTGTATAAAGCGTTTCGGCAAGAAGGACGCCGTTTAAGAAGTCCGGCTGCTCCACCCCACCGTAAGGTTTGGTGGAAATAATGCTGCTCACCTTTTTTATCCGGATATATGTTTCTTCCAGCTTTTTTATGGCATCCTCTATTAACTGCCTGCTGTCTCCTAAATTGGATCCGAATGCTATAAACACATCCGTCCAGCCTCTGTGGATTTTCACGGAAACCGACTCAAACGGCAAAGGAATGGGGGCTTCCGGTTTCCTCAGCTCCAAATCCAGTGCCTTTATATGCGGAAACGACAGCAGTACCACTTCCGCCGTTTTTTCCGCTGCCGTTTCTATCAAATCAAAACTTTGTTCCGTCAAAACCTTTTCCATCAACAGGCATACCTCTCCGTAATGAGTGGACGCCGTCAAATCATCGGATTGCCCTGCCTTTCTTAAATCCGTGTAAAGAACGGCATTTACATAAAAATGCTGCCCTTTCTCCTTTTCCTCCGCAAACACCCCATGGTGTGCGTATATTTCAAGATTGTCGATTCTGATTTCATCCTGTATCATAGTAAACCTCATTTCTGAGCCAATCCGCATTTCTGTGTCAATCCGCATCAACTGTTCAAAATAGCCTCCGTCATCCGGATCGCACGCACATTTTCCTTGATGTCATGCACCCGCACAAACATGCAGCCCTTCATCACGCCCATAACCGTCGTAACAAGGGTGCCCTCCACCCGTTCGGTAACCGGCACATCCAGTGTCAGACCGATGACGGACTTGCGGCTGGTTGCCAGAAAAATAGGGCATCCCAGCACCTTAAGGCTCTCCACGTTGTTAATAATCTGCAAATTCTGCTCATAGGTTTTGCCGAAGCCCACGCCGGGGTCTAATAAAATTTTATCCGGTGCAATGCCCGCCTTGTCCGCAATGTGCAGTGTTTCCGCCAGGTCTGCTGCCACATCCTGCATAAAGTTCTCGTACACGGGCTCCTTCCGGTTGTGCATCAGACAGCAGGGCAGACCGCTTTTGGCAATAACATCCGCCATTCTTTTGTCCCACTTTAAGCCCCAGATATCGTTGATAAAATCGATACCCGCCTTCACGCCTTCTTCTGCCACCTCCGGCTTATAGGTATCCAGGGAAATGGGAACATCAAATCTTTTTTTGACCGCTTCAATAACCGGCAGCACTCTTCCCAGCTCTTCCTCGCAGGAAAGCAGACGGTAACCGGGTCTGGTAGACTCGCCGCCGATATCCAAAAGATCCATGCCGTCTTTAATCATTTCTTCCACATGGAACAGCGCCTTATCCTGCTCCACCCATTTTCCGCCGTCGGAAAAAGAGTCGGGTGTCACATTCAAAATGCCGCAAACGTATGTTTTCCCGCTTTCCTGAAATTCCCTGTTTCCTATTTTCATGTTTACGCCGCCTTTCTGTCTCACACCCAAAGTGTCAGGTTCTTCTTCTCATCGCTCCAGTTGCAGGCTTCTTTTGCTTCACAAGCAAAACATGCCCTGCTTTTCTTGTCCGCCCGGTACAAAACACCGCTTAACGTGGGTTCTTCCGCTGCGGACCCGGTACGGTGCTGTAAAATAGCCTCCGTAATTTGCGCTATTTCCGCCTCCGTGTACCCACATTTTTCTAAAACAAGCGGGGCAATCCTTGCACTCGCCTCTTCATGGGGCGTCCCGTTTTCATACTGCTCATGTTTGCCAATGTCATGCAAAAGAGCCGCCGCATAAAGCAAATCTTCCGGAATTTGCAGATTTTCCCGAAGATTAAAAATCATGCCGATACGCGCCACATCCAGAAAATGCACCATATCGTGCCGGCAGAAAATACGGTCCTTTTCCGCTTCTTTGTTTTTCTTAAGATGTTCCCGAAAAACCTCATTTTCCAAAATCCGGTTTACTCTGTCCGTTTCCACTGTCCGTCCCCGCCTGTTTTACTGTCGTTTTCTGCTGCCATCATCCCGTTATCTGCGAAGCAGCATAAAAAACTGTTTCTGCAGCTCCGTGTTTTCCTTAAACTCGCCGCGGACCGCCATGGTTTCGGTGAGGCTTCCGGGCTTTTTCACACCGCGCATGGTCATGCACATGTGCTCCGCCTCTATCACCACCATAACCCCCTTGGGGGACAAATGTTCCATAATGGCATCGGCTATCTGCGCCGTCATCTGTTCCTGAATCTGCAGTCTTTTGGCAAAGACCTCCACTGTCCGCGCCAGCTTGCTTAAGCCCACCACCTTGCCGTCCGGAATGTACGCAATATGCGCTTTCCCGTAGAAAGGCAGCATGTGATGCTCGCACATGGAGTAAAATACAATATCCTTTTCCATCACCATACCGCTGTCCGAAACAGAAAACGTCTTCTGAAGGTGCGTGCCCGCATCCTCCGTCATGCCTCCGCAGATTTCTTCGTACATTCTGGCGATGCGCTCCGGGGTTTCCCGTAACCCCTCTCTGTTCAAGTCCTCTCCGATGCCCTCCAAAATCAGACGGACACCGTCCTGTATTTTTTGCTGATTCATATCTGTATCCTCCGGGCAGTTTCTCTGCCGTATCACTGCTTTCCTAAAATATCCCTGACCCTTCCTAAAAAGGAAAGAGAGCCGAAACACAAAATTACATCTTCCTTACCGGCTAAAAGATACGCCATTTCCACCGCTTCCTCCACACTGCCCGCCGTTGTCACCCGCGGATGATACGCACTGACCGCCGCAGCCAAATCCATGGCGGAAAGCGCCCTTTTGTTTTCCGGCGGTGTCACCGTGATAATCTGGTCGGCATAGGGATATGTAATTTCCGCTACTTTTTCATATTCCTTGTCTTTCAACATTCCCATTATATAGATAATTCTTTTATTTGAAAAGTAGGCAGATACAGATTGCACAAGTTTTTTGGCAGCCGGTTCGTTGTGGGCGCCGTCGATGACAAAATACGGTTTTTCCCGCAAAATCTCAAACCTTCCGGGCCACGAGGTTTCCAAAAGTCCTCGCCGTAAATTTTCGTCTGAAACATAAAAACTCTTCTGCCGGTTCAATGCTTCCACCACTTCTATGGCAACTGCGGCATTTTCCGCCTGGCAGACTCCGGGAATGGTTATTTCCATGTCCTTATGCAGTGTGCCGAAGGCATCCCGGTAAGTGAACTTCTGTTTTTTCAGACCGTATTTTATTTTTTCGGGCACAGTTGCAAAAATACAGGAACACCCCTGCTTTTCCGCTTCTTTCCTTATTTCCGCTGCCGCCTCTTCCCACTGCACGGCACTGACCGCCACGCAGCCTTTTTTGATGATACCCGCTTTCTGATATGCAATTTTGTCCAGTGTCTTACCTAAAAACTGCATATGGTCCATACCGATGGGCATAAGCACCGCAGCCAGTGTCCGGTTAACCAGATTGGTGGCATCCTCCCTGCCGCCCATTCCGGTTTCCAGCATCACAATGTCGCACTTTTTATCTGCAAAATAAAGGAATGCCAGAGCCACCTCCGCTTCAAATGCCGTAGGTGCGGGCAGGCCATCCGCCTTTATCTTCTCCACCGCCTCTTTTATTTTTTCAAGACCTTCCGCATAAGCCTTCTTTGTCATGTTTTTTCCGTCCACCCGGATAGTTTCCCGGGGATTAAACACCGCCGGTGAAGAAAAAGCCCCCACGCGGCAGCCCGCCGTTTTATACACAGAAGAAAGATATGCCAGCACGGAGCCCTTGCCGTTGGTGCCCGCAATATGAACGCAGGGAACGGCATCCTGCGGATTGCCCAGCCGCCTGCACAGCTCCTTTGTGCTGCCGAATCCCGGCACAATGCCGCTTTTCTTTAATTCATCCATAAAATCCAAACATTCTTTTTCCGTCATCTTTTTCCACCCGCTTTTGCATATTTTTGGCTTTCCCGGAAACACTTTTCATAATAGAAAAAAGGAGTTCCGTTATCTTGAAAAAACTACTGCACAATTTTCTCCATTGCGGTGTCTTAGGCTGGTGCATGGAGATTTTTTTCACAGCCCTGTCTTCCTTCCGGAGGCGACAGTTTTCCTTAAAAGGCAACACCTCTGTCTGGATGTTTCCCATATACGGCAGTGCCTGTCTGATTGCCCCGCTTTGCAGACGTCTGCGTGGAAAACCGCTGCTTCTGCGCGGCTCCCTGTATGCTGCCCTTATCTTTTCCGTAGAATTTTTAAGCGGAAAGCTCTTGCAGAAACGGCACATCTGCCCCTGGGATTACAGTCATTCCGGGTGGCAGATCGGCAAGGTCATCCGGCTTGATTACCTGCCCTGCTGGTTTCTGGCGGGTTTGCTGTTTGAGCGCCTGCTTTTGGAAAACGAACCCACTTCCGTCTCCAGCCGCTTTACCGAAGAAAAGGACGGAGACATCTCTCCGCCCTTTTGAAGCCATATCCTTAATCGTTATCCATATCGTCCATGCTTTCCGTGCCGATGTTTAACGTATTTAAGGTACGTCTTCTCATACGGGCTGCTTCGGAAGCCTCTAAAATATAGTTTTTAATTTTCTTGGACTTTTTCACATGCTCAATCACAAGCTTGGGATGCGAGGTATCACCGGTAAAGCAGGTAATGGTGCCAAGTCCCACCATGCGTTCCCAAAAGCTTGCGCTGTGCTGCACATCCTGTACTTTATACATATAGCAGTCATTTTCGACTTTCCTGAAAAATCCCTGGTCTATCGTAAGCACATCATCCTTAATGGTGTAAACCGTAAATGTAAACGGCAGTCCCAAAAACACCCATCGTTTTCTTTCTCTGTACTTGATATCCGCATCCATTTCTTTTGCCATATCCGTAATACCTTCCCTTTCCTTTTGTACACAATAGCAATATTATTAAAGAAGATTATACGTGAAAAGAAAATATTATGCAAGGCTATTGCCGCAAGGAAAATTATTTTCCGAAATATTTTTAAAATCCCCAAAAGACTAATTGCATCACCCCTCCCTTTGTGTTACAATGTTAAAAATCTGAAAAGGAGGATGATATCGTGACAGCTAAGGAATGTATCAAAGGACGCAGAAGTATTCGTAAATTTGCAGATACTCCCGTTTCCAAAGATGTGATTGCAGATATTGTAGAAACCGCTTCTTATGCTCCCAGTTGGAAGCATACACAGATTACCCGTTATATTGCAGTGGAGGGCGAGCTGAAAGACAAAATCGCCGATGAATGTACCGGTGCTTATGCAAAAAATGGTGAGATTATCAAAAATGCTCCCATGCTGATTGCTGTTACTTTCATTAAAAACCGCAGCGGATTTGAACGTGACGGTTCCTATTCCACTCCCAAGGAAGGCGGCTGGCAGATGTTTGATGCCGGTGTTGCTTCCGAAGCTTTTTGTTTAGCAGCTTACGAGCAGGGACTCGGTACCGTAATTATGGGAATTTTTGATGAAGCCAAAGCCGCTTCTCTTCTGGAAGTTCCCGAAGAAAGAGAATTGGTTGCTTTAATTCCTATCGGATATCCCGCTGAAAGTCCTATCGCTCCCAGACGCAAGAGCGTGGAGGAATTATTATCATTCAAATAAATACATTAAAATCGAAGAGTTTTCCTCTTCGATTTTTTTTGGGTCTTTCGCAATATTCCATGCCGCATCCGTGGCAGAATAAATACAATACGCCGCATCTGCGGCAGAATGTGAGGAAAAAGAATGAGACATTTAATGAGCCCACTGGATTTTTCCGTGGAAGAATTGGACAAGCTGTTTGATTTGGCGGAGGACATCGAAGCCTCTCCCGAAAAATATGCCCATGCCTGTGACGGCCAGGTACTTGCTACCTGCTTTTACGAACCCAGCACCCGTACCCGTTTAAGCTTTGAGTCCGCCATGATTCATCTGGGAGGAAAGGTGCTCGGCTTCTCCGATGCCGCCAACTCTTCCGCTGCCAAGGGCGAAAGCGTATCCGATACCATCCGCGTTATCTCCTGCTTTGCCGATATCTGCGCCATGCGTCATCCCAAGGAAGGTGCGCCTATGGTAGCTGCCGAAAAATCCGGCATCCCGGTTATCAATGCCGGCGACGGCGGTCATCAGCATCCCACCCAGACCCTGACGGATTTGCTTACCATCCGCAGTCTGAAGCACCGTCTGGACAACATGACCATCGGTCTTTGCGGCGACTTGAAATTCGGACGTACCGTACACTCCTTAATCCGTGCCCTGGTGCGCTATGAAAATGTCCGGTTTATCTTCATCTCCCCCGAAGAGCTCCGTGTGCCCGACTACATCACGGATATGTTAAAAGAGAAAAACATCCCTTACGAAGAAGTCATCCGTCTGGAAAATGTGATGCCTTCCCTGGACATTTTGTATATGACCCGTGTGCAGAAGGAACGTTTCTTCAACGAAGAAGATTATGTCCGCCTGAAAGATTTCTACATTCTGGACAAGGCTAAAATGGAATATGCCAGACCGGACATGCTGATTTTACATCCCCTGCCCCGTGTCAATGAGATTTCCGTAGAAATCGACGACGACCCCAGAGCCGCTTATTTCAAACAGGTACAATATGGCGTCTATGTAAGAATGGCACTGATTTTAACACTCTTAGGAAAGGAATAAAGATTATCATGTTAAACGTAGGAAAGATTGAAGAAGGATTTGTACTGGACCATATCGAAGCCGGCAAGAGCATGGATATTTACAAAAACCTGCAGCTCGGCAAATTAGACTGTACCGTTGCCATTATCAAAAATGCCCGCAGCAACAAAATGGGCAAAAAGGATATTCTTAAAGTGGAATGCGACATCAACCAGCTTGACCTGGACGTTCTGGCATTCATCGACCACAACATCACCGTAAACGTTATCAAGGACGGCGAAATCGTGGACAAAAAGGAACTGGTTCTTCCCAAGACCATTACCAATGTCATCCACTGCAGAAATCCCCGCTGCATTACCTCCATCGAACAGGGACTTCCCCACATCTTTGTTCTGGCAGACGAGGAAAAAGAAATTTACCGCTGCAAATACTGTGAAGAAAAAGCCGACAGAAAGAAACTGTAATAAAAAGGAGATGCCCACCCGGGTATCTCCTTTTCTTTGTTATCTTTTTTCTTACTTTACTTATCTCTGTCTTTTTTCTTACCCAGCCAGCCTTCTTTTTGCAGCTCCTGTAAATCCTCGTCATATAACTTGGACTTCATGGTCGGGTTGTTCTTGAATATCTTCGCTAATACCTTGTTGTTGCGCATGCTCTCATGCTGGGCGGCGTCAATCTTGTACTGCGCCTGCAAATCCATAATTTCCTCTCTGTCGTCCTGGGAATACTGCTCGGATTTCTGACGCAGGTTTTCCTTGATGGCAGCAAAGCTCTTTTCGATGCTTGCCATGCTTTCGGCAAATGCCACCTTTTTCTGTCCCATACTCTCGGCAAATGCCTGCTTCTTCTGGTCAACCGTTTCCGCAAAGGCTTCTTTTCTGCGCTCCGCACTTTCCGCCATAGCTTCCTTGCGTTCTGCCCAGTCCTCACCCGCTACTGCGGCAATAACCTCGGCTCTCTTCTGGATACGCTGCATCTCGTCTTTGAGCTTCTCCATAGAAACCAGCACATCCCGCAAATCGAGAGCTGCCTTGAAGGAAAGAGCAAAATCCCACACAATATAACAGGTCAGAAGGAGGGTGGCTATCGTCAGGATATTGTTCGGAATAGCCAGCACCAGTTTTTCCACAGGCTTGTGAATGACATAATTCATAAGCAGGGTAAGACCGCCCCAGGCAAGTGAACAGCCGAAACAGATATGTCCCTGAAAGTTAAAAGGCTGATTGGAATAATCCCAGTACCTTACCTTGAACAGCGCTTCCATTGCCACGCCGGTAAAATACTCTAAGATGGTGGCGCCGATGCATCCGGCAATATAAACCGCCCACCAGTGTCCGATAAACGGCTTTGAGACCACCAGAAGCAGAATGGCGCCGCTGCCGTACAGCGGCAGAAACGGTCCCTTCATAAAACCTCTGTTTACCCAGCGTTTTGACTTTAAGGACACATAGCCCGACTCAAAGCACCAGCCAAAGAAACAATAAAAATAAAAGAAAAACAGCCATTGAATGATTGTGTAAGAATACATAAAATCTCTCCCATCAGGTAAATGTCTCAAATCGCAGACAGAGCTTACCTTTTTTCGTTGTGTATTTTTCTTCCGCAAAAATAAATTTGCCAAATCCTCTTACGTTGACCACATCCCCCACGGCAAGAAGCCTGCTGTTGTTTTCCGTCAGCCTGCCGTTCACAAAGACCCTGCCTGCCGCAAACATCTGCAGGCTTTCGTTTCTGGACAGGTTGCACAGCCTGGAAATACAGCCGTCCAGGCGCAGGGAGCTGACAAGCACCTCCTGTTCGCCCGGCTCTTCAAAGGAAAAGTTCACCGTAAGGTCTGTTTTTTCACATTTCACATGGGTATGTTTAATCTGCAGAAGATTTTCGCAGATAAAATCCGCCATGGAACGGATGCAGAAAATATATCCTTCTTTTTCTCCGGTCCGGATGTCTCCGATGCAGCTTCTCTCCATTCCCAAGTTCATCAGGGCACCGAGGAAGTCCCGGTGGGAAAGTTCATCCGCAAACTTTGCCAGAAGCGGTGTCACATGAATACAGGTGATGGGAAACTCTTCCTCATAACCGAATTCCTCCGGGGAACCAAACCGCACCATCTGTCTTTCCGCCATTTCATAGCCGCCGTAAAGCATCGGATGGGCAAAGGAAATTTCCTTTTTCATCTGCTCGTAAACCGATATTTCCGAAAGCCCCAGAAACGCACTGAAGGTATAAATATTCTGCTGATAGGATTTATTCGCAAGGTCGCGCAGCCTGTTGCGAAACTGCTGCTCCTCTTTGTCTGATTGAAATGCCATAGTAATCCTTGTTTTCTCTCCGGCATGCTGTTTTTGCCGGGTAATTCTCATTCTGTCTTAACCGAGTGCCACATCCAAAATCATCATTAAAAGAAATCCCACCAGTACGCCCAGCGTGCCCGCATGGGAATGTTCACCCAGATGCGCTTCGGGAATCAGTTCTTCCACCACCACATACATCATGGCTCCTGCCGCAAAGGACAAAAACCACGGCATGAAGGGAACCAGTACTCCTGCCAGGAACACCGTCAGAATGCCGAAAACCGGTTCCACAATGCCGGAAAGACATCCGTACAGGAATGCCCGGAAAGAAGAAGTTCCTTCCTTTTTCAAAGGCAGGGAAATCGCCGCGCCTTCCGGGAAGTTCTGGATACCGATACCGATAGCCAGTGCAAACGCCGCCGCATAATCCGCCGCCGTTCCTCCGTTAATGCCCGCATTGGCAAACGCAAGTCCCATCGCCATTCCTTCCGGAATGTTGTGCAGGGTTACCGCAAATACCATAAGTGTAGTCCGTCCCAGAGACGTATGGGGACCCTCCGCTTTTGTTTCTCCTATGTGGAGATGCGGAGTCAGTACATCCATCAGAAGTAAGAAAATAGCTCCCAGCACGAAACCTCCCGCTGCCGGAATCCATCCGATACTGCCGTTTTCTTCTGCCTGTTCAATAGACGGAATCAGAAGTGACCATACACCTGCCGCTATCATGACTCCCGCCGCAAATCCCAGAAAAGCCTTGTGAACAGACTCTTTCATGGACTTTGAGAAAAAGAAAACCACTGCCGCTCCCAATGTCGTCATAAGCCACGCAAAACCGGTACCTTCCAGTGCCAGTATAAAAGTATTCATTTTTCCTCCTAACCTTAATTAAAGCTGATGACCTCTTTTTTCGGTGCTTTGGCTTTTTCCACACTGACAGCCGTAAGCACAGGTCCTTCTCCCTGGTAATCCGCCCAGTATTTTCTGTGTACCACTGCTTTTACCTTTACCCAGTCTTTCTGCTTCAGGGCATCCGCTCCTTCGTATTCACAGGCATAGCCTAAGAAGGAAATGTCTTCTGCACAGCAGGTCATTGCCATACGGCCGGGTACAAAATAATTTTTGGGGAAATCCTTGGGTTTCAAAACCATGGCAAGGAACTCGATGGTCTTTCCTTCGTATCGTTCCGGATGGTCCATAATATCCAAAAACCAGATACCGTATCCGTTATCGTCCAGTTTCAGCACATCTGCGGATAAATCGTAAGGAAGGTCATCCTCTAAGATATCCGTGATTTCTCCGTTGGCATCTTCAAAAATAACGTCTGCCTTGGGATTTACCGCTTTAATGTTTCTCTTATATGTGTTTAAATCCTGCACGCCGTCGCAGCGGTTCATGATAATCATTTCGGAATTTCTCACCATTTCCGCAAGCTGGGAGCGCATGTTGGTATAGTACATGGGGAATGTGGAGCCGTCAATGGTGGTAATCTGCTGCTCGATACGCCACGACCTGGGCAGCTTCATGTTGCGGATATTCCACATGCCATTATATTCTATGATAATTCTGCCCGGTTTGTGCTTCTTCTCTAACTCCGTCAGATGTTCCGGGGTGAAATCCTCTTCGTTTTCAATCACTTCCATTACCGTGTGGCTCTTTTTCAAAAGCTTTTCATCGTATTCTTCCACACCTTCCTCACAGAGGACAAGCAGGGTTGTTTCTCTGCTCTGGAAATAGGGCTGTCCCAGTGTGTAGGAAATGAACTGTGTCTTGCCGCTTTCCAAAAAGCCATTAATCATATATACGGGTTTCATACTTGTCAGGTCTCCTTATCTCAAGATACCTGCCGGCTTTCACCGACAGGTATCCCTTCGTTGTCTTGTTTACGCATTTATTTCAGAAAAAGGGCTGCCAGCTTGTCCTCGTCAATCTTGGAACCGATGACGCAGAGCTTACCGGTTACCTGTGCAGCACCGCTGCGGATATCGCTTTCTCCGGGTACATAATCGAAGTAAATCCAGGTACCGTCCTCTGCGGGCACCATACCCTTTGCACGGAGAATCATGCCGTAAGAGCCGTCTTCCAGTGTGTGAAGCTTCTCTTTGATTTCGTCGGTTGTAAACTTCTTTGCGGTTTCTTCGCCCCAGCTTGTAAACACCTCATCCGCATGGTGATGATGATGGTGGTCATGGTCGTGGCATCCGCATGTGCAGTCCGGACCGTGGTCATGATGATGTTCATGTTCGTCGTCATGATGGTGATGGTCGTGGTGGCAGCATTCATCGTCATCATCGTGATGATGATGCTCATGCTCGTGCTCTTCTGCCAGCAATGCCTGAATCATATCCTCCAGCTTGTCCGCGCCTTCGATGGTCTTTAAGATGTCTTCGCCCTGTAAAGACTCCCAGGGGGTCGTGATAATGGTTGCTTCCTTGTTGTACTCTCTTATCATATCGATGCAGGTCTTAAGCTTATCTTCGCTCATGTTCTGGGTTCTGCTTAAGATAATGGTTCCGGCGCAGGCAATCTGGTTGCAGAAAAATTCGCCGAAGTTCTTGATATACATTTTGCACTTGGTGGCATCCACAACGGCTACGGCGCTGTTGACCTGAACGTCCATATCCTTTGCCACATCGTCAACTGCCTTTACCACATCGGAAAGCTTGCCAACACCTGACGGCTCAATTAAAATCCGTTCCGGTGCATAGGTGGAAAGAACTTCCTTTAAGGAAGTACCGAAGTCACCTACTAAGGAACAGCAGATACAGCCGGAATTCATTTCCTTGATTTCAATGCCGGATTCTTTTAAGAAACCGCCGTCGATACCGATTTCGCCGAACTCGTTTTCAATTAAAACCACCTTGGTATCATGCAAAGCTTCTTTTAAGAGCTTTTTAATCAAGGTTGTTTTGCCGGCACCTAAGAAACCGGAAAAAATGTCTATTTTTGTCATGATAAAAAACCTTCTTTCTGTATGCATTTTGCACTGTCTTCCACACATTGCTGTCGAAAGCAGATAAAACAAAAAACCCTTGAATAAAATCAAGGGTCTCTTAGAGCTGCTGACGGGAATCGGACCCGTGACCTCCGCACTACCAATGCGACGCTCTACCGACTGAGCCACAGCAGCGGATTTCTGGAAGTTTGTCTCCCACAATCACCGAAAGTTAATATACCATACGGGTATGCAGATTGTCAATCACTTTTTTTATTTTTTTTGACATTCTGCATACCCCTGCCAAAAGCCTATGCCTTCGTCTCATCTCCGGGGTATTTGGAGTATAAGAATTTCAGCAGAATCGGGGTGGAAATGCTGGATACGATAATCAGCAGGATAACGGCGGTAAAGTAAACATCCGTCAAGAGTCCTACGGAAAGTCCCTTCTGGGCAACAATCAGCGCCACTTCTCCACGGGTCATCATGCCAATACCGATTTTTAAGCAGTCATGATTCTTAAACCGGCACAGCTTCGCCATCAGTCCACAGCCGATAATCTTGGCAACCAGACCTACAAGCACAAAGCATATGGAAAACAGAAGGATTTCACCTGTCACACCGCTGATATTGGTCTTTAAGCCAATGCTGGCAAAAAATACGGGGCCGAACAGCATATAGGAATTGATATCCATCTTCTCCGCAATGTAACCGGAGTCCTGAATGGAGCAGAGGATGATACCTGCCACATAAGCGCCGGTGATGTCTGCAATGCCGAAATATTTTTCCGCAATATAGGCAAAAGCCAGACACAGCGCCAGACCGATAATGGGAATACGTCTTGTATGCGGATATTTTTTATCCACAATCTTAAATACCTTATAAATAATGTAGCCTACCACAATGGCAAAAACAAAGAACAGAACCGTGCTTAAAACAACCTTTCCGGGATTGGACTCCGGGTTCTTAAAGCCGATAACAAAGGTCAGTACGATAATACCGATGACATCATCGATAATGGCAGCACTTAAAATGGTCGTGCCAACCGTACCCTTTAACTTGCCCATTTCCTTTAAGGTCTGCACGGTAATGCTTACAGAGGTAGCCGTCAGAATGGTACCGATAAAGACCGCCTCGTAAAACTCATTGGAGCCCCACGGAGCAAATCCGTAAAAGCCCATATAGAGCAGGGCGCCGCAGACTAAGGGCACAAATACACCGGCCGTTGCAATCAGAAATGCTTTCGGGCCGGTTTTTAACAGCTCTTTCAAATCGGTTCCCAGACCTGCGGAAAACATCAAAAGCACAACGCCGATTTCCGCCATCTGCACAATAAAGTCCGTCTGCTGTACCAGTCCCAGTATGCTGGGGCCGATTAACAGTCCCGCAACGATTTCGCCTACTACCTGCGGTGCTTTCAGCTTTCTTGCAAGCAGTCCGAAAAACTTTGCAAAAATAATGATAATTGCCAAATCCTTAAAAATACTGTACGCTTCCATAATTTTTTCCATTCTCCCTCATTTAATCAGAAAAAGCAGTCCTTGGATTTGCTCATCAGAAACCGGATTTTGTCCCCGTGCTTCTTGGCAAGTCCGTTAATCAGCTCTTCCGCTTCGTCCTTGGAATTCTCGTTTACACAAAATACACAGACATTTTTGCTGTTCCAGAAAAAGCCCTGTTTATACCATTTTATGTAATAAGAAATTCTGTTTTCCAGAAGTGTCTTTTCAATCTGGCTCTTGACATCCATATCCGCCGTCTCGCAAAGCTCCACTTCATTATGAACCTTTACCTTTGTGTAAATCGTCTGCATACCCGCTCACCTCTTCCCAATTTTACTATAGGTTCTTAAAAAATCAACTGTAAATTAGTTTCTTTATTTTGGATTTTATCCTCTGCAGCGCATTGTCCGTGGATTTTTCATCCTTTCCCAGAACATGCGCTATCTGCACATAGGTCATGCCGGTCATATACAAATCCAGCACTTCCTTTTCAAAGGGACTCAGCTCGTCCTCGATTTTTTTCTCCAGATTTTCCAGGTTTTCCCGGTCAATCACAAGCTGTTCCGGATTTTGTCCGTCGTCCACAAGCTGGGCAAGCCACTTCTGCTGTTCCTCCTCTTCCCCTTCTTTATTTTCTGCCGAAAGGGAAATATAGGAATTGAGCGGAATATGCTTTTTTCTTCCCGCCGCCTGTATCGCCGCATACATCTGCCTGCTCACGCACAAATCCGCGAAAGTATAAAACCCGGCATCCCTGCCGCTGTCGTAATCCCGGACCGCCTTAAACAGGCCAATCATGCCTTCCTGAATCAAATCCTCTCTGTCAGCTCCCAGGATATACATGGACACCGCCTTGTTACGGACTAAATTTTTATACTTTTCCATAATGTAGTCCGTGACCGGTACTTCCCCTTCCCGGAGTCTGACAATCAGTTCCTCATCCGTAAACTGCTGATAATCCTGCATTGTAATACCTTCCCCTGCCGCAGATTACTATCCTTTCAGACGCTGCCTTACAATCTCGTAGGCAAGCACACCTGCTGCCACGGAAGCATTCAGCGAATCAATATCCCCCTTCATGGGAATGGATGCCACCATGTCGCATTTTTCCTTCACCAGTCTGCCTACGCCTTCCCCTTCGTTGCCGATTACCACACCGATGGGGCCTTTCAGGTTCAAATCGTACATCACCGTGCCGTCCATATCGGCGCATACAAACCACAGACCTTCCTTTTTCAAATCTTCAATGGTCTGCGCCAGATTGGTAACCTTTGCCACGGGTGTATAATTTAACGCACCGGCGGATGTTCTGGCAACGGTAGCCGTAAGACCTGCCGCCCGGTTCTTGGGAATAATCACGCCGTGTGCTCCCGCTAAGTTTGCGGTACGGATAATGGCGCCCAGATTATGCGGGTCTTCTATGTTGTCCAGAAGGAAAATAAAAGGAGGCTCTCCCTTCTTTCTGGCATTCTCTAAAATATCCTCCACCTCCGCATAGGAATAGGCTGCCGCATAGGCAATAACCCCCTGATGCTTGCCGGTTTCCGACATCTGGTCGAGTCTTTCCTTCGTTACAAATTTGACGAGAGTTCCCGCTTTTTTTGCTTCCCGTTTGATGGTCATGACAGAACCGTCCGTGCAGCCGTCCAAGATAAAAAGCTTATCTATGGTTTTGCCGGAACGGTAGGCTTCGATGACCGCATTCCGTCCTTCTATGGTAAATTCTTCGTATCCCAATTTAATCTCCTTTGAAAACAATGTCTGCTGAGTAGACATTGTTCCTCTCATTTCTGTTAATGTCCTTCACGTACCGTAAGGTCCAGCCGGGTAAAGCCCTCTTTCATAAGCTCCAGCACCCTGTCCATTCTGTCAGACAGATACAGATAACCCATAAGGGCTTCCAGTCCCGTTGCTTTCCGGTAGTCCGCCACACTGGCATTTTTTGCCGTGGTATAAGCTTTGGCGTTCCGGCCCCTTTTGTAAACCGCTTCTTCCTCTTCTGTAAGCAGCTCCTCCAGTGCCTCTATCATGGCAGCCTGGGTCTGCGCTTTTACAAAATGGCTGGAGATTTTATGCAAATCGTGTGCGGAGCGGTTGGCATGCTCCACCACAAAGGTGCGCACCACCACGTCGTACACGTCATCCCCGATATAGGCAAGCGCCAGCGGAGAATAGCTTCTCACGTCCACTTCGGGCAGTGCAAATGCCTTCCTTATTTCCGAAACAAGACTTAAGCCTTCTTCCATTTTACGCCCTCTCTGGTATCTTCAATCACAATGCCCTTTTCCAAAAGTTCCGCACGGATGGCATCCGCCTTTGCGAAATCCTTTTCCTTCTTGGCTGCTTTTCTTTCTTCAATCTTGGAAAGTACATAAACCTTTAACTCTTCATCCACGGACTCCTCTGTGCTGTCTGCAGCCTTGCCGGACAGTAAATCCAGGGAAAGCACTTCATCAAAGCTCTTTACCAGTTCTCTCTTGGTCTTGTCGTTCATGTCTGCCTTTAACATCTCATACAGAACGGTAATCGCCATGGAGGAATTTAAGTCGTCGCAGAGTGCATCTTCAAAACGGGTTTTGTACTCTGCAAATTTCGCTTTGTCCACTTCTCCATCATCGGACAAATCGGCAATTCTCTTTAAGAGCTTATTGTAAGCGGTCGTCATGTTGTCCAGTACTTCATAGGAAAACTCCAGCGGCTTGCGGTAATGGGACTGTAAGCAGAACAGTCTGTATACAAGGGGATTGTATCCCTTTTCTTCCAATAAGGAAACGGTCAGGAAATCGCCCTTGGATTTGCTCATCTTGCCGCTCTTGTCGTTTAAGTGATGCACATGGAACCAGTAATTGCACCATTTATGTCCCAGATAGGACTCACTCTGTGCGATTTCATTGGTATGGTGCGGGAAAATATTGTCCACGCCGCCGCAGTGGATATCCATGTATTCACCCAGATGCTTCATGCTGATGCAGGAGCATTCAATGTGCCAGCCGGGATATCCCAGTCCCCAGGGGCTTTCCCATTTTAATTCCTGGGCATCAAATTTGGACTTGGTAAACCAGAGTACGAAATCGCTCTTGTTCTTTTTGTTTGTATCCTCTTCCACATCGTCCCGGACGCCTACCAAAAGCTCATCCTCGGTCTGTCCGGAGAATACGTGGTAATTCTGCAATTTGGAGGTATCAAAATAAATGTTGCCGCCCATTTCGTAAGCGAAGCCTTTTTCCAGCAGCACCTCAATCATATGGATAAATTCGGGAATGCAGTTGGTCGCCGGTTCTACTACATCCGGGCGCTTGATGTTTAACTTTTTGCAGTCGGAAAAGAAAGCATCCGTATAGAACTTTGCCACTTCCATAACGGTCTTGTGCTCTCTCTTGGCGCCCTTTAACATCTTATCCTCGCCGGTATCCGCATCGCTGGAAAGATGGCCTACGTCCGTAATATTCATGACTCGCTTTACATCATAGCCCAGGTAGCGGAGTGTTTTCTCCAAAAGGTCCTCCATGATGTAGCTTCTTAAGTTGCCGATATGGGCAAAATGATATACGGTAGGACCGCAGGTGTACATGGCTACCTTGCCGTCCGTATTGGGTACAAACAATTCTTCCTTCTTGGTAAGGGTATTATAAATGTGTAATTTGTTTTCCATTTGCACACAGCCTCCGATTGTCGATTTCTAATACTGTTTTTAATAAGAGAATAAGCAAAAAAGTGCCGTTTGTCAAGAAACAAAGCGCTTCCGCCGCCTCTTTATTCCGGTATTCCGGCAGAAAAAAACGCAGCCCGCTGTGAGCTGCGCCTTGTCTTATAAATTTTTCGGGCATCCCGTGCAGCCTGCGCACCCGGACACCGTTCTGTTCTTTTCCAAAAGCTCCACATCCTGGGCGTACAGCTCTCTCGGGCTGTTTAACATGCAGATAGCCTGGGCGGATATTCCTTCCTTATTGCCGGTAAAGCCCAGCCCCTCTTCCGTGGTAGCTTTTACGTTTACCTGGGAAAGGGTAATCCCCAGCCGTCCTGCGATGTTTTTCCGCATTTCATCAATATAGGGACGCATCTTGGGCGCCTGCGCTATAATGGTGGCATCGATATTTTCCACGAAAAAACAGTTTTCTTCCAGTAAATCTCGCACTTTTTCCAAAAGCACCAGCGAAGAAATGCCTTCGTAAGCGGCATCCGTATCCGGAAAATGTTTGCCGATATCGCCCAGTGCCGCCGCTCCCAGCAGCGCATCCATAACGGCATGCAGCAGTACGTCCGCATCCGAATGTCCCAGAAGACCTTTTTCATACGGGATTTCCACCCCGCCGATAATCATCTTTCTGTCTTCCGCCAGTCTGTGTACATCATATCCCATTCCAATTCTCATATGTTACCTCCGTTGGTATCTCCACCGGTATTACCGTTTCTGTTTTCGTTGTTTCCGCTTCTGTTTTCCCTGTCTGTTCCGCTGGTTTTTAAGTTCGCCGTGGCTATGCGGTTTTTAAGTCCGCCACATGCTGTGCAATCAAATCCTTCGCCTCTTCCATGCTGATACCCGCTTCCGCAAGCATCTTGGTAATGGCCTCTGCTTCCCTGTTTCTTTTTTCCGTAATCAGGTCATTCAGTTCTCTTTCCTCCGACTGGATACGCACCTTTAATGCCCCAATCAGTTCTTCCTTTTCCCTGATTTTTTCGTCTATGGATTTTCTCTGTCCTCTTGCCATATGCTAACCTCACATTCCGCCCCTCGGGGCTTTTTTACCAGTATATGGACAAGATGGGAATTTTATACCTCGGAATCCATTTTTTTGTAAATCCAGCCGCGGTCCGCGTAGCAGGCATCGCAGACCCGGAATTCATAACCGAAGGGCAATGTCTTTCCGCAGTATTTACAGGTGTTGATATATTCTTTTTTATTCTTGGCAAGAGCCTGCATAATGCTTAACTCCGTCTTTTCCCTTGCCGCATCCAGACGCCTTATGTCGATTTCCTTGCCCAGTCTGTTGGAAAACTGGTGATATAAATCCAGCATCTTATAGTATGTTTCGTACCGCATCAGACCCTTGTCGTTGCAAATGCCGAGCGTGGGGAAAAACAACGTCACATCCGCCGTATAGGTCTTGCAGTATTCCAGCCAAAGGGACACAATATCCCTGTTTTTAACATCGATGGAACAGGTCAGCATCCGGTAAAGCACATGCTTGTCCTCAAAGCCATCGATGTCCTTCCGCTCCCGGTAAGCCTTTTCATAGAGGAAAAGCATATCCTCAATGCTGATTTTTTCAAAAGGCTCGTCCGGCTCCACACTTTTCCACACCGTTAAAATCCGGTCAAGGGGCTCGTCCATGTTAAGAAGCACCGTCGGGAAGCCCAGACTTACCTTTTCAATGGGAAGTTCTTCCTTATTATAACGTTCTCTGATATACTCCCATTCCTCGTCACCGCAGGCATTCACATAGCCGGTATCGTACATGCCGAACCGTCCCGCTCTTCCCGCTATCTGACGGATTTCCGGCACCGTAAGCTTCCTTTTTTCCCTGCCGTCAAATTTCTCCGCCTGTAAAAATACAATTCTTCGTACCGGCAGGTTTAATCCCATACCGATGGCATCCGTGGAAACCACCACCTTTGTTTCCTTTCCGGCAAACAGATGAATCTGTCTGCGGCGGATTTCCGGCGGCAGGCTGCCGTAAACCACACTGGTCTTGATGCCTTCCCGTTCAAGGCGTCCGGCAATATCCAAAACCGCCCTCTTGGTAAATACAATCAGGGCGTCGCCGTCCCTTACATCATCCGGGAACACAAAGGGCTTGTCCTCATAAACAAGCGGCGTCTTTCTTTCGTAGTGATGCTCCTCAAAGGTATCGCCGCACATATTGATTAAGTGCTTGATAACTTTTTCTCCGGCAGGACTCATGCAGATGTGGATTTCCTTTGCCTGTACGCCAAGCACGGCTCTCGTCCAGGAGTGCCCTCTGTCGGAATCCACAATCATCTGTGCCTCATCAATAACCGCAATATCATAGACCTGTTCCGTATCCATCATTTCTATGGTGGAAGAAATGACCCGGCTGTTTTCCTGATAGATGCATTCCTCACCGGTCAGCATGGTACAGGTTACCCCTTCGTCCGTCATCTTTTCATACACTTCCAGCGCCAGCAGACGCAAAGGCCCTAAGTACGCTCCGTTTTCCGCTTCCTTTAAGCGGGTCAGGGCATGGTAGGTCTTTCCGCAGTTGGTCGGGCCGATGTGCAGGATAAAATGTCTCTGCATGGCACGCGCTTTGGGAAATTCCGTTTCCGGCTTCAAGGGTACCAAATCAATAATCTGTTCCCGGATGCCGTATTCCGCATAGGAAACCGTAAGGTCTTTTAAGGTTCTGACACAGAGTTCTCCGTTCATCTCGTTCCGCAGATAATCCAAAAATCTCTCCGTGACAATTTCCTGTTCCGAAGGCTTCATGGCTGCCAAATCCAGCCGCACCAGCTCCGGCAGAAGGAAATCCCGGATTTGCATAATGGCTATCTGGTTATTCTGCTTAAAGGCAAAGTAGCAGAGATTTCTCACTTGTCTGTGATAGTCCTCCAGCTTTGCTTCTTTCACATGACCGGACCTTATCCTCTGCAGTTCCATGGACAGGCTTTTGGCTCTTTTGGCATAACCCGCCTTGCCGTCCTGATTCTTTTTTCGGTACCGGGCTGTACCCTCCCGGTATTGTGTAAAATAAAATTGTGACAGTTTTTCCTTCTTTACCATGCTCCTGTTTCTCTCCCATCCTTTCCAGTATACACTAACCGTCACAAATACACCACTAAAAAATGCAGGAAAATCCGGCACTTTATGCCCTCGTACAAATTTCTTCAAAAATTTTCAAAAAATCTATTGACAAAGTGCCCTTATATAGGCTACAATAGCCAAGTCGGTTGCGACAAGGGGTCTTAGCTCAGCTGGGAGAGCATCTGCCTTACAAGCAGAGGGTCATAGGTTCGAGCCCTATAGGCCCCACTCCGAAAGTTTTTGCGGGACAAAATTTTATATGTTTTTATTCCTTATGGCGAGATAGCTCAGTTGGCTAGAGCATACGGTTCATACCCGTAGTGTCGAGGGTTCGAATCCCCCTCTCGCTATTTTTTATTGTTTAAAATTTCTTTCAACTATAAAAGTATAAAAGAGCAGGTGCTTATGCCCTGCTCTTCTACTTATTGTATTACAACGTCAAATCTTCTACACTTACACCCATGGATGACAATTTTGCAGTGGTTGTCTTAATCTGATACTCCAGTTCTTCATTGAAAGTATCACCATTTGCCTTTTTAATCCGTTGCAAATTTGTGTACTGTTCTATCAGCACCGTTTTCAATTCATTATCCGTCATTCCTTCCATCCTTTCCACCGCCTTTCCCAAGGACTCCTCACAATAAGATTTGAAATAAGATTGTTATTTTGATAAAAGAAAATCTGCTTTGCAGTCATAATAACACAGACCGCAAAGCAGATGCAAGAATTTTTAAGTTTTTGATTTTTTACATCCTGTCCGGTGCGGAAAATCCCAGCACATCGATACAGGTTTCCATAATTTCCTTGGTCAGTACCAGAAGGGCAATCAGACCTTCTTTTCTCTTCTCATCCTCTTCCGCCAGAATTCTGGTTTCGTGGTAGAAACGGTTGAAGGCGTTTGCCAGGTCGTAGATGTAAGCGCAAATCTTGTGGGGCGCCAGTTCGGCTCCCGCACTCTCCATGGTGCTCTTGAAGCCCGCAAGCTGCATCATCAAATCCTTTTCGGAAGCGCTTACGGCATCCATAAGCTCTGCCGCATCCGGGTTGCCGCCCTGTTCCCTATACTTGTTCAGGATGGACTTGATACGGACAATGGTGTAAAGGATATAAGGGCCGGTATCTCCTTCAAAGGAGGTAAAGCGGTCTAAATCAAACACATAGTCCTTGGATGCCTGATTGGAAAGGTCGCCGTATTTTAAGGCTGCCAGTGCAATCAACTTGGCTGTATTCTTGGCTTCCTCTTCGGAAAGCTCATGGTTTTCGGTAATCTTGCGGTACATTTCTTCGGTAGTTTCCCGAATCAGCACCTCCAAGCGCATAACGCCGCCGTCACGGGTCTTAAAGGGCTTTCCGTCCTTGCCGTTCATGGTGCCGAAGCCAATCCACTTTAAGATGGTTTCCGGCTTAACAAGCTTGGTCTTTCGTGCGCAGCGGAATACCTGCACAAAATAAAGCTCCTGTCTTTTATCCGTCAGGTAAATGATTTCATCGGGATGAATATTCTCCATACGGTCCATAATGGTTGCAAGGTCCGTGGTGTTGTAAAGGGATGCGCCGTCGGATTTCAAAATCATGCAGGGAGGAATTTCCTTGGTATCGGTATCTTCCTTCACGTCCACTACGAGGGCGCCTTCGCTTTCGTGGGCATAGCCTTCCTTCTTCATGTATTCCACCATGCCGGGAATGATGTCATGGACATCGCTTTCCCCTTTCCACAAATCAAAGTCCACATTCAGGCTGCCGTAGTTTTTCTTCAAATCCGCTACGGAAACATTTAAGATATGCTTCCAGATAGCACGGTATCCTCTCACACCGCTCTGCATCTTGAAGGTAACATCCATAGCCCTTGCCTTGTATTCCGGGTCTTCCTTGCTCTTCTTGCTGGCTGTGGGGTAAAGCTCCTCCAGTTCGGAAATGGTAAAGGGCGCTTCCGTGGGATATTCTCCGGTAAAGCTGTCATCAAAATAAACCAAATCCGGCTTTCTTTCCTTTAATTCGGTAATAACCAGCCCCATCTGCAGCCCCCAGTCGCCCAGATGCACGTCGCCGATAACCGCATGACCGCAGTAACGCAAAATACGCTTTACGCTTTCGCCGATAACAGCGGAACGGATATGTCCCACATGGAGGGGTTTTGCGATGTTGGCTCCGCCGTAGTCCACTACAATTTTCATGGGCTTCTCCGGTTTGTCCAGACCGAATTTATCCGCCTTCTCCATTTCTTTTAAGTAATCGGTAAAAAAGCTGTTCTTTATTTTCAAATTAAGGAAGCCGGGAGCCACTGCCTGCACCTCGGCAAAAACCTTGCTGTCGCTTAATTTTTCTGCCACATCATTCGCAATCATAATCGGCGCTTTGTGATACTTCCCGGCGCCTGCCATGGCGCCGTTGCACTGGTATTCGCAAAGGTCGGGACGGTTGGATACGGTTACCCGTCCCAATTCCGCATCGTATCCGGCCGCCGCAAATGCCTGCTGCATTTCCTCCGATATCAAATCCAAGATTTTCTTCATACTGCTCTTTTCAATCCTTTCCTAACCTGCACATTATTGGTAACAACTTATTCCTTTTCTCTGCGCTGTCTCTCCCGTTCCGCCTTGGAATAGGCGCATCCGCAGAAATCCTGTCTGTATAATCCATATTCCCGGGACAGTTCTATGGACTGCTTATAGCCTTCTTTTTTCTTAAAATCCGACGGCAGCCACAAAATCCCCATTTCTTTTTCGATTCGCTGTCCGATTTCATTTAACTTTGCCGCATTTTTTAAGGGGCTGATGGTGAGGGTGGAGCCGAAATAGGAAAATCCTCTGGTAAGGGCTTCCTCCGCCGTCTTCCTGAGCCGCATTTCATAGCAGAGGAAACAGCGTTCCCCACCTTCCGGACAGTCCGCATAGGGCTTTGCCATTTCAATAAATTTTTCAAAATCAAAACAGCCGTCCACGTAAGAAATTTCATAACCCTTTGTCTGTCCCGACTTTACCTGCTCATTGTAAATACCAATCAGCCGTTTCTGTTCCTCCGCCCGTTTCCGGTATTCCTGCTGCTCCGTAATATTGGGGTTGTAGTAAAACACCGTAATCGCAAAATAAGAGCGGAGATATTTCAGCACATAACTGCTGCAGGGTGCACAGCAGCTATGCAGGAAAAGAGTGGGTACTTTGCTTTCTCCACTCTCTTGTTTCTTTTCTATCCCTGCAAGGATTTTTTCCAGTTCCTTCTGGTAATTCACTACCTGCATTACAATTCCTCTATGGTAAGAAACGGGGCAAAATCCTCTGTGTCGGAGCCTAATTTGCCGCCGAAGGAAGCTGTCCATTTCTGCATGATTTCTTTTACGCTTTTCGCTTCCTCTGCCGGATAGGTCACCGAATATACCTGCTGCATTCCGAGTCCGGAAAGAGTGTCCTCATCCTCTTTCCGCAAAGACTCCTCAAAATCTTCCACATACACCGAACCGTTTTCCGGGGTCAGCTCCAGAAGGTTGATTTCTTTCCAGATTTCCACCTTTTTCCGGTCAAAGCCCGCATCGGTCAGCACCTGTGCCAGCTCCTCTGCCGTATGCTTTTCGGGAAGCAGGTACAGAAATGATTTTTCCACTGTTTTCTCTCCCATAAGTCCTCCTTACTATAAAGAAGCAATATCCACTAAGGAAAGCTTGTCAGCCGTATGCTCTAAGCTGGTAGCCAGCGCGTTTGCCGTATCCATGGCGGTGATACAGTAAACACCGGTTTCAATAGCGGTACGGCGGATTAAGAAGCCGTCTCTTGACTTGTCACGTCCCTGGGTCGGGGTGTCGATTACCAGGTCAATCTTATGGCCTAACAGCAGGTCCATAACGGTCGGGGATTCCTGGGAAATCTTATTGATTTTACGAACCTTCACGCCTGCATCCTTTAAGGCTGCCGCCGTACTTCTGGTTGCGTAAATAATATAGCCTAACTTTTCAAAGCGGCGTGCCACATCCACTGCTTCCGGCTTGTCCGCATCCTTTACGGTAATAATCATCTGCTTGTGCTTGGGCAGCTCCACACCGGCTCCCAGGAACGCCTTAAACAGCGCTTCGTGGAAGGTCTTGGCAATACCTAAACACTCACCGGTGGACTTCATTTCCGGTCCCAAGCTGATTTCCGCACCGCGGATTTTTTCAAAGGAGAACACGGGCATCTTGATGGCAAAATACTCTGCTTCTTTCTGCAGTCCCGGCTCATAGCCCAGTTCCTTAATGGTCTTTCCTAAAATAACCTCGGTTGCCAGGTCCACGATGGGAATGCCGGTTACCTTGCTGATGTAAGGCACGGTACGGGAAGAACGGGGGTTGACCTCGATAACGTAAACTTCCTCGCCGATGGCAATAAACTGGATGTTAATCAGACCTTTGACATGCAGCGCCTGTGCCAGTCTCTTGGTGTATTCCGCAATTTTTTCCTTCACTGCCATATCGATGGTCGGTGCCGGATATACGGAAATGGAGTCGCCGGAATGGATACCGGTTCTCTCGATGTGCTCCATAATGCCGGGGATTAAAATGTCCGTACCGTCGCAGACCGCATCGACTTCCACTTCCTTACCCTGCAGATACTTATCTACCAAAATCGGGTGGTCCTGTGCAATACGGTTGATGATTGCCATAAACTCTTCGATTTCTTCATCGTTGGTGGCAATCTGCATACCCTGTCCGCCAAGCACGTAGGAAGGTCTTACCAGTACCGGATAACCTAAACGGTTTGCCACTTCCTTGGCTTCTTCCGCGGTAAATACGGTACCGCCTGCCGCACGGGGAATTTCGGTCTTCTGCAGGATTTCATCGAACAGCTCTCTGTCCTCTGCCGCATCCACATCCTCTGCCTTGGTGCCTAAAATGGGAACGCCCATCTTCATCAGGCTTTCGGTCAGCTTGATTGCCGTCTGTCCGCCGAACTGCACAACCGCGCCGTCGGGCTTTTCAATATTTACGACATTTTCCACATCTTCCGGTGTCAGCGGTTCAAAATACAGCTTGTCCGCAATATCGAAGTCGGTGCTGACGGTTTCCGGGTTGTTGTTGATGATAATGGTCTCATAGCCTGCTCTTGCAAATGCCCAGGTGGCATGTACGGAGCAGTAGTCGAATTCGATACCCTGTCCGATACGGATGGGGCCGGAACCGAGGACTAAAACCTTCTTCTTGGTGCGTTCGCCGTTTGCCTCGCATTCGCCGCCGAAGCAGGAATAATAGTAAGGCGTGCTTGCCGCAAATTCTGCCGCACAGGTATCTACCATCTTAAATACTGCCTTAATGCCGTTTGCGTAACGCATTTCCTTGATTTCTTCTTCTTTTTTGCCGGTCAGTCTGGCAATGACATTGTCCGGGAATTCGATTCTCTTGGCTTCTCTTAACAGTTCTGCCGTAAGAGGGCCTGCCTTTATGGCATCTTCCATTTCCACAATTCTCTGGATTTTATCGATAAACCAGAGGTCAATCATGGTAATGTCATGGATTTCTTCGTAAGTAATGCCCTTTCTTAAGGCTTCTGCGATAACCCAGATTCTCTGGTCATCCACAATCTTTAATCTCTCGTACAAATCTTCCTTGGAAAGTGCGGAGAAATCGTAACTTAACAGGCAGTCCACATGCTGCTCCAGAGAACGGATTGCCTTCATGAGGGCTCCCTCAAAGTTGGTGCAGATACTCATAACCTCACCGGTTGCCTTCATCTGGGTGGTCAGGGTTCTCTTTGCAGTGATGAACTTATCGAACGGCAGTCTGGGCATCTTGACAACGCAGTAGTCCAGCGCCGGTTCAAAGCTCGCATAGGTCTTGCCGGTAATGGCATTCTTGATTTCGTCCAGTGTATAACCCAGTGCAATCTTTGCCGCAACCTTGGCAATGGGATAACCGGTTGCCTTACTTGCCAGTGCGGAAGAACGGCTTACACGGGGATTTACTTCGATAACACAGTATTCAAAGCTGGTGGGATGCAGGGCAAACTGTACGTTGCAGCCGCCTGTGATGCCCAGCTCATTGATGATGTTAAGTGCAGAGCTACGAAGCATCTGGTACTCTTTATCGCTTAAGGTCTGGGAGGGTGCCACTACGATACTGTCGCCGGTGTGCACGCCTACCGGGTCAATGTTTTCCATATTACATAC
Source organism: Bacteroidaceae bacterium (assembly GCA_963639875.1). GTDB lineage: Bacteria > Bacillota > Clostridia > Lachnospirales > Lachnospiraceae > Acetatifactor. Next base: position 72,166 of record CAVHWP010000005.1, read on the forward strand.
AGTGATGCAGTTGCCTGCGCTGTCACGCATTACTTCGTATTCGATTTCCTTCCAGCCGGCAATACATCTTTCCACCAGAACCTGTCCTACACGGGAAAGACGGAGACCGTTTTCCAGGATTTCCTCTAATTCGGTCTGGTTGTGGGCAATACCGCCGCCGGAACCGCCTAAGGTATATGCGGGACGAAGCACAACCGGGTAACCGATCTGCTCGGTAAATGCCACGCCGTCCTCTACGTTTTCCACGACCTTGGATGCGGCGCAGGGCTCTCCGATACGCTCCATTAAGTCCTTAAATTCCTGACGTCCTTCCGCATTGCGGATGGTTGCCGCCGTGGTGCCTAAAAGCTTTACATTGTGGGAAGCCAGGAAACCGGATTCCTCCAATTCCATACCGAGGTTTAAGCCTGCCTGTCCGCCTAAGGTAGGCAGAATGGAGTCGGGCTTTTCTTTTTCAATAATCTGTTCCAGTACCTTTAAGGTAAGAGGTTCAATGTATACTTTATCTGCAATATCCCGGTCCGTCATAATGGTTGCGGGGTTGGAGTTTACCAAGATAACCTCCACTCCTTCTTCCTTTAAGGAACGGCAGGCCTGGGTTCCTGCATAGTCAAATTCTGCTGCCTGACCGATGACAATGGGGCCGGAGCCGATTACCATAACGCGTTTTACATTGGGATTCTTAGGCATTTTTGTTTCCTCCTTCCTTCTTGTCCTTCATCATATCGATAAATCGGTCAAACAGATAGCCGGAGTCCTGCGGCCCGGGGCATGCTTCCGGATGGTACTGCACCGTGAAGATGCGTTTGCCGGTATAGGAAAGACCTTCGTTGGTTCCGTCGTTTACATTGATGAATGCGGGAACCGCAATCTTCGGGTCCAGGTTATCCGTGTCTACCACATAGCCGTGGTTCTGGGAAGAAATATACACTCTTCCTGTGGCAAGGTCCTTAACCGGATGGTTGCCGCCTCTGTGTCCGTATTTTAATTTATGGGTATCCGCTCCTGTGGCAAGCGCCATAAGCTGGTGGCCTAAGCAGATAGCAAAAATAGGAATATCCGTGTCATAGAGCTTTTTAATCTCTTTAATCATTCCGGTGCACTCCTTCGGGTCTCCCGGTCCGTTGGAAAGCATGATGCCGTCCGGTGCATCCGCAATGATTTCTTCCGCCTTTGTCTGTGCGGGATAAATGGTTACCTCGCAGCCTCTCTGGCAAAGAGAATGAGGAATGTTTCTCTTTGCGCCGAAGTCCATCAGCGCTACCTTTAAGCCTGCTCCGTTCAGTTCCTTTACCATGGAAGGGCGCATCTCGCGCTTTCCTGCCTCATAATCGGCTTTCACGAAAACGGCGGAACCGGAAATGGGACCGTTGTCGGCAAGGGCTTTAGACGGTGTCATGGTATATTTTTCACTGCAGGTTACTTTTTCCACCACATTGCCCGTGGTATAAGCCTTTAACTTCGGAATGACTTCCTCTAACTTGTAATCGGCATTGGTGGTAATCATACCGTTCATGGTACCCTTTTCTCTCAAAATCCGGACCAGTGCTCTGGTGTCGATGCCTTCGATACCGGGAACGCCGTTCTCCTCCAGATATTCCTGAATGCTTACATCACATCTGAAATTGCTGGGAATTCCGGATAATTCCCTTACAATAAATCCGTCCGGCCAGGGCTTCAACGACTCACAGTCCTCTCTGCACACACCGTAGTTTCCAATCAAAGGGTATGTCATACATACAGCCTGTCCCGCATAGGAAGGGTCCGTCAACACCTCTAAGTAACCGGCCATTGAAGTATTAAATACGATTTCGCTGATAATTTCTTTATCCGCGCCGATATGATTTCCTTCAAATACGGTTCCGTCTTCCAAGATTAAAAATGCCTTCATACATGCTCCTCTCTGCATATTCCTCCATGCTTGATATTCCTGTTATTTATCTTTGCGCAATCGTTTTATTATAGCATAAGTCATTTTCCGATTCAACTTTTTTTCTGTTGCCAAAAAGCGTTGCCAAAAAGCGGTTTTTTCTTTTATAATAATCCATATCATTTGTAAGAAAAAGGAGCTTTCACGTAAAATGACCGAAAAAATATATGACACAAATCCCCATATTACCCAATTTGAAGCCACGGTGCTCTCCTGCGTCCCCGTAAATGACTGCTTTGCCGTCATTTTGGACCGCACCGCCTTTTTCCCCGAAGAAGGCGGCCAGGGCTCCGACAGCGGCACGCTCGCATCCCTCCCCGTACTGCATGTATCCATTGACAAAGACAATACACTGACACATTTCCTGCCGTCCCCTCTTCCCGTAGGCGAAAAGGTATCCGGCACGGTGAACCGGGAACAGCGCTTCGACTATATGCAGCAGCACACCGGCGAGCACATCCTGTCCGGTCTCATCCACAAAAAATGGGGCTACGACAACGTGGGCTTCCATCTCAGTAACGATTATACCACATTAGACGTAAACGGTTCCCTTTCTTTGGAAGATATTTCCGAATTGGAAAAAGCAGCCAACCGGGTGGTGTTTGAAAATCTTCCCGTAAAGGCTTACTTCCCCTCCCCCGAGGAACTCTCTTCCCTATCCTACCGCAGCAAAATCGAAATCGAAGGCGCTGTCCGGATTGTGGAAATCCCCGGCGTGGATCTCTGTGCCTGCTGCGCTCCCCATGTGGACACCACCGGCCAGATTGGACTTATCAAAATCACCGAAGCCGTTGCCCACCGCGGCGGCATGCGCCTTACCATAAAATGCGGCATGCGGGCTCTCGCCGATTACGGCACCGGCCTTTCCGCTCTCCGCCTTTTAAGCAACAGCCTTTCGGTACCCTTTGAAAAAATTCCGGATGCCGTGGAGCGCTTAAAGCAGGAAACTTTGGAAAAGCAGCAGCGTATCAATGCGCTTCAGGAAAAACTGCTCCTGCAGTCCCTCTCCTCCCTGCCTTCTCCCGCCGAATCAGACCATGCCGTTTTGTTTACGGAGCCCATGGATGTAAAGGCTGTCCGCAATGCGGTCAATACCCTGACGGCTTCCTATCCCGGCTATTCGGCTTTGTTCTCCGGTTCGGATGATGCAGGCTACACCTTCATTGCCGGAGGCGGCGAAGCCTTCGACTGCACCCAGTTGGCGGCTCTCCTTCGGGAAAAGCTTTCCGCCAAATGCGGCGGCTCCAAAAAAATGATTCAGGGCAATGTATGTGCTACGAAAGAAGCCATCCTCTCTGTATTACCGTAATCCGCAAAAACACCCATAAGACTGTCCTTTCCGACAATCTCATGGGTGTCTTTTTTATACTAAAACTTTGGATAAAAATTCTTTTAAACGAGGGTTCTTCGGATTTGAGAAAAATTCTGCCGGAGGCGCACTCTCCAAAATCTGTCCGTCATCAATAAACAAAACATTGGTCGCCACTTCCTTGGCAAATCCCATTTCGTGAGTCACGATAATCATGGTCATGCCTTCTTTGGCAAGTGCTTTCATCAAATCGAGAACTTCTCCTACCATTTCCGGGTCCAGCGCACTGGTAGGTTCGTCAAACAAAATGACATCCGGTTTCATGGCAAGACTTCTGACAATGGCAACACGCTGCTTCTGTCCGCCGGAAAGTGTGGAAGGATATACGTTGGCTTTATCCTCCAGACCGATTTTCCGAAGCAGTTCCAGTGCCTCCGCCTTTGCTTCTTCTTTAATCTTTGCCGGAGTGGTGTTTATGGGCACCGGCTCCTTCTTGGCATCCTTTTTCCGGAATACATTGGAAATTTTAAGGAAGAAATTCTTTTTCTTTGCTTTTCTTAAATCCTGACATCTTAAATACACGGGAGCCAGCATAATATTCTGCAGCACGGTCTTGTTGTTAAACAGGTTGAAATGCTGGAATACCATGCCCATGTGTCTTCTGTGCACGTTGATGTCCACTCTCATATCGGCAATATCCACACCGTTGAAAATAATCTGTCCGCTGGTAGGATCTTCCATACAGTTTAAACATCTTAAGAAAGTACTTTTACCGGAACCGGAAGGACCGATTACCACGACGATATCACCCTTGTTGATGGTTACATCAATACCCTTTAAGACTTCGGTATCTCCAAATTTCTTTTTCAGATTAATGACGTCTATCACTTTTTCTCAGGCTCCTTTCCATAATCTTAATGCCTCCGCTGATAAGCAGCACTATCACAATATAAATGATGGCCATTACCAGGTAAGGAACCATAAACTCGTAACTGTTGCTTCCGATGTAGTTGAATGCCACATACAAATCGGCTGCGCCTACAAAGCTTACTACGGAAGTTTCCTTAATCAGAGCAATAAACTCATTTCCCAAAGTCGGCAGAATATTTTTCACCGCCTGCGGAATGACAATTTTCATCATGGTTGTGCCAAAGCTTAAGCCTACGGCACGTCCCGCCTCCATCTGTCCGTGGTCCACGGAAAGAATACCGCTTCGCATGATTTCCGAAATATAGGCACCGCTGTTTAATCCGAATACCAGAATGGAAACGTTTACGCCCGTCATTTTCACTCCTATAATCGGCAGCATAACGTAGTAAAACACCAGAAGCTGCACTACCATGGGAGTACCGCGGAAGAGTCCTACATAAAAGCTGCAGAATCCGTTTAAAATTCTCGGAAGCACCTTGTACTTGGGAACGACCCTCACGGTGGCAATCAGCGTACCGATGACAATACCGATAATAAGGCCGATTACCGCAATCAGAAGTGTATTCTTAAGTCCTTCCACTACCTTTACGTAACCATTCTGTTCAATAAAAATGTTTATAAATTTATCAACTTTCAGATTAAAATTGCCCATGAAATCTTTTCAGTACCTTTCTGTTTTCGCTTTTACTTACTGCATCTTGTTGATGGCATCAGTAATGCATTTTGCAGGTGCGGAGTCAATGATCACATATTTGATGTTTCCGTTAAGCAAATCCTGTACGGCAAGGGAACCGTTCTTGTAAGGAACGCATTCTGCTGCGGAAATTCCTGCAAATCCCCAGCTCTCATCACCTTCTACATAGAACTGGCCGGTGGTACCGTTCTGCACACCAATCTTAACGCCGCCTTCTGCTGCCTTTTCGTTTAACTTGGCATCCACATCTTCTGCGGTCTTGCAGTCATCGAAATCGGTATCATCTGCCATAACAATCAGTCTCTGGGAAGCGCTGTAGTAAGGATCGGAGAAATCTACATATTCTTTTCTGTCTTCCTTAATGGTAAGACCTGCCATAGCGATGTCACATTTCTGCTGGCCTACGGAAAGACAAACTGCATCGAAGTCCATGTTCTGGATAACCAGCTCTTTGCCAAGATAATCGGCAAGTGCTGCTGCGATTTCCATATCGATACCATAGTAGCTTTCACCCTGCATGTATTCAAAAGGCTCGAACGCTGCGTTGGTTGCTACTACGAGCTGATCCTTGGAGTCATCCAGTGCTGCGGACTGTACGCCTTCCGGAGTGCCGGAGCCGAAGTAACGGTCACAGATTTCATCGAAGGTGCCGTTTGTTTTGATTTCCGCAATAAATTCATTTACTTTCTCAAGCAGTTCCGGCTGTGTCTTATCCACACCGAATGCATATTCTTCACTGGTTAAGTCCACATCAATGACTTTGGTCTGCTTGGAAGCGGAAGTGCCTGCTTCTTTGCTGCCGCATCCTGCAAGGGTAGCTGCAGCGGTTACACATGTTAACACGATTGCTAATAACTTTTTCATAACTTTCCTCCTGTTTCATTATGCATTTTCATGCATTTATTTGCATAATATACCACTTTACATAAGAAAAATCAATCCGTTGCCGGCATTTCTTTTTGTATTTCTTTCGGTACTTTCTTCTGCTTTTTATATTCCCGGATATACAGGTACAACCCTATGCTTCCCGCTATCACTTCCGACACCGGGAAAGCCAGCCAGGTATAGCGGAGCCCTATGAGGGAAAACAGGTAAAAGAACGGTATCAGGCAGAAAATCTGTCTGGTCAGGGAAAGCATCACGCTTTTCACCGCCATGCCGACCGCCTGGAAATATACCGGCAAAATCAGGGAAATTACCGCCGGCAGAAAGCTTAACCCTATGAGCCGGAATGCCACCTTTCCTTCCGTCAGAACAATTTCATTGTAGGAAAACAGGCTCAGAAGCTGCACCGGAATTCCCTCAAAGCATGCCACACCGATGAGCATGAATGTCATGGAAAACAGAGTGGCATCCTTCATAATGCCGTGGCATTTTTCATAGTCCCTCTTAGTATAGGTGTAGCTTAACAGCGGCACGATGCAGGTCTGCAGTCCCATCAGCGGAATAAAGAAAAAGGTCTGCAGCTTGTAATACAGTCCCAGTACCGTTACTGCTTCATCGGAAAAGCCCGCCAGAATAATATTTAACGCCACGATGTAAACCGTGTAGAGCATCTGCATCAGAATGGACGGATAGCCCAGCCGGTAAATTTTTGCCGCATAGCCCTTGAATTCTCTCCACACCGGAGGCTTTCTTATGGCGGAGGAGGTAATCACGGCTGCCACAATCTGCCCCGCCACCGTGGCATAGGCTGCCCCTGCCACGCCCATTTTACAGGTAAAAATAAGTATCGGGTCTAAAATAATATTGGTAACGGCTCCCGCTATCTGTGCTATCATGGGAAGCTTCATGTTGCCGCCCGCCTGATGCACCTTGGACCAGTTGCTTTCCAGAAAAATACCGATGCTGCCGATGCACACAATGTTGCCGTAGCTGACCGCATCCTTGATGGCTCCCGCCGCTTTTGCCGAAGTACACACGTACGGTTTCATAATAAGAGCACTGACAACGGCAAACGCCGCCCAGCTTACGACGGACAGCACCATACCGGTTCCTGCCGTATCATCCGCTTCCTTCTCTTTTCTGCCCGCATAATATTTTGCCATCAGGGTATTTACTCCCACGCCGGTTCCCACCGCAATGGCGGTAATGACAAGCTGGATGGGGAATATAACGGAAAGCGCCGTCAGACCGTCCCCCGAATATTTACCCACGAAAAAACTGTCTACTATATTATAAAGCGCCTGAATAAGCAGCGCCAGCATGACCGGCGGTGCAATCTTAAACAAAATCTGCCAGATATTCGCGTTGTCAAAAACTTCTGCGTAATTGTTTTCTGTTTTCATCCGTAAACGCATCCCTTCTGTTTTTCCTATAAAGCAAAAAGACCCTTGATACAATCAAGGGTCTTATGCGGAAGAAGGGACTTGAACCCTCACGTACGTACATACACATGAACCTGAATCATGCCTGTCTGCCAATTCCAGCACTTCCGCAAGCAAGACATATTGTATCGTCTTTTTGGCGTTCTGTCAACCCTAAATTTTTTCTTTTTTTCACACAATAGAAAAAGCCACACACTCTGCATGTTTTGCACCGCATTGTGTATGGCTTTCTTTTATGTATTTCTTATATTAGAAATATAAATTCAACAGATTTCCGGTGTTGTAGTTGTTGCCGTATCTGCCGCTTGCCGTATAAGTACCCGCCTTGCTTGCCTCACTGTCCGCTGCAAAGTTAATCATGGATGCCTGTGCGGAAACACGGTAACCATAGGAACCGTTGCCCTGGAACAGAGACTTTGCCGTACTTACATCTGCCTTCATGAAACTGTCCTTGTCAATGCTCAAGGTATTGTCCTTGTTTATGGTAATACCTACCTTTGCTAACAGCTTGCTGTTGGTCGCGGATGCATAAACCATATTGGTGGTTCTCTGGTTTATGGAACTGCTGTCCGTCTTTCCGGCTGCGGAAACTACGGAATTGTAATCCTCTACAAAGCTTTCCACTGCCTTGTAATCCTCATCCGTCATGCTGTCTTCCTTAAATACCGCCTTGGAACCCGTTGCCAGAAGAGCATCTGCCGAGTCTTTTAATTTATCGGCTGTACTCTGCACTTCTGCTAACTTCCTGGTATCCTCAGAAGTTTCCTTCGTAACCTTATCATTTGCCAAAGCAGCAACTTCCTTGCTGTGCCCCGGATTGTAATATGCCTTCAGAAGCTTTCCGTAGCTTCCGTTCTTGATGCTCATGTAATCCGACAGGAAATTTAAGTTGGTGCTTCCAGTGGAACTGCTCAGTCCCTGAAACAGATAAGAATAATTTTGTTTCGCTGAAATATTCATACTCCATCCTTCCTTTCGTACTTATCATTATAGCAAGATTTCCGAAAAATGGCAATTTATTTTAGAATGTTTACTGTTTTTTCGTCAGCTTCTGTTCTTATACAAGAAGGAAGCAGACATAGCAGGCGATAATGCCCAGCATGCCGCAGACTTTTACCCAGTTCTTTTTGATTTTAATGGCCGCAAACAAAAGTACGGTTCCCACGATGCCGAAGTAAATCAGGTTGACCGTCTTGGGGTCGCTGAAATCGTACACGCCGCCTTTTATATACAGCACATCCGTCAGCGCTAAGATTGCCATATTGAAAATATTGCTGCCAATCATATTTCCCGCTGCAATATCAAAGTTCTTCTTTTTAAATAATGTAACGGAAGAAGCCAGCTCCGGCAAAGAGGTTGCAATTCCCATAAACAGAGCGCCCGCAATACCCTTTCCTAAATTGAGTTTATCCGAAATTTCATCTGTAACATAAGAAATGATAATACTCAATGCGATAATTCCGATACTCACCAATACAAATCTTACGATAACCTGTTTTAAGGTAAGATGGCTGTCATCCTCATCGGAAGCCTCTCCTTCTTCTCCCGACAAGTGCTTAAAGCTGACACCGTAGCACACGAAAATAATAAGGCTGGTAATGCTTACCGTAAGAATTTCCATCTTCAGAATGCCCAGCATGTTCAAAAGAATTGCCACATAGCCCACCAATATGGTGCCCAGTACGTACAAATGGCTCTTGGAAATATCCGCTTTGGAATAGGTCTTAAAGAACACCAGCGCCAGAACCGCCAGTATCAGCATGTTAAACAAATCGCTTCCCAGAATGTTTCCCATGCAAAGTCCCGGCTGCTTTAACATAAGTGTCGAAGAAATGCTCGTAAACATCTCCGGCAGGGACGTTACCGCCGACAGCATGACACCGCCGATGAAGGCTCCCGACAGACTTGTCTTTTTGTCAATCAAGTCCACATAATCCGCAGCTTTGATGGACAAAAATGTAAGTCCGGCTGCCACACATAGGTACACTACATAAATCATAATTCATCCTCCTGTAAATAAAATGGCCAAAAAAATACCATGTATGCAGGTAATCATACACGGTTTCAAAAAACTCCATGCACAATTACAGAATTGCACATGAGTCTCATTATTTAAGATATGCCAGGCATTGCTGCCGGTATGTTGACACATCACGCCTTCGGCGCCAACTACTCCCTCATTGGTAATTTTTGCATTTTATCGCATTTTGGCGGCACTGTCAAGTCCGTCATGCTGTTTGTGTACCCATCCAAAGTTCTGGCTCTACTGTTTAATCTAAAAAAGGGACAGCCGGCGCGCTGGCCGACTGCCCAAAACCCTAATACACTTTGTGGTCCGGAGAATGTCGTTTTTGATATTATTTAGTGTAACACCTCAGACCACAAATCTATGGATAAAGATGACTTTACGCTTCCAGTAATTCCGATTCGAACCTACCGAATATATGTCGATTAAAATATGACTCTGCCATGGATTCCCCTTTCCAGGCATACCAGATGTCTTCCGGCACATCATAAAATCTCAATATCTGTCCATCCGGTAATAATTCCAATTCCAGAGTGGCGCAAAGTGCATCGTATCCTGCAGCATTGATTTCTTTAGTAATCAAATGATATTTTCTCAATTAGTATTCTCCTTATCAGGGTTTGACATATGTAAATGAATCAGACGTGTGGTCATAATGATAATAATTTCCTCCTATGTAAGCAAAATGTGTACATTTAATACGATAGACTTCTCCGCTCACTGCATTTTTGCAGTCACAAGAACCGCAAAACACATTATCATTGGTAACGGAACCTCCCCCCGAGGTTGCAATGGTTGTCCAGAAAATACCATTCTTTTGCTGAACCTTAATGTCCTTTACGCCAAGCTCCGATGCTATTACCGTGGTTCCTGTTTCTGTCTGAATGTAGAGTCCATAACTCATATAAGCCGCCGAGATATTACAGTTTTTAAGATAACTGGAGTCTCTGCTCATATTGTTTTCGTTAGGATTTCCATACATTACAACATCCGGATTTTCCAAAGCAGCTTCCTGCACATACATCTGCATACTTTCAACCGGGCTTGCCGCCAAAACATCTGTCGGAATAATTCCCGCAAAAAGAATTGCCGATAATAGCAGTGATAAAATTTTGCTTCTGTTTCTTTTCTTCATTGTTTTTTCCTCCTGAATTTTTTTTGTATTTTTCCCCCTCATTATATATATGTGTTCAGGAAGCACTTTTGTTTCAAAAAAAGTAAAAAAATTTTAAAATTTAAAAGCTTTATGAATTTCTTTGTCGAAAATTCATAAAGCTCTCTTTTAAAAAGACACAGCTATTTCTTTTATCTCCTCTATCGGCAACGTAGAATACACATAATAAATGTTATCTCCCATTACAAAAAAAATCAGATTTTCCTTTTCAAATTTATATATATGGTACTCTACAGAATTGACTGTTTCCGTTCCTAAATATTCTGCTTTAGGATTTGTTATTTCATCTTTTACCTTTTCGTCTTCAAATTGCCTTACTGAAATCTGCACATATTGATTGGAATTATTAGGATTTCCATATTGTACTTCTATACGTTGCGGATGGCTTCCAAATATTTTTATTTCTACCAATTCCATTCCTTCCGGCAAATATCCCGGCAGCAAAATTCCTTCCTTTGCTTCATCCGGTACCTCATCCCAGGAAGTGTATACCTCTTTATCATGCACTTCATAGTTCATACCCATATCCCCGTCCCCTACATACATATTGGACATGGTATTTTTGCGGTTGATGATAAGGTCGAACAAGCCCTTCTTTGCCGTGGCATAAGTTGCAAGGTTCAGACCGGAAAATACCAAAATCATAATAGCCGCGGCAATTCCCACATTTTTCAGTACACGGAAACGATGATGCTTCTTGGTAGCAGTATGCTTGGGTTCAATATTCTCCGTTTTCTCCCGTAAAGTCGCTATCAATTCCGCCCTGTCTGCTTCTTCCGAAGCCTGCTCCAGCTTTTCCGGGTTATCCAGGTAATCCTTTTCCAGGCGTCCCAAAGCTTCCTCCGGGTTAAAGGCTTTTCCGCCGGACAGGGGCTTTAACGCGTCCAGAAGATTTAGGATATTCTCTATTTCCTCTTCATTCATATCTTCAGCCGGTTGACTGGTAAGCCAGTCCAGCCTGTTTTCCAGTTGTTTAATCAGTTCTTCCGTGGAAGTCTGGTTTGTTCCATGCTCCGAAGCCTGCTTATTACTTGCTTTCATTCCAGTTTCCCCTTATCTTATCCTTAATTCTCTTAATCTTTACACGCACCGTATTTTCATTCTTGTTCATTTTCTCTGCAATTTCCGCCGACTTATATCCATACAGATAATAGGTAAACATTTCTCTTTCTTCCGGCTCCGTCAGCGTTTCCCTCAAAAGCTGATTGGTGTCAATCAAATCCAGATTAGGGTCTATGGCTCCTATATTCTCAATCATATCCACCTCATGATAAGAAATCGTCTGATTGTCCTTCATCCTGATTTGATTATAAATGATATACTTGGCTGTTACCACAAGCCATCCCAGCGGCTTACTGGATTTCCGGATTTCATCCCATTTCACAAATGCCAGCAAAAAGCTTTCCTGCACAACATCTTCCGTAATATCTCCCACTTTACCCTCTTGTATCTCCTGCAAACGTTCCACTATCCGATACAATCTCTTAGCGTAATTCAAATAAAACTCCCGAAAAGCTTCTCTCTCCTCCATACCTTTTCTTCGTACCTCTCCCACCTACATCCGTTCTTCCCCGACATGCAGCAGCACAATTTTCATTGCTACGTTGCCGCACATTGAATAGTTGATTATCTGGTTACCAGTTTTCCGATGTATTCCAAGCATCTTGTCAGCAGCTCATCTCTTTTCTCACGGTCACAGCTTGCTAAATAGGCGTCCAAATCAAAGTCGTCCATCTTCTGTCCATTTACCAGGTAATTGCTGTCTATGTGTAACTTTTCAAATAAAAGCTGCAGTTTTTCTACGGTAAGTCCGCTGGCACCACTTTCCAGTCTGCGGTAGTGGTCATCACTGACATCTAAAATCTCTGCAAATTCGGCTTGTGAATAATTCATGTTTTCCCGAATTTGTTTTAACCTTTTTCCAATCTCCACATTGCAATTTTTCTTCTCTTTCATCCTGTCATATCCTGCCTTTTTGCATGATAACGTAATCATATCAAGTAAGAAGAAAGCAAAGAAGTACATGATATGCCGTATTTATAAGGCATATTGTGCCCATTTATTTTAAGTATATGAAAAAACTCTTTTTCAAAGCATCTTTCACAACTTTATGCATATTGGCTGGCAAACCTGTCTGTGTTATAAATGGAGATTGTGTTTTTCGGATTTCGGTTATAAAATAAAAAGAAAAGGAGTTAAACCATGTTAGAAAAAAAGGAAACCATGCCTACGAATGAAGCTATGGCCATTAATCAAAATCATATGGCAGCAGAACGTACAGAATTGTCCAAAGTCCGTACCTCTCTTGCTTTGAATAACAGCAGGCTCGCTGCGGAACGTACTCACCTTTCCTATCTGCGAACCATCGTTACCCTGCTTGGCAGTGCTGCCACCCTGTATCAGGCGCTCCCCCTGCTCGGCGTCAGTAAAGTTTTTACTGCCGGTCTTACCGCCTTCCTGCTTCTTGCAGCCGCATTCTTTATTTACAAAGATGCCACCACTTATCCCCGGCTCATAAAGGAACTTGCCGAGATTGAACAGCGCATCTCGGTTTTAGCTGAAGAAACGGAAGAAAAAATGTATCATTGGGAGGAAGACTAAGCTTCCTCCCTTCCTCTTTACACACCTTTAATGTCTTTAATTTTCTGCTCTAATTCTTTTGCACCGGCCTGTGCATTGGTAATCGCTCTGCACTGCTTTTCAAAAAGCTCCTCCGGGCAATTCGCATAGTTTTCGTAATACAGCTTTCCGATTTCTGCGTAATTTTTCTTAATCACCTCTTCACAGGTTCCAATCTGACTTTTCAGGCTGGCAATTTCCGCAAGCTGTTTTGCTTTGTCTGCTACTACCTTCCCCTTGCTGGTAGCGGTTTCTTCTACTTTCTTAATAAAATCCATATAAGTTTCCTCCTTTCGTCCATTGTGTGTATCCGAAAATGACAGCCACATCCCCCTGAAGCCGCATTTTACTGTCTGCGTAATAAAGAAAGTTCTTCTTCCAAATCCTTAATGCGTTTCTGCAATTCTTCATTGTTATGCTGCAGTCTCTGGATATCTTCGAGAACCGGGTTCGGAAGGTCTATCTGGTTCATATCCTCTCTCGGTACGGACTGGTTGTTCCGTTTTACAACGCGTCCGGGAACACCGACTACCGTAGAGTTGGGCGGTACTTCTTCCAGCACCACGCTGCCTGCGCCAATCTTGGAATTTTCACCTATGGTAAAGGAACCCAGTACTTTGGCACCCGCACTTACCATAACATTGTTGCAAAGCGTCGGGTGACGCTTTCCGTGCTCTTTACCGGTACCTCCGAGGGTAACCCCCTGATAAAGGGTTACATTGTCACCCACAATGGCTGTTTCCCCGATAATCACGCCGTTTCCGTGGTCAATAAACAAGCCTTTGCCAATCTGGGCACCGGGATGAATTTCAATCCCTGTCTTTCTGGCACCTTTCTGGGAAACCCATCTTGCCCAGAAATAATGCTTTCCTTCGTACAATTTATGTGCAATACGATAATAAATAATTGCCTTGAAGCTGGGGTACAAAAACACTTCCATATTGGAATGCATTGCCGGGTCCCGCTCCTTGATTACCTGCATTTCTTCTTTGATAAATTTTATAAAACCCATGATGTTATATCCTTCTTTTTCTTAGCATATGCAAGGAAAAACAGTTTGTCAACGTGTTTTCCCCACGAAAACCGCCATTACTCCTCTGCTATATCGGCAGTCTGCACCGGTATTACCTTCTGCAAACCGGCAAGTGATACTTCCACCTGATACCCGATTTTTCCTCCGCTGAATAAAATAGTTTCATAGTCTGACGCCGTTTTATGAATAAAGGTTTTGAACAGCTTTTTCATTCCTATGGGCGAACAGCCGCCGTGCACATAACCGGTAAGAGGCAGCAAATCCTTTGCTTTCAACATTTCTATGCTCTTTTCCCCGGCTGCCGCAGCCGCCTTTTTCAAATCAAGCTCCCTGTTGACCGGAACCACGAACACGTAATGATTGCCTGTCTTGCCAACCGTTACAAGCGTCTTAAACACGGTATCGGGATTTTCCTTTAGGATTTCCGCCACTTCCATGCCGTTCACCGCGCCGGTTTCCACATAACAATAGCTTTTATAGGAAATCTTTTTCTGGTCAAGCACTCTCATGACATTGGTTTTCTCATCTGCTTTTTTACCCATGCTGCACCTGTCCTTCCATATTGCACATGCAAGTTACTGCATCTGCCTTCTGCATTGCACATGCAGGTTACTGCACTTGACATTGTATCACAACATGTAAACATGTTACAAGACGGATATTTTCATGTCCTGGATGTTCTGCTTTCTATTTGCAATGCCAATTCGTTTATATGCCCGCCTGTTTTCTTTTCCGCAGGATGTATAATTACTGGCGGTTATACCCCCGCCTGCATAATTTCCGACCTTATAATGGATAAAGGCAGAATGGCAGCCTCCGTTCCGTCCTCACTGCTGCCGCACAAAATCCCTACCAGATACCCTTCCGCATCATAAACGCCGCACCCCGACATACCGGAATGGGTTTCAGCATCCACCAGCATCATATTGATACCGAAATCGTCCAGATAAATCCAGGTATCGGTAACGGTTCCCTCCGTCACCGATACATCCGTACCTTCTTCAAAACACAAAAAGCGGACAGTATCCCCTTCCTTCAAGGCATCATAGTGAGATACCTCAAAAGCTGCCTGTCTTGCTCCCTTAAAATCATCCTTTGCCGCCTGCAGAATGGCAATATCCGCATTTTCAGAAAGATACAGAAGAGTTGCTTTTTTCGTATCTCCCGATACACCAAATGTAACATCGCATTCCGCCCCTATATTCATTCCCAGCATCATATGACCGGCTGTCAGGATATAGGCGTTTTCTCCCTTGCAGGAATAAAGCACTCCCTGTCCGGATAGATAAGGAGTTTCTATTTTTAACACGTAACTGTTTCCCTCGTTCCGCTCTGTATCGGCATTTCTTTGCCAGATTAAAATGCCTATGGTTGCCATAATGATGACTAACGCTATTATAATCAAAATCTTTACAGTTTTTTTCCTTTTCACATTTTTCTCCCTTTGGCACGTAATCTCAGCCAAATACACAAAAAGCCCGCCAAAGCGGGCTTTTTGAAAAAACAAGCAGAACGATAAGCCGGGTTATGTCGTTGGACAATCATCTATCTAACTCTGCCGTTACCGGCAGCCTTAAGCGACCTACCTGAAAACAGGCCGGGCAAGCCTATGGTTTTCTTTTGGTCTTGCTTCGGATGGGGTTTACATGGCTCCTGCCGTTACCGGCAGGACGGTAGTCTCTTACACTGCCTTTCCACCCTTACCGGCAGCGCTTACGCACCTCCGGCGGTTTATTTCTGTTGCACTGGCCTTGGAGTCACCTCCACCGGACGTTATCCGGCATCCTGCCCTATGAAGCCCGGACTTTCCTCACCCACTTACGTGGCCGCGATTGTCTGTCCTACTTGTTTTTACGAAGCATTAGTATAACATATCACGCGCACGCCGTCAACGCGGGGTGTGCCCCCCACCTTACACATTAAAGCAGCTTCCGCCGACGAACTCCCTGCAGATGGAATTGCTGGGAAGGCTCTCGCTGCTGACGCCCAGGAAATAGCCTAAGAATTTAAGCAGACGCTTGGCTTCAAAGTACTCCGGTTCGTCCTTGCCGATGTTGAAGAGAAGCGGTTCGGCAAACTGCTTTAAGACTGCCAGCTCGTAAACCAGAGCGGAATTGAACATGGCGTCCGCACTTTCCTGGAACGGGAAAATGTTTTCCTCTTCGCCGCGGCGCACGGAAGGCCACATCTGGATGGTTCTCTTGGCGGAAGCCCCTCTGGTGCGGGCATCGCGAACCATCCGGCGGAGCAGGCGGGCATCCGTCGTCGGGATGCGGTTGTGCTCGTCGATATTTAAGCTGGTCAGCGCGCTGATGTAAATCTTGAATTTGCTTTCGGAAGGCAGCGTATAGGACATCTTATCGTTGAGACCGTGAATGCCTTCGATAACCAGCACATCCTCTGCTCCCAGCTTCAGGGTATTGCCTTTGTATTCTCTCTGTCCGGTCTTAAAATTAAAGGTAGGCATTTCCACGGTTTCCCCGTTTAACAATGCCGTCATATCCTTATTGAACTGCTCCACGTCAATGGCTTCCAGGCATTCAAAATTGTAATCTCCGTTTTCATCCCGCGGGGTAAATTCCCTGTTTACAAAATAATCGTCCAGAGCGATGGGATGAGGGGTCAGCCCCTGCGTGCGGAGCTGGATGGAAAGCCTGTGGGAAAACGTGGTTTTTCCGGAAGAAGAAGGGCCGGCAATCATCACAAATTTCACATTGCCTCTTGCCACAATCTGCTTGGCAATTTCTCCGATGCGTCTCTCCTGCTCTGCCTCCTGCACCAAAATCATGTCGCTGATGTTTCCGGCGCAGACCGCGTCATTCAAATCCCCCACGGTTGTGATGTTTATCTTTTTATCCCACTTTTCCGCCTCGGAAAGAGTTTCAAAAAGCATATCCCGGTCGGGTCTTCCCGGCACAACGGTCGGCTCCTTCGCATGCGGCAGGATAAGAAGCATTCCTTCCTTATAAGGAATTAAATCAAAATACTTCACATATCCTGCATTGGGAAGCATGAAACCGTAATAATAGTCGTAAAAACCTTCCATTTCGTAGATATTCACAAAAGAGGAGCGGCGGTAATGGAACAGCTTTTCCTTGTCCTCCATGCCGCACTCGCGGAACAGCTCCATAGCCTCTTCCAAATCGTAGGACTTTTTAATCATGGGCATTTTCAGTTCCACAAGCTCCTGCATTCTAACTTTCACTTTTTCCACAAATTCCGGTGTAATGGCAAAATCTCCCGCGGTCACGTAATAACCGGGACCTACGGTAAATTCCACGCGGCACTTCTGTGCCAGTGCACCGCCTTCCGTATCAAAAACCGCTTTTAAAAGCATCATGGTCGCCGTACGGGCATACGCTTTCTGACCGATGGCATCCTTCATGGTAAAGAAACGCACCTCGCCGTCCCGGTTTGCCTTTTTGAAAAGCTCCCTTATTTTTCCGTTATAGCAGACCAGCGCTATCTGGTTGTCGTATTTATCCTGATATTCCCGTACCACTTCTTCAAAGGTCACGCCCTTGGGGTACTGCTTTTCCACACCTTCTACTTTCAGAGTTATCATATCCATACCTCCTGTAACCCGCTCAATCCCTATATCACCGCAAAGGGGCTTTTTTCTTCTGCAATTTCCACAGTGATTTCCGGCATTTCCTTCTTAAAGTAATCCCGCATATAGGGCACAAATATTTTTTCCAGACCGTAGTGTCCCGCATCGATAACAGAAACGCCCTGCGCCACCAGGTCAATGCCTAAGTGGTGGTCAATGTCGCCGGAAATCAGCACATCCACCCCTGCGTTCACGGCACTCTGCGCCGTGGATTTACCGGAGCCGGGGGAAACGGCTGCCACGGAAACCACATCCGACAGTTCCCCATACACCCGGACCGCCGGCAGGTGAAACGTCTTTTTCACATATTCGGCACAGTCTGCCAGCGTCATTTCTTCCGGCAGGCGTCCGAAACGTCCGATTCCCTCTTTGGCAATCTCATCTTCAAAGGTCACGTACAGCACCTGTCTGTCTTTCAGTGCCAGTGTATCCGCTGCCGCATCCGCCATACCCATGACATCAAAATTGGTGTGCATGGCATAGTAGCACATATCCGCCTGCAATAATTTTACGATTCGGCGGCTGATAAAATTCTCATCATTTACTTTTTTTAAGGGTGAAAAAATCAGCGGATGATGAGTCAGAAGCAGGTCCGCTTCCGCATCAATGGCATTCTCTATGACCTCATCCGTGGCATCCACCGCAATATATACTTTTTTAATTTCCTTGCCTGCCCTGCCGCAGAGAAGCCCCACGTTATCCCAGCTTTCCGCAAACTTGGGCGGGGAAAGAATTTCCAGCCGCTCCCTTACTTCCGAACACTTCATAGCCAACCCCTCTTTCGTTGATTTTCTGCATTTCCGTGCGCCTCAAATTTCTCAAATATCTTCTATACCCACGCGGCAGATGCGTTTTCTTAAAATCTCTCCAGACAGTAACGGATATCCGCCTGTTCTTTCAAAAGTTCCTCTCTTCTGTCCCGGTTTGCGTCGCCGAGTCCTGCAAGGATACCTTCGTTCCGCTGATACACGGTCCGCAGGTAATCTTCCAATACGGGATGCCTGTCCGCAAGAAGGAGCGGGCCGTAAGCGTCCTGTATTCTTTCGGGAAATTCGCCGCCGTACCAGGCGCCCACACCGTGCATCACCCGCATCATGGGATAAAACTTACCGTCTTCCTTCACCATGTTTTCCTCCTGGAAAACAAAGCGGTTGTCCTTTAAGAAGCGGCGGAAATAAGCAAGGTCCGACTGGGGCTGCAGAATAAGCCAGTCCATGAGGCTTACTTTTCTCAGACTGTCTTCGAGAATTTTTGCCATCAGCCTGCCGCCCATGCCGGCGCAGACAAGTACATTGGCTTCCCCGATTTCAAGTTCCTTTAACCCGTCGGAAAGACGGCATTCTATGTAGTCCTCATATCCGTATTCCGCCACATGTTCCTTTGCCCGCATAAGAGGGCCTTCCCGCACATCCATGGCATACACCTTGGGACAAATTCCTTTTTCGTATAAATAGATGGAAACAAAGCCATGGTCGCAGCCCACGTCTGCCACCCGGCTGCCCACCGGCACCATATCGGCTATTGCCTGCAATCTTTTCGATAATTCCATAGCTTGTCCTTAATCTAAGTAATCCTTTAACTTACGGCTTCTGGAGGGATGACGAAGTTTTCGGAGCGCCTTCGCCTCAATCTGCCGGATACGTTCACGGGTAACATTGAATTCCTTGCCGACTTCTTCGAGGGTACGGGCTCTGCCGTCATCCAGACCGAAACGCAGACGAAGCACCTTCTGCTCTCTTTCGGTAAGGGTGCCCAGTACTTCCACAAGCTGCTCTTTTAATAAGGTAAATGCTGCCGCATCCGCAGGAACGGGTACATTGTCGTCCTGGATAAAGTCGCCCAGATGGCTGTCTTCCTCTTCACCGATAGGAGTTTCCAGAGAAACGGGCTCCTGGCTGATTTTCAAAATCTCACGCACTCTTTCCACGGGCATGTTCATCTCTGCCGCAATTTCTTCCGGGGACGGCTCTCTGCCCAGCTCCTGTAAAAGCTGCCTGCTGACACGGATAAGCTTGTTGATGGTTTCCACCATATGCACGGGAATACGGATGGTTCTCGCCTGGTCGGCAATGGCTCTTGTGATAGCCTGTCTAATCCACCATGTTGCATAGGTAGAGAACTTATATCCCTTGCGGTAATCGAATTTTTCCACAGCCTTAATAAGACCTAAGTTGCCTTCCTGAATTAAATCCAAGAACAGCATACCTCTGCCCACATATCTCTTGGCAATGCTGACAACCAGACGGAGGTTTGCTTCCGCCAGACGCTTCTTCGCCTCCTGGTCGCCCTGCTCCATTCTCTTTGCCAGTTCAATTTCTTCTTCTGCGGAAAGCAGGGGCACCTTGCCGATTTCCTTTAAGTACATTCTGACGGGGTCTTCAATGCTGACACCGTCGGGAACGGAAAGGTCAATGTTTTCCACATCCACATCTTCGTCGTCCATGAGAATCATTTCCTCATCGGGCACATCATCGTCATCGGTGATACGAAGCACGTCCACATTATTCTGCTCCAGGTACTCTATAACCTTATCAAACTGGTCGTCTTCCAGCGGAATATCGTTAAAGAAATCGATGACTTCCTGATATTCCAGTACATTCTTTTTCTTCTTTGCAATGTTTAACAGTTCTTTTAACTTCTCCTCAAACTTTGCCTTTGTGTTTTCATCCATTGGTGTTTCCATCCTTTCGAAACGTAATAGTATTATAGCCTTAATTCAGGGAAATATGCGTTTTTGCCAGTTCCTCCAATGCCTTTTTCCCTGCAATTACCTGATTTAATGCAGTTACATCGCTTCCTAATTTACCGGAATAAAATTCGTAACTGTTCTTTTTTACCGCATACACAATGTCGTGAAAAGCCCGTTCCTTTTCCTGGCTTGTGGTAATGGCTTCCACCTTTGTGTTAAAAAGCTCGGCAGCTTCCCTCTGCTCGTTTTCGTCCTCAAACATGCTGATAATGGAAGCCGGATTGTATCTGCCGTTTTCAATATCCGCAAACAGCTTGTCCGCTACCTTCCGGTACAGCTCCTCCGTAAAATCGGACGGGGAAATGAACCGGGTGATTTTCGGAAGTACCTCCGGGTAATCTGTAATCCAGGTAAGCAGAAGCTTCTGCACCCTCTTGCCGTTGTCTTCCTGGCTGTTTTTCTTATTCAGTCCCGACTTCGGCTTCTGCGCCGGCTGCACCATGCCGTTTTTCGCCGCATAGGAATTGACTAACTTCCGCAGATTTTCAAATCCGATGTGGTACTTTTCCGCAATCGCCTCGATGTAGTTTTCTCTCTCCACATCCACTTCAAATTCACAGAGCTTCCTGGCAATTTCCGTGTAAAACCGGGTCTTGCTGTCCGGGTCGTTCAAATCATAGGACTGCTCCATGATACGGATTTCAAACAGAAAACTGTTTTCCGCATTGTCAATCCGTTCCCGGAACGCCTCTTTGCCGAGGTTCCTGATAAACTCGTCCGGATCCTTGTAGGGACGCATGTTGATAACCTTGCCGGAAAGCCCCGCCTGCTTTAAGATGCCGATACCGCGGAGGGCTGCCTTTACACCGGCGCCGTCGCTGTCGTAAGCCAAAAGCACCTTGTCCGTGTAGCGTTTTAGAAGCAGCGCCTGTTCGGAAGTAAATGCCGTACCGAGGGACGCCACCGCCTGGGTGAAGCCCGCCTGGTGCATGGAAATTACATCCATGTAACCCTCGCACAGGATGATGTTGCCGGTACGCGCCGTCCTTGCAAAGTTAAAGCCGTAGAGGTTTCTTCTTTTATCAAAAACCGGTGTTTCGGGAGAGTTTAAGTATTTGGGTTCTCCCTTCCCCATGACGCGGCCGCCGAATCCAATGACCCTGTGGTTGATGTCCTGAATGGGAAACATAACCCGGTTCCAGAAGCTGTCGTAAATGCCTCTCTTTTCATTAAATCCGGCAAGTCCCGCCTCAATAATCAGCTTGTCTTCATAGCCTTTTTCCCGAAGATACCTCACAAGTCCATCAGAGGCATAGCCCAGACCGAACTTGTTCATGGTTTCTTCGCTCAGTTTTCTCTCACTTAGGTAGCGGTAGCCCACCTCGCCCTTCTTGGAACGGAGCTGGTAATAGTAATACTTCGCCGCTTCTTTGTTTACGGCAAGAAGCCTTGCCCGGTGATTTTCCTTCGCCTTCATTTCTTCCGTGTATTCTAACTCGGGAAGCTTCACACCGGCTCTGTCTGCCAGAAGCTTCACCGCTTCCGCAAACGTATAATTTTCATATTTCATGATGAAAGTAAAGACGTTACCTCCTGCCCCGCAGCCAAAGCAGTAATACATCTGCTTGGCACCGGATACGGAAAAAGAAGGAGATTTTTCATTGTGGAACGGGCAGAGTCCGAAATAGCTTGCCCCCTTCTTCTGTATCTTCACGTATCCGGAAATAACATCTACAATATCGTTTTTCATCCTGACTTCTTCTACGATTTCCTCAGGATAATACATATGTAACCTAACCTTTCTGTGGCGATGGCAATCAGCCGTGCCAGGACTTGGGAATGTAAATCTCTTCGTAGGTGGCGATGGCAAAACGGTCCGTCATGGCACCCACATAATCGCATACTACCCGTTCCCGTTCTTCGCCTTCGTCAATCATGCGCAGGAAATCCGGCGGCAGCACATCAATGTGATTTAAGAAATGATGATACAGTGTTTTCATCAGCATTTCCGCCTTGCCTTCCTCGCTCTTGGCTTCCGGGTTCTGGTAGACGCGTTCAAACATAAACTGTCTGAGCTTTTTCATGGCTTCCGCCACCGGCTCCGACATACAGATATCGTCTTTTCCGAAGCTTGTCGTTACAATGTCATGGATAAAATGGTCGAGTCTTTCTCCGGTGGTGTACCCAATCACATCCGCAATGTCCTTTGGCACATCTTCTTCCTTTAAGATACCGCCCCGGATGGCATCGTCCATATCGTGGTGGATGTAGGCAATCTTATCGGAGAGCCGGACGATTTTACCCTCTAAGGTAAAAGGCATACTGTTTGTCTGGTGGTTTAAGATACCGTCCCTTACTTCCACCGTAAGATTTAATCCCTGACCGTTTTTCTCTAACTTTTCCACGGTACGCACACTCTGCACATTGTGTTCAAACCCGAACGGGCAGACCTCGTTTAACGCTCTTTCTCCGGCGTGGCCGAAGGGCGTGTGTCCCAAATCATGTCCCAGCGCAATGGCTTCCACCAAATCCTCATTCATTCTGAGTGCCTTGGCAATGGTGCGGGCATTCTGGGATACCTCCAGCGTGTGCGTCAGTCTTGTCCGGTAATGGTCGCCCTCGGGTGTTAAAAACACCTGGGTTTTATCCTTCAGTCTGCGGAAGGCTTTGCAGTGCAAAATCCTGTCCCTGTCTCTTTGGAATACCGGTCTGATGTCACATTGCTCCTCTTCCCGTTCTCTGCCGAGGGAATTCATGCTGAGCGTTGCGTAGGGGCTTAAATATTCCTGCTCCCACTTTTCCAGATTTTCTCTTATTGTCATTTTGCTCCTTCTGTCCGATTATGCGGACCCATACTATGAACGTGCACAACAACAAACTCTCAAAAAAATACTCTCTACTTATAATATTCTGCGTCTACTACCCAAAATCCTTTTTTTATTTTAAATTTTTTTCAAAAATTTTTATTTTGTCAAAAAAACCTCTGCCAAAGACAGAGGTTTTTGCCGGGAAAACCCGGATATTACTTAAAGTAAGCGACACCGCTTTCAAAGATTTTCAAATCCTGTTCGCCGTAAATGTTGATTGCTACGGAAGTATCGCGTCTCTCTGCATGCGCCATCTTACCAAAGCATCTGCCGTCGGGGGATGTAATACCTTCGATGGAGCAATAGGAACCGTTTACGTTCCATTCCTCATCCATGGAAATATTGCCGTCAATATCCACATACTGGGTTGCTACCTGACCGTTTGCAAACAGCTTGTCAAGCCATTCTCTGTTTGCTACGAAACGGCCTTCGCCGTGGGATGCGGGGCTGCAGTAGGTATGTCCCAACTTCGCCTCTCTTAACCAGGGAGACTTGTCGGAAACTACCTTGGTATAAACCATCTTGGAAATGTGACGGTTGATGGTGTTGAATGTCAGGGTCGGGGACTCTGCCGTCTGTCCGGTAATCTCGCCGAAAGGAACCAGTCCCAATTTAATCAGCGCCTGGAAGCCGTTGCAGATACCCAGTGCCAGACCGTCTCTTTCCTGTAAAAGCTTTGTAACCGCTTCCTTAATCTTGGCATTCTGGAAGGCGGTAGCAAAGAATTTAGCGGAGCCGTCCGGTTCGTCACCTGCGGAGAAACCGCCCGGGAACATGATAATCTGTGCCTGGGAGATTGCCTTTTCAAAAGCATCCACGGACTCTCTGATGTCCTCTGCGCTTAAGTTCTTGAATACCTTGGTGACTACGTTGGCGCCGGCACGTTCAAATGCCTTGGTGCTGTCGTACTCGCAGTTGGTACCCGGGAATACCGGAATAAATACGGTAGGCTTTGCCACCTTATTCTTACATACATAAATCTGTTCTTTGTGATACAACCGGGGTTCAATGGGCGTGGTATCCTTTACTGCCTTGGTGGGGAATACCTTTTCCAAAGGCTTCTTCCATGCTGCCAGCGCTTCCTCTAAGGAAATCTTTGCATCCTTATAAGTAAAGGCTGCTTCTTCGGTCACTTTACCGACCGTCATATAGTCCACATCAGCTGCTGCCAGTGCTTCCAGCTTGTCTGCGGCGATTTCCGCCACGATGTCGCCCAGTCCGTTTTCAAACAGGGCACGCAGAGGCACTTCTTCGTCAACCGCTACGCCTAAGCCGTTACCGAATGCCATCTTGGAAAGGGCTGCTGCCAGACCGTTGCTGTCCAGTGCGTAAGCGGAAACAATAATGCCCTTCTTCATCAGACCGGAAATGCTGTCGTACAGCTCCATAACCTTTTCATAAACCGGAATGTCGTAATCGTCCTTCTCAATGGAGAACTGCACCAGACTGTTTCCGGCTGCCTTTAATTCCGGTGTAATCACATCGCTGTCCTTTGCTACATCCACTGCGAAAGAAACCAGGGTGGGCGGTACGTCAATATCGTTGAAGGTACCGGACATGGAGTCCTTGCCGCCGATGGAAGGAAGTCCGTAGCCAATCTGTGCGTCATAAGCACCCAGGAGAGCTGCGAAAGGCTGGCTCCAGCGCTTGGGGTCGGAAGTCATACGACGAAAATATTCCTGGAACGTAAAGCGGATTTTCTTGTAGTCACCGCCGTTTGCCACGATTCTTGCCATGGACTCGGTCACTGCATAAACCGCACCGTGGTAAGGGCTCCAGGAAGAAAGATACGGGTCGAAGCCGTAGCTCATCATGGTAACGGTATCGGTCTTTCCGCGGAGTACGGGAAGCTTTGCCACCATAGCCTGTGTTTCGGTAAGCTGGTACTTACCGCCGTAAGGCATCAGCACGCTGCCTGCGCCGATGGAGGAGTCGAACATCTCCACCAGACCCTTCTGGGAGCAGACATTCAAGTCGCACATAAGTGCCAGCCATGCACCCTTTACATCTTCGTCCTTAACTTTTTCTTCTACTTTATCGACTGCAATCTTGTCAAAATAATTGTCTTCTTCGGAAGGAATGTCCACGGAAACTTTGGTTTCCTGATGGGCACCGTTGGTATCCAGGAAAGCACGGGATAAGTTTACGATATCCTTGCCTCTCCAGTTTAAGATAAGACGGGGCTCCTTTGTAACTTCCGCAACGGGAACCGCCTCTAAGTTTTCTTCTGCCGCATAGCCTAAGAAGGTTTCTACATCCTTAGGGTCTACCACAACTGCCATACGCTCCTGGGATTCGGAAATGGCAAGTTCCGTGCCGTCCAGACCTGCGTATTTCTTGGGCACCTTGTCTAAGTCCACCACAAGACCGTCAGCCAGTTCGCCGATGGCAACGGACACACCGCCCGCACCAAAGTCGTTGCACTTCTTAATCAGACGGCTGACTTCCTCACGGCGGAACAGACGCTGGATTTTACGCTCGGTGGGAGCATTACCCTTCTGTACTTCTGCGCCGCAGGTTTCGATGGAGGTATCGGTATGTACCTTGGAAGAACCGGTTGCACCGCCGCAGCCGTCGCGTCCGGTACGTCCGCCCAGAAGGATGATAATATCGCCCGGGTCAGAATTCTCACGGATGACGTTCTTTCTCGGAGCAGCGCCCATAACGGCGCCGATTTCCATACGCTTTGCCACATAATCGGGATGATAAATTTCTTTTACATAGCCGGTAGCCAGACCAATCTGGTTGCCGTAAGAGGAATAACCCGCTGCCGCACCTCTGACCAGTTTCTTCTGGGAGAGCTTGCCGTGCAGGGTTTCGGATACGGGAACGGTCGGGTCAGCCGCACCGGTCACACGCATTGCCTGATATACATAACCACGGCCTGACAGAGGGTCTCTGATAGCACCGCCGAGGCAGGTAGCCGCACCACCGAAGGGTTCGATTTCGGTCGGATGGTTGTGGGTTTCGTTCTTGAAGAATACCAGCCACTCTTCGGTCACCTTTTCCCCGTCATAATCCATTTCCACGGGAACGATAACGGAGCAGGCATTGATTTCGTCGGACTGCTCCATGTCCTCTAACTTGCCGTCCTTCTTTAACTTGCGCATTGCCATTAACGCCAGGTCCATGAGGCAGACAAACTTGTCCTTTCTGCCGGCAAAAATTTCTTCTCTCGTATCGAGGTAGCTCTGGTAGGTAGTCTCGATGGGAGCACGGTAATAACCCTCTCCGAACTCTACATCGGTAAGCTCCGTAGAGAAAGTGGTGTGACGGCAGTGGTCGGACCAGTAAGTATCCAGCACGCGGATTTCCGTCATGGACGGGTCTCTGTGCTCTTCGTTTGCAAAATAATTCTGGATATGCTTGAAATCCTTGAAGGTCATGGCAAGACCTAAGGAATCGTATAAATCGCGTAATGCATTTTCTTCCATGGAAGAAAATCCGTCAAATATCTTTACATCAGCAGGCTCCGCAAATTCCTGAATCAGGGTGGCGGGCTTTTCCATGTCGGTTTCTCTGGAATCCACCGGGTTAATGCAGTAGGCACGGATTTTCGCGAATTCATCATCCGTAATCTTACCGGAAATGACATAAATAACAGCCGTACGAATAATGGGCTCTTCGTCTTCTTTTAAGAAGCGCACACACTGTACCGCTGAATCGGCTCTCTGATCAAACTGTCCGGGTAAAAATTCCACACCGAATACTCTGTCGCCTTCCTGTAAGGGAAGCTCTTCTCTGTAAAGGTCATCTACAGGTGGTTCCGCAAAAACACTGTGGCATGCTTTTTCAAAGGTTTCGTCGGAGATATTTTCCACGTCATAGCGAATCAGCTCTCTGACTTTCTCCACGCCTTCCATGCCAAGGTAGCTCTTCAGATCCTCATGCAGTTCCTTTGCTTTTACCGCAAAAGGTTCCTTTTTTTCCACATAGATACGTCTTACTTTTTCCATTCTGCTTTAACCAAGCCTTTCTCCTAAATATTTATTTATTCCTCTACCCCTAATTCATTCAGGATAAAGAGTAACTCCCTGTCCACCATTTCCGGTGTCACACCGATGGTATGGGCGGAAATTTTAAGACCTTCCAATAAGAACATGATGTTGCGGGCCGCACCTCTGCAGTCCTCGCAGTAAAATTCTCCGTTTTCCACGCCGGTTTCAATCAGCTTTTCAATAATCTTTACGGCAGAGTCGAATTGTCTTTTTAAGATATTGTCCTTTTTGGGCACATCTTCACCGAAATAGTATTCATAAGTCGCGATTGCAAGGTTGTCCTTTTTGCTTAAAAGCTCCTTTTTCTGCTCCTTTAAGAACAGGGCAAGGATTTCCGTAGCGGTGGCATCCTCCCGGATACTGTCGGAAAACACATCATCCGCTTCCTCGGACTCCATATGCATGACTTCCCGGAAAATCTCCGCCGTACTGTTGAAATACAGGTAAAGACCGCCCCGGCTGATGTCACAGGCTTCCACAATGTCCTTCATGGTCACATTTTTGTAGCCCTTTTCCATGAATACCTTTCTGGCTGTTTCCAATATGTACTTTTTCTTTTGCAATGACTTTTCGCCCATACACTTTTACTCCTGCTGATTGCTTTGATTGAGAGGCTGGCACCATTTCCGGAACAGTTCCTGAAACTTTCGCAGGATGGCAAGGTAAATACCCTCTTCCACGCCTGCCGGCCATACCATACCTTTTGTCCGGCCTTCTAATATGTAACGGGACAGAATGCCCGTCAGGATTTCCATGTCCGCTATGGTTACGTTTTCAATCAGATGCCGTTCCTCTTCCGGAGTATGAATCCGGTATCTGGTATACAGATAACGGTAATTCCTGTCCATAAGGCTTGTCTGCTGCACATCGCCTACAAAACGAAGCAGGGTTCCCTCATATACAGGAAATGTCATCGTCCGTTCGGAGAAATTGTCGCAGGTAAAAGAGTTGCTGACTTTTTTACCGTACCTTGACTCCAGCCAGGGAACGTACCAGAAAAGTGGCTCTATTTCTTTTTTATATCCTTCCATGACCGTTCGTCTGTATTCGATGTCCTTCTCCAAACCGCATACCCCCATAAAAAATGACACTTATGTATTTTCATTGTAACATACTTTCTAAAAAAGTACAGTTTTTTTTACATTCTGCCGCTAAGTGTTTCTTAACAGTATTTTTCTTGTACTCTTCCGACAAAAAAGGTATAATATTCCTATGATTTTTCTATGTATGGGAGGTTCTTTTTATGTTGACGTTAAAACCCGAACAGGTACTGTTTTCCCAGGGTGAACCGATTGCCGGATTATTCCTTATTATAAGCGGCAGTTTTTCCCTCACATTCCCCGGCGGTGAATACACGCTTTCCGGCGGCGATGTGCTCGGCATCTGCGAGCTGTCCGGCTCCACCCACTTCATGACGGCGCAGGCACTGGAAAACGCCTCCCTTCTTCCCTGTGCCGTTACCGATTTTGCTTCCTTAAAAAGCTTCCTTGCGGAACATACGGACTACTGCTCCATTTTCAGCCGTTCCGCTTTCCGCCAGATTGGATACCTGTTCCGCTACTACGAGGCAACGGAGGGAAAAAGCAGCCAGCTTGCCAAACGCCCGGATGTGGCTGCCGATTTAATCGGCTGTGTCTGCACGGATACGCTGCAGTTTCTTTCTTCCTTAAAAAAGATGGACGATGCCATGCTGCTTCTGCCGGAGGATATTCCTCTGCGGGAAGAAGCCGAAGAAGTGGAGGCTGCGGCACCCGTGGTTGTGCAGAAGCCCGCGTTCCAACCTGCGGACACCACCACGCTTATGCCCCAGCTCAAAAATTCTCTGGACATTATTCTTACCTATGTAAAGGTGGAACCGGAATTTGCCGGCACCTTCCGCACCCTGATTACGGACTACCGGCTCCTGCCCGACCGCAACAGTGAGGAACCGGCGGCGAAAAAAACACGTCAGGATATTACGTCCATGTACTTTGAACTGTATAAATCCTGTTTCCTTCGGGCAAGCAAATCCAAATTCATCCCACTGCCGGTATCCATGTTCCTTTATTTCGGCTACGTGGACGAAAACCTTGCCGGACCGGAAAATGCGGAATTTTTAGCCCATCTTGCCAAGTACCTGGGAAGCACGCCCCACACCAATGTTTACACCTTCTACGACTGGCTCCTTGCCATCCTGCACGGAGAAAAGGAACCCAGCCGCAACGAATTTGATATGGACTACACGGACTACATCCACAGGCAGAAAGTAACCGGCGCCATTACCGCCGAAGAAGAGCTCGTCCTCATGAAGGACAACCTTTCCAAGGTCGATTATGAGTTTGCCAACATGTTCCCGGCAGTCACCAAAATCACCTTCGGCCGCATCGCTTCTTTCTGCCCGGTCTTTTCCGACCACAACCTGTTAAAGAAGCCCGGCTCCTCCTTTGTAACGGCGGACTTTATCTCCCGCTCCCTTACGCAGCTTGAGTCCGTGGACTACAGCCTCTTTTACCGGGAATACACCTATTCCAATATGGAGGCGAATATTCCGAAAGAGCTTTTCCACAACCGTGTCCTGCCCGACTTTATCTTAGTGCCCGGCATCGGTATGCGGAGCATCATGTGGCAGGAAATCGAAGGCAAGCGCCGTTCCACCCCGGCACGTTTCATCATGCCGATTTTCTATCTGGACGATGCCTATACATCCATCCTGCACCTCTCTGCGGAGTACCGCTGGGAAATGTGCAAGCGTGTGCAGGGCGCCCGCTGGAACGATTTGTCCGAACGCTCCCTCACCAGCGAATATTTCGATTACATCCAGTTCTACCGCAAGAACCACGATTTATCCCAGGATGCCAAGGAAAGCATCAAGACGGGACTGCGCAAGGTGCGCGGCAGCTTCAAGGAAATGTTTATCCGGGACTATATTTCCTACATACTGTTTGAGTCCACGGGTTCTCCCCGCCTGACAAAGCCCGCCCGCTCCATCCTGTTTACCTACTGTACCTTCTCCAAAGAGGTCCGGGACAGGCTGACCGCCAACCCGATTTACAGGGAAATGCTGGACAGACTGGAAATCAAACAGGCACAAAAACTCCACAAATACGATTTACTTGTAAAACGCGTGGAAAATGCCGGCAAGCCGCTGCCCGAAGAGCTTTTGGAAGAGGGTAAGTATCTTAATATGTAAAAGGCGTGTAAAGATTGTGTTAAAAAAAATGCACGAAAAATGAAAAAAAGAGTAGACAAAATAAGATTTTTGTATTATGATTTACTTGTTTCAAGAGATTGAAACTGCTAATTAGCAAAATTCCGGAAGAATTCCCCTTTTACACAATTGAAATGACCGTAGGCTCCCCCTATGGTCATTTTGATTTTAAAATTTCAGAGCACAACACTTCTGCCCATCTGTCATCCGTCTTTTTCCTTTTTTCATCCTTTTCGGCACCGCCCCTTTTTTCCCACATATAATACAGTAAACCACTAAAAGGATGCGGTATCTTGTCCTTCTTTCGTATCTGTCTGGAAGCTGCCCTGATTGCCCTGGCGCTTTCCGTCGACTCCTTTGTTGCCGCCTTTTCCTACGGAACCTCCAAAATAAAAATCCCCTTCTCTTCCGTGGGGATTATCTCTGTTACCAGCAGTCTGATTACCGGACTCTCCATGCTGACCGGTTCTTTCGTGAAGGATTATATTCCTTCCGGCTTTACCACCCTTTTAAGCTTTGGCATTTTATTCCTTTTGGGAGTGCTTAAGCTTTTCGACTCTTCCCAGCCTAAAAATGCCGACAAGGACCATTCCCAAAGCATCTCCCTGAAGGAGGCGCTGTCCCTGTCCGCCGCCCTCTCCTTAGACGGCTGCGTCGCCGGATTCGGAGCCTCGCTCTCTGCCGGCATGTCTGCCGTCGTAGTCTTTCTGTTCTCCCTGATTTTCGGGGCGCTCATGGTTCTTACGGGAAGCCATATCGGCAACAAAGCAGCCGGCCGTCTTCCCATAAAACCGGGAATTATCGGTGGGCTGCTTCTGATATTACTGGCGGTTGCCAGACTGCTGTAAATATAATTCCACACCCTTCTCTAAGCGGGCGAGTCCGTCAAGCAGACGCTCCTTCGGGCAGGCAATGTTCAGGCGGA
Organism: Bacteroidaceae bacterium; assembly: GCA_963639875.1. Classification (GTDB taxonomy): domain Bacteria; phylum Bacillota; class Clostridia; order Lachnospirales; family Lachnospiraceae; genus Acetatifactor. Next base: position 103,484 of record CAVHWP010000005.1, read on the forward strand.
CAAAAAGACGCCCGTTTCCCCGGAAACCTTCTCCCTTGGACATATAAAGTCCGGTTTCCTTCCGGATAAAATCGCAGAGCTTTCCGGAGTCCTCTGCCACATTTCCCACATAAATCCACAAAAGGTACGTCGCCTCCTGCGGTGTCATCACGAGCTGCGGCAGCTCTTTTTTTAAGAATTCCTCCACAATCCTTCGGTTCTCCAATAAATACTCCCTGAGTGCGGTAAGCCAGACATCTCCTTTTGTCCAGGCGGCAATGGTTCCCGCCATGGCAAACACATTAGGCTCCGCCACCTCATCCGAATTGAGTCCTCTGTTCATAATCTGGCGAATTCTTTCATCGGGGATAATCACAGCCGCCGACTGCAGTCCTGCCAGATTGAAGGTTTTGCTGGCGGAAATACAGGTAATACTATTGTTTTTGCAAGCTTCCGAAACCGATGCAAAGGGCGTATAGGTAACTCCCGGCACGGTCAGTTCACAGTGGATTTCATCGGAAAGCACCGTCACATGGTATTTCTCACAAAGTTCCCCGATGCGCGCCAGTTCTTCCTTACTCCAGACAATGCCCACCGGATTCTGGGGATTGCACAAAATCATAAGCGTGGTCAGCGGATGGGAAAGTTTTTTCTCCAGATCCGCAAAATCAATTGAGTAACGCAGACCGTCGTAAACCAGTGGATTTTCCACCGCATGCCTGCCCTGGTTTTCAATGGAGTTAAAGAACACGCCGTAAACGGGTGTCTGCACCACCACGTTGTCTCCCACATTGGTCATCCGCTTTACGGCACAGGTAACCGCCGGAATGACGCCGGTACAGAAGATCAGCCACTCTTTTTCCATGGCAAGCCCATACTTCGCCCAGCGGTTTTGAATGGCTTCCTGCCATTCTCCCGGCACCACCGAATAGCCGAAAATCCCTTCGGATGCTTTTTTCACAAGGCTCTCCGTTATCTCGGGTGCGGTCTTAAAATCCATATCCGCCACCCACATGGGAAGCTCTTTTTCCTCCACATCCCATTTTAAGGAACCGGTTCCTCTCCTGTTATGCAGGGTATTAAAATCAAATGTATTATCCATGTTTACTCCTCCGCACTCACGGCAAGATGCAGCACGCTGCATGCCGGAATGGTAAATTTTATTTTATTGTCCTGTATTTTGGCTCCCGTAAAGTTCTCCGTATGCACGGTGTCCGGATTTGCAAAGGTATTGTGCGCGGAAAAATTTTCCGTAAGGATTTCGCCTTCCACCGCCTTCAGTGCCGTTTCCGCAAATACTGCCTCTATTTCATAATCCTCGTTTACGGACAGATTATTCAGGGTAATGTGAATTTTTCCGTCCGCTCCCAAAGATACGGACTCACTTAAGTTCGGCACTTTATTTTCTTCCTCGGCACCGATAAGCTCCGTTTCCAGACTGCTGTGCAGAAGCTCGGCATCCTGATGGCAGCGGTACATTTGGAACACATGATAGGTCGGGGTAAGAAGCATCTTTTCCCCTTCCGTCAGAATGACTGCCTGCAGCACATTTACAAGTTGTGCAATGTTTGCCATTTTTACCCTGTCGCAGTGCTTGTTGAAAAGGTTTAAGTTAATGCCTGCCACCAGCGCATCCCGCATGGTGTTCTGCTGGTATAAAAATCCGGGATTGGTGCCCGGCTCGCAGTCATACCAGGTGCCCCATTCATCCACAATCAGTCCAATCTTTTTCTCCGGGTCATATTTATCCATGATTGCCGAATGTCTGTTTAAGAGTTCTTCCATATGAAGGGTTTTCTTTAAGGTAAGATACCATTCTTTTTCGTCAAAGTCCGTGGCACTGCCCTTGTGCTCCCAGTCGTGGGGCACCGTATAGTAATGCAGGGAAAGTCCGTCCATAAAGCCATGCGCCCACGGATTTCCCTTGTGGGTGGTTTTTAACACTTCTTCCGTCCAGTTGTAATCGTCCGCATTCGGTCCGCAGGCAATTTTCTGAATGGGACGGTCGGGATGGTAATTGCGCACGTAGGTCTGGTACTGTCTGTACAGATTGCCGTAAAACTCCGGGTTCATGTTGCCGCCGCAGCCCCAGCTTTCGTTGCCAACGCCAAAATAATCCACCCGGTAAGGCTCCTCATGTCCATTCTTCTTCCGGAAATCTGCCATGGGGGATACGCCGTCCAGCGTCATATATTCCACCCATTCGCTCATCTCCCGCACGGTGCCGCTGCCGAGATTTCCGTTGATGTAGGTCTTGCAGCCAAGCTGTCTGCACAGCTCCATATATTCGTCCGTTCCGAAGCTGTTGTCCTCGACCACACCGCCCCAGTGGGTGTTTATCATTTTCTTTCTGCCGCTTTTGGAACCGACGCCGTCCATCCAGTGGTATTCGTCGGCAAAGCAGCCGCCCGGCCACCGAAGCACCGGAATGCCCATTTCCTTCAGTGCCTTTACAACATCCTTCCGCATACCGTTTTCATTGGGGATGGAAGAATTTTCTCCCACATAAATGCCCTCGTAAATGCACCTTCCCAGATGCTCCGAAAAGTGTCCCTGCAGTTCCTTATGGATATGCCCCAGTTTTTCTTTGGGGTTTGTATATAAACGATACATGTCATGCCCTCCCGTTCTTTATCATACCCGGTGCAGCCTGTTATTGCTGCCGTTATCTTTAAGGTATCATTCAGGCAGCCTTCCGTCAACGGACAAAGTATATCTTTTCAGGGGATTTACATTAAAAAATATCCCCCACAGGATGTCCTGCAGGGGATACTGTTTATATCTTCCAGCCTTCGGCTTTTTCTCGTATCTGAATGAATTTGCGGTAACGGCCTTCCACGGAAATCAGCTCTTTGTGGGTGCCCTTCTGCACGATGCGGCCGTCGTCCACCACCAAAATCTGGTCCGCCTGTTCAATGGTTGCCAGTCGGTGGGCGATGGTGATGATGGTGCGGCCCTTGGTCAGCTCGGAGATGGCATTCTGGATGAGATGCTCGTTCTCCGGGTCAATGCTGGCGGTTGCCTCGTCCAAAATGATAATGGGTGCATTCTTAAGGATTGCCCGGGCAATGGAAATACGCTGCTTTTCCCCGCCGGAAAGGCTGCCTCCGCCCTCGCCGATTACGGTGTCGTAGCCGTCCGGCAGCGCCATAATGAAATCGTGGCAGCATGCCTTTTTCGCAGCGTCTGTCATCTCCTCCTCCGTGGCGTCCGTCTTGCCGAAGCAGATGTTGGCGCGGATGGTATCGTGGAACAGATACACATTCTGGAACACCATGGAAATGTTGGAAAGCAGGCTTTCGCAGGTCATCTCCCTGACATCCACACCGCCTACGGTAATGCTGCCGTCATTTACATCATAGAAGCGGGAAAGCAGACTGCAGATGGTGGTTTTGCCGGAGCCGGAGGGTCCCACAATGGCTGTGGAAGTCTTTTCGGGAATGGTAAAGCTCACATCCTTCAAAATCTTTCTTTCGTCATAGCCGAAGTCCACATGGGAAAAGGCAATGTCATGATTGGTAAGCGCAATGTCCCTGCCGTTCTCATCCATGAAATGGTCTTCCTTCAGAGCATCAAGCTGGTCCATGGCATCGTTTATAACGCTTAAGGTATGGGCGCTGTCGCTGATGGGCTCCACACTGGCAAAAATGCCGAAGGAAAAGAACACGAACATCAGCATGGTGGAAATATTCATTTCCCCTTTCATGCACAGAAGAAAGGCGGAAAGTGCCAGCGCTACGGAGCCTGCCTTTAACACAAACAGATGCATGCAGTTTGCCGGCACGAAGCCCCATTCGATTCTTAAATGGATTTTTTTACTGTCCTCAATCGCCTTATTCATGGCATCCATGGAAGCGCCGTCCTGTCCGAAGGATTTTACAATGGTAAGCCCTCTGGCATATTCAATGGCTGCTGCCGTCAAATCCCGGTTCGCCTCCGCTTCCACCGGCGCATTCTTTGCCGAATAGGACGAAATCACCAAAAGAAACAGGAAAGAAAGCAAAACGGCTGCCAGCGCGATTAAAGCAACAAGCGGATTCATCACCAGAAGGCAGATAAAAATAACAATAAAGTTCAGATAGCCGCTGACAAAATTGTTAATCATACGGATACCCATGCCTTCCAGGGTACCGAGTCCCGTGGTAATGGCAGAAAGAATCGTGCCTGTGTTTTTGGTGGCAAAATAGCCCAGGGATACTCTCTTTAAGGCATCGCCCACCGCCAGTCTGTCCCTGGCTACCAGCTCATAGCTGATGCCCTCCTGAAAACGGGCGCGCAGGTAATCAAACAGGAACCGGAAAAATACCAGCACAAGCTGGATGAGGATGCTGAGTCCAATCCATTTTTTATCAAAAAAGGTTCCGTTTTTTTCGGCTTCTATCAAAAGTCCGATGGTGTATGCCGCCACTGCAATGGGCAGCGCCGCAAACCAGTGGGAGAAGAAGGAGAATACAAAACCGGCATACAGCTTTCCCTTAAACTCTCCGCACCAGGAAATAATACGTTTTACTGTCTTAAACATAACCGTTTTCCTCCTTTCCTACCGATACCGCCCAGTTTCTGGCGCCGATATGCGCCTCCCACATCTGCCGGTAAAGAGGGCATCCGGAAAGAAGCTCTTCCTGTCTGCCGACGGCTTCTATTCTGCCGTTTTTCAGCACCACAATCTGATCCGCATCTTTTATGGTAGAAAGTCTGTGTGCGATGACAAGCAGGGTCTTGCCCTTTGTCAGCTCCGCAATACTCTTCTGGATTTTATCCTCGTTTTCCGGGTCGGTAAATGCCGTAGCCTCATCCAAAATCACAATGGGCGCATTTTTAAGAAGCATTCTGGCAATGGCAATTCTCTGCTTTTCACCGCCGGAAAGCCGTTTGCCCGCTTCTCCCGCCGGAGTATCGTAACCCAAAGGAAGCTTCTTTATAAACTCCTCGCACTGGGCTTTTCTTGCCGCTTCCTTTACCTCTTCATCCGTTGCCTTCGGGTTGCCGAGGCGGATGTTTTCAAGCAACGAACAGCGGAACAGGAAATTGTCCTGGGTCACAAAGCTCACGATTTCGGAAAGCTGGGAAATGGGAATATCCTTTACATTCACACCGCCGATGGTAATGCTGCCTTCCGTCACATCAAAGAAACGGGCAATCAGCTTGGCAACCGTGGATTTACCGCCGCCGGAGGGTCCGACCAACGCCGTAAAGCTGCCCTGCGGAAGGTTCAAATCCACACCATGCAGCACTTCTTTATCCGGTTCGCCCGCATAGGCAAAATGCACATCGGAAAGAGTGATGTCGCAGCCGGAAACCCTGGCCTTTTCCTTCGGCTCCGGCAGTTCTTCCATGGTTAAAAACCGCTCTAATTCTTCTACCGTCATTTTCACCTGACGCATGTTTTCGGAATAGACCTCCAAAACTGCCAGGGAACCTACCATGGAAAGGGAAAGCATCACCGCAAGGGCTGCTTCCGCCACCGTTATTTTCCCGCAGGATGCCAGATACAGGCTCACCGGCAGAGTACCGATTAACGTGGACGGAAACAGGGCAAATGCTAACTTCATGGTCACCCAGGTGGAAGAAAGCCATTTTAAGACAAAGGTACGGAAGTCCGTGATTGCCTTGGCATACTTTTCATAGGATACGCCCGCCTTGCCGAATGCCTTGATGACCTCAATGCCTTCGATGTATTCCACGATGGTGCTGTTCATATAGGCATTGGATTCGTTGTATATGGCAAAACTCCTGCCGCTTATCTTGAAGGTCAGCCCCATGCAGATAAACGCCGCCGGGAACGTGACAAACGAAGCCAGTGCGATACGCCAGTCAATCACAAACAGGGCAATGATGCTCACGATGGGCAGTACAATGTGTCCGGCTCCTTCGGGAACCATGTGCGCCAGAGGCGGCTCGATATTCTCGATTTTGTCCACCATAATGCTCTTGATTTCTCCGATGGAATGTTTTTCCACTTCCCCTAACGGAGCATGTAAAAAGCAGTCCGTCAGACGCTTCCGCAGACCTGCTAAAATGTAATATGCCACATTGTGGGACAGTCCCGTGGAAAGTCCGAAAAACAGCACCTTAATCAGATAGGCAAACAACGCTATCCCGCACCAGATAAGCACGGTTTTCGTGTCCGCCTCTCCTTTTATAAATGCCTTCAAGATTTCGTACATGCACAGAAACGGCACCAGCCCCGCCATAATGCCGGTCACGGACAAAATAACGGAAGCGGTCAGTTTTCCTTCAAAGCCCTGCGCATAGCCAAATAAGCTTTTCAGCCAGTTGTCCTTTTTTTCTTTCATGATAAATGAGTCCTTTCTCTGTTCATCCGGTATTCCGTAGGAGTCTGCCCCATGCTCCGCTTAAAAGCCGCCGCAAACTTGCTGGCACTGTCGTAGCCAACCGTTCCGGCAATTTCCGCCACGCTTACGTCCGTTCTGTCTGTCAGCATATCCGCTGCCCGCATCATCCGGTACGAAGTCAGCCACTCTCCTATGGTTTCTCCGTAAATGAATTTATGGCACTGCTTCATGACAGTCAGCCCGATGCCGAACCTCTTTGCCATTTCTTCCTGGGTGTACGCCTCTTCCATGTGCTCCATCAGGAAATTATGTACCGCCTTCACTTTTTCCACCTGGCTTCTGTGAAAATAAAGCTGTCCGTCCTCCGCTTCCGGTGCTTTAAGCATCTGAAGCTGCAGCAGAAGCTCTATTACCTTCGCCTTAAGATACGGTATTCTGATTTCCTCCGGCACCTGATACATCTGGGAAAAAATCCTGTCAAGGTTCTCCGCCCCCCTTAAGACCACGGGGTATTGTCCTACTGAAAATTTTTGCAGAATATCCTCCGGTGCGGGAACACCTTCCCATCCGCAGAAGCCGCTTTTCGCGGTTTTTTTCGTCTGCGCGGAAGTCTTTCCGCATACAAAAGCCAGCGTCACGCCATGAAAATGACCGGACGGAAACACAAAACGGCCTGTGTGGGTCTGTCTGCTGTCGAGTTTTATATCCCCCGCCGTCACATAGGAAAAGGTGTCCTTACCTGCCTTGTACTCCATACGTCCCTCCCGGCAGTGGTCAATCGCCAGCATATTTCCGTGGGGTTCATACGCAGAGTCAAAATATTCCATATGAAAATCATTGAAAAGAAGCATCACGCCGGGAAACAGTTCATAACCGGTCATGGCTCCCTCTCCCGAGTCACTTAAAAATCTCCATACCTGACAATCCTTACCTGTGTTTGTATCTATCCTCATTTCCATTCCTTTCCGTTAGCTTTTGCTAACCGTTAGACAGTATAACTCCTCAATTTCCTTCTGTCTGCTCCGTTTCGTCGCACATGCTCCAATCGGACAACAACTTACCAGTACTGACAGGGACAGCTTCCCGTCCGGGCAGCCGCCCGCAGCTCCACATAACAGCCGCAGCTTAAGCAGGTGCCCTGCACTAATTTTTCACACTGTCCGCACACCTGCAGGCGCTTTTCATACAGTTCCCCCGGCACCTTTTCCTTTTCATTCATCAGCTTGAGTACCCGCTCTATTTTTTCCTTATAGTCTGTTTCGTCGTATTCCCGTAGTAAGCAACGCTTGCAAATTCGCTTCTGTTCCATGTAATTCTCCCTCCGCTCTGTCCTTGCCGGACAGGGTGCCTGTTGCAGTATCCTGTCTGTTAATCTATTATTACTACATCTTCCAGATCCGGCCAGATTTCATACCAGTCTATTCCCTGTTCTTCGGCTCTTTTCTGCATTTCACTGTCAATTCTTAGATATTTGATTCCTTCTATCCCTGTGTATGTTTGTGGATTTCTAAGCCCTTCCTCAAAATCCGGATACGATATTGATAGTGCATAGAACCTTTCATAGTCTGCCCGTTCGGAATTATCATTGGAATAATTCTTCAGATTTAACACGCTTTCCGACCCATAAGGATCTTCCACTTCCACATATATGGCTATTTTTTTCTTTTCCTTTTGTGCAAGATCGTTCAAAACCTTTGAAAAGCGGGTAATGGTATCCCTGTCACACTTTTCTATTATGTAATAATATTCCTTCTCTCCTGACCGTCCCTTATCCTTGTAATAATACCAAATGTCATCCCCCATTTCTCTATATATGGCACGTGAAAATTTATCATATGGTATTCCACGATTCGGAGAATTGTCTCCACACCTGTTCATCCGTGATAATCCAAATAGAATAAATGCAATAATGATACAGGTTCCTATAATTTTTTTGATTTTTGACATTTAGCCCTCCCCCTTCCATAATCTTCCCACATTAATCTGCCATATAATAAGACGTGCGGATGGTATATTTCCGTTGTAAGCAACTTAAGGGTGCCTGTTGCAGCACCCTGTCTGTTAGTATACCACTACATCTTCCAGATCCGGCCAGATTTCATACCAGTCTATTCCCTGTTCTTCGG
>CAVHWP010000006.1:0-106242 GCA_963639875.1 Bacteroidaceae bacterium
CTGTAGCACAATCTGTCTGACCTATCAACATATCAAACCAATCCTTATATCCCTCTGCCTCAAATTCGTTTTGGTGAGCTATTGCCGAAATTCGTTTTTTCCTAAGTAATTCATATGTCTGTTCGGTTATATCTATTGCATCATAACTCATACCGTTCATTACCAATGCCTTTGATAACATAGTGGTATGAATGCTTTCTGTTTTTGGTATTACATCACCTTCTTGATAACCTACAAAGAACAAACCATTTTTCTTCAACCATTTCTTAATTTGCGCTACAAATATAGTCATATCTTTAGCAAAATACATAGTATCCATGGAAATAATAACGTCAAACGCTTCTTCCGGATAATCAATTTCGCCAATTATACCCACCTTAAATTCCGAATTCTTAGGGAACAAAAATTGTGCTGTATTAATTGCTTCCTCTGAATAATCAAATCCATAAATATGTGCGTCCGTCTTTTTTTGCAGGTAGCCAAGCATTTTCCCATTACCACATCCAATGTCCAAAATATGTACATTATCCTTATGTGGTATGTATTGCAAAATCATATCTATCTGCTCTATGTCACTAAATCCGTCTTGTGAAAAATCTGCCCCAAAAGCATCCTTACAAAAGGCTTGAAACGCAACTGATTTATTTGCCATTGCATAAAAAGCTTCGTAAGCATCATAAAATAATAAATCTTTTTTATTCATAAAACTCCTTTATTCAAACATACTCCTTTTCATTCCGCCCTTTCCCGGATACCACTATCTCAAATACCAAATTTCACAACTTCCATCATCCGAAAACATTTCTATCTCGTAAGAAAGATTACCATACTTATATATCTCTTCATATATTTTACTTAAATCCTGCGTTCTTCCTTTTGCAACAAGCCAGCCTTCATCCGGCAGTTCCACACAGCAATCACTTTCCGGAATGTCGCCTTTTTTCCGTCCTATTACATATTCAATCGTAGTGGGTGTCCAATGATATCCGAGTCCCCGCAGATTACTTCTGCCATATTTGTATGCCAGTTCATCCCAGAACGCACCGATGGTATTATACTGGCCGTCATTTTCTGTTGAAAACACCCTGCTAATCCCATTAAAGGTCATACTTTCTACCCTCACAATAAAAAATACTATTGCTTTAGCATGTCCAATCAAATCTAAACTCAGAACCTCATTATCTCAGAATTTCTTTGAAAGATACAAAACCAAATCGTCATCGTTTTTACATTCTGCGTATGGTTCACATATTTTGTCCTGATACCAAACACCTGAACCATCCGGTATATACCCTCGCTTCACATACATCCGCTGTGCACTTCCGTAACCACTATGAAGACCTACACCTATGTACACAGTATCCGCATATGTTGCAGCAATTTCCTCGGCTACATCCATTAGAACTGTACCAATACCTTTATTTCGATATTTTTCCAAAACAGCAAAATCAACAATTTCCGGATAACCTTTTCCACCAAACGCTCCCCAAGTATTATTTGGATAAATATTTATATATCCAACTGCTTTTTCTGAATATTCCGCAACCAGTGAAATTGCTTTCCCATTTTTTTGGTCTTCTAATCTCGTTAGATACTTCTCCACGGATGCATCCCACCCTTGTTCGATTTCAGCATCCGTAATTTTCTGTGCATCCTCATATTCCATATTACGAATAGTTATTTGTCCATCCGAATAATAAACCATACAAATGTACCTCCAAACACCAATTTTCTTCATAGGAAACCACTCCATACAGCATTTATCTTCCGCACTTTTCTTTCAAAAACCCAATCCACTCCCTCCGGTCATTTACAATAAATTCTTCCTCGGCTCCGTCCTTCGTCCGTATGGCAAAGGAACGTATCCGCTTTCCTTTGGATACGTTTTCGATGTCCGCATACGGAACCGCCCATGCTCCCGTCGTCCTGTTTATGGCATGGGACGTAAAGAAGAACCTGTCTTCCGTAAGGAATATCCATCCGCCAACGGCTTCTTTTCCCACCATGCGGTTGGCAGCTCCGTCCCGTAAAACATTTCCCTCTATTCCATAGCGCTCCCGCAGCTTATCTTTCCGGGAAGCCAGAACTGCTGTAAACAAAATCATTATGACGGCAAAAAGCAAACCTCCGGCAATACCTGACAGCATGCCCTTTTGCAGGGATGCAAACATTACGGAGAACAGCAGTCCCATGGGAATGCCCCATCCCAGCCAGCATATTAAGAAGTTCCCTGCTAATTTATTTTTATTCATTGTAACCACTCCCGAAAAATGTAGATTAAAAAATGCGCCTTCCGTGTTAAGCATGATAAGGATTCACACAGGGAAAGCGCATTTCATTTCACTGTATTTATTTTGTAAAAATGTCACCGTAAAGGTCGTCAGCCAGATTGTCCAAGAAGCTGTCATCCAGGTTCATGAACTGGTTGGAAATCTTTTCTTTCAAAAGAGCATTCCGTTTGAAGTACTTTTCCTCTTCGGAAAGTTCTTCTTCCGGTGCAAACAGCTCCTTGTCCAGTTCCTCGCCTTTAAGGGTTTCCAGACACCATTTTTCCACGGACTCACGCAGGGTGTTTTCGGAAGCCGCTTTTCCGGCAAACACATGATAGGACTTCATGGAAATGAGCCCCATAATGATGAACAGCAAAAACAGCACGCTCATAATGCCGTAAACCATATACATGGAAAGACCGCTGAGTCGTATGGGAAGCACGCCAAGCATGCCCAATACCACCGCAACAAGTCCCAGAATACCGACACCGAGCAAGGTATAGGCGCTGCTCTTATTCTCCTCCGCTTTTGCGGCATTGTCCTCATAAAGGGCGGAAGGCTTGATGGGGGACTCTTCTTCCTCCTGCTCTTCCTTCAGCTTCTTACTCATTTCCTCTACGAAGAGAGCCTTCAGCTTGCCTGCCTTCTGCAGTTCTTTTTCCGCCACATACAGCTCATAGGTATCGTCCTGTTCATCCTTGGCGATACGCACGCCTTCCACCTTGTGGAACTTTAAGAAATCCGCCAGTGCTTCCATGTCGGTTTCGTCTCCGAAGGTAAGGGGCTTTTCCTCTTTTTCCTCGGAAACCAGTTCACATCCGCAGTCCGCACAGATTTTGATACCTTCTTTGTATTCGTTTTTACATTTCGGACACCAGGGCATTTTTACACCTCCGTGAAAGGATTATTTGTTTCTTAAGTATTCGTCGATACCCTTTGCACCGGCTTTACCTGCACCCATGGCAAGAATAACCGTTGCTGCACCGGTTACCGCATCGCCGCCTGCGTAAACACCCTCTTTGGAGGTCTGTCCGTTTTCTTCGGCAGCTACGATACATTTCCACTTATTCACTTCCAGTCCTTCCGTTGTAGAAGAAATCAGAGGATTGGGAGAAGTTCCGAGGGACATGATAACAGTATCCACATCCATGACAAATTCGGAACCGGCTACTTCTACCGGACGTCTTCTGCCGGACTCATCGGGCTCGCCCAATTCCATCTTAATGCACTTCATACCGGTTACCCAGCCCTTTTCATCCTCTAAGATGGCAATGGGGTTGGTAAGAAGGTCAAAGATAATACCTTCTTCTTTTGCGTGATGAACTTCTTCCACACGGGCAGGAAGCTCTTCTTCGCTTCTTCTGTATACGATGTGTACCTCTGCACCCAGTCTTAAAGCGGTTCTGGCTGCGTCCATGGCAACGTTGCCGCCGCCGACTACCGCTACCTTCTTGCCGCGCATAATGGGGGTATCGGAATTTTCATCGAAAGCTTTCATCAGATTGCTTCTGGTAAGGTATTCGTTTGCGGAGAATACGCCGTTTGCATTTTCACCGGGAATACCCATGAACTTGGGAAGTCCGGCACCGGAACCGATAAATACGGCTTCAAAGCCTTCGTCCTGAATAAGTTCATCAATGGTAACGGATTTGCCGACTACCACGTTGGTTTCAATCTTAACGCCGAGGGAACGTACATTTTCGATTTCCTTGGCAACGACTGCCTTCTTGGGAAGACGGAATTCGGGAATACCGTAAACCAGAACGCCGCCTGCTTCATGCAGTGCTTCAAAAATGGTTACGTCATAGCCCATCTTTGCCAAATCTCCGGCACAGGTTAAACCTGCCGGGCCGGAACCGATGACAGCTACCTTCTTGCCGTTCTTTTCCTTGGCGCCTTCGGGTTTGATTTCATTTTCTCTTGCCCAGTCCGCTACGAAACGCTCCAGCTTACCGATGGAAATGGCTTCGCCCTTGATACCGCGGATACATTTGCCTTCACACTGGCTTTCCTGCGGGCAGACACGTCCGCATACAGCGGGAAGTGCGGAGGATTCGCTGATTACCTGATAAGCGCCCTCGATATCGCCCTGTTTTACATGACTGATAAATTCGGGGATGTTGATGGATACGGGACATCCCTTGATACACTGTGCATTCTTACAACCGATACAACGGTTTGCTTCTTCCATGGCTTCTTCTTTATTGTAGCCGAGACATACTTCTTCAAAATTGGCAGCACGCTTTTTTGCATCCTGCTCTCTTACGGGAACTTTCTTTAAAACGTCCATTTTCTTTCCTCCGAGTATCATTACTGGCAGTTGCCGCATCCGCCGTGATGGGTTTCACCCTCTTTTGCTTTCAAGAAAGCACGGCCTTCTTCCGTTTTGTAAATCTGCTGACGTAACATGGCTTCGTTGAAGTCCACTTCGTGTCCGTCAAATTCCGGTCCGTCCACGCAGGCAAATTTGGTCTTGCCGCCTACGCTTACACGGCAGGCACCGCACATACCGGTTCCGTCTACCATAATAGGGTTTAAGCTGACAATGGTGGGAAGTCCCAGTTCCTTTGTCTGTAAGCATACGAATTTCATCATAATCATGGGACCGATGGCAACGCATACATCATACTTCTTGCCTTCGGCATATAAATCTTTGATAACCTGGGTAACCATACCGCTTCTGCCGTAAGAACCGTCATCCGTGGTCACATAAAGATTTCCGGCAACCGCCTTCATCTGCTCCTCTAAAATAAGCAGGTCTTTGTTCTTGGCACCTACGATAACGTCAGCCGCAATGCCGTTCTCATGCAGCCATTTTACCTGGGGATATACGGGAGCGGTACCTACACCGCCGGCTACGAAGAGAATTTTCTTCTGCTTTAAGCTGTCCAGGTCTTCCTTGGTAAACTCGGAAGGGCAGCCCAAAGGGCCTACGAAATCATGGAAATAATCTCCTTCCTTTAAGGAGGACATCATCAAGGTGGATGCACCTACAATCTGGAATACGATGGTAATGGTACCGTTTTCTCTGTCGTAATCGCAGATGGTCAGGGGGATACGCTCACTGTCCGCATCCTTACGGGCTATGATAAATTGCCCGGGGAGACAGTTTTTCGCAATTCGCTTCGCTTCCACTTCCATCAGGTAAATGTTGGTTGTCAGTTCTTTGGCTTTTAAAATCTTAAACATCTCGCACCTCTTTTACTCTTAGATTTTATCAGTAAGGCTCCAGGATATAATTATCCAGTGCACCTCTTGACAGTTTGTAATACTCACCGGTATAAATATTCACCGCAAAGACGGTGCCGGTTTTCGTCTGCATTCCCGCAGAGTCTTCAAAAACTTCCGCAATCACATAGAAGTCACCCTCATCGGGAATGGCCAGTGCGTATTGAAAAGTATACAAGTATCTGCCGTTTAAGTCGGGAGACAGAATACTGCCGTCTGCTTCCACCGTTTTTCCGTTTTCCGTAAAATGGCTGTATAAACCGGAAAGCGCATCCTCCGGGGTAAACTCCGTAGGCAGGGTCAATGTATATTCCCGGACCGTACTTTCCCCGAACACGCCGTCTTCCGTAGCTATGGCAAAATGAAAAACGCTTTTGCCGAGAGGCATGGGAATAGGGCCCGTGTAAATAAGGGACTGTAAGGTCGGTTCTGTTCCGTCTGTAGTATAATATACCATTCCTTCCATGGATTCTGCAACCTCTATCATGACAGGTTCGGTATATTCGCCGCTGTACACCGTTACTTCCGGTGCCGGTGGCTTTATCACATCAATATCAAAATTCTGGGAAACCACGTCGCTTTTGATGCCGTATTCGTTCACAAATATGGCGGTTACCGTATAGTTGCCGGTGTCTAAAAAAATCGGTGTGGTGTAAACCTCACTGTTTTCGTTGGGCATCATGCCGTCTAAGGTATAATAAATGGTTCCCTGTGTTCCGGATGTAAGCTTTAAGGGAATTACCTGGGCGTAATTGCCGCCTTTATAGGAAAATTCCGGCGGCTGCGCCATGTAGTTGCGGAACAGATTTTTCACCTCTTCGTTGTCGGATGAGGTAACAAGGGTATTGATGGTGCTGTAATCTTCTTTTTCTTTATAATACGCTACTAATTTTTTGTAAGCGGAAAGCACTTCGTCCGGGGACGCATACACGGATTTCCGGATGCGGTTCAGAATTTCCAGATAGGACTCCTCTTCCCCCAGTTCCAGATAAATATCCGCCAGCGCATGCTGCAGGGAAATGTTTTTTTCGTCCATGGCAATGGCAGCTTTGTAATGCTCCGCCGCCTCCGACAGTTTTCCGTTCTGGTAACATGCCTGCGCCCGTCTTAACTGGTAGGTCAAAGACCTGGAACGAAACTGGAAATAACACAGTAAAAGAACTAAAAATACAATAAGAACACCGACTGCGATGCTGACTGCCCAAAACAGTCTTCGTTGTTTCTTTTCCTGTTCGGTCTCCGGTTCGGACTCCGCATGCTCCGCTATGGCTGTGAGGGATTCCTGCATGCTGTTCTCGATTTCGGGTTCAAAATCGGGGACAATATGTACTTCCTCACCGCATTTTTCACAGTAAAGCCTGCCTTCCGGCAGTTCTGCTCCACATTTTTGACACTTCATACGGTTTCCTCTTGGTTAATTTTCCTGTAATTTCAGGGACTCCACACAGTTATGCATCAGCATGGCTATGGTCATGGGACCTACGCCGCCGGGCACCGGGGTAATGGCGCTGCAAAGAGGCTCCACCGCTTCAAAGTCCACATCGCCGCAAAGCTTTTTGTTTTCCATACGGTGAATACCCACGTCAATGACAACGGCGCCTTCTTTTACATAGTCCGCCGTAATCATCTTGGGTTTTCCTACGGCTGCTACTAAAATATCCGCTCTTTTCGTAATCTCTTTCAAATTCTGCGTCCGGGAATGGGCAACGGTAACGGTACCGTTTTCCCGCAGTAAAAGTAATGCCATGGGTTTTCCCACGATATTGCTTCGACCGATTACCACACAGTTCTTTCCTTCTATGGAAACGCCGCTTCTCTTCAAAAGTTCAATGATACCCGCCGGTGTGCAGGAAACAAAGCCCTTTTCTCCGGTACAGAGTGCGCCCACATTTTCCGGATGAAAGCCGTCCACATCCTTCTTCGGGGAAATGGCACGGATAATATCGCCTTCCTTGATATGGACAGGCAGAGGAAGCTGTACCAGAATGCCGTTGACATCCTTCCGGTTGTTCAGCTCGTCAATCAGGGAAAGCAGTTCCTCTTCCGTAGTTTCTTCCGGCAGTTCATAAGCAAGGGAGCGGATACCGGTGTATTCGCATGCCTTCTTTTTGTTTCCCACATAGACGCTGGAAGCCGGGTCGGAACCCACCTGAATGACCGCCAGGGTCACTTCCACGCCCTTTTCTTTCAGTCTGCTTACTTCTTCTTTTACTTCGTCCTTGATTTCCTGGGATATCTTTTTTCCGTCAATAATCTGTGCCATAGGTTTCCTTTCCGCAGGTCTGTGCGACCGGAGTGCTTAGAATAATCCGACGATTTTACCGTTTTCATCCACGTCGATGTTGTATGCCGCAGGGTTCTTGGACAGGCCGGGCATGGTCATGACCGTACCGGTCAGTACTACTACAAATCCGGCGCCTGCGGATACATAGGCTTCCCTGACTGTCAGGTCAAAGCCTTCCGGACGTCCCAGCTTGGTGGGGTCATCGGATAACGAATACTGGTTCTTTGCCATACATACCGGCAGATTGCCGAATCCCATGGCTTCAATCTTTTCAAGCTGCTTCTTTGCCGCAGCGGAAACAGTGACGCTTCCCGCACCGTAAATCTTCTTTGCTACGGTTTCAATCTTTTCGGTCAGGGAAAGGTCATCCTCATATAACGGTTTGAAATGGCTTTCTTTTTCGGAAAGGGTCTTAAGCACCTTTTCGGCTAAAGCCATGCCGCCTTCGCCGCCCTTTTCCCATACTTCGGAAAGGGCAAATTCCGCACCTCTCTCCTCGCAGAAATTCTTGACATAGGAAATTTCCGCCTCCGTATCGGTAATAAAGGAGTTTAAGGTTACCACTACGGGTACGCCGTATAATTTCAGGTTTTCAATATGCTTCTCTAAGTTTACAATGCCCTTCTTCAAGGCATCTACGTTTTCTGCCGATAAATCTGCCTTTGCCACGCCGCCGTTGTATTTTAAGGCACGGATGGTTGCCACCAGCACCACCGCATCGGGCTTTAAGCCTGCCGCACGGCACTTGATGTCAAAGAATTTCTCAGCACCCAGGTCTGCACCGAAGCCGGCTTCCGTAATCACATAGTCCGCCATTTTTAAGGCTGCCTTGGTGGCTCTTACGGAATTGCAGCCGTGTGCAATGTTGGCAAACGGTCCGCCGTGCACCAGTGCCGGTGTATGCTCCAGAGTCTGAATCATGTTGGGCTTTAAGGCATCCTTTAAGAGTGCCGCCATGGAGCCCACTGCCTGAAGCTGTCCCGCCGTAACGGGTTCTCCGTCCAGATTATAGGCAACCACCATTCTGGATAAGCGTTCCTTTAAGTCGTTCATATCGTTGGCAAGACACAAAACAGCCATGATTTCCGTTGCTACGGTAATGACAAAGTGGTCTTCTCTTACAAAGCCGTCCGCTTTGCTTCCCAGTCCGACTACGACGTTCCGCAGCACTCTGTCGTTCATGTCCAGACATCTTTTCCATACAATCTGTCTGGTGTCAATGCGGAGGGCATTGCCCTGCTGGATATGGTTGTCAAGCAAAGCCGCCAGTAAGTTGTTGGCAGAGGTAATGGCATGGAAATCACCGGTAAAATGCAGGTTCAAATCCTCCATGGGAACAACCTGCGCATAACCGCCGCCTGCCGCGCCGCCCTTGATACCAAAGCAGGGACCTAAGGAAGGCTCTCTCAAGGCGATGATTGCTTTTTTGTTCATGCGTCCAAAGGCTTCTCCCAAACCTACGGTAGTCGTGGTTTTTCCCTCTCCTGCGGGAGTGGGGTTAATGGCGGTAACCAGAATCAGTTTTCCGTCCGGGTTGCCTTCGATGCTTTTTAAGTACTCATCGGAAATCTTTGCTTTATACTTTCCGTACAGTTCCAAATCGTCAGCGGATACGCCGATACGCTCTGCTACCTTTACAATGGGTTCCATTTCTGCCTGCTGTGCAATTTCGATGTCTGTTTTCATGTTTTTCTCCTTAGATTTCTTCCAGTAATTGCTCGAACTGTTCCTCACTCATCAGAACCTTCCGGGGTTTGGTGCCTTCATCTTCTCCGACCACACCGTAGTCATGAAGCTGGTCCATGATACGGGCTGCCCGGTTAAAGCCTATCTTAAATACCCTCTGCAGCATACCGATGGACGCCTTGTCCTTGTCGATGATAAACTTTCCCGCATCCGCAAAAAGTTCATCCACGGCACTGCCGTCCCCCGATGCTCCGCCCTGGGAAGAGCTGCTTCCGATATTTTTGATTTTTTCTTCAATATCCTCGGCGTACACATTGCCGAGTGTCTGGTTTTTCAGGAAATCCACTACATCCGAAACTTCCTTATCCGATACAAACGCACCCTGAATACGGGCGGGTTTGGAATAACCCTGCGGGTAGAAAAGCATATCGCCCTTTCCCAACAGCTTTTCCGCACCGTTCATGTCCAAAATGGTACGGGAGTCCACGCCGCTGCTTACGCTGAATGCCACACGGCTGGGCATATTGGCTTTGATAAGACCGGTGATAACATCCACAGAAGGTCTTTGGGTCGCGATAATCAGGTGAATACCCGCTGCTCTGGCAAGCTGTGCCAGACGGCAGATGGAGTCTTCCACTTCGCCGGGACATACCATCATCAAATCCGCAAGCTCGTCCACGATAATAATCATCTGCGGCAGATTGGCGGGTACGTTTTCACCCTTTTCCCTCATGGCGGTAATCTTTTCGTTGTAGCCCTTCAGGTCACGCACATTCAAATCCGCAAACTTCTTGTAACGGTCTTCCATTTCCGTAACGCCCCAGTGCAGGGCTGCGGAAGCCTTCTTTGGGTCCGTCACAACCGGAATTAACAGATGGGGAATGCCGTTGTAAACACTCAGTTCCACCACCTTGGGGTCCACCATGATAAGCTTGACTTCATCCGGGTGTGCTTTATAGAGAATACTCATAATCAGCGTGTTGATGCAGACGGATTTACCGGAACCGGTAGCACCCGCAATCAGCATATGGGGCATCTTGCCGATGTCCGCCACAACCACCTTGCCTGCGATATCTTTACCGACCGCAAACGCAATCTTGCTGGGGAATTCCTTGAATTCCTTTGACTCTAACAAATCCCGCAATGCCACCGGCGTATTTTCTTTGTTCGGTACTTCAATACCGATAGCTGCCTTGCCGGGAATGGGCGCTTCGATACGAATATCCGTTGCGGCAAGATTTAACTTGATATCATCCGCCAGACCCACGATTTTGCTGACCTTAACCCCCTGCTCGGGCTGCAGCTCGTACCGGGTAACGGAAGGTCCCTGGCTGATGTTGGTAATCGTTACGTTGACACCGAATGTATGTAGCGTCTGCTGCAGTCTGGCAGCCGTTTCCTTTAATTCCCTTGCGGAGTCGCCTCCGCCGCCCTTGCCCTTCTGTAAACAGGACAAAGGAGGGAACATGTATTTCTTCGGGACATTGGAAGGCGTGGTGCTGTTCTGCGGCATGCCTTCCGGTCTCGGAGTATCCGTGGTTTTCTTTTCCGGCACAACTGCCTTGGGACGGGAAAACTGTGTACTTTCCGCCGGTTCTGCAGGCTCATAAGGCTTTGCCGCCGGTTCCGGTTCTGCCGTATAGGCGGACTCTGTATGGAACGCCGATGCGGGAACGGCTTCCTCTTCGTCCCTGCGGAACATGCCCTCTACCTGAATGTTGTCTAAAATATCCGGATGAATAAAGGAGTCCGCAGCAGCCGTCTTTGCCGCACGCGCCGCCTTCTGTCCGGGCATCTCCTGGGAAAATGCATCCGGCATAATGGGATGTGCCGGCTCAAAGGGTGCTTCCTCTGCCGGTAAAATATCCGGTTCTTCGTTGAAGGTAATTTCGTGAATATCGTCCCGGCTCTTTTTCTCTGCCGGTTCCGTCAGTGCCGTATCCAGCATGACGCCGGACACTTTTTTATCCATACGAAGGATTTTTTCGTTCTCTTTTTCCTCTGCTTTTAAGCGGCGGGTTTCTTCTCTTCTGTGCCGCTCCTCTTCCCGGCGGATGCGCTCTTCTTCCACTTCTTCCCGGCGGGATTCCATCAGCTCTTTCCGTCTCTGGGCATCCTCCCTGGAAAGCTCTACCACACGCTTGCTGCCGTTCTTCACACCCTTGACAAAGGATTTCTCCGTAAGAAGGATAACGGAAATCAGGCACACAATCAGTACCACCAAAACCGTGCCGATGGTGTCCAGAAAATGCAGCAAAAGATAGGCAAGGCTGCCGAACAGGGCGCCGCCACCCATATGATTTTCACTGTCAAACTGGTAGAGCGCCTTTATACTGTATGGTTGCTTCATGATGCCAGGGTCACCGGCAATCAGTTCACAGATAACCCCCGCCATGCAGAACAGGATGGCTCCCGCCACGATTTTGCGCACCGCCGCGGGACTGCCGCCGTTAGCGGAAAAGAAAGCGATTGCCAGAAACAAAAGAATGGAAAAGGCATAAGCCGGAAGGCCGAACAGTCCGAACAGGATACTGCTGATGCCGTTGCCGACCGGACCCAGTATGCCGAAATTGCATAAAAAAAGAACCACTGCTACCGCAAAGAACAAAATCAGGGAAATCTCATGAAACAGTTCGGTTTCCTGCTCCGTATAGACTCTTTCCTGCTGTCTGGAGGACTTGGAACTGCTGCTTTTTCTCCGGGTAGTCGATTTTTTAGATGTCTGTTTTGCTGCCATGATAAAACACTCCTATTGCAGTCCTGCCGCTGTATACAGGACTCTTATTACCCAAAATCAGGGCAATGTAAGTATTATATCATTTTTCGTCCGGCTTGTCACCATGTATACAATATTTTGCCTATTTGCTTTCGCCATTTTCTCTATCCGCATCTATGAGGGAATGCAATTTTTTCAGGGCATCCCGGATGCCGCCCACTTCGTTGATAATGCCTTCCTTTACGGCTTCCTCCCCCACTAAAATGGTGCCCACGTCCTTGGTAAGCATTTTCGTCTCCATCATGAGCTGCTCCAGTCTTTCCCTTGAAATTTCACAGTGGCTGCTGACAAAGCCCGTAATCCTGTCCTGCATCTGTTTGAAATAATCAAAGGTCTGGGGTACACCGATGACCATACCGGTCATTCTCACCGGATGGATAACCATTGTGCCCGTGGGTACAATAAAAGAATAGTCCGTGCTGACGGCTATGGGAATGCCGATGGAATGGCTGCCGCCCAGCACCAAAGATACGGTTGGTTTGGACAGGGATGCCACCATTTCCGCAATGGCAAGTCCCGCTTCCACATCGCCGCCCATGGTGTTTAACAGGACCAGTACGCCCTTTATTTCCTCACTGTCCTCAATGGCGGCAAGCTTCGGCAGTACATGCTCGTACTTGGTGGTTTTGGCGGAGCTGCTTAAATTGTCGTGCCCCTCTATTTCCCCGATAATGGTAAGCAGATGTATCATATCCTTCTGAGCATTGTGATTTAAAATGACCTGACCGGTCTTTTCTATCCGTTCGTCCTGATTTTTTTCTTTCTCCTCCTGTGTCTGCTCATCATTGCGTTTTTCATCCTGCCCGTTTTCCTGTGTCCGACTTTCGTCCTGCCATCCCTTCTGCTTCTGCTCTTCGTCCTGCTGATTTTTGTTGTCTTCCATAAAAACCGTCCTTTCCGTGCGGCAGCTTATCCCTTCCGGCAAAATCCGTTTTCAGGCTTTCGCGCCCCGGATAAAAAAGGATAAGAAAAAAGGAACTGCCGCAGCAATTCCTTCTTAGGATGTCCCGATTTTTTATTTTCATGTTATTTTATATCAAAATCATCCGTATCGGATACCTGAATGTCGTACTTCATTTTCTCGGGCGGTACTTCAAGCTTGTATCCCATGCTCTTCTTCTCATGCTTCTTCGGCAGGGGAAGCGGATTTTCAATATATTTGATTTCTTTTTCTCCGTTTTCCGGCTGTCTGTAACGGTCGGTAGAACCGTTGGAAACACCGGCTGGCATCTGCGGTTTTACAGGAGCCGGCGTTTTAATGGGCGCGGGTTTCTCTTTCTCAACCGGTGCATCTGTCACAGTGCGTGCCGGAGCGTCATCGGAAATGCGTGAGCTCTCTGCCTTTTCAGCAGAAGAAGCCGTCACCGTCTGCTCCATACCGGGCACATAGAATAAATTCTGCATACCGGCGGCTAAAAGGACAACCAGCGCATGGAACAACAGATAGCCGTAGCCCATGGCAGGTGTTTCCACCTTGAAGAAACAGAACAGGGCGATAACCGCTGCAAACACCACCCAGATTAACTGGTTCTCGGACTCCTTTTTCAGGAAGAAAGAAGGAATACCCAGCATCAGTAAAAGCAGGACAATGATAACCCACAGAGCATCTTTTCCGGTTACGGAAGTGCTAAGCTCATATAAGGACATGCTGCCCTTGGGACCGAACGTTTCTATCCAGGAACCCATAATGCGCTGTAAGGAAGAATGGTTCTGCCAGACATCAATCATCATAAACAGTCCCTTGCCTGCAAGGTAACCGACAGCCAGCAGTAAAACGTGGAGGGCAAAGCTTTCCTTTTCTCCGTTTTCGTCCAGCCAGTCGGGTCTGTTTTTCTTTAAGAATTTCACGAAAACCAGCAGGGAAATCAGGGAAAGACCTATGGCATCCAGGTATGCCAGAAAACCGATACCCAGTCCCGATGCAAATAAAAGCAGGGCATTCTGCCATTTTAAGGAAGCGCTCTCCCGCTCTTTTTCATAGTAAAAGCCGATTAACAACAGCACCAGACCGTATAACAGGGCGTAGAGCACCTCCGGGGAATACTGCAGTCCGGCATTTACAAAAAACGGAAATACCGTTGCCGTGATTAAGAAAAAGAAGGCTCCTATTCTGCCAATCAGTTTCTTTAAGGCAAAATACCATACAAGGGAGGAAAGCGTCTGCAGAACAATCTGCAGAATAAATCCTGCCGTAAAGTGATTGCCCACAACGTAAAATACAGCCCGCAGCAAAATGTAATAAAAATACTCCATACTCTGCGCCGTCAGGGGAATTGCCTGTCCGGTCACTTTTGCGCCTTCAAAATAACAGATATCCCGGTAAACACACAAAGCGGCAGCCGCATTCAGCATGAGGGCACGGATAACCACACCCGTCACCAAAAGCACTCCCACTGCGATTGCCTCAAAGGCTGCGGAAGCCTGTACGGGCGTCCTTGCCGCCGTATAGCGTCCCACACACCACCGGATGAGGGCAAACAGACCCGCCACTAAGAAAAGCGGCAGGCAGGATATACAGATAATGGCGCTTTTATCGGTTATGGAAACGCTTTGCAGTCCCGAAACCGCAAGGCCGAAATAAGCAAAGCCGATTAAGACTATGTAGCAAGCCCAAAGCACATAGCTGAACTTGTTCTTCACAAAAGTCATATTTACTCCTTTTTTGCAAAGGGTTAAATCTGCTCTAACGCCTGTGCAAGGTCATCTATAATGTCGGAAACGTGTTCAATACCTACGGACAGACGGATTAAGTCGGGGGCAACACCCGCTTCCTTTAACTGCTCGTCGTTCATCTGTCTGTGTGTATGGCTGGCAGGATGAAGCACGCAGGTTCGGGCGTCTGCAACATGGGTCACAATGGCAGCCAGTTTCAGCTTATCCATCAGCTCTTCCGCTGCTTTTCTGCCGCCCTTCAAGCCGAAGCTGATAACGCCGCAGGTGCCGTTCGGCATGTATTTCTGTGCCAGTTCATAGTATTTGTTGCTCTTTAAGCCGGGATAGTTGACCCAGGCAACCTTTTCGTGGTTCTCTAAAAATTCCGCAACCGCCTGCGCATTGCTGCAATGTCTTTCCATACGGAGAGGCAGGGTTTCCAGTCCTAAATTCAGAATAAAGGCATTGAACGGCGCCTGAATGGAACCGAGGTCTCTCATAAGCTGGGAGGTTGCCTTTGTTATGTAAGCGGCTTTGCCGAATTTCTCGGTATAGGTAATGCCGTGGTAGGACTCATCCGGACTGCAGAGTCCGGGGAATTTATCCGGGTATTTACTCCAGTCGAAATTGCCGGAGTCCACAATCGCTCCGCCTACGGTAGCGGCATGTCCGTCCATGTACTTGGTCGTGGAATGGGTGACAATGTCGGCTCCGAACTCGAACGGATTGCAGTTAATAGGTGTGGCAAAGGTATTGTCCACAATGAGAGGTACCTGATGGTCATGGGCAAGCTTGGCAAACTTTTCGATGTCAAGCACAACGAGGGCGGGGTTCGCAATGGTCTCCGCCACTACGCACTTGGTATTCTCCTGAAAAGCCTCTGCGATTTTCTCAGCCGGCCAGTCGGGGTCAACCACGGTGCAGGAAATACCCATTTTTTTCATGGTAACCGTAAGCAGGTTGAAGGTGCCTCCGTATACGGTAGAAGAAAGAACCACATGGTCCCCTGCCTCACAGATATTGAATACCGCGTAATTGTTGGCTGCCTGTCCGGAGCTTGTAAGCATTGCGGCAACGCCGCCCTCCAGTTCACAGATTTTGGCTGCCACGCAGTCATTGGTCGGATTTTGCAGTCTGGTATAGAAATAACCGGACTCCTCCAAATCAAACAGTCTTCCCATCTGTTCGGAAGTATCGTACTTAAAGGTGGTGGACTGGTAAATCGGCAGGATACGGGGTTCGCCGCACGTAGGCTTCCATCCCGCCTGCACACATATGGTTTCTTTCTTCATAAAGATTTCCTCTTTCTTCCTTAGTCGTCCCAGTTATGGTATACTGCCTGCACGTCATCGTCTTCATCCAGAAGGTCAAGGGTACGCTGCAGGTTCTTGATGGCGGTTTCGTCGGTAAGGGTTACATAGTTCTGGGGAATCATGGTAACTTCCGCACTCATCATGGGAATACCGGCATCCTCCAGTGCCTTTCTTACTTCTTCAAAGCTGTCGGGGTCGGTCAGCACTTCGTATACGTCCTCTTCTTCACTGAAATCCTCCGCTCCGGCATCCAGCACCTGCATCATCAGTTCGTCCGCATCCGCTTCGTATTCTTCTTTATCAATTAAAATCTGGCCCTTCTTGTCAAACATAAAGGAAACGCAGCCGGGAGTACCGATGTTGCCCTGTCCCTTTGTGAAAGCACTTCTCACGTTGGCAGCCGTACGGTTCTTGTTATCGGTCAGTGCGTCTACGATAATGGCGATACCGCTGGGACCGTAGCCTTCGTATGTAACGTATTCGTAGTTGACGCTTCCCAAATCACCGGCCGCCTTCTTGATGCCTCGGTCGATGGTGTCGTTGGGCATGTTGTTGGCTTTTGCCTTGGTAATAACCTGTGCCAGCTTAAAGTTGTTGGCAGGGTCGGGACCGCCTTCCTTGACCGCTACGGCAATTTCTCTGCCGATAATGGTAAAAATCTTACCCTTTGCCGCATCGTTCTTTTCCTTTTTATGCTTAATGTTTGCAAATTTTGAATGTCCTGACATATTCTTTCTCCTTAGATTTTCTTATTTTATTTTTTCCGGTAAAACCTCACATTAAAATATACCATTATTGGCGTTTTCCGTCAAGTTTGGCATTTGCTCTTATGTATTCAGTTCCAGACTTATCATGAGTGCCCGGTTGACCTTCTGCATAATCTGGGCATCCAGGTGGCACACCTTATCCTTCAGTCTTTTTTTGTCTATGGTACGGAGCTGCTCCAAAAGCACCACGGAGTCCTTATCCATATCGTATTTTTCCGTGGAAAGTTCAATATGCGTGGGCAGCTTTGCCTTGTTCATCTTGGAAGTGATGGCTGCGCAGATAATGGTGGGGCTGTGTTTGTTGCCCACATCGTTCTGGATAATCAGAACCGGCCGAATACCGCCCTGCTCGGAACCGATAACCGGTCGTAAATCCGCGTAATAAATATCTCCTCTTCTCATAAAAAACATCCCTTCTTCTAAATCTGGTATTAGTATTTCCAGTTTATCTGAAGGTATACCATTTCCGTTTTCTATTCCCGTAAAAGGTCCGTGGCGCACAGTCCCATGCCCTTTTCCCTTTTCGCTGCGGCATCTCCCGCACAGGCATGCAGGTATACGCCTGCCACCGCCGCTTCGTAGGGGGAAAGTCCGCCTGCCAGCATGGCACCTGTCATGCCGGATAACACATCCCCGCTTCCCGCGGTTGCCATCCTGTCGTTGCCCGCCGTGTTTAAGAATATTTTGTGACTGCCGTCGCAGACATAGGTTCTGGCGCTTTTTCCGGCGATGACCGCATGAATGTCCGCCTGCAGTTTTTCAGTAGCGGCAAGCTCATCCTCCTTCACCTCGGAAACCGGAACATGAAGGAGTCTCGCAAGCTCTCCCATATGGGGCGTAAGAACCAGATTGCCGCCTCTTAGCGCCGCCAGTTTGTAAAGCGCTTCCTCCCTGCTTAACGCGTTCAGGGCGTCCGCATCCAGAAGCAGTTTTTTCTCCCGGTTCTGTAAAAACAGTTCCGTAAGCATCCGCGCCGCTTCTCCCGCACCCAGTCCGGGGCCTGCCAAAAGCACATCCGCCCATTCCATGCTTTTCTTTAATTCTTCCCGTTCCGTTTCGGAAAGTCCGTCTTCTTTTTCATAGGTAAAAATCATGGCTTCCGGCAGACTGTAAAGCACCGCCTCCCGGATGCATGCGGGAATAACCAGTTTCACCATGCCGGCTCCCGCCCGGTAAGCGCTTTTCGCACAGAGAATAGCCGCTCCCGCCATATTTTTACTGCCCGCCGCAATCAGGATTTTTCCGAAGGTTCCTTTGTTACCGTCCGGTCTGCGGTTTTGGAAGAGGGAAAGTCCGTCCCCCGTCAGGGTATACATGCCGGGCTCTCCTACAGAAAAGCTTTTTTCCGTAATGCCGATGTCCGCAGTCCTTACTTTACCGGCATAGGAAGCGCCCGGATACCGATACAGCCCTCTTTTGGCAAAGCCGAAGGTAACGGTTCGGTCCGCCATGATTGCCGTACCCCAGATTTTGCCCGTGTCCGAATCGATGCCGGAAGGAATATCCGCCGCCACCACCTTCCCCGGAAGGTCGTTTATGGTTTCAATCACCTGTTTATAGTCCCCGGTTATCTCACGGGAAAGCCCGGTGCCAAACAGGGCATCCACGATAACGGAATACTCCTCTGCAGGAAAACCGTCTTCTCCAAAGCTTACCACCGGGATGCCGTAAGCCTGTAAAATCCGGTATTCGTAAGCGGCAGCTTCGCTTAATTTTTCTTTCTTTCCCACAAGCAGAACCTGTGTCTCCACGCCCTTATCGGAAAGAAGCCTTGCACAGGCAAGCCCGTCGCCGCCGTTATTGCCCGTACCGCATACGCAGAGCACTTTTGCTTCCCGGGGATTTTTATGGCTTTCCCTTAAAAGGAGCAGGCATTCGTCTGCCAGGGCAAGCGCCGCCCTCTCCATTAAGACCTCCGTGTGTATGCCGATATTTTGTATGGTATAAGTATCATATGCCCGCATCTCTTCCGCCGTTACAAGGCTGACAGGCAGGATTTCGTTTTTCTTTTCCATATCATGTGAAAAAGGACTGTTGTACTCAACCGTCCTCTTTACTCTCCTTATTTCCGTATTCTCCGTCAAACAGATTGATGACATCCGCTCCGAAAATGGAATGCATATAGGAATACAGCTCCTGATTTTTCTGCTCCATTTCCTGTTTCCGGATAAGCTGCTTCTTTAATTCTATCCTCGTATCCCGTATCCATTCCTCCGCAGCCGCAATGTTTGCCGTGTTTTCATTGAGCTGCCGGTAGCAGATATCCATGGTGGCAAACATCAGCTTTTTGTTGACCGCCTTTATTTCGTCCGGCAGGGCATTTAACTCCAGCCGGTAGTCCGCCAGCTTCTCGTTGCACTCGGCAATGAGCCTCTTGTGCTCCTCGATTTTTTTCTCGGTCGCCTTATCTTCCTTTTTGTTGTAGGCATCCGCCAGCGGAATGATTTCTTCCATCAGCTTCTTCTTTAAGGCGGCTGTCTTTTTTCCTTCCGTCGCCGCTTTGCCCTGCTTCTTTAAGAGCTCGTTCAGCTCCTCCTGCAACGCCTTTATGGCTGGCGTGGCTTCCTCGTTTCCGAACAGTTTGTGCCAGTTGTGGTCCAGCGTCAGCACCGGGATATTGTAGGCGTTTACCGCCTCGTAAAAATCTTTTTCTTTCTTCTTCATTCAGATGCCTTTCCGGTAAAGTTACCTCTACGCATCAGCTTCTTCTTTCTTCTGGTTTTCCCGCTCCAGATTGTAGGAAAGCTTCATCAGACTGTCCGAAAGATGAACGTTTTCCACCTGGATTTCGGGCGGAACCTGTAAATCCACATGCGCAAAATTCCAAATAGCACGGATGCCACATTTCACCAGCACCTCCGCCACTTCAATGGCGCTGTTTTTGGGAATGGTGAGCACCGCAATGTCAATGTCGTTTTCCTGCATGAACGCTTCGATTCTGTCCATGGGCTGAACGGTAATTTCCCGGACCTTTTCTCCCCAGAGAGCCGGATTTTTATCGAATATCCCCTTTAAGATAAAGCCCCTCTTTTCAAAGTTCATATAATTGCCGAGAGCCCGTCCGAGGTTGCCAGCGCCGATGATAATCAGCCGGTGGGTCTTGTCGAGTCCCAGTATTTTTCCGATTTCCGTATACAGATAATCTACATTATAGCCGTAACCCTGCTGTCCGAAACCGCCGAAATTGTTGAAATCCTGCCGTATCTGCGACGCGGTTACCTGCATTCTGCGGGAAAGCTCCTGCGAAGAAATGCGCTCCACTCCTTCATCCTTTAAGTCTCCCAAGTATCGGAAATAACGGGGCAGACGCCCGATAACCGCCTGGGAAATGCCTTTTCCTTCCACACTAACGCCTCCTGTTTTATGGCTTGTTTTTCCATAAGAATTTATAATTTATTATATAAGAGTGTTAAAAAATTGTCAACGCAGACACGCCCCGCGCAGAAAAATTTGACATTATTTTTCCGTGACGGTAAACTATAGAAAGCAAAACAGAATGTGAGGAACAAACCATGATACTTTCCTGTCAGAATATACAGAAAGCATTTGTCGGAAATGAAGTCTTAAAGGAAATTTCTTTTCATATAGAGGACCATGAAAAAGCAGCCATTGTGGGCATCAACGGTGCCGGCAAATCCACCCTGCTTAAAATTATTGTGGGAGAAATGGCCGCCGATGACGGTCAGGTTATTTTAGGCAAGGGAAAAAGCCTGGGGTATCTGTCCCAGAACGCCGGTCTTTCGGATGAAAACACCATCTACGAAGAGCTTTTGTCCGTAAAGCAGGATTTGATTACCCTGGAGCATAAAATAAGAGAAACCGAGAAATCCATGAAGGATGCGGACGAAGAAAGCCTTTCCCGGATTATGGAGGAATACAGCCAGCTCACCCACCGTTTTGAGGCAAGCGGCGGTTATGTATACAAAAGCGAACTCATCGGGGTCTTAAAGGGTCTGGGCTTTACGGAGGAAGAATTTGACAAAAAGACCTCCGCCCTCTCCGGCGGTCAGAAAACCCGCGTGGCACTGGGACGTCTTCTGCTTTTGTCCCCCGACCTTATTATTTTAGACGAGCCCACCAACCACCTGGACATGCAGTCCATTGCCTGGCTGGAAACCTACCTTAAAAATTACAAGGGTGCGGTTTTAATCGTTTCCCATGACCGTTTCTTCTTGGACAGACTGGCTACCAAAATCATTGAAATCGACAACGGACGCTCCACCGTATTTGCCGGCAACTATTCCGACTACGCCGTCAAAAAGGAACAGCTCCGCATAGCCCAGTGGAATGCCTATATGAACCAGCAGCAGGAAATCAGGCATCAGGAGGAGGTTATCGAGAAGCTCCGCTCCTTCAACCGGGAAAAATCCATCAAGCGTGCGGAAAGCCGCGAGAAAATGTTAAATAAAATAGAAGTACTGGACAAACCCACGGAAGTAAAATCCGACATGCATCTGACCCTGACGCCCGCTGTTTTAAGCGGCAACGATGTGCTGACCGTGGAGGACCTGAAAAAATCCTTCGGTTCCCAGACACTCTTCTCCCACCTTTCCTTCCAGTTAAAGCGCGGGGAGCATGTGGCAATCATCGGTGACAACGGCACCGGCAAAACCACGATTTTAAAAATCATCAACCGCCTCATCGAAGCGGATGCCGGAAGCTTTCGTTTAGGCTCCAACGTGGAAATCGGCTACTACGACCAGGAACACCATGTGCTGCATGACGAAAAGACCCTCTTTGAGGAAATTTCCGATGAATATCCGTACCTGGACAATACCCGCATCCGCAATGTGCTGGCAGCTTTCCTCTTTACCGGGGATGATGTTTTCAAGCGGATTGCCGATTTGAGCGGCGGTGAAAAAGGCCGTGTCAGCCTGGCAAAGCTGATGCTCTCCAATGCCAACTTTTTAATCCTGGATGAGCCCACCAACCATTTGGATATTATGTCAAAGGAAATCTTGGAGGATGCCTTAAACCACTACGAAGGCACCGTACTCTATGTTTCCCACGACCGTTATTTTATCAACAAAACCGCCCACCGCATCTTGGAACTTTCCGGCGGGGACTTTACCAATTATCTGGGCAACTACGACTACTACCTCTTAAAGAAGGAACAACTTTCGGTGAATGCCCCGGTCGCTTCCGCCTCTGCTCCCGCCGAAGACACGGAAAGCAAAACGGACTGGAAACAGCAGAAAGAGGAACAGGCTCAGAAACGGAAGAAAGAAAACGACTTAAAGAAATGCGAACAGCGGATTGAAAAGTTAGAAGAAGAAAAAGCCGCTCTGGAAGAAAAGATGTGCGACCCTTCCATCGCAACGGATGTGGCAAAGTTACAGGAGCTTTCCAAAAAAATCGAAGAAACGGAAGGAAAGCTTTCAGAAGCTTACGAAGAATGGGAAAGGCTTGCGGAATAAACCGCAAGCCTTTTTTCTGCATATACTGCAGTCCCTTTATGTTTTTTACATTGCTTCGTATGTTTTACGGATTTCTTTGATAAAGTTCTCGCTGTTTAATACGGTTACGTCCTTTAAGGAGGTAATCAGGGCAAGGTCCTTGGTCATTTTGCCGCTTTCAATGGTGGAAAGGGTTGCCTTTTCCAGCTTATCTGCAAATTCAACCAGTTCCTTGATGCCGTCTAACTCGCCGCGCTTTCTCAATGCTCCGGTCCATGCAAAAATGGTGGCTACGGAGTTGGTGGAGGTTTCCTCTCCCTTTAAGTGCTTGTAGTAATGACGCTGTACGGTTCCGTGTGCGGCTTCGTATTCGTATACACCGTTCGGGGAAACCAGTACGGAAGTCATCATGGCAAGGGAACCGAATGCGGAAGAAACCATGTCGGACATTACATCGCCGTCGTAGTTCTTGCATGCCCAGATGAAGCCGCCTTCTGCCTTCATGACTCTTGCTACCGCATCGTCAATCAGGGTGTAGAAATAGGTAATGCCGGCTTCTTCAAATTTCGCCTTGTATTCGTTTTCATAAACCTCTGCAAAAATATCCTTGAAGGTATGGTCATACTTTTTGGAAATGGTATCCTTGGTGGCAAACCATAAATCCTGCTTTAAGTCCAGTGCATAGGAGAAGCAGGCTCTTGCAAAGCTGGTGATGGACTTGTCGGTGTTGTGCATGCCCTGCAGCACGCCCGCGCCGGTAAAGTTATGTATCAGCTCTCTGGTTTCGGTACCGTCCTCTGCGGTAAATACCAGTTCCGCTTTTCCGGGTCCCGCAATCTTCATTTCAGTATTCTTATACACATCCCCGTACGCATGTCTTGCCAGTGTAATGGGCTTTTTCCAGTTCTTTACGCAGGGTTCGATGCCCTTTACCACGATGGGGGTACGGAATACGGTGCCGTCTAAAATGGCACGGATGGTGCCGTTGGGGCTCTTCCACATTTCCTTTAAGTTGTACTCCGTCATACGTGCCGCATTGGGAGTAATGGTTGCACACTTTACGGCTACGCCGTACTTTAAGGTGGCATTGGCACTGTCCACGGTTACCTGGTCGTTGGTTTCGTTGCGGTATTCCAGACCAAGGTCATAGTACTCGGTCTTCAAATCGATAAAGGGCAACAACAGTTCATCCTTAATCATCTTCCAAAGGATTCTTGTCATTTCATCTCCATCCATTTCCACCAAAGGGGTAGTCATCTGAATTTTACTCATTTTGCTGTGTCCTCGCTTTCTTTTTCCTGTTTCGCTGCTGCATTGTTTTCATAGGCTTCATGCAAGCCGTTTTTTACCATGTTTTCATAGGCATTTATCATATGCATATGGGCAAGCCGTTCCGCTTCATCGGGATTTCTGTCCTTGATTGCCAGCATGATTTTCTCATGCTCCTCATTGGATGCCATGCTCCGCTCCGGTGTGGAAAGGGTTTTTCTGCGCACCCGCAGTACATAGGCATGAAAATCCCTGAGCTGGTGCTCCAGCATTTTGGAATTGCAGGCTTCGTATAAAATTTCATGAAACCGGTTGTCCAGTTCGGGAAGCTGCTCCGTATGCCCTTTGGAGGCATGGAATTTGGCAAGGTATACACATTCCTCCAGCTCGTCAAGCTGTTCCTTGGTAATGTGTTCCGTTGCCCATCTGGCGCACAGCCCCTCCAGACGCGAACGTATCATATAGATATCCTTCACATCCTTTTCCGTGATACCGGTTACATAAGCGCCTTTGTTGGGGATTATCTGGATGAGCCCTTCTAACTCCAACTGCCGGAAGGCTTCCCGGACAGGGGTCCGGCTGACGCCCATTTCTTCTCCAATGGCAACCTCTTTCAATTCTTCATAATCGGCATATTTTCCGTTCAGGATATCTTCCCTTAATTTATGGAAAATACGCCCCCGCAGGGAGTACTTGTCCGTCACTTCCTGCTTCACATCATACTTTTCCAATGTTTACTCCCATCTGTCTGCGAAGCCGCATTGCCCGGGTTATTTTCCGATGGTAAAATGCTTCTCTTCACAGATTTCATTAATCACTTTCACCAATTCTTCATCGGTCAGAACCGTCACACGTCCGTCCGCATACTGGGCATCCACCCACTTCTTGATTTCCTTTACCAGCTCACTGTTCTTGTCCACATGCTGCTCTTCTTTTAACTTGTAATAGGTGTTAATCCAGTGAGCAATGCCGGCAAGACCGGAGGTATTGGAAACGGCGCACAGAACCGGTCTGTTTAAGAATTTCTCCGTATCGAAGATATTGTAAATCTCTTCGTTTTTCAGAAGTCCGTCCGCATGGATACCGGCTCTCGTTACGTTGAAGTTCTTTCCGACGAAAGGTGTTCTTTCGGGAATATGATAACCGATTTCCTTCTCATAATACTCTGCCAGTTCGGTAATGACCGTGGTGTCCATGCCGTTTAAGCTGCCGCGGAGCTGGGCATATTCAAATACCATGGCTTCCAGAGGCGTGTTGCCGGTACGTTCGCCGATACCGAAAAGGGAGGTATTGACGCCGGAGCAGCCGTACAGCCATGCCGTGGTGGAGTTGGAAACTGCCTTGTAGAAATCGTTGTGTCCGTGCCATTCCAGATTGGCATGGGGCACGCTGGCATTGGTATGCAGGGCATAAATGATACCCTGTACGCTTCGGGGAATAACGGCACCGGGATAGTTGACGCCGTAACCCATGGTATCGCAGGCACGCACCTTGATGGGGATTTTATATTCCTCCTGCAGCTTCATAAGCTCTAAGCAGAACGGCACCACATAGCCGTAAATATCCGCTCTGGTGATATCCTCTAAGTGACATCTGGGGCTGATGCCCTCTTCCAGACACTCCTTGATAACGCTTAAGTAATGCTCCATTGCCTGTTTTCTGGTCATCTTAAGCTTTAAGAAAATGTGATAGTCGGAGCAGCTTACTAAAATACCGGTTTCTTTCATACCGATTTCTTTTACTAATTTAAAGTCTTCCTTGCTGGCGCGAATCCAGCTTGTTACTTCGGGGAACTCATAGCCCCTCTCCATACATTTATAGACCGCATCCCTGTCCTTTTTGCTGTAAAGGAAAAATTCCGATGCACGAATCATACCGTTGGGACCGCCCAGCTTGTGCAGGTAGTCGTAAATGGTCACAATCTGCTCCGTGGTATACGGCGCTCTTGACTGCTGGCCGTCACGGAAGGTGGTATCGGTAATCCAGATATCCTTGGGCATATTGTGAGGCACAATTCTGTCGTTGAAAGGAATCTTCGGTATCTCGGAATAAGGAAACATATTTCGGAATACATTGGGTTTCTCCACATCATCCAGAATATACATATGCTCTTCTATTTCCAGAAGATTATTTCTCGTATTCATGTTCACCGGACGATTGTCAAATGTTTCATTTTCTCTCATGATTGGAAACCTCTTTCTTCTATTGTTAAATCTCGTATAATTGTATACAATCATACCGAGTCTGTCAATACCCTTTTCACATGCAGCATGCCGTAACCCTGTAAATTGTCCGGTTCCTTCAGTCTGACACAGCCCTTCAGCAGCCGGTACTTTGCCTGTTCCTTGCTTAAATTCGGGTATTTTTCCAATAAAAGAGCCAGACACCCGCTCACCATGGGCGTTGCCATGGAGGTACCGCTTTTTGCCGTATAAGCTCCCTGGGTGCGTGCGCCCGCCTTCCGGTAAAAGGCATTGCAGGACACAATTTCCGTACCCGGCGCCACTAAATCCGGTTTCCGGTACAAAACGCCCTCCCGTCCTCTGGCGGAATAGGTTTCGCAGCTCTTCTTTCCGCCCCGTTTCTCTTTGTCATAACACCCCACGGTAATGAGTCTCGGGCTTTCTCCCATATAGGAAATACTGCCCGGCGCCGGTCCGTTGTTCCCCGCCGCGCAGACCACCAGAAGCCCTTCTTCCCACGCTTCTTCCATTTTTTCCCGAAGAAGCATTTCTCTTTTTTCCGGCATCCTGCCGCCGAGTCCCACCGAAATATTCACAATGCGTATCTGCCACCTGTCCTTGTTTTCCAAAATCCAGGAAAGCCCCTTTAACATGGCGTCCACGCTGCCGTCCCCCTGCTCGTTTAAGACCTTTCCCACAACCAGACTTGCCCCGGGGGCCACCCCCCGGTATCTGCCTCTCGAAAGCTGTCCGTTTCCCGCGGCAATCCCGCATACATGGGTGCCGTGTCCGCTGTCATCATATACATAGGGCATGCCGTTCACAAAGTCCCGGAATGCCAGTATTCTCCCTCTGAAATCGGGATGCGTGGAAATACCGGTGTCCAGCACGGCTATGGTAATGCCCTCACCGCCGCCTTTTCCGGTAAAGTCCTCACATCCAATCTGTTTTCTTGCTATAAACATAAAAAAAGACTCCGGCCTTTTTCTTATTCTATGCCGAAGTCTTTGTTCCGTTCTATGACGGCCTGTCCGCCGTTTACTTTTGTCTGTCCGTAAACCTTGCTGTCGCCCACGCTTACAAACACATACTCGCCCGTATGGGTAACGGGAAAGCTTATCTTTCCTTCCTCTCCCGTGTAGGAAATGTTTTCCAGTTGTCCTTCTTTATCCACGGTGAGAACACGGATGTCGCCGTATTTCAGATAATCGGGCAGTGTCACATGCAGGGTAAGCTGCCCTTTGGTAAGCTGTTCTATGGAAACCGGATAAGCCGCATCCGTAAGGGAAAGCTGCACGGCAAGTTTTTCTCCTTCCGGTCTGTCTCCGTACAGGCACTCATATGCTGTTTCCACCGCATCGAAGTTTTCCTGTTCCACAGCCGTAAGCACGTAAGCCCCCTTGCCCGTAAAATCCGCCGTAAGGGCACAGCCGCTTATCTGATTGTCAATTTTTAATCCCTTTTCCGCCTCCGTAAGCTGCAGATAAGGGATAAACTCTTCGTCCGTTTTTTCTTCTGCGTGCTCTATGCGGCTCACGCCCTTCAGGCACACATCCCGGTATGCGGTATTTGCCATTTTCTCCGCTGTCTCTTCATAGGAAACAGCAGGCAGCGTATCCGTGCTTTCAAACACTACAAAGCATTCCTCTTCCGGAAGCGCCGTATCCGTAAAGTCAATACACCGCAGTCCCAGTTCCTTCACGCCTGCCCCGATGACAAAGCCGCTTACGGGACAGCCCGCAAAAGCCCTGTCCGCTATTTTGGTAAGCCCGCTTCCGCCTGTCACCGTTTTCAGATTGCTGCAGTTATAAAAGGCGGCTTCTCCCACCTCCGTAACAGAGTCCGGCAGAACCACCGATGTTATCCGGGTATCGCCCGCAAACACTTCCGGTCCGATTTTCTTTACTTCTTCGGGAATGGTTACTTCTTCCGCCTCTCCCCGGTAGGCAAGCAAAATGCCGTCGCCCACAATCAGGAAATCATCGCCCGTACCGGTAAGCCAGGTCTTTAACCAGGCACTTTGGGCAAATGCCTTGGGGGCAATCTTTGTCACCGTTACCGGTATCTGTACCTTGGTGAGTCTGTCGCAATGGTAAAAAGCACCGTAGCCAATGGTTTTCAATCCATACGGAAGCACCGCCTCCCGCAGATTGCTGCGAGCATAGGACAATTCTCCCACATAAGTGACATTAGAAAAAACATATCCCGACAGACCCTTGCTTTTGTAATAGGCGCGGGCTGCCACTTTGCCGTCCTCTGTCACGGCGCGTTTGCTGATGCTTTCATTCTTTTTAACAGGTGTTGTTTCTATGCTGTTGTCACTGTCCCCGGTACTTACAGAGCCGTCATTGCCGCCCGTTTCCGTGCCGGAGTCCTCCGTGCTTTTATCCCAGTAGATAAAAGCCTTGTTGCCTACCACATAGCTGCTTCCGATTTCCTTGCTTTTACCGGCAGACGCTCCTTCCGCTTTCGCAGAAGTAAATGCGCCCGCCGACAGCATCACGGAAAGCAGTACGGCAAGCATACCTTTTCCATATCTTTTCATAAGCTTTCCTTCATCTTTCAAACCGGAGCTTTGCCCCAATTTATGCAGGAACCTTTTTATACACTCTGTCCTTCTTTACAAACAGGATAACTGCCATACCGGTCAGGGCAATCACCGCA
Organism: Bacteroidaceae bacterium; assembly: GCA_963639875.1. Classification (GTDB taxonomy): domain Bacteria; phylum Bacillota; class Clostridia; order Lachnospirales; family Lachnospiraceae; genus Acetatifactor. The sequence continues at coordinate 28,489 of CAVHWP010000006.1, forward strand.
AACCACTTGGGAGAAATGTCTCCGGTCTTAGGGGAGTTGTCCGTTACGCCGTTTGCCGTAAGCTGGCTGGTATTGACATAAATCACATACGGTGAAAAATGCTCTGCGGTAAAGGTTACGCAGGATACCCCGTCAATGGTGGTGAATTTCGGTGTCAGCTTATCTAACTTGTCGTTGACCACACCCGCTACCTTGTTGTTACCGGCATAGGTAATCAGGGAATCCGGCAGGGGCAGGGTAATGGAAATGGACAATCCCGTGGTATCGGTAATCTTGGTCTTGCCGGTGGAATCGTAAAGGGTAATATCCATGGGGAAGTATTTCACATTATCAAGGCTTCCGTATTCGTCCATAAGTGCCTTAACAACGGCCTCTGTTGCCGTGGAATCCTCGGCAACCTTGATTACAAAATTATCGGAAGAACCTTTTACGGTTGCGGAAACCACACCGGTGTTGGATAAACCGTTCTTGTCGATGACTACGGTGGTACCGGTCTTGTTGCCACTGCTGGTGCCGCTGTTGGTACCGCTGTTGTTACCGCTTACGGTACTGTTGCTGCGGTTGCTGCCGGAACCGCTGGTGCCGGTGCCGGAAGAACTCTTATTGGTGTAGTTTGCCGTAACGGTTGCATTGGCAGCGGGCATCACCATGGTTGTGGCGGATACCGTATCGCTGGCAAATTTCACGCTGGTATTGTCGGAAGTCCACTTGGAGAACTGCTGGTTGCTTGCCGGGTCGTTGGCAATGACAATAACCGTTGCACCTGCAACATAGCTGCCGGAGCCCTGTCCGTTCTTTACCGTCAGGGTATACAGTGTGGAGGAATTGCCGCCGCTTACGGTGCTGTTTCCGCTAACACTGCTTCCTCCACTGCCACTTCCGCTGTTATTGCTTCCGTTGCTGCCGGAACTGTTCTTTTCATACTGGGCATATACATCCGTATCCTTCTGGATATTGGTAACGGCAGGACGCCAGCCGGTAAAGGTATAACCGGTTCTGGTAGGCGACTGGGGAAGAATGGCATCTTCTCCAGCTGCTACCTTCTGGGTATAAAGCACAGTATCATCATAGTCGATGAAACGCACCGTATACTTGGTTTCTTCGGAGTCAATCTTACGGTACTGCGCCGTAATGTCCATGTTGCGGCTTACATTGGTAAAATCCGAGGGAATCCAGCCTTCAAACACGTAGCCTTCCCTGACCGGGTCAGTCGGTGCTGCCGCATCTGTACCAACTAAAACTTCCTGTTCACTGATGACGGAACCGTCGTAATCCCAGAAAATAACTTTGAAAGTGGTAGATGACGGTTTATTGGTTACATTGATGTTACTGTATTCTCCCGCATAGGTTTCCGCAGCACTGCCCGTCTCACAGTAAAACTCAATTGTCTTATAATCTCCATCGGAACTTAAATTCTGTGGGGTATTGAATGCAGTCGGATCAAGATAAGTCACGCTGCTGGGAATTTCCAAGTACCTGACATTACTGTCATGGAATGCATATTTGCTGATGGATTTACAGGTTGTCGGGAGTTTTACAGAATACAGGTTTTCCGTGTTGCAAAATGCATTTTCCGGCACGGTGGTAATGGCAGAGGAAGAAAGGTCTGCCTGCCCTACTTCACTGCAGTCCATAAAGGCTTCTTTGGCAATTTCCGTTACACCCGCAAGTTCGGATGCGCTTACGGAGCCGGGCGTATTCAGCTTGCCGCGGCTTTCCAGACACTGCACAATACTTTTTTTGCTTCCATTTTCATCCAGCCCATAAATAATGGCATTATCCGTTGTAAAGTTCGGACCGCCTCCAAAGGATACGTTTTCCAATAACGGGCAGTCACGGAACGGACGCAGACCCATTTCCGTGACGTTGGGGGAAAGGGTTACGTTATTTAATCTGGCATTGTTGTTAAATGCATAATCTCCTACGGAAGACTCATCACTGGTCGGCATATAGAAGGAGGTCAGGGAAGAATCCGAACCTGCCGCATCGGAGATATCACTGCCGTGGGTGGTGTAATCGTAAGCAAACGCATAGTCGTCAATCACGGCTTCCGCGCCGAAAATATTAATCTTTTCAAGGGACTGGCAGCCGGTAATGGTATAAGGCTCAAATTCCTTAATGTCACGGAATGTGATTTCCTTTACATCCGTATCCGCGGAACCGGAGGAATTTACTTTCTTAACCGCATAGGTGCCGTCCGCATTTAAGTCATAGCTTCCATTGGCGTTCTTTTCCGCCGCTGCATTGGAGAACAGACCCTGTTTTACAGCCTTTACACCGCTCGGAATGTCGGGACGGAGCGCTGCGTTGATGATATCCCACTGGTCGCTGGTTACTTCCGTGGAGCTGTCGGTCAGCCAGCTGTTGTAAGCTGCTACCGCTTTTCTTGCCGCATCTTCATAATCAGCCGTAATGTACGGATAATTGGATGCCGTATACTTGGTGGTCAGTTCGCGGAACTTCGGATAGTCAACCAGGGTTGCCATACCGTAGCCGGTTGAGGCATTTGCCACATACTGCACCTCTAAGTTGGTGGGCCAGCCGCTGAAATAGGTAATGTAAGTCTTGGGCTGCTGTCCGGCATTGATGTTGCTGTCTGCGGACATGGCATACAGATAAGGAATACAGTCATCTGCCACAGTACCGGTAAAACGAAGCACCGGTGTGGATTTCAGATACGTGCTTTCATTGGGACAACCGGTTGCATGCACGCCGTCCACAATCTGGGTGGCAAAGGCGTTCTGCCCTATGTACTGTACGGAACCGGCATCCTCAAAAATAACATCCTTTAAGTTATGGCATCCCTTGAAGGCGCTTTCGTTAATCTCATGCACCGTTGCGGGAATGGTAATCTTCTCCAAGAAGCAGTTTCCGGAAAAGCTGCCGGAATTGATGGCGGAAATACCATAAGGGCCTATGGTGGCGGGAATGGTTACTTCCGCAACCTTCTTATTCATATTGAAATACAAAAGCTCATTGTTGGAGTTGACCTGGTAGGTCAGTTCTGCGGTACTGCCGTCGGTAGCGGTTTCTCTCTTTATAATTTCATAGCAGTCCCTGTCCGCATACTTAAACGCAATGGCATTTGCCTTGGTAAAGGTATGGGTGGTGGAGGAACCGTCCGCTTCAAAATAAAAAGCCGGGTCTACCCAGGAAAGGAAATCCAAATCCTCCCCGGTATAGTCTCCTTCAAAGTCAGTATAGGGGCTTTCCACTTTAATTCTCTTTAAGCCGTTGCAGCCCTCAAAGTTATTCAGGTTGATTTTTCCGGTAATGGACTCCGGCAAAGTCAAATCGGAAAGTCTGGTACAGCCCTTGAATACGGATACTCCCAGGTCATCCAGTGTGACATTCTTGCCTTCGTTTACACCGGCAATATCCAGTGTGCCTGCGGTAAGGCCCAAGTTGGTGCAGCCTTCAAACGCATGGTCGTAAATCTTCGTAACACTTGCGGGCAGGGTAAATTCCATCAGCGCCCGGCAGTTTAAGAAGGTGTAGTCGGAAATATACTGCAGACGGGAATTGAAGTCCAGTCCGATTGCCGCCATATTGACGCAGTTGGCAAATGCATGGTGTCCCATTTCGGTAAGACCGTTGCCGAGGGTGATGCTTTCCAGACCGGTACAACCGTAAAAGGCATAGTTGCCGATACCCATCAGTCTTTCGCCTACCACAAGGGTACGGATGTTGCCTTCGTTAGCAAATACACCGTTGTCGGGATTGGTATTGATGGTGCCTTCCGGCTCCGCTACCACCCATTCCTGTACGGCGCCGTCTCCGGTTGCCAGAGGGTTTGCCATTAAGGACTGGTTTCCTATGTACATAACGGTGATGTTTTTAATCCACTGCTCTGCGGTGCTTTCGGTCTTCCGGTAGCTGTAACCGTCTTCGCCTTTATAAATGGTACCGGTGTTGTCACCTGTGGTGTCCCTGTAATAGAAATCCGATAAATCCAGGGTGCTCCACTGTCTGTAATCGGCATAATAGCAGGCTCTGAATTCCGCTTCCTTTACCAGCACAGGATTGCCGGAAACGTCTTCCTCGTATACCGGGTCGCTTGCCTTGTAATACAGAGGCTTCTGGCTGCGGCTCACTGCCACATAACCGGTACGGGAACCCAGGTTTTCGCTGTATTTGGTAAACGCATCCACGCTGTCGGGAATCACCAGTTTGTTGTCCGCCAGGTTTCCTGCGTTGTAGCCTAAGATAATTGCAATCTTGTCCGGGCTCGTGGAGGAAGCATTGACAAAGGCAAACTGGTAAGTACCGTCGCCCGTTGTATAAATGGTATCGCAGTCAGCCGGCACCACAGGAATTACACTGCTGCTCTGTGCGGCGCTGCCCTTCCATATCTGCTCGTCCCAGAGATATTTTTTATCCTCTGCCGCCCTTGTCTCCGGCACGGGAATGAGGGCAATGAGGAGTGCGGTTATCAGGCAGACAGCGCCCAATGTCTTTCGCAGTCTTCTCCTCAATTTCAGATTTTTTCTTTTTATTTCTTTCTTTGCCATGTCTTTCTCCTTTTCCGGGAAATTTATCGGATTTTCTTTGCAAGCACGACAAATCTGCCGTCACTGGTATAGTAATCACAGGTGGACAGAGTGAGAAGCTCGTCTCCGTACTCGGCGCTCACGCCCGTATCGTACAGGGACATATCCGCCATCTGTTTCATATTGGACTCAAATTCGGTTTCCGATACCACATCCGTAAACTGGTAATACTTGAATACGATTTCGCTTTCTTCATAAATTTTGGAGCGGAACACATACATCACCTCGTAGGTGCCCTTTTCATAAATGGTATCGAACTGGATGTATTTATGCTCCTCGTAAAACTTTTCGGAGCTGTATTTGTTGAGCTGCCCGAACATTCTGCCGCTTCTCATATGATGGCCGTACAGAATGAGGTTGGTGGAACGGGGATAAATACTGCAGTCCTTGTCTAAAAAAATGCTGCCGTTTTTATCCTCTTCCTGGTCAAAATTATGGTTCAGATAGTAATCGTTGTTCACAGTCTGAAGTACCGGGTAATCTATATATGTATCGTCAATTTTTACCCATCCGATTAGTCTTTTGTTCAAACTATATAAAGTTTGATACTCCGGCAGAATATCCGGCAGTGTGTCCGACGTGTCATCATCGTAGTGAATGACCGGTGTTTCCGACGTATTCGGAGCGGTAAGTGCGGTATTTTTCAGGTTCTTCTGTATGGCAGCATAGTCATCCAGCCTTTTTGTCTGGTAAGAATAATTGGCAAGGTAGGCAAGGCTTCCCACAACCAAGAGGCTGCTCACCGCCACAATGCCCTTCCGGATACGCTCCCGCTTTTTCATTTCCCTTAAAATCCGCTTCTGCATATCCGCGTCAAATTCCTCTAAGGAAGTATGCGCCTTGCTTTTCCTGCCGGAGCTTTCTCCCGCCTTTAGGAGAGCTTCCTTTTTATCCTGCAGTTCTTCCGAAAAATCCTCTTTCAGAATGGTATAGAGCCGGATTTTCCCCTGGGCGATATCGGCAAGCAGGGCGTCTATCTGCTCCGGGGTGTCTAATTTCCTCTGTTTTTTTATCTTTTCAATCTCTGCCTTGTCATGCAGAGCTAACTTATAGTCGGCTTCCGTCCGGAACTGTCTGCCTGCTGCTTCGTACACGGGCATTCTCTCCTGTTTCTCTTTCTGCACATAATTATACACGTACTATTTTACTATATCTTTTAATTTATTCAAGCATTTTTACACCCTAAAATTTTTTCATATCTTGTGGAAACATTGACATGCCTGTGCACATAGAATAAACCATAAAAACAATTCGGAGGCAATTAAAATGAGTGATTTAACTGCTACCAACTGCGGATGCAACACAGGCTGCAACAATAACAACAACGGATGCGGATGCAGCATTATCTGGATTATCCTGCTCCTCTCCTGCTTCGGCGGCAACAATGGCTGCGGTCTGAGCACATTCGGCGGTTGCGGTTGTGACAACAACAACTCAAGCTGTGACTGGCTCATCTGGATTCTGTTGCTTTCCTGCTTCTGCGGAAACAATAATTCCTGCTGCTAATGACTCTGCTCCTTAAGGAGCCGTACACACTTGCGGGCGGACCCTCAAAAAGTCCGTCCGCTGCATACAAAAAACGTCTTTTACATAAGATTTTTGCATAAGATTAGAAAAGCACTTTCGATGGAGGGTTTATGCAGACGGACAAGGACAACTGTGACAAAATTCTTGCTTTTGACAGCATTTATACCAACAACCACATCCAGATGTACAAACTCCTCCTGTCTTATTTTGAACCGGAAATGCAGAAAAAAATGGCGATATACATTAAATTCATGGAGTTTCAATACACGCTGTCCTATTTTAAGAACCATCCCTATGCCTGCCAGCCGAGGCAGCCCATGCCGGACACGGATGCTTTGTGCAAGGAGCTCACGCCCTACTGCAACAGGGAGGAAAAACAGAAGCTGGACCGTTTTGCCCAGTATTCCTCCACGGTAAAAAACGCCCAGGAAATGATGGAAATGGCAGCTATGATGACGGATATGTTCCCGGAGGGAGCTCCTTTTCCCGCAGGCGGCGACGGCTCCATGGACATCAGCCAGATTTTATCCATGCTGGGGAAACAATGACAAACAAAAACCCATAGCCTGCTGCAGGGTTTACAAATCAACAAAAACGAGGTGTATCATGGAAGAAAGACCGGAATGGATGTCCGACTCTCTGGTAAAGGACATTCCCCTTAACAAGCTTGACTTTTTAGGCTCCCTGGTTACCGGCGGCAAAGGAAAAAGCCAGAAAGAGCTCATGTCTTTTTTTATGCTCAAAATGAAGGAAGCCCGACAGGCAGACATCTCCTTTTCCAAGGACGAAGTTGCCCGTGTGATTGAAGCCATCAAGCTTCACAGCACCAAAGAAGAACTGGAAAGAATGAATGAAATCATGAAAAAAGCACCGACCTCATAAGCCGGTGCTTTCTTTTATTGATGCGTTTTTATTACGGTTTTACTACGATGTTTACAATTCTGCCGGGTACATAAATTTCTTTTACGATGGTGCCGTTCAGCTTATCGCCGAGCATTTCCTTTGCCATGGCAAGGATGTTGTCTTTCTGCTCGTCCTTGGAAACCTTTAAGGTTCCTTTCATCTTACCGTTAATCTGGACAGCCAGCTCAATGGTGGACTCTACCGTCTTTTCCTCGTCGTATTCCGGCCAGGTGGTCTGATACAGTCTGCCGTCAAAGCCGTTTGCCTGCCACAGTTCCTCGGTAATGTGAGGAGCTACCGGGTTAAGCAGGGTAAGTAAGGTCTTGAGCTCTCCCTTGGTAACGGCATTCTTCTTGTAGAAATCATTAATTAAGGACATCATGGCTGCAATAGCCGTGTTGTACTTTAAGTTTTCAAAGTCAGAGCTTACTTTCTTGATGGTCTGATGCATTCTGGTTTCCATATCGGCGGAGTAACCTTCGTCATCCGTCAGGATATCCTGCAGCTTCCAGACTCTCTCCAAAAATCTGCGGCAGCCCTTTACGCCGTCCTCACTCCATGCAGCGCTCAAATCGAATGCACCGATGAACATTTCGTAGGTACGCAGGGTATCTGCGCCGTACTCTCTTACGATATCGTCCGGGTTTACCACGTTGCCGCGGGACTTACTCATCTTTTCGCCGTTGGAACCTAAAATCATACCGTGAGAGGTTCTCTTCTGGTAAGGTTCGGGACAGGGAACCACGCCCTCATCGTATAAAAATCTGTGCCAGAAACGGGAATACAGAAGGTGGAGGGTTGTATGCTCCATACCGCCGTTGTACCAGTCTACCGGCATCCAGTATTTCAGGGCTTCGGGACTTGCCAGTGCATTTTCATTGGTGGGGTCCGTATAACGTAAGAAATACCAGGAAGAACCTGCCCACTGGGGCATGGTATCGGTTTCTCTCTTAGCGGGGCCTCCGCAGCAGGGACAGGTGGTGTTTACCCAGTCCGTCATATGTGCCAGAGGGGATTCGCCGTTGTCGGTGGGCATATAGCTTTCCACTTCAGGAAGCTCCAGAGGAAGCTCGCTTTCCGGCAGAGGCACATAGCCGCACTTCTCACATTTTACGATGGGAATGGGCTCGCCCCAGTAACGCTGTCTGGAGAATACCCAGTCTCTTAATTTATAGTTGGTCTTTTCGTGGCCGATGCCCTTTTCGGTTAAGAATTCAATGATTTTCTTCTTGGCATCCGCTACGGACAGTCCGTTTAAGAATTCGGAGTTTACAAGGGTTCCGGTTGCCACGTCAGTAAATACCGCTTCGTTTACGTCAACGGGGCTTCCTGCCACTACTTCAATGATGGGCATGTTGAATTTCTTGGCAAATTCCCAGTCTCTTTCATCGTGTGCGGGCACTGCCATGATAGCGCCGGTACCGTAGGTCATCAGTACATAGTCGGAAATCCATACGGGAATTTCTTTGCCGTTTACCGGGTTTACCGCGGTCAGACCGTCCAGCATAACACCGGTCTTGTCCTTTGCGATTTCGGTTCTTTCAAAGTCGGACTTCTTGGCTGCCATTTCACGGTATGCCACTACGTCGTCCCAGTTTTTGATGGAGTCTTTGTACTTATCGATAAAAGGATGCTCCGGGCTCATTACCATGTAGGTAACACCGAATAAGGTATCCGGTCTGGTGGTATAAACGGTCAGCTTATCCTCTTTGTCCTTTAACACGAAATCCACTTCCGCACCGGTGGACTTGCCAATCCAGTTCTTCTGGGAAACCTTTACTCTTTCGATGTAGTCCACGGTATCCAGACCCTCGATAAGCTTCTCGGCATAAGCGGTAATCTTTAACATCCACTGGCTCTTTACCTTGCGGACTACTTCGGAACCGCAGCGCTCGCAGACACCGTTTACCACTTCTTCGTTGGCAAGACCTACCTTACAGGAGGTACACCAGTTGATGGGCATTTCCGTCTTGTAAGCAAGACCTGCCTTGAACAGCTTTAAGAAAATCCACTGGGTCCACTTGTAGTACTTCGGATCCGTGGTATTGATTTCTCTGTCCCAGTCGAAGGAATAACCTAAGGAATGAAGCTGGTTTTTGAAACGCTCCACATTATTCCTGGTGACAATCTTCGGATGGATGTGATTTTTGATTGCATAGTTTTCGGTAGGCAGACCAAATGCATCCCAGCCCATAGGGTAAAGAACATTGTAGCCCTGCATTCTTCTCTTTCTTGCAACGATATCCAGAGCCGTATACGGTCTCGGATGTCCTACATGAAGTCCCTGTCCTGAAGGATACGGGAATTCTACCAGTGCATAATATTTCGGCTTGGAATAATCGGTGGAGGTAGCAAATGCTTTTTCCTTATCCCAAATACCCTGCCATTTTGTCTCCACTTCTCTGTGGTTGTATACTTCTGCCATTGTTCTGTCCTTTCCTGCGCCAAACTTCTTTCCTCATAAGGTAGTTTATTCTATATATTCTATATATAAGAAGCCCTTTCATCTCACAAGAAACGAAAGGGCTTTCTCCCTTAAGCGCCTAAGCTTCATTTTAAGCACTTCCAAGACTATTGTCAATCTCTTTCTCCTGCACATCACCAGGAGCCTGTTCATAGCGGGCAAACGTATAGGAATACTCGCCTCTGCCGCCGGTCATGGAGCGTAAATCCGTACAGTAACCGTACAGACTGCTCATGGGAATATCGGCTTCGATAACCTGTCTTCCGCCCTGCAGAGGGTTCATGCCGAGCACCCGGCCTCTTCTCTTGTTCAAATCTCCCATCACATCACCGGTATACGTTTCCGGAATGGTGACCTTTAAGGTGGCAATGGGCTCTAACAGAATAGGCTTCGCATCCATAAAGCCTTTACGGAACGCCTGAATGGCAGCCATCTTGAATGCCATTTCGGAGGAGTCCACCGGATGGTAGGAGCCGTCATATAAAACCGCCTTTACGCCCACAACGGGATATCCTGCCAGAGGGCCTTTTTCCACGGATTCCTGCAGACCTTTTTCCACTGCCGGGAAGAAGTTCTTGGGAACGGCGCCGCCTACTACCTCCTGGGTAAATTCATAGGGTTCCTCCAAGTTGCCGGAAGGGGAAAACCGCATCTTGACATGGCCGTACTGTCCGTGTCCGCCGGACTGCTTTTTGTATTTGTACTCCGTATCGGAGCTGCCTTTTATGGTTTCCTTATAGGCTACCTTGGGCTTTAACAGCTCAATTTCCACCTTGTATTCGGAAAGCAGCCTGCTGGCAATAATCTCTAAATGCTGTTCGCCCATACCGTAAAGGAGCGTCTGTCTGTTTTCCGCATCGTTGACTACCTTTAAGGTCAGGTCTTCGTGGGTTATCTTCTGCAGCGCCTGGGAAATCTTATCCACGTCCGCCTTGTTCTTCGGCTTATAGCGCATGCAGGTGTACGGGGTGGAAATTTCCCACTTGCCGAATTTGATGGTAGTTGCCCTGGTGGACAGGCTGTTGCCGGTGCGCGCCGCCGTCAGCTTTGCCAGTGCGCCGATATCGCCGGCATGCAGCTCCGGTACTTCCACCGGCTTATTGCCGCAGAGCACGTACAGCTTGCCGACCTTTTCCTCGATGTCCCTGTCTAAATTGTAAATCATGTCGTCCTGTTTTAAGACGCCGGAATTTACTTTAATCAAAGAATACTTGCCGATAAACGGGTCCACGATGGTCTTCCAGATATAGGCGGATTTTGCCTTGGAGAAATCGTAGTCCGCATGGTAAATCTCTCCGGTCTTCATGTTGATGCCGGCTACTTCCCTGTTTTCCGGGCTTGGGAAATATTTGATGATGTCGTCAAGCAGCGTGTAAACGCCCTGACACAAGATATTGGAACCCATGCTCATGGGAACAATGCTGCCATCGCAGACATTGGTGCGCAGCGCCGCACGGATTTCCGCTTCGGAGAAGGTTTCGCCGTTAAAGTACCGCTCCATCATATCCTCACTGGTTTCCGCTACTGCTTCCATTAAGGTATCCCGGCAGATTTTCAAGTTGGGCTTATTGTATTCCGGCACCTCACAGGTCACCACTTCTTTTCCCTTCCAGCGGTTACCGGTTTCCGTAATGACATTGACATAGCCCACGAACTTTTCATTTTCACGGATGGGCAGATGGAAAGGCGCCATTTTCTTTCCGTATTTCTTTGTCATGTCTTCCACTACCTGACGGAAGGAGGCGTTGTCCACGTCCATGTTGGTCACATAAATAATACGGGGCAGCTTATACTTTTCGCAGAGCTCCCAGGCTTTTTCCGTACCCACTTCCACGCCTGCCTTGCCGTTTACCACAATAATGGCGGCTCCCGCAGCGCTTAAGGCTTCTTCCGCTTCGCCCACAAAGTCAAAATAACCGGGTGCATCTAAAATGTTGATTTTGTAGCCTTCCCATTCAATGGGAACCACGGATGTGGAAATGGAAAACTGCCGCTTCTGTTCTTCTTTGCTATAGTCGCTGATGGTATTGCCGTCCTGAATTTTACCCATGCGGGAGGTAATTCCGGAAAGGTAACCCATGGCTTCGCAAAGACTGGTCTTTCCGGAGCCGCCATGGCCTAAGAGTACTACATTTCTGATTTTGTCGGTTGTGTAAACTTTCATATAATTCCTTCCTTTCTCTTATTTTTTTTGTAATTTATGTATAATTACTTTTCATTTTTCAAAAATCTATAGGTATATATTACTAAATTATCACTCATTTTACAAGAAAAATGTTCTATTTTAAATACAATTATTACTTGTTGACTTTGACGCGTTAAAGTGCTACAATCCTTATGATTATAACGAAACCGTGCCTGTGCCATGTAATTTTCATGCATGTCACAGGAAAGAAAGGTCTGAACGTATGTCTCCCATTACCTGTGGATTTATCGGACTCGGTCTGATTGGCGGCTCCATTGCAAAAGCCCTGAAAGCCTTTCGCCGGGATGTCCGTATTCTTGCTTTTGATACCAATAAGGAAACCTTAGAGCTTGCCCTGAAAGAAGGCATTGCCGATGAAACCGTTTCTTCCATCAACGAACGTTTTTCGGCATGTGACTATCTATTTTTATGTGCGCCGGTTTCCAATAATGATAAAAACTTAACTGCCATAAAGGAAATTCTGTCGCCGGACTGCATTTTAACGGATGTGGGCAGCGTCAAATCCACGACCACGAAATGTGTGGAAGAAATGGGACTTTCCCCGTATTTTATCGGCGGACATCCCATGGCAGGAAGCGAACGTATCGGCTTTGCAAACTCCCACGCTCTTCTTTTGCAAAATGCCTACTATCTGCTGACCCCTTCTACGGAAGTACCCGAAAAAAAGGTGGAGGCTTTCCGTAATCTTGTAGCGGATATCGGCGCTATTCCTTTAGTTCTGACTCCGAAGGAGCATGACCGGATTACGGCGGGCATCAGCCATCTGCCCCATATTATTGCTTCTTCTTTGGTAAATTTTGTGAAGGATAACGATACGAAAGACGCCCTTATGAAGCAGATTGCCGCGGGTGGTTTCAAGGATATTACCCGGATTGCTTCCTCTTCCCCGGATGTCTGGCAGCAGATATGCCTCACCAACGGCGAAAACATTACGGAAATGCTTTCCTTATATATCAAAGCCTTATCTTCCGTAAAGGAGCTTCTCGAAAAGAAAGACGCGAATGCCCTGTATGCATTCTTTGACAGTGCCCGCACCTACCGGGACTCCTTTGTGGCAAATGCAAACGGCTCCGTTGCCCGCATTTACGATTTCACGGTGAACATCGACGACAGGGCAGGTTCCATTGCTTCCATTATGAACATTCTTGCCGAACACGGCTTAAGCATCAAGAACATCGGCATCACCCACAGCAGGGAGCGCGCGGAAGGTGCCGTACGGTTGGAATTCTACGACAAAACCTCCCTTACCAAGGCAAGAGAGGTCTTAAGTGAAAAACGATATACGATTGTTTAAGGTTTACGCACCCACGCTATACCACAGAAAAAGCAGGATAATGATTATCGCTGCTTTTCCGAATTTACTGTACTTTTTCATTTATTGCTGTTCTTCCACGGTCTGATAGGCTTCAATGCGGAAGGCATCCATTTCCGGCATGCCCACAAAAAAGGCACCATAGGAAATTGTATCCTCTTTCTTTTCGATTCTCACGATTTCTACCACCGCATGCAGTACCTCCTTGGTCCAGATGGTAAGATACGCTTCATAAATAGCGCCTATCATAAGAGGCTCCTTGCAGGTAAAGCCGACTCCGGCTTTGGAAATATCCACTACCTCAATATCCACTTCCTCTTCTCTTTCATTGTCAAGACGTTTCATGACAATGGAGGAGGAAAGTCTGGTTCGTCTGTTTCTTCTTCTCTCTTCCATGCCGCACTCCCTTCTTTGGTGTATAGATATGTTTATTCTACCGCAAATTTCCTATTTAATCAACATGGCATCGCCAAAAGAGAAAAATCTGTATTTTTCCCGGATGGCTTCCTCATAGGCATTTAAGATGTGTTCCCTGCCTGCAAGGGCGGAAACCAGCATAACCAGAGTAGACTCCGGCAGATGGAAATTGGTAATCAGTGCATCCAGCACCTTGAATTTGTAACCCGGATAGATAAAGATTTCCGTATTGTCACAGCCTTCTTTTACCATGCCGTTTTCATCCGCGGCGCTCTCCACGGTTCGGCAGCTTGTGGTGCCCACGCAGATAACCCGGTGTCCTTCTTTTTTTGCCTTGTTGATTTTATCGGCAGCTTCCTTCGTCACCTGATAAAATTCAGAATGCATATGGTGCTCTAAAATATTGTCCGCCTTGACCGGACGGAATGTACCGAGTCCAACATGCAGGGTAACGTAAGCAATGTCAATGCCCTTTTCTTCTATCTGCTGCAAAAGCTCCTTCGTAAAATGAAGTCCCGCCGTGGGAGCCGCTGCACTGCCCTCATACTTGGCATAAACGGTCTGGTAACGGTTTTTATCCTGCAGCTTGTGGGTAATGTAAGGAGGCAGGGGCATTTCGCCTAATTTATCCAGTATTTCTTCAAAAATGCCTTCATAGGAAAACTGGATAAGACGGTTGCCGTCCTCTACGGTTTCTAATACGGTGGCATGCAAAAGCCCCTCTCCGAATACGATTTTCGTACCCGGCTTGCACTTTTTGCCCGGCTTCACCAAAGTTTCCCAGATGTCATTTTCTTTTCGCTTTAAGAGCAGCACTTCAATGGCTGCTCCCGTATCTTCTTTGTGTCCGATTAACCTTGCCGGAATGACCTTGGTATTGTTAAGCACCAGACAGTCACCGGGATTTAAGTAGTTAATCACTTCCTTAAAAATGTGGTGGGAAGTTTCTCCCGTTTCCTTATCCAGGACAAGAAGTCTGGAGGAGGAACGGTCCTCAAGCGGGTCCTGTGCAATCAGTTCCTCCGGCAGGTCAAAATAAAAATCGGATTTCTGTAAATTCTGTGTCATTTATAAACAGGCTCCTTCAACAAATGCCTTGTAACCTCTGTATGTCTCGTAAATATCTGCCTTGCTGGTAGCTTCCCAGGGTGCATGCATGTTCAGTACGGCAACACCGCTGTCGATTACATTCATGCCGTAAAGCGCCAGAATGTAAGCGATGGTTCCGCCGCCGCCCACATCGACTTTACCGAGTTCTGCGGTCTGGAAGCCGATTCCTGCTTTTTCAAAAATGCCGCGGATGTGAGCCATGTATTCGGCATTGGCATCGTTGGAGCCGGACTTTCCTCTGGCACCGGTAAACTTGTTGAATACCATACCCTGTCCCAAGAATGCCGCATTCTTCTTTTCAAAGCAGGATGCGTAAGTGGGGTCAAAGCCGGCGCTGACATCGGAGGAAAGCATGCAGGAATGTGCCAGGCATCTTCTGACATTCAGTTCGCTGTATTCTCCGGTGAGGTTCATGAGCTCTGCCACGCTGTTTTCAAAGAAACGGGACTGCATACCGGTTGCACCGACGGAACCGATTTCTTCCTTATCTACCAAGATGCAGCACATGCATCTGTCGGTCTTCTTGGTATCCAGCATTGCCTTTAAGGAAGTAAATGCGCAGACTCTGTCGTCCTGGCCGTATGCTAAAATCATGCTTCTGTCGAAGCCTGCTTCTCTGGCATGACCTGTGGGAACCACCTCTAACTCTGCGGAAAGGAAATCTTCCTCTTCCACATCATAGGTTTTCTTTAGGATATCCAGAATGCCCGCTTTTACGGCTTCCTTGGCTTTCTCTTCTTTTTCGCCCGGCTTAATGGTAATGGGCTTGCTGCCTACAATCAGATCCAAGGCTTCGCCTTCGATAACCTTGGCTGCCTTCTTTTCCATCTGCTCTGCGGCTAAATGAATGAGAATGTCGGAAATGAAGAATACGGGGTCGTCATCCTCTTCTCCCACATTGACTTCTACGGTCGTTCCGTCTTTTTTCACGATAACACCGTGAAGAGCCAGGGGAAGGGTTACCCACTGGTACTTCTTGATACCGCCGTAGTAATGGGTATCCAAATAAGCAAAGCCGCCGTCCTCATAAAGGGGATTCTGCTTTACGTCCATTCTCGGGGAATCGATGTGGGCGCCTAAGATATTCATACCCTCTGTCATGGGCTTTTCGCCTAACTGGTACAGGGCAATGGACTTGTTCATCCATACGGAATATACCTTGTCGCCCTTCTTTAACTTCTTACCTTCGGCAATGGCTTTTTCCAGTTCCACATAGCCTTTTTCTTCACAGAGATTAACGATGGTATCGATGCATTCTCTCTCTGTCTTGCCGTTATCCAGGAACTCTCTGTATTCCGCAGAGAGTTTTTCCAGTTCCTTTACCTGTTTTTCATCATAAACTTCCCATAAATTTTTACGTTCCAATTTTAATACTCCTTTCCTTATTGACGCAAGGTAGCACCGAGCTGTTCCAGACCGTTTAAGATTTTCTTCATGGCACCTGACACATCGCTCTCTTCCAGGGTTCTGTCCTTTGCACGGAAGGAAATGGAATAAGCCATGGACTTGTAGCCGGCCTTAATCTGGTCGCCTTCGTATAAGTCGAACAACTGGTAAGACTCCAGAATTTTGCCGCCTCTCTGGGCAATGACGCCTTCGATATCGCCTGCCAGAACGGACTTGGGAACCTCTAAGGAAATGTCCCTGGTTACGGCAGGATACTTGGCAATGCCTTCGTACTTACGGTCAAAGGTTGCATAATCCAGTACATTCATAATATCAATTACGGCTACATAAACTCTGGTGCCGATGGCATAGTTGTCACATACAGCGGGGTGTACTTCTCCAATATAACCCAATTCTTCGCCTTCGTAAACAATTTTTGCCTGACGTCCGGGATGCAGGAAGTTTTTGCCTGCCTTGGGGTCGTATACAATTCTCTTCTTCATGCCGATGCTGTCAAAGAATTCTTCTACCACACCCTTTAAGCTGTAGAAGTCGCCGTCGCCGTACATACCTAAGGTAAACTGCATTCTTTCATCCGGCTGCTCGGTCAGGGGCAGGGCTTTTGCCAGATAAATGTTGCCCAATTCGTATAATCTTACATTCTTGTTTCTTCTGTTGTAGTTGGTGGAAAGGCTGGTCAGCATGCCGTTTAAGGATAAGGTTCTCATAATGGAGAAATCCTCGCCTAACGGATTGGCAATGGTAATCGCTGCTCTTGCCTTATCATCCTCATCCAGCAGTAATTTATTGAACACCTTGGGGCTTTCAAAGGAATAGCTCATACCCTGTGAGAAACCGCAGTACTCGGCGATGTCCCTTGCCTTCTGCTCAATACGGAGCTTGAAGGAAAGCTTACCGGTTGTGGTTTCGCCCTTGGGCAGTGTGGTGGGAATTTTGTCGTAGCCGAAGAAACGGGCTACTTCCTCTGCCATATCCGCACGGCCTGCCAAATCCTGACGGAAGGAAGGAATAACGAGCTCTTTGCCGTCTTTTCCGTCCCTTACTTCCACTTCCAGCTTCTTGAAGATGGCAAGCATCTGTTCCTCGGTAACGGATGTGCCGAGCAGTGCATTGTATTTTGCGGGTTCAAAAGGAAGCACGCGTAAGGGTTTGATGGGAAGCCCCTCTTCTACGGTGCCGCTTACCACTTCGCCGCAGCCCAGTTCTACAATGAGCTGGCAGGCTCTGTCGATGGCTGCCTTGGCATTGGCAGGGTCAAGACCCTTTTCAAAAATACCGGATGCTTCGGTTCTGAGTCCCAGTCTCTTTGCGGATTTACGGATGTTCGGGCCGTTGAAGGTCGCTGCTTCAAACAGTACGGTCTTTACTTCGTCCGTAATCATGGAGTTTTCACCGCCCATGATACCGGCTACGCCGATTTCTTTTTCCGCATCGCAAATCATCAGGACATTGTTGTCTAATTTTCTGGTCTGGCCGTCCAGGGTCACGAATTCGTCCCCGTCCTTGGCACGTCTTACAATAATCTGTCCGCCCGCAATGGTGGAAAGGTCATAAGCATGCATGGGCTGGCCGTATTCTTCCATCACATAGTTGGTAATGTCAACCAGGTTGTTGATGGGACGGATGCCGCTGGCTGCCAGTCTTCTCTGCATCCATTCGGGAGAAGGACCGATTTTGATATTCTTGCATACTCTTGCACAGTATCTGGTGCAGAGGTCGGTGTCTTCAATGGAAACCTTGATGTAGTTGTTGACATCGTCTCCTGCTTCTTTTACTTCCACAACGGGAGGTACAAAAGGCTTGTCAAAGGTTGCGGCTGCTTCTCTGGCAATACCTAAAATGCTGTAGCAGTCCACACGGTTGCTGGTAATTTCGTATTCAAATACAGTGTCATGCAGACCCAGTACTTCGATGGCGTCATCTCCTACCTTTACGCTGTCCGGGAAAATGTAAATGCCGTTGTCCGGTGCGTCCGGATACATATCCTTGGAAGAACCTAATTCTTCGATGGAGCACATCATACCGTTTGACGGTACGCCGCGCAGTTTTCCTGCCTTAATGGCAATGCCGTCTTCCGGTAAGGGGCCGCCGTCATGACCGCCGGCTACTTTGCCGCCGTCCAAAACAACGGGAACCTTGTCGCCTACTTTTACATTGGGAGCGCCGGTTACAATCTGGATAACCTCGGAACCGATGTTTACCTGGCAGACAATCAGCTTGTCCGCATCCGGGTGCTTTTCGATTTTTTCAATCTGACCCACAACGATTTTTTCAAGGTTTTTATCCATTCTTTCAAAGCCCTCTACCTTGGTTCCGGTAAGGGTCATTCTGTCGCAGTATTCCTGGTCGGTACAGGTAAGTCCCGGCACATATGCTTTAATCCATGATAATGCTGTATTCATGTTTCTTTCCTCTCATTCTATTTTAATCATTCAATCTCTTTTTATCCGCCCAGACGGCTTTCTTCGGTTCCGTCTGTTTTTTTGTCAATTAAAACTGCTTTAAGAAACGGATATCGTTTTCGTATAAAAGACGCATGTCATCAATTTCATATTTTAAGAGGGCAATACGCTCCAGGCCGACGCCGAAGGCAAATCCGGTGTATTCTTCCGGGTCAATGCCGCTCATCTCCAGTACGTGGGGATGTACCATGCCGCAGCCTAAAATTTCAATCCAGCCGCTGCCCTTGCAGAAACGGCATCCGCTGCCGCCGCACTTGAAGCAGGACACATCCATTTCAGCGGAAGGCTCTGTGAACGGGAAGTGATGGGGTCTGAATTTCACCTTGGTATCTTCTCCGAAAAGCTCTCTTGCGAACTCTGCCAGAGTACCCTTCAAATCGGAGAAGGTAATGTTTTTGTCAATCACCAGTCCCTCAATCTGATGGAAGGAAGGGGAATGGGTGGCATCCACTTCATCGGCACGGAATACACGTCCGGGTGCCAACATACGGATGGGCAGCTTGCCTTTTTCCATTTCATGTACCTGGGTGCCGGAGGTCTGGGTACGAAGTAAGAACTCACCGGAAATATAGAAGGTATCCTGTTCATCCTTTGCGGGATGGTCTGCGGGAATGTTCAGGGCTTCAAAGTTGTAATAGTCTTTTTCGATTTCGGGACCTTCCACCACATCATAACCCATACCGATAAAGATACGCTCTACTTCTTCAAGGGCGATGGTGTTGGGATGTCTGTGTCCGATCAGGGCTTTCTTGGCAGGCAGGGTTACGTCGATAACTTCTGCTTTTAACTTGGCTTCTCTGACCGCTTTTTCCATTCTTGCCTTAGCTTCCTCTAAAACCTTTTCGATTTCCTCTCTGGTTTCGTTTACCATCTGGCCGACCTTGGGACGTTCTTCGGGAGAAACATCCTTCATGGATTTTAAAACGGCTGTCAGCTCACCCTTTTTACCGAGTACATTGACACGTACTTCGTTTAACTTGTCCAGAGCATCGCTGGCTTCAATCTGCGCCAATGCCTGCGCTTTGATTTGTTCCAATTTTTCTTTCATGGTGAAATCCTCTCTTTTTATAAAAATTTCGTTTGCGGGGAAGGTCTTCGTCCGTCCTGTTTTTTCATAAAGAAAGACATAAAAAAACGTCCCCTGCATCTGCAAGGGACGAATCAAGTCCGTGGTACCACCCAATTTCCCGGTTGCCCGGGCACTCATTTCACTTAACGCGTGTCACGTCCTGTCCTACTTTCCGTCATATTCCTAAGGGTTCGGCAGGCAGCTCCGGCGGGAAATTCACAAAGCATAAGAACTGAAGAGGACTTGCAGCCGGTGATCCTCTCTCTCTGACAGAAAATGCATTGCTACTTTACGCTTTCACAGCTTTTCACTAAACCTCATTGTAATGAGCAAAATAAGAAAAGTCAAGGACTTTTTATTCCAGATTCAGCTTCTTTGCGAAAAGATAATCCGTTAAGAAGAAGCATGCTATGCCTAAGGCAACCGCTACTGCACTTACGATAAAGAACAAACCGTTTGCTGCATGCAGTACCTCTATCGGTGTCACATCGATATTGGCGAAATCTATGTTGATGTTATACAGGTGAAACTGCTGTGCCCAGAGGAATACTACTACTCCCATCACACACTGGGTAACATAATATATCAGTGCATAGGCGCCAACGCCGGCTGCTATTTTGTGAGTCCGGTTGGTCTGTCCTATCGCAACCGCCGTAAATGCTCCCATCTGTGTATAGACACAGGCAAGTGTAATATAGCCAACGACACTGACAACCAGAGTCCGGTACTCTGCATTGGCGGCAATCTGATGCAATGCTTCTTGTATGGACTGATACAGTTCTGCAAGAACCGGCAGATTACTCCGAAGCACCAATGTGGACAATAGAACGGCAACTGCCATAAGGATATCCATCACCAGCGTACTGATTAACTTGCTTGCCACAATCTGCTTGCTGCTTACCGGCAGGGTAAAGGTAAGATATCCCTCATCCGTGACCAGATTTTTGTAAAACCGCACGATGTTAATGATAGCAGCACCAAACAGACATCCCAGAATGACTATCACATATAACGCTCCCATCAGTCCGTTCGTAAAGTTAAGAACAATGTTTTTCGGCAGAAGCAGACATACTTTATAAAGTAGCGTAACAAGCAGTAAAACCGCAAAAAGAAGACTATAATTTCTGAATAATGCCTTAAAATCATGTTTCAAAAGTTTACCTAACATTTGAATACCTCCCTGAACAATGCATCTATCGACTTGCCGCTTTCCATACGGATGCTTTCCACATCCTTCTGCATAAGGAGCTGTCCTTCCTTAATGAACACCACTTCATCCAGAATATTTTCCACATCGCTGATTAAATGGGTGGAAATGATAACCGTGGCTTCCGGGTTGTAGTTGCCGATGATGGTTCTTAAAATATAATCTCTGGCAGCAGGGTCCACACCGCCGATGGGCTCATCCAGCATATAGAGTTTTGCGTTCCGGCTCATCACCAAAATAAGCTGTACCTTTTCCCTGTTTCCTTTGGATAACTGGGACAGTCTCTGATTTCTGTCAATATGTAGCTCACCGAGCATGGTATAGGCTTTCTCTTTGGAAAAGTCCTCGTAGAAATCCCCAAAATACTCCACCATCTCTTCCACCCGCATCCAGGTGTTTAAGTAGGTACGTTCCGGCAAATAAGAAACCATGCTTTTGGTCCTGCGTCCTACCGGCTCCCCGTCAATTTTAATGGTTCCTTCCGTCGGCACCAAAAGTCCGTTTGCCAGCTTAATCAGGGTGGATTTTCCGCTGCCGTTGGGTCCGAGCAATCCCACAATTTTTCCTTTTCCCACCGAGAAACTCACCTGTTTTAATGCCTGGAAACTACCATATCGTTTTGAAACTTTCTCACAAACAAATACATTCTCCTGCATTGTTTACTCCTCTTCTTTCTCCATATTTTCAATCATGGATATCATTTCTTTTCTGTCAAAACCCAATTTTTCCATTTTGGACAGAAAGATTTTCACCTGTTCTCTTGCTATCTCCTCTTTTTCCTTTCCGATGTCTTCCACATTTTCGGTCACAAACCGTCCGGAGGTACGTCTGCTTTCCACAAGTCCGATGTTTTCTAACTCGGACAATGCTTTCTGCATCGTGTTGGGGTTTACGCATGCCTCCATGGCAAGCTCCCTCACTGCCGGAATTTTACTTCCCGGCGGATAAACGCCCGTGGTAATCCTGCGTTTCATTTCCTCCAAAATCTGTGTGTAAATCGGTCTGTCTGAGTCAAAATCCCAAGCCATCCGCTCACTCCTTTTCCTTTTTCGTATCGATACGTTTCGCCATGTACTACTGTACTAAGTACTTAATACAATAATACATACGACAGTACAGTTTGTCAAGACAGAAATTTGCAAAATTTGCTTTTTCTTGTTTCCATCTTATTTTTCCTTCATGTTTTTCCTCTTGTTCTCCCTTTGCGTTCCCTTTTGGGGCGCAAAAAAACACCCCCGCTACCGATCGGTTTCGAGGGTGTAAACTGTTATTTGTTGCTTGGTTCCTGTTATTTGGTTCTTATTATTTGCTTCTTGTTGTTTGGTTCCTGTTACTTGGTTCCTGTTACTTGCTTCTTGTTATTTGCTTCTTGTTGTTTGGTTCCTGTTACTTGGTTCCTGTTACTTGCTTCTTGTTATTTGCTTCTTGTTGTTTGGTTCCTGTTACTTGGTTCCTGTTACTTGCTTCTTGTTATTTGCTTCTTGTTGTTTGGTTCCTGTTACTTGGTTCCTGTTACTTGCTTCTTGTTATTTGCTTCTTGTTGTTTGGTTCCTGTTACTTGGTTCCTGTTACTTGCTTCTTGTTATTTGCTTCTTGTTCCTTATTGCTTATTATTTATTACTGCTTTCTTCTTTCACTTCTTCTTTCGTCCTGTTTTTTATACAGGAACTTGTATGCAGGACCGAAATACCGGTTAATCTGGGCTCCTATCAGGATAATGTAGATACCGAAATACAGCCAAATCATCAGAATAACTATCATGGACAGGCTGCCGTAGGTATCAAACGCATCTCCGTTTCCCACATACAGGGAAAAGCCCCAGGAAAAAGCGCCCCATGCCACCGCCGAAAAAGCGGCTCCCGGAAGCTGCATACGGAGTTTCATTTTTTTATTGGGTACAAAGGTATAAATCATGGTAAAGAAAATCGTCATGACCGCCCACACCACAACAAAACGCAGATGCAGAAGAAAATCAAACAAATCCATCGTCCGGGGAAACTGGCTGACTATGTAATTTACCAGGACCTTACCGAAAACGTTGATAAGCAGGGACAGAATAACCGCCGCCAGCATAATCAGCGTGTAAAAGCTGCTCATCACGCGGAGCAGGAAATAATTACGTTTTTCGTCCACTTCATTGATTTCATTTAAGCCTCTTGTCAGGGCAAGCACGCCCTTTCCTGCCGACCACCAGGTTGCGATAGCCGCTACGGAAAGAATGCCAGCCGAAGACTCATACACATCGGAAATAACCTGCACCAGAAGCGGTCTTAAAACTTCCGGTATCATATCTCCCAGAAAGCTTATCAGATTGCTCTTGGTAACCGGGGTATAGGGAATGACCGTGCAGAGCAAAATCAGCATGGGGATGAGCGATAAAAAAATAAAAAAAGCTACACTGGACGCATAAGCACCGATATTTTTCCGGTTCATCTTAATCCGGAAATCATCTGCAATAAGCAAAAGTTTCTTCCACATGTTTATTCGTTCACCTTTTCTATGTTTCAGTTCTTACATTTTCTATCTTACAGTTCTTATAAAAATACAATAAAATGTCGGCTGCGGTATACCCTTTTTCCGCCATATGTCTTGCTGCATTCTGGGACATCCCAGCTCCATGACCGTACCCGCCGCCGTATAGCTTATATCCTATCATATTTTCGCCGTCTTTTATAGTCTCAATCTCAAAAAATGCACTGGGAAGCAGGGTTTTCATTTCCACCTTGCTGCCGTCCTGCCTTACCGCCGTCACACCTCCCGCACACAAAACCGTGCGGATGTTGTACTGGGACAGCACTGTCACCGTCCTCTTTTCCCCTTTTATCACAAGGCTTTCCGCAATGCCGCCGTCCCCTCTTTTCCCGATATGAATATCCGTTATCCTGCCGATATCTTCCCAGTTTCTGGCAGTCTCTGCATTGCTGCTGGTATTTGCTGTCTTGCTGCCGACAAGTTCTGTCTTGCCACCGTTTTCCTCCACAAATATCCGGTCCGGCTCCGCTTCCTGCCACTCCCTTAAAACTTTCTGCAGGCTTTCCGTATCTATACTTTCCACCGTGATGCTCCACCGGTACCAGGGCTCCTGCCGTTCAAAATCCGTTTCCGGCGGATTGTGTAAAAATTCATGAAAGTAATCGCCCCGGCACATATCCTGCGCTGTGAAAACAGGAGTTTCACTAATGGATGCCGCCGTCAGATAGCTTACCTTTTTTTCTTCGCCCGGGTTCCAGACACGTTCATCCGCTCCAAAACCGCAGGAGGTGGAGTAATAATAAGTGTCCACCAGTTCCCCGTTTAGCCGTACCACTTCTCCCTTCGTTTTCTGCACCGCCTGTATGGCTTCTTCTTTTTCTGCGGTATTGTTATAAACCTGATAACCGGTACTGTCGTCCACATGGGCTCCGTATTCCGCATATCCCGGGCTCTCCAGATGGGCATAGACATAGGTTCTGGCACAGATTGCCTGTGCTTTCAGAGCCTCCATCGGATACGATACCGGCATTTCACTGGGAACCACACCATAGAGGTACTCCTCTATGGGTAGCTCATTGATAACCACAAAGCCCTGTCCGGTCTTGCGGATTTCTATAGTTCCCCGGTAGGCTGGCGTGCCCTGGCTGCGATTTACGGAAAGCAGGCTTATTTTTCCGTCGCTGTCTGTGGGCGTAAGCACAATACGCGCACATTCTGTAAACCATGCACTGTTTCCGTCCAGCAAAAGTTCTTCTCCCCCTGCATGCTTTTCCGTAAGTTTCCCGTCCAGCCCATAATGCAGTTTCCATTCCGTGTCACAGGAAAGCTTTACCTCTTTGTGGAAAATCCCCTGATAGTCACTGTTTTGTATCAATACTCGGATAGTTTCTTCTCCGGTATAGACTGCGGGCTCCTTTGGTACCAAAGCATTTCCGCCACTGACGGAATTTTCTGCCTCCACGCCTTGCAGAATAGCATCATAAGTGTCGTTGTTGCTGCTATTTCCGATGCCATTATCAGAGCCACCTTCTGCTCCTTCTCCAGTTTTCGCCCCTTCCGCAGGGTATGTACCGGTTTTCATCTTTTGCTTTTTTGCCGTGCTGCAGCTATTCACGCAGCTTATCCCCAAAAGTAACAGAATACCTATCATAATCAGAACGGTTTTCTTATGTATACGCTCCGTTTTCCCCATTTATCCACGCTTCCCCTTTTTATAATATAGCAAGAAAAGAGCAGCACATTCATGCTGCTCTTTCGTATCCTGTGTATCCCCAAAATGCCGGCTCCTGCCTTTTGACTCCTAACTGTCGTTAGGTGGGTCACCGCAACTATGCTTTTGCCTTCCCCTGCAATCCTCTTTTGAGTGGAGGCTTGACAGCCACACAGCAATATAGGAATCCCGTTTAAAGTAAATGTAGGTTCAAAACTAACAAGAGTTTATCGCACATTTCAGGTTAAATTTATTATAGCAAAACCACTGCTATTTTACAACTGTAAAATTTTAACAACCACGGTAAATGGACTACCCCAAATGACCTACGTCAAAAACAGCCACCTGCTTTGACACAGATGGCTGTTTTTTATTTTCTGTTCATCAGTTTTTATTTGGTTATAACTGAGGGCCTGCTGCAACTAATGCCTTACCTGCTGCATTTCCTTCATACTTAGCAAAGTTCTTGATGAATCTGCCTGCTAAGTCTTTTGCCTTAACTTCCCATTCGGATGCATCCTTGTAGGTGTCTCTCGGGTCTAAGATTGCAGGGTCAACGCCGGGCAGTTCGGTAGGAACTTCAAAATCAAAGTGAGGAATCTTCTTGGTAGGAGCTTCGTTAATAGCGCCGCTTAAGATAGCGTCGATGATACCACGGGTATCCTTAATGGAGATACGCTTGCCGGTACCGTTCCAGCCGGTGTTTACTAAGTATGCCTTAGCACCGCTCTTCTGCATCTTCTTAACTAACTCTTCTGCATACTTGGTAGGATGCAGTTCCAGGAATGCCTGTCCAAAGCAAGCGGAGAAGGTCGGAGTAGGCTCTGTGATACCACGCTCTGTACCTGCCAGCTTTGCGGTAAATCCGGAAAGGAAGTAATACTGTGTCTGTTCCGGTGTCAGAATAGATACAGGAGGAAGTACGCCGAATGCATCTGCGGAAAGGAAGATTACGTTCTTTGCAGCAGGTGCGGAAGAAATAGGACGTACAATGTTCTGGATATGGTTGATAGGATAAGAAACACGGGTGTTTTCGGTTACGCTCTTATCGTTGAAATCAATCTTGCCTTCTGCATCAACGGTAACGTTTTCCAGCAGAGCATCTCTCTTGATTGCATTGTAGATATCGGGTTCGGACTCTTTGTCAAGGTTGATAACCTTTGCATAGCAGCCGCCTTCAAAGTTGAATACGCCGTTGTCGTCCCAGCCGTGTTCATCATCGCCGATGAGTAAACGCTTAGGGTCGGTGGAAAGAGTGGTCTTACCGGTACCGGACAGACCAAAGAAGATTGCGGTGTTCTTGCCTTCCATATCGGTATTTGCGGAGCAGTGCATGGAAGCCATGCCCTTTAAAGGCAGGTAGTAGTTCATCATGGAGAACATACCCTTCTTCATTTCACCGCCGTACCAGGTATTTACGATAACCTGCTCACGGCTTGTGATGTTGAATGCTACGCAGGTTTCGGAGTTAAGGCCTAATTCCTTGTAGTTTTCTACTTTTGCCTTGGATGCGTTGTAAACAACGAAGTCAGGCTCAAAGTTTGCTAATTCTTCTTCGGTAGGCTGGATGAACATGTTCTTTACGAAATGTGCCTGCCAAGCTACTTCTACGATGAAACGGATAGCCATACGGGTATCTTTGTTTGCGCCGCAGAATGCATCCACTACGAACAGTCTCTTGTTGGAAAGCTCTTTCTTTGCGATTTCCTTTACGGCTGCCCATGCTTCCTGTGTCATAGGATGGTTGTCGTTCTTATATTCATCGGATGTCCACCAAACAGTATCCTTGGAGTTTTCATCCACAACGATAAACTTGTCTTTAGGGGAACGTCCTGTATAGATACCGGTCATAACGTTTACCGCGCCAAGCTCTGTTACCTGGCCTTTTTCATAGCCTGTCAGTTCAGGTTTGGTCTCTTCTTCAAATAACATTTCATAAGAAGGATTGTAAACAATTTCTGTAGTACCGGTAATGCCGTACTTGCTTAAATTAATCTCTGCCATCTTACATTAACCTCTTTCCTTATTTTTTGTATGTGTTTATCTTCTGCCACATCGGTTGTATTATCTCAAAAGCCATTAAAAATGTCAAGAAACCGTTAAAAATTTTATACCAATTTTAGAATTTTGCCGTTTCTTCCTTAAGCCACTGTTTTTCCTCTTCGGTAAGATACGGGGAAACCTTTTCGTAAACTGCCTGCTGGTACTCATTTAACATGGCAATCTGCGTATCGGACAAGTATTTTACATCGATACCGTCCCTGTCAATGGGCGCCCAGGTAAGTGTCTTGAAATGCATGAACTGACCGTACTCGTTCTTCACATCGTTTTCTGCTACCATGACATTTTCGATACGGATGCCGTGGCTGCCCGCAATGTAAACGCCGGGTTCGTTGGTGATGTCCATGCCCGCTTCAAACACAGCCTCTTCCATGCCGTTTGTGAAACGCCAGCGCATGCCCTGGGGACCTTCGTGTACGTTTAAGATATAGCCTACGCCGTGGCCGGTGCCGCACTGATAGTCAATGCCTAAATCCCACAGCGGCTGACGCGCCAGGATGTCCAAGTTTCTGCCGGTGCAGCCATAAATCCAGTGTGCCTGGGTAAGCTGCATGACCGCAGCCGCTACCTTGGTATAGTGCATTTTGATTTCATCGGAAATGGGACCTAACACAATGGTTCTTGTCACGTCCGTGGTGCCGCCTAAGTACTGTCCGCCGGAGTCCACCAGAAGCATGCCTTCCGGAGCAAGGGTTGCTGCCGTTTCCGGGGTCGCTTCGTAATGCATCATGGCGGCATTTGCCTTGTAGCCCGCAATGGTCGGGAAGGATAAATCGAGGAAGCCCGGAATCTGTCTGCGTAAGCCTTCCAGATAATCGGCTGCTGTCACTTCCGTAATTTTCTCTTTGCCCACATGGGTTTTCAGCCAGTAGATGAATTTCGTCACTGCCACGCTGTCCTGTAAGAAAATCTTTTCCATATTGGCAAGCTCGGTAGCATTCTTTATGGCTTTCAGAAGCTCGGTGGGATTTTTGCCCTCCGTAACTGCCTGCTTTTCCTGTAATATTTTATAGAAGTTATAGCCTACATAACGTACATCCAGAAGGTTCCTGCCATTCTCCGGAAGTGCCTTTACAAAGTCCGTGATTTCTCCGTATTCCTTTACTTCCGTACCGGTTTCGCCGAGGTAGGAAAGCACTTCATCGGAAAGGGCTTTCTTCTGGATAAACAGCACGGCTCTGTCCTTTGTAATATACGCATAGGACATGGCTACGGGATTGCATTCTACATCGCAGCCGCGGATGTTAAACAGCCACATGATGTCGTCCAGTTTCGTAAGAAGCAGACTCTCCGCTCCTTTTTTTGTCAGCTCTTCCCGCACCTCGGCAAGCTTCTCTCCTGCGGTCTTTCCTACAATGTCGCCGGGAAGCACACTGACCTGTCCTGCCGGGAATGCCGGTCTGTCCGTCCAGATGCTCTCCGCAAGGTCTTTGTCATAGGAAAAGACGATGTTTTTACCGGCAAGTGCCTTTTCGTAACGCTTGCCTTCTGCTGCGGAAATGACTCTGCCGTCGAAGCCCAGTGTTTCGCCGTCCTTCATTTCCTTCTGCAAAAATTCCTCTATGGTGGGAACCCCTTCCTGCAGCATGCGGAACAGGGTAACGCCCGTGCCCTGCAGTTCGTTTTCTGCCTGAATAAAGTATCTGCCGTCCGTCCAGAGACCGGCGCCGTCCTTCCATACGACCAGAGTGCCGTTGGAACCGGTAAAGCCGCAGAAAAATTCTCTTACCTTAAAATAATCGTTTACATATTCCGAATTGTGGAAATCCGCCGTGGGAATCATGTAAAAATCGATTTTTTCCTGCTGCATCACATTGCGCAATGCCTGCAGTCTTTCTTTCATGACTACGTTTTCCATAAAATCCAAACCTTTCCGTACCCGTTGTGCAGACGGATACTGCCTTATCGCAAAGTCTTTTTGAAAATACTTTGTTTCCGCTCTTTATTCTAATCTTTTTCCGGCAAAAAATCCACCGCATTTCTTTCCCTAATTTATGAACTTTTTGTAAATTGCGAATTTTATCTTGCGGCAGACAGAATTCCTGTGGTAATATTAGCCTATCTTTTACATCTCGATTTTTGCAGCAATTCTGTATATTATACATGTGAATCATATCATTTTTCATCAGGATTCCAGCAATTACCATAAAGAAAGGAGTAATGTGACAAATGGAACGGAATACTTATTCAGATGTTACCCCTGAAATCATCAGACTTGCCAAACTGTCTGAAGAAGCAGGTGTTATTGATTCGGCTTTATTTACCAAATACGATGTAAAGCGCGGCTTACGAGACTTAAACGGTAAAGGTGTACTCGCAGGTCTCACCCATATATCCGATGTACGTGCCACCGAAATCAAGGACGGCGTGGAGATTCCCGCCCACGGAAAGCTCTTCTACCGCGGCTACAACGTACAGGATTTGATTAACGGCTTCACAAAGGACGACCGTTTCGGTTTTGAAGAAACCGCCTACCTCCTTCTTTTCAGTGAGCTTCCCAATGAAAAGGAACTGACGGATTTTAAAAAGCTTTTGGGCAGCTACCGCAGTCTTCCCACCAGCTTTGTACGCGATATTATTATGAAGGCTCCCAGCAAGGATATGATGAACACACTGGCGCGAAGCGTTTTAACCCTGTACTCCTACGATGACAGAGCGGACGACACTTCCATTCCCAATGTACTCCGCCAGTGCCTGCAGCTTATCAGCCTGTTCCCCATGCTTTCCATTTACGGCTATCAGGCATACAGCCACTACCATGACGGCAACAGCTTATACATTCACCAGCCCATACCGGAATTGTCCGCCGCAGAAAATATTTTACATATCCTGCGTCCCGACAGCTCCTATACTCCTCTGGAAGCAAAAATACTGGACATTGCCCTGGTGCTTCACATGGAACACGGCGGCGGTAACAACTCTTCTTTCACTACCCATGTAGTTACCTCCTCCTTAACGGACACCTACTCCACCATTGCGGCAGCCATCGGTTCCTTAAAGGGTCCCCGACACGGCGGTGCCAATATCAAGGTGGTAAAGATGTTTGAGGACATGAAGCAGGAAGTTCACGACTGGGAGGACGAAGAAGAAGTTTCTGTTTACTTAAAGAAGCTGCTTCATAAAGAAGCCTTTGACCATGCCGGTCTGATTTACGGTGTAGGACATGCGATTTATTCCAAGTCCGACCCCCGTGCCGTTGCGTTCAAGTCCTTCGTACAGAAATTGTCCGAAGAAAAGGGCTTACAGAAAGAATTTGCCCTGTACTCCTTAGTGGAACGATTAGCTCCCCAGATTATTGCCGAGGAAAGACAGATGTACAAGGGTGTCAGCATCAACGTGGACTTCTACTCCGGCTTCGTTTATCACATGCTGGATTTACCCATGGAGCTCTACACTCCTATCTTCGCCATCGCCAGAATTGTCGGCTGGAGCGCCCACAGACTTGAGGAGCTTGCCAACAACGGAAAAATCATCCGTCCCGCTTACAAGCCCATCGGTGAAGACAAGGAATATGTTGCTCTCGACAAACGTTTCTAATAAAGTTTCTAAGTATAAAACTCAAAATAAAACGAAAAAAGGTGTTGCCGTAAGGCAGCACCTTTTCTTATCTGTAGCAACTTCAGTCTTCGTCCCAGCCTGCGTCGCTGATTTCAATTTTCTTGTCGCGGAGCATCAAATCCCTCACGGCATCCGCAGCCGGTTTTCCTTCAAACAAAATCTTGTTGACCTGTTCGATAATGGGAAGCTGTACGTGGTATTTTTCCGCCAGTCCCATGGCAGCCTTGGCGGAATATACGCCCTCTACTACCATTTTTACCTCAGCCATGGCTTCCTCCATGCTCTTGCCCTGACCGATTAAAATACCGGCTCTCCGGTTGCGGGAATGCATGGATGCGCAGGTAACAATCAAATCGCCGATACCGGTGAGTCCGCAGAAGGTTTCAAATTTAGCGCCCATAGCGGTACCCAGTCTGGAAATTTCGGCAATGCCTCTTGTAATAAGGGCTGCCTTGGTGTTGTCCCCGTAGCCCAGGCCGTCCGCCATACCGGCTGCCAGCGCCACAACATTTTTTAAGGAACCGCCAAGCTCCATGCCCAGTACATCGGGGCTTGTGTATACACGGAATACATCGCTGATAAAAATATTCTGTAAGTATTCTGCCGTCCTGCGCTTCTTCGCTCCCACTACGATGGTGGTCGGAATACCGCGGCTTACTTCCTCCGCATGGGAAGGACCGGACAGAACTGCCACATCCGCCTGCGGAATTTCCTGCTCAATAATTTCCGATAACGTCATGTATGTATGGTCTTCAATCCCCTTTGCCACATTGACGATAATCTGTCCCGGTGCAATCAGAGGGGATAACTCCTTTGCCGTTGCCCTGGTGTAGGCGCTTGCCACTGCCATAACCAGCACATCCTTTCCCGTCACAGCCTCCTTATCGTCCGTTGTGAAAATCATGTCCTCCGGCAGTTTGATGCCCGGCAGCATTTTATGCTCATGATTTTGCTTTAACATTTCGATTTCCGCCGGCACCTTGGACCAGATGGTAATTTCATGTCCTAATTTATGCAGATGTACGGAAAGGGCAATGCCCCAGCTTCCGCCGCCCAAAATACTGATTTTTGCCATAACAGCCTCCGTTTCTTCCCTTACGGGAACATTTACAACCTTATTCGTCCTTGTTTTTCTTGAACAGATAGGTTTTTCTCTCCGTTCCCTTTACCAGTCTTACAATATTCTGTCTGTGTTTCCAGTATGCCATTGCCGTTAAAAAGGCGGTAATGATATACATTTCAATCAAAGTTGCCTGGCTGACACCCGCACCGAACACGCCGAGCTGTCCGCACACTACCATCTGGGTCATGAAGCCCGCATACACAAGCAGGGAGCCCAGGGAAACAAAGTGGGTGGTTAAGAAGGTTCCGAAAAACAGGATGACGCCGGTGGGAATGAAATACGGATGGAAAGAAAGCACCAGTCCGGCAGTTGCCGCAATGCCCTTTCCGCCCTTAAAATGCATATAAAAAGGATAGTTATGTCCTAAAATTACCCCGGCTCCGGTATACAGCGCAAACAGGTATACAAAATCGGGATGGCTCTTTCCGAATAATAATTTGGTTAAGAAAATAGCCGCCATACATTTTAAGCAGTCACCGGCAAATACAATTAATCCCGCCTTGGTGCCCAGCACCCGCAAGGCATTGGTGGTGCCGGAGTTGCCGCTGCCGTGCTCCCTGATGTCGATACCATGTGCTTTTCCATAGAAAAACGCCGTCTGGAATAATCCGAATACATAACCGATTACAAGACAAATAATTCTTTCTGCTATCATTGTTCCTTAGCCTTTCTCTCACGTATAATAAAACGAAGCGGTGTTCCCTTAAATCCGAAAGTCTGTCTTATCTGGTTTTCAATGTAACGGGTATAAGAGAAATGCATCAGCTCCTTGTCGTTTACGAAAATAACGAAGGTGGGCGGCTTCACCGCAGCCTGGGTGATGTAGTAAAGCTTTAAGCGCTTACCCTTGTCCGTAGGCGGCTGCTGCATGGCAACGGCCTGGGTCATAATCTCGTTTAACACACCGGTCTGTACTCTCATGGCGTGGTTTTCGCTTACCATATCAATGGTTTCAAACAGCTTGGGAAGTCTCTGTCCGGTCTTTGCGGAAATGAATACGATTTCCGCATACTGCATAAAGGAAAGGGTGTTTCTGACCTTTTCCGTAAAACGGTAAATGGTCTTGTCGTCCTTTTCCACGGCATCCCATTTGTTGACGGCGATGATAATCGCCTTGCCTCTTTCGTGGGCAATACCGGCAATCTTGGCATCCTGTTCGGTCACGCCTTCCACCGCGTCAATAACCAGAATGACTACATCCGCACGCTCTACGGCTCCCACCGTGCGCACAATCATGTAATGCTCCAGGTCCTCTTTGATTTTGTTCTTGCGGCGCAGACCCGCCGTATCGATAAACACATATTCCCTGCCGTTAAAGGTCACATCCGTATCCACGGCATCACGGGTGGTGCCGGCAATATCGGAAACAATCAGACGGTTTTCGCCGAGCATCCGGTTGATAATGGAGGATTTACCCACATTGGGCTTTCCGACAATCGCCACACGGATACGGTCGTCTTCTTCCGTGCCGTCCGCTTCCTCCGGGAAATGGGAAATCACCTTATCCAGCATTTCGCCCAGTCCCAGTTTGTTGACGGAAGAAATAGGGTAAGGCTCTCCGATACCCAGATTATAGAATTCATAGACATCATTGCCGTACTTGGCAAAGCTGTCCACCTTGTTTACCACCAGAACTACCGGCTTGTGGGAGCGTCTTAACATGTCCGCTACCTTGGCGTCCGCGTCCACAAGTCCCTGCTTCACATCCACCATAAAGATAATGACATCCGCCGTGTCAATCGCCATCTGCGCCTGTTCCCTCATCTGGGACAGGATGATGTCCTTGCTGTCCGGCTCGATACCGCCGGTGTCAATCATGGTGAACACATGGTCCAGCCATGTAATATCTGTATAAATACGGTCCCTTGTAATACCCGGGGTATCTTTTACAATGGAGATTTTTTCACCTGCCAGTGCATTAAAAAGTGTGGACTTTCCTACGTTGGGGCGTCCTACCACGGCTACAATGGGTTTTCTTTTTCTATCACTCATCTGTCTTCCTCCTTGCTCCGGAAAGAATGCTTTTTACAAACTCACAACCACTTGATTTTACAATATCTATCGGCACTTGTAAAGCATTTGTCAGCTCGGAAAGATGCATATCGTCTAAGAATAACTCCTCTTCCAGACGCATGACGTTTTCCGGCAGCAGCACCAAATCGCCCAAGTCTTTTCCCTTTAACTGGTTTAAGATATCCTGTCCCGTGAGAAGTCCCGTCACGGTAATGTTTTCCCCGAAGAAATCGTTGCGGATGCAGAATACCTGAATGGTAAGCCCCGGAAACGCCTCTTCCATTTTCTTTGCCATTTTCACAATATACGGGTACATCAGCCTGGCGGTAACTAAGGAAATCTTGCCGGTAAGACTGTCGTCCGGCAGCTTTCTTTCTTTTTTTAATTCTTCCATATAATCATGGAATTCATTCAGGAAAAGCCGCACCATGCCCACGCCGTTTTCCAGCTGCAGATACCCGTCGTACCGTTCTTCCTCCGGCATGGGACGCTCCGCTAAAATGTACCATTCGTCACTGGCATGGATAAAATGCACGCCGAACTTGGGGTACAGCTTTTTCTGCCAGCTTTCTATCAGGTCTATGACCTTGCCGGCGTCCTCTTTGTTAAAAGGCTCCAGCGGATAAAGACCGTCCCGGAACCTGGAAAGTCCCACCGGCACCACGGAAACACTCTCTAAATAAGGAAGGTATTTGGACATTTCCCTTATACTGAAATCCAGTTCGTCCCCGTCGTTTACTCCCTTGCAGAGTACAATCTGACCGTTCATTTCAATGCCCGCTTCGTAAAGCCTGTCCAGTTTTTTTAAGGCTTCTCCCGCAAAGCGGTTGTGCAGCATCATGCAGCGGAGCTCCGGGTTCATGGTCTGGATGGAAATGTTTATAGGAGCTAAATGGTAACGGATAATCCTGTCGATGTCGTGCTCGGACATGTTGGTCAGGGTGATGTAGTTGCCCTGCAGGAACGAAAGCCGGGAGTCATCGTCCTTAAAGTACAGATTTTCCCGCATGCCCTTCGGCATCTGGTCGATAAAGCAGAAAATGCATTTGTTGTGGCAGTGACGGTATTCGCTCATCAGACCGTTTTCAAATTCAATGCCTAAGTCCTCATCGAAATCCTTTTCGATTTCCAGGCGGCATTCCTCGCCGTCCTTGGTCTCCACGTCCACCTCTATATAGGTATCCTGTATCAGAAATTCAAAATCAAAAACATCCTCTATGACCGTGCCGTCCACAGCCATAATCTTGTCGCCGGGTTCGAGTCCCATCTCTTCCGCGATGCTGCCCGGTTTGACGTTCTTGATTACATGACCTTTGTTTTTGTTCATAAAACCGATTTTTCCTTTCCCGACCGGCAGGATACGCCTGCGGTCCCACCCCCCTCCACCCTTCCATAATACTATAAATTCCTTGACGTGTCACCCTATGAATGCTATAAATAAAGTGTAAAATTTGTAGTTTCGGAGGAAATCATGGCTAATACACACGAATTGGAAAATGCAATGCCCGTAGCACCTCTTAAAATCGTGGCTTTGCCTTCCGCAGAAAAATTTGCACGAAAAGTAAACGATTACCTGGTTGCTTTTCGCAGAACCATCAATAATGACAAAGTAAAAAGCGACCCTGCTTTTCACGGCTATATCGAAAGCAGCTATTTAACCAATGTGGAATGTCCCCGTTTCGGCACCGGCGAAAGCAAGGGTGTTTTCCACG
This sequence comes from Bacteroidaceae bacterium, assembly GCA_963639875.1. Lineage (GTDB taxonomy): Bacteria > Bacillota > Clostridia > Lachnospirales > Lachnospiraceae > Acetatifactor. Next base: position 63,773 of record CAVHWP010000006.1, read on the forward strand.
AATCCATCCGCGGTAAGGATTTGTTTATCATTACGGATGTCTGCAACCACAGCATCACCTACAATGTAAACGGTTATACCAATCATATGTCTCCCGATGACCACTATCAGGATTTGAAGCGTGTGATTGCAGCCTGCAACGGCAAGGCACACCGTATCAACGTCATCATGCCCTTCCTGTACGAAGGCAGACAGCACCGCAGAAGCGGACGCGAATCCCTGGACTGTGCATTTGCACTGGACGAGCTGTATTCCATGGGTATTTCCAATTTCGTTACCTTTGATGCCCACGATCCCCGTGTGCAGAATGCCACTCCTCTTTGCGGCTTCGACAACTTCACCCCGCCTTACCAGTTCATCAAGGCTCTGCTTGCCGCAGAAAACGACCTTGTTGTGGATAAGGACCATCTGATTGTCATAAGCCCGGATGAAGGCGCACTGGACCGTGCCATTTATTTTGCCACCGTCTTAGGCGTGGATACCGGTATGTTCTACAAGCGCCGCGACTACTCCACCGTGGTAAACGGCAAGAACCCCATTGTAGCCCATGAATTCTTAGGCGACAACATCGAGGGTAAGGATGTCATCATCATCGACGATATGATTTCTTCCGGTGAAAGTATGTTGGACACTTCCAGACAGTTAAAGGAAATGCATGCAAGACGCGTATTTATCTGCTGCACTTTCGGTTTGTTTACCAATGGTCTGAAAGCATTTGACGAAGCATACGAAAAGGGCTACTTCGATAAGGTCATTACCACCAACCTTACCTACCTGCCCCCCGAGATTTCCACAAAGCCTTACTTTGTAGAAGCCGATATGAGTAAATTTACCGCATCCATCATCGATTTCATGAACCACGACGTTTCATTATCCAATGCCATGGCAACCACCGAAAAAATGCATGCGGTACTGGAAGAATACAATAAGCTTTAATTTTCCGTATTATTTTCGTTTCCAAGGGAGTCATACTCATCCAGAAAATGATGTCTGACTCCTTTTTGTTTGTAGCAGACAACCGTATCCAGATTTACATTTTCCACGCTCTTGAAGATATTGCCCTCCACAAACGGATTGGTTTTCTTAAGTGTCTTAATCAGTTCTTTAATCTCCACTCTCTTGGAGCGGTTTTCCTCGTTATTGCAGGTCGTACAGGTATCCGTGAATTTGCAGGCGCACTGGATAAAATGCAGACCGTTGTAATCCCTCCATGCCTTGATGTCGTCCTCTCGCACCAGATACAACGGGCGGATAAGCTCCATGCCTTCAAAGTTCGTGCTGTGCAGCTTGGGCATCATGGTCTGTACCTGTGCGCCGTACAGCATACCCATAAGAATGGTTTCAATCACATCGTCATAATGGTGGCCGAGCGCGATTTTGTTGCAGCCGAGCTCTCTTGCAAAGCTGTAAAGGTGACCTCTTCGCATGCGGGCGCACAGATAACAGGGAGATTTCTCCACGTTGTATACGGAGTCAAAAATATCCGACTCAAAAATCGTAATGGGGATGTTTAAGATTTTGGCATTCTCTTCTATTACCTTGCGGTTCGCCGGACTGTATCCCGGGTCCATCACCAGAAACTTTACTTCAAAAGGGAATTTGTTGTGCAGCTTCAGCTCCTGAAACAGCTTTGCCATGAGCATGGAATCCTTGCCGCCGGAAATGCAGACCGCAATTTTATCCCCCGGTTTTACCAGTTCGTATGTGCGCACCGCTTTTGTAAACTGGCACCAGATTTTCTTGTGGAATTTTTTGCGGATGCTCGTTTCCACTTCCTTTGCCTTGTCGGCAACAGCCGTTTCCTTGATGTCCGTAAGCAGCCAGTCAATGTAACCGCCGGAAAGGTTCACCGCGTCCAGTCCCTGTTCCGTAAGCATGTCCGCCACGTCCCGGCTTATCTGTCCTCTCTGGCAGCAGATGACAAGCTTTTTGCTTCTGTCTATCTTATCGCTCGTTAAAATTTCCTCCGGCTGCATAGAGATAGCACCCGGCATGGTGCCGTGTGCTATCTCCTCTTCGTTCCGGATATCAATGATTTCATAAGTGCCCTGTGCAAGCTGTTTTAATTCTGATACTGTAATGTCCATCTTTATTCCTTTTCTTCGTAGACGGGGAATTTCAACGATACCTTGAACAAATCCCCATCCAGATATATATCGAATTTACCGTTCTGCAGCTCCGTCAGATTTTTCGCAATGGAAAGTCCCAGTCCGCTTCCTTCCGTGCTTCGGGACACATCCCCTCTGATAAAACGCTCGGTCAGTTCTTCCGCCCGGATGTTCATGGGCTGCGCAGAAATATTTTTCAGACAAAGTATCACATATTTGCCGTCTTCTGTCAATTCCCTGTCAATATAGACTCTGGTTTCCGGCATGGCATACTTGCAGATATTGCCGAACAGGTTTTCCACCACCCGATAAATACGCCTGCCGTCCGCCTCAATGTAAACAGGCTCCCCGGAAAAGCCGTCCACCAGGGAAAGCTTCTTTTCTTCCAGTTTGTCGGAAAATTCCGCCACGGTCTGGTGCAGCAGTTCAATCAAATCGATTTTTTCCATGTGAAGTACAATATTGCCGGAAGAAATCTTGGACGCTTCCACCAAATCCTCCGTTAAATGTTTCAGTCTCTGGGATTTCTGGTCCAGAACCTCAATATAACCCTTGACCGGCTGGGTTTCGATATTCTCCCGCTTTAATAAATCCACGTAGTTGATAATGGATGTCAGAGGCGTCTTGATGTCGTGGGAAACGTTGGTAATCAGGTCCGCCTTCAGCTTTTCATCCTTCATGGAGGTTGCCACCGCCGCATTGATGCTGTTGCTGATGTTATTGATTGCCCGTGCGATTTCCAGATTTTCTCCGTGCAGTTTGCGGGTATCTATCTGGTAATCCAGATTGCCCTCACTGATTTCGTGAATACCGTCTATCAGTTTCTTTTTCTTGTTGCGGTTGTGATACCAGCCGTACACGGCAAGCGCATCCGGCACCAGAACAAAACAAATACATCCCATGATAAAATTCGCATCGCGCCTTACCAGAGCCAGAATGGCGCCTGCCAGGAAATTATATGCCATCACCCCGCCGAACAGGAAAATCGCCCGTGCCAGATCTCCTGCATTGTCATAGATATGGAGTGCCACTTTTTTGATGCCGCGAAATACCTGTTTTACCACTTTATGAAAGAAAAGGCAGAGCAGGCTGCCCTTCCAGAGGTGACCTTTTTTGCACCTGCGGATAAAGCTGTACCAGAGGGCACACAGAAAGCTGCTGATCACGGTACCGATGACGGCAAAAGCATACATCACCTGCTCCCGGTACTGTGCCACATAAGATGCACTGTACCAGGCATCAATGACAATCATTATCCCATAGATTCCCACCAGCACCAGCCCGCTGAACAGCAGGTAGATTTCCGTGGGCATCTGGTCCAGCCAGGTAAGACGGATGGTGATCTTTCCTTCCCCGTCCCGCACTCTGCCCGCCACTACACTTAAATAAAGGAAAAGAACTCCGTAAATAAGTGCGGAGGCTGCGGCCAGGACCACAAAATACATCTGGTATTTCCGGAACGTGTCATAGGTTTCCGATGCCCGCTTAAAATCATCGTCCACAGGATACCCCGTATCTACGCCGATCCACATTTTTGCCGTATCGGGATAGGCATATTCATACGTATTAAAGGCCTCAAACATTTCTTCCACGGTAAGAATGTGGGTATTGGTATCCAGTGAAATATTCTGGGGCTTATAGATAACATATTTCCCGCAGTTTGTCTTAAAGTAATCGTCCATGTCATCTAAGGAAATTTCCTTTGTCAGGTTGGATACTTCTACCTTGTCTCCCAGCATCATCATACGGAAAAAGAACTGGATATTGGTATTGCCGTTGCCGAAAGCATCCTTCAGCCGTATATATTCCCGGTAGTTATAGGAAAGATCGTCTATGGTCTGTGTCAGATTGTTGCAGTACTCCTCGTATTCCGCTAAATTAGCGGCACTCTGGGCAATAGTTACTCCATTGGTATTTTTGTAACGTTCCTGCAGAGCATAAAGCAGTACATGTACTTCATTTGTGGAGGAATCCACATAAATTCCGGATATGCTGTCCCCGTAATTCATGATGCAGACAGCCAGTGCCTGCATCTGTTCCCGAAGCGACTTATATCTGCCGACGGTTCCCTCTTCCTTTAAGGAACTGCCTCCGTTCATCAGATTTTCAAATAACGCATCTCCTTCATAGCCGTTTGTATCGTCGGAAGACGGTTCCGAATCCTCTTCGTATGCGTACTCCGTTTCTATTAACAGCTGTCCGTTTCCGACGGATGCATTATATTCCTGCTCTGTCTGTTCTCCGGTTTCCTGCGCGGCATTTTCCGCTATGAAAATTCTGTTTGCCGGCAGCTCGCTTTCCGACACGTATTTCGAGCGCAACGCATTTTTCTGTACTTCCGACAGATTTCCGCTATAGGAAAACGGATTCTCATCAAAACTGTCCAAAAACTCCGTCAGGGTATAATCGTCCAGTTCATAGGTCATACCATACTGTCCCCATTTCAGCAGATCCTCTAACGGATAACAGATTCCGCTTTCCGCCGCCTCCCCGGTCCTACGGTTGGCAAATGCCACAATATCGATCTCCTTGGTGCCGTCAAACCTCCCATTTTCCTCTAACTGGCTCTTTGCCACGTTGTAACGGATAATACTGTAAAGAGATTGAACCAGCATTTCATCAAAGACATCCGTATCTTCAAAATGCTCTTCCTCCGTAAATATTTCAAAATGCCTTGTGGCGTTTTCATCCATGACGTAGGAAAACAGGGATAAAAAAGCAGCTCCCAGTATCATGCCGAAAGCAGCGGCCTGCTGCAGCGCATGCAGTAAAAATCTTCTGTTTTTTTGTGTTCTCTCTTCACTTTTCATTAATTTTGCTTTTCCACCTTATAGCCGACTCCCCACACCACCTTTAAGTACTTCGGGTCTTTGGGGTTGATCTCGATTTTTTCACGGATATGCCGGATATGTACCGCTACGGTATTGTCCGCCCCGATTGCCGCTTCATTCCAGATATTTTCGTAAATCTGGTCAATGGAATAAACCCTGCCCGGATTCTTTACCAGCAAAAGCAGAATACTGTACTCGATGGGGGTGAGCTTCACCGGCTCTCCGTCTACCGTAACTTCTTTGGTATCGTCATCCATGCATAGGCCGCCGATACGGTATACATTGCTTTCTTCCGCTACGTTCATGTTGCCAAGCTTGGTATACCGTCGCAGGTTGGACTTCACCCGGGCGATCAGTTCCAGTGGATTGAAGGGCTTGGACACATAATCATCGGCGCCCACGTTCAGTCCCAAAATCTTGTCTGTGTCCTCCGTCTTTGCCGACAGCATGATAATGGGTATGCTGCTGTATTCCCTGATTTTTAAGGTGGCATGGATCCCGTCTAATTTCGGCATCATCACGTCCATGATCAGAAGCTGGATATCTTCTGCCTTTAAGATTCGGATGGCCTCTTCTCCGTCATAGGCTTTATACACCTTATATCCTTCGTTTTTCAGATAAATTTCGATTGCATCCACAATTTCCTTGTCGTCATCACAAATTAAAATATTCGCCATTTTTCTTATTTCTTAAGGCTTAAAAATGCCCCTAAGTTTCCTCTCTTTCCTTTGCTTGCCCGATGGGAAAATAATTTTTCTGCATTGCAGCAGGTGCAGATATCCGTTACGGAAATCTGTGTTTCCGAAAGTCCGGCATCCAGAAGTACCCGTTCGTTCGCCTTCCATAAGTCCAACTGGTATTTTCCTTCTTTTCTGCCGTCTGTCAGGACTTCTCCGCCAAACTCCTGCCGGAAAGCATCTGCCACATCCGCTGAAACCTCATAGCAATTGCGGCAGATGGACGGTCCTATCGCTGCAATCAGGTGTTCTTTTCTGCAGCCGTATTCCTTTTCCATAAAATCGATCATTTCCCGCCCCATGCGGTTTACCGTACCTCTCCATCCGGAATGGGCAAGACCGATCACCTTTTTCCGGGTATCCAAAAAATACAAGGGCACACAATCTGCAAAAAAACAGCTTAAAATAATTCCCGGCTCATCCGTCACCAGACCGTCGATATCCCGATAGTCTTTCTCTCTTACCACGCCTTTTCCCCTGTCCGTTCCCGTCACTTTGCGGATATTCACGGTATGTGTCTGGTCGGAACAGACAAAATCTTCCGGTCTGCCGTGCATGACTTCCGCAATTCTTCTGAAATTTTCCCGTACGGCCGCTTCCTCATCCCCGCGGGTAAAGCTTACGTTCATGGTAGAAAAAATCCCCTTGCTGACACCGCCCATCCTGGTGGAAAACAAATGCTCTACCAGTCCGGTTTCCGTAAAGGCGGGGAACGTCAGATAACAAAGTTCCCCTGCTTCCCGGCTTACCATTCCTTTCCCCGCACTACCTGATTTTCTGTTCCATATCACCATATTACATCCTCTGCGTCTTTCTTTTTTATACACTCTTTACCGCCTGTGGGAAAAAGCATTGGGAATCCAGCATATCCTGTTCTCTAAAATGCCGATCACATCGTAGCGCACCGGCAAATTTTCCGGCACTCTTTTCTCCATCCGGAAATAATCCGCCACCCGGCAGATCTGCCTCTGCTTTTTTCTGTCTACGGCAGAAAGAGGGTCGGCGCAGCGCATGGAGCTGCGGTATTTGACCTCGGCAAAAATAAGAAAGTTCCCATCATAGGCGATCAGATCGATTTCGCCCTGCCTGCACCGGTAATTGCAGGTAAGGATCCTTAGCCCCTGCTTCTGTAAAAATGCGGCCGCCTTCCTTTCCGCAGCACTGCCTATGGCCCGCTTATTTGTGCCATTCTGTCCTGTTTTATTCGTCATATCCATGTCCCTTCCGCACAGGACATCCTTCTTATCTATCATAGTATATTTAACGGGAAAAGAAAAGTCTCACTCGATGTAAATTTTTGTAAGACGTCTTCCCAGACGGCTTAACAGTTCGTTGGTAATGGTGCCGGCAAGTTCCGCAATCTCTACGGCCTGTATGCAGTTCCCCCCTTCCCTGCCTACAAAGGTAACGATATCTCCTTCCTGCACATGGGAAATTTCCGTCACGTCAAGCATCAGCTGGTCCATGCAGATTCTGCCGACAATGGGCACCTTTTTTCCTTTCAGCAAAGCATACCCCTGTCCGGATAGATTTCTCGGCAAGCCATCCGCATAACCGATGGTGACTGCGGCGATTTTCCGTGTTTCCATGGCTTCATAAGTTCTTCCGTAAGAAACAAACTCTCCCCGCTCCACGGTTCTCACGCAGCTGATGCGGGCTTTCAGGGAAAGAGCAGGTTGTAAGGAAAGGGGATAAATTTCCTCTGCCGAGTTACTGGTACAGCCATATAAAGCAATTCCCACTCTGGCAAACCGCATCCCCGGCACCGGATAATATAAAAAGCCGTAACTGCTCTGGCAGTGATAATACAGATGACCATAGCCCTTTTTGCTTAAAGAATCCTTTAAGGCGGTAAATGCTTCGATCTGCCGGTGTGTAAAATCAATATCCTCTTTGTTCCGGCTGTCTGCCACACTCATGTGGGAATAAATTCCTTCCACCCGCATTCCCGGCAGATGCAGAAGGTTTAAGATGGTATCTTCCTCTTTTACCGGTATTCCCAGTCGGTTCATGCCGGTGTCCACCGCCAGGTGCACTCTGACGGTGCTTCCGCTCTGTGCCAGCTCCCGCCCGTGCCTTTCATCCACGACCGTCTGGATCAGATCATAATGCTGCAGAAGAAATGCATCTCTCGGCATGGTATATCCCAGAATCAGGATATCCCCCAGGATGCCTGCCGAACGCAGTTCCATGGCTTCCTCCAAGGTGGCAACCGCATAGTAACGGCAGCCTTCCTCCTGCAAAATCCGTGCTGTTTTTTCTGCCCCGTGTCCATAGGCATCCGCCTTCACTACCGCCATGATTTCACAGCCTTCCGGGGCAGACGCGCACAGATGCCGGTAGTTTTCCCGTATCGTCCCGGTATCAATTTCCAGCCAGGCTCTGCCGGGGTTTTCTTCATTTCTCATGTATATTCTCCGTTCTTATTGTTTTCCCTTGCTGTTTTGGGCTTTTTTTCGTATGTCCTTCCCTGCGTCCTGTAAAAGACAGAGAAGCGCTGTCAGACAAAAGCTGCCGGCACAGACACATAGATAGTACACAGGACTGCAATCGACCAGCATGGGCATCTTGACCACCCTGGCACATCCCCTCACCAGAATAATGACAAGCGGATGCAGAAAATAAATATACATGGGACCTTTCAGCCACAGCCTGCCCGTCCGCTTCTTTTCCTGTTCCCGGAAAAGCCTGCCCAGAAGCAGAAACAGGGGCGCCATGAAGATGCCATTTCTTGTATAGGAAAAGCAGGTAAACATGCCGTCGTATACTTTGGATAAAAAGGGACTTAAACGCACCAGTCCGAAGTAGCTGTCTCCCAAAAGTCCGATGACATACAAAAGAATGCTGATGGCTAAGGCATTTTCTTTTCCGCATTTTAAGAGAAGCGTCATCAAAACCAGTCCCAGCATGCATGCCGGCAGATACAGGCAGGTCACCCCCAGATATAAAAGAAACATCTTTTTCTCCGTCTTTCTCACCTGTACGGTAAAGTAACCCGTCAGCATGAAAAAGAACGGCACCGCCAGCCACTTGAAGGCATCCCAGCTTTTTATGCGTGCCGCTTCCCCTCTTTCCTTCCTGCTCTCTCTGTTTTTCTCTTCTCTCCCTCTGTTTTCTGTCATGCTCTCCCGGCTTTCTGTTTTAACCGTTCTGCTGTCCATACTCTGCCGCATCCTTTACGTTTTCTTGCCTTTTTTCCGCTGTACGTATAATTCCGTTGACTGTCTGTGCAAAATTGCTGCCAATGCCCTTCATCATATTGGGAAAACGGCTGTGGGAAGTAAATCCCGGCAGTGCAGCGCCCGGTAGATTTTTACGGCCGCTTGCCTGATGCGTACTTCCTCTTCTTCGGAAATTCTTGCCGGCATATGTATGACAGAGGTTTTCAGGGTATATTTTTCTTCGTAGTCAAAGATCTATGATGACCTCACTGTCATGAAGAAAGGCTTCTTTTACCGCCCGTTCCATATCTTCTCCCTTCACCACTCTGGTAATGCCAAAGGAAGAGCCTGCCCTTACCGGCTTTACATAGACCGGAAGCCCCAGTGCCTGTATGCTTTCCCGCTTCTTTCTGTATTCTGCCGTGCTTTGCAGCACCACGCTTTCCGGAACTCTCACGCCTGCCAGCTTTGCCAGCGTGTGGGCAAGCTGTTTGTCCATCCCGATGCAGGAGCTTTCCATACCACAGCCCACCACGGGAATCCCTGCCATTTCACAGAGGCCCTGCAGGGTACCGTCCTCCCCGTTTTTCCCGTGCATAACGGGGAATGCCATATCAAAGGCAACTTTCCGTAACTGCTTCCCGTCTTCAATCCACAGAACATGTTCGCCCCTGCTCATGGAAACTGTGGCCGGAAACGCCTGCTTCTGCCAGTTTCCTTCCCGGATTCCTTCTGTGTCTCCCGTATAATAATAGGCCTCCCCAGTTTTACTGATGCCAAGATACAACACTTCATAACGGCTTCGGTCTATTGCCTCCGCCACCGCCGCCGCAGACTGCAGCGATACTTCATATTCCGTCGAACACCCACCGAAGATCACTAAAATTTTTCTCATAAGTCATCCCTCTTCTCTTGTCTTTTTTTCCATCATAACGGATAATTGTTTATTTGCTTTTAAGCCTTTCAGAGGAAATTCTTAGAGAATTCTTATTTCTTTCTTAAGAAGGGCACCGTTCCGGTAAAAAACTGCTTTTTTACACAAAAAAGACGGGAAAGCCTTAAAACGACTTTCCCGTCCATGGTTACGAATGCAGAATATCCTTTAATCTGTCCGCCATTTTTTCCGGATACAGAGTTACCAGCCCTCCGATCCGTCCTGTTACATCTTTCCTTTAATTTTATCCATGGCATCCACGAACACTAAGATTTCCGCCACTACTTCGTAGAGCTCCGGCGGTATCATTTCGCCGATTTCCAGCCGGGATAAGGTGTCCGCCAGTTTGTCGTCCCGATGGACCGGAACCGCCGCCTCTTTTGCCTTTTCGATAATCCGTTCCGCCACGGCTCCCCTGCCGGAAGCGATGACCTTGGGAGCGTCCTCATGAGGGTCATATTCCAGAGCGATTGCCTGTTTAATTTTTTTCTTTTCTTCCATCATCCACCTCAGACTCTTCCGTCATACCACATCTTCCGCCGTTACAAAACTTAAGCTCTTACGTCAAAGGCATACTGTGCATGCACCGACAGTGTGCCGTTCTGCTTTTCCGTAAGCAGTCTTTCCACCGGGTTTTCCGGTTCGCCCGCTTCGTCCTTTACCTTCATCTTGCAGGAAATGTCATAACCTCTTTTTTGCAGCCTGTCCGTCAGAATGGACATGTTCTTTTCTAAGAAAAGCAGGGTTTCTTCTTTTTCCACGGTAAATTCCGTGCTGACCTTTCCCTGGTTCATTTTGACATACACATCCAGGGGACCCAGATGTTCCATGGTAAGGTGCAGCAGAGCGCTGACCTCTCCGTCCTTTTCCGCCAGACTGCGCTTATTGGTAAACACATACAGCTCTCCGTTTTTTTCGCCGTTCTGCATTTTCAAAGGAAGCTGCACGTAGGTATACATCTGGTTCAACTGGTTCATGAAATCGATGTTTTCACTTAAATTCGTGATACTTTCCTGCAGTGCCGTATTCTCTGCGCCGCTCTGCAGAAGGGTTTCGTTTAAGCTGTGCAGGTTCTTTACGATTTTTTCATAGACCTTTCCCACTACTCCCTCTTTAGGGAGGGTTTCCGGAGTAAGTGACCACTGCGTCTTTACGGTGCTTTCCAGTAAATTCTTCCAGACCTTGCCGGAAAACAGCCTCTGCAGGCTTTCCGCTTCCTGCGTATTTCCTGCCGTTATATCCAAAAGCGCTTTCATCATTTCCGAAGCGGTATTCCCGGTCAGGGTTATGCCTTTTTCCGTAAGGAACCCGGAGGCTTCTTTTAAGAAACCCGCAGCCTCTTCTTCCGTAAACAGACCGTTGTTTAAGAGTTCCGAAAACGCCACGTCCTGAAGAACCCCTTTTATGAGAGCGGCATTCCCGGATAGGGGGTCGTCCGCTAGAACCTCTCCCATCAAATCCGCTCCGGTGATACCGCCTGCAAGCGTCTCTCCCGCTAAATCCGCTCCGGTGATACCGCCTGCAAGATTGCCGCCTGTTCCGTCACCGGCAGCCCCGGCGCCGTCCGGCAGCATCCCCATAAGGGTGTCGGAAATTAGCTCTTTTACCAGGTTCTGATACTGCGTCAGGGTATTCGCATCCGCCCCGTCCGCACCGTTTATAAACCCCTGCAGGGCATCCGTCACATCCTGCATGCCCTTTACCACTTCATGCTGCAGTTCCGTGTAATTCTGTATCTGCCGTAAATTGCTCTCGGTAAGAGGCATATCCATTTTATGTAAAAAAACCACATCCGTTGCCGAAACATTGGTATGGGTAACCACATCCTTGAACATATTCTGCAGGGAACGGCTGTCGATGCTCATGCCCAGTTTCATCATCTCATCCGTCATGGCAACGGTGCTTTCGTTGATGGGAAGCCCCGCCATCTGCAGCGCCTTATAGACATTGTCCGCCTGCGCCGTGTTGGTAAGAAGGGGACTTAACGTCAGGGTCGTCCCGTTATTTTTTACCTGAAAACGGATATTCTGCCCTTCCTCCACATTGACATCCTGCTCCAGTCTTGCCTGCAAAACCGTGTCCTTGTCTATGCGTATCTGCACCTCATTGCCGTTCTTTGCAATAATTTCTCCCTGTATGGTGGTACCGGGAACCAGACTTTTTACCATTTTCGGAAAAGTAGCTTCCGTAGCGGCTGCCGCCTGCTGGCTGCTGCTCTTTATTGTTGACTGCAATAAATCCGTAAGTCTCACGAGTACCTCCTATGGGAAACAAATATGAACCGGTTTCTATACAAAATGGGTAATAAAGCTCCTTCTGTGAATGGGACAGGAACCGTATTTTTTCAGCGCCTCAATGTGCGCCGCCGCACCGTACCCCTTGTTGGACGCAAAGCCGTATTCCGGGAATACCGTGTCGTATTCCACCATCATTCTGTCCCTCGTTACCTTTGCCACAATGCTGGCTGCCGCAATGGAAACACTCTTGGCATCACCCTTGATAATGGGCACCTGCTTCATGGGCAGCCCCGGAATGGTAACCGCATCGTTAAGCAGCACATCCGGCTGCACGGAAAGCTTGGATACCGCCTCCCGCATTGCCTCATAGGTCGCCTGCAGAATGTTGATTTCATCAATGCGCTCCGGAGAAGAAAAGCCCAGTCCCACGGAAAGTGCTTTTTCCATAATCACGTCATAAAGCTCTTCTCTCTTTTTTTCGGACAGTTGCTTGGAATCGTTTAGATATAAAATGTCACAGTCCTTCGGTAAAATAACGGCACCGGCTACCACGGGACCGGCTAAGGGGCCTCTGCCCACTTCGTCTATGCCGCAGAGATACCCGAAAGCTGCGTATTCCTTTTCAAATTTCTTTAAGCTCTCCGTGCGCTGTTTTTCTTTTTCCAGCGCCTCCAGCTTCTTATTGGCGGCGGCTATCAGACTCTGTACGCCGCTTCTTTCATCCGCTTCATAGGCGGATATAAGTTCAGGCAGCCTGTCCAAAGAAGCTGCCTGAAAATGGGATTTAATAACGGATATTTTTTCTTCCATAACAAATCATCCTTTTTTACTTTCTGTCATAACCTGTTCATTACCATATTTACTGGTGTTTCAGAATACCGAAACGGCTGAGCGGCCAGATACGCAGCCATGCCTTGCCCACAATGGAGCTTCTGCGCACGGTGCCGACTCTCGGGTCGCGGCTGTCCGCACTGTTGTTGCGGTTGTCACCCATGACAAAGTATTCATCGTCTCCCAGAGTAATGGGCTCCGCCGCGGAACCGGGATTTAGAATGACCTCTTTTCCGTAGCCCTCTTTCAGGATTTCGCTGTTTATGTAGATATTGCCCTCATCGTCAATCTGTACCGTTTCGCCCGGCAGACCGATGATACGCTTGATATAAAATTCCTTCCCGCCGCCGTACTGGTAGGGAAAGACAATGATGTCAAAACGCTCCGGGTCATGGAAACGGTAGCTTAATTTATCCACGATTAAATTGTCGCCGACCTTGCTGCTGTCCCGGTCGTCCGAACCGTGCAGGGTGGGCTCCATGGAAGCGCCCTTTACCACCGTCCGCTGTCCCACAAACGTAACAATCACATACGTGATTAACAACACACCTAAAATATACAGTCCGGTGCTGAACAGTTCTTTTAAAAATTTATGATTCATGTTTACCTTCTTCTGCCGGATATTCCAACGTAATTCTGCCTATTCTGCCGCTTCTGAAATCATCGATAAGAAGCGCTGCCGCCTTGTCGTAGTTTAAGGCTTCGCCCTTGTCAAAGCATTTTCTCACCCGGGCAATCTGTGCCAGACAGGCGATGGCGGTATTCTTTTCCTCTGTAAGCTCGGGATGCGCATCCTGTTCCTTTTTCGGCTCCTCGCTCTCTGTCTCTAATTCCGCGTAGGTAAAGCCGTAACGCTCCTCTAAAAGCTTCGGGTACTCCCTGCCTAAAAACATGAGCAAATCCACTGCCATTTCCTGCATGATAAGAATTTCATCGTTAATGGAGCCGATAAACGCCAGCTTCATGCCCACGGACTGGTCTTCAAACTTCGGCCAGAGGATACCGGGGGTGTCCAAAAGCTCCAGCGTGGGATTGACCTTAATCCACTGCTTTCCCTTGGTCACACCGGGCTTATTGCCGGTCTTGGCGCATGCCTTCTTGGCAAAGCTGTTGATAAAGGTGGACTTTCCCACATTGGGAATGCCCACTACCATGGCGCGTATGGGGCGGTTTACAATACCGCGCTTTTTATCGCGCTCTATTTTTTCCTTACAGACTGTGCGGATGGTGTCCTGAATGGAGCGCATGCCGGCTCCGGTTTTGGCATTGATTTCCAGTACCGCATAGCCCTTTTCTTCAAAAAAGGCTGTCCATTTTTTATTCTGCACGGGATCCGCCAAATCGGATTTATTGAGTAAAATCAGGCGGAATTTATTTTTTCCAAGCTCATCAATGTCCGGATTTCTGCTGGATAAAGGTATCCGGGCATCCGTAATTTCTATAATCAAATCAATCAGCTTGATATCTTCCTGCATCATACGTTTTGCTTTTGTCATATGACCGGGGTACCACTGATAATTCATCGCTTAAACCAAACCTTTCCTATTATGTCTTTTCCCTTTACGGGACCGATATTTGCCGAACGGCTGTCCTCGGAAGCATTGCGGTTGTCGCCCAAAACAAAGTATTCGTCCGAGCCTAAGGTAAGCGGGTTCTGGGCAATGCCGGCTTCCGCCATTTTGTCGTAATCATCCACCACCTTGACGCCGTTTACATACAGTCTGCCGTCCTTTATCTCCACGGTGTCGCCCGGAACGGCTACCACCCGTTTGATGTAATAGTGGGAATTTTTGTTGCCGTTCGGTAAGAATGCCACCACATCGTTCTGCTTCGGGGAAATCAGAAGATAGGCATAACGGTTGACCAGAACCTTTTGCCCGTTGGTAAACTCCGGCTCCATGGAAACGCCGATAACACTGACGGACAGTCCCACGGAATACACCAAAATAAACGCTAAAAAAACAGCCACACAGATACCGAAGATATAGACGAAAATCTCCCTTACGGTACCGGCACTGATTTTCTTTTTCTTTCTGTAAAAACTAAGTCCTTTGTTCCTTCTTCTCATACAAAACCTTTTTATTTTTCTTATAGAATTTTATTATACTACCTTGGGAAAAGTAAGGCAAGAAAGAAAAAAGGACTTTCCTTTTCCGGAAAGTCCCTCGTAAAAACTATTTAACGATTTCTTTAACCTTAGCCTTCTTACCAACGCGGCCCTTTAAGTAGTTCAGTTTCGCACGTCTTACTTTACCTCTTCTGACTACTTCAATCTTCTCTACGTTAGGAGAATGTAACGGCCATGTCTTCTCAACGCCGATACCGTTGGAGGATTTTCTTACAGTGAAGGTTTCACGGTTGCTTCCGCCCTGTCTCTTTACTACAACACCTTCAAAAATCTGAATTCTTTCACGGTTACCTTCTTTGATTTTACCGTATACTTTTACGGTATCACCAACGTTAAACTGGTCAACGGTTTCTTTGAGCTGTTCAGCTTCGATGCTCTTAATGATTTCGTTCATTTCCTTACTCCTTTTCTACTGGATGTTCTTAATACACTTCGTAACAGAGGACCATCTATTTTCACAACATTCATACTTTACCATATAACCTGTACTTTTGCAAGTTATTTCTTTACAAACCAGCGTATATTTCCTTTTGCCGCATACAGGGACAGCTTTTCCTGTAATTTGAGGGAGGCTACGTTATCAAAGAAAATCTGACAGTACGGCGTATCGCCTCTTTTTACGGTTTCGTTTATGAGAAAACGCTCCAGTTCCATGGCATAGCCCTTCCCGCGGTATTTGGGAAATACAAACAGCATGCCCATGCTGCCGTCGGAATGTTCCCCGGCAAAGCCTGCCAGTACTTCTCCTTCAAATATGCCGAAAAGCCTGCCTTCCCGCAGATGCTCCCGGATACCGTCTATGGAAAGCAAATCATAGTTTTCGTCAATGATTTCCGCATAGTCCTCCGTAAGTACGCGTATGTCGCTTTTAGATGCCGGCAGAAGCTCTTTTCTCGTATAGGACATCTGCACGCAGGGCGGGCACATTTCATAGGCTGCCCCGTCTTTGCAGACAAAGTCACGCAGCACCTCGTCCATAAAGGGCTCATGGGAAATAATGGCATCCGGTGCCTCCGTTAAAGCAGCCAGCGCCCGTTTTCCCGCTTCCGCATCCCTTGCCATAAGCTGGCAGGCTTCTCCCGCCCGGTTATACAGAAGTACGGTTCCCTCTTCCTTATAAATGAGTTTTGCAACGCCCCTGTCAATGGTTTCTATCATATCCCTGTAGAGGAGCTTATTCTTCCTAAGCATTTCCTTACAGGACTGAAGCTCTAAGTATCCGGCATAAAGGTCGGGGCGTCTTTCCTTTGTCCGCTCTTCCGCCTTTTTCTGCCGCCATTCCCTGATTTTTTTGTGGTCGCCGGATAAAAGCTCCTCCGGCACTCTTTTTCCGTGCCAGATTTCCGGCCGGGTGTACTGTGGATACTCCAAAAGATACCCGGAAAACGACTCATCCTTGGCGGAAAAATCATTGTGCAGCACGCCCGGAATGAGCCGGGATATGGCATCAATCATCATCATGGCTGCCAGTTCGCCGCCGGTTAGCACGAAATCTCCCATGGAAACCGTATCCGTCACGATTTCCTCCAGGGCTCTTTCGTCAATCCCTTCGTAATGGCCGCACAAAAATACCAGATTTTTCTCTTTGGAGAGCTCCTCCGCCATCCGCTGGTTGAAGGTTCGTCCCTGCGGCGAAAGATAGATGGTGCGGACCTTCCTGCCCGCAGAAGCTTCTGCATCCTGTCTGGATGCGTTTTCTGCTTCTGCCGTCTGTCCGGATGCGCTCCGGGCTGCTATGCTCTCCGTCACTGCCTCGTAAGCCCGGAAAACCGGGTCCGCCTGCATTAAAAGTCCCGCGCCGCCGCCAAAAGGATAATCGTCCGTCTTTTTATGCCTGTCCAGCGTGTAATCCCTGATATTTACGGTATTTAAGGAAATGTGTCCGTTGTCCATGGCACGTTTCAAAATGCTGGTATACAGACCGTCCTTCACCATATCCGGGAACAACGTCAATACGTGGAAATTCATAAATCCAACAGTCCTTCCATTACATGTACCGTCATTTTACGCGCCTCCGTGTCCACATTAAGGACACACTGCTTGATGGCGGGGAATAAAACTTCCCTGCCCTCCGGTGTCTCTACTGCATACACATCGTTTGCGCCGGTGGAAATGACGTCCTTTAAGGTACCGATGAGGGTTCCTTCCTCATCGCACACTTCCATATCAATTAAATCCGCAATAAAGTATTCGTCCTTGGAAAGCCTTACCGCGTCTTTTCTGTCAATCCAAAGCTCCTTCTGACGGAATTTCATCACGTCATCGGGATTTTCATAACCCTTAAATTTCACAATCACCATCTGCTTAAAGAACTTTACTCCTTCGATTTCCAAAGGAAGCATTTCTTTGCCGGTGTCCAAATATACCTGTTTTAATTTCTTAAACCGTCTGCTGTCATCCGTGGTGGGAAATACCTTGACTTCTCCCTTGATACCGTGTACGGATGTCACGACTCCTACTTTCAATCGGTCCGTCATATGTCCTCTTTCTTTTAAAAACAAAGGACGCCCGAGGCGTCCCTGTTTCGTCCTACCCTGTAGGATTAGATGATTTCTACATCCACTCTCTTATTGTCTTTGGATGATGCTGCTTTTACAACAGAACGGATTGCTTTTGCAATTCTGCCCTGTTTACCGATTACTTTACCCATATCAGATGCAGCAACATGAAGCTCTACAGTTACATTCTTACCTTCTGTTTTCTCTGTAACAACTACTTCATCCGGATTATCAACAAGTGCTTTTGCAATTACTTCAACTAATTCCTTCATAATCCACCTCCAAACACGCTGTCAACAGGAAACTATTTTTCAATGCCTGCAGCTTTGAAAAGTTTGCCGACAACTTCTGTAGGCTGAGCACCGTTTGCCAACCACTTCTTAGCTAACTCTTCGTTAATGTTGAAAGTGCTGGGATCTGTGCTGGGATCATAGGTACCGATTTCTTCGATACATTTTCCGTCTCTGGGAGAACGGGAATCTGCAACGATGATTCTATAATAAGGAGCCTTCTTCTGTCCCATTCTTCTTAATCTGATTTTAACTGCCATTTCTTTTCACCTCCGCGTGATTCTTAAATTTTATCTATGATAAGGAAATCTGAATTCCGTACCATTCTCTTTTGGGTTTACCATGTTTTCCATGGTGCAACATGCTTAAAAAGGAAATCTTCCTTTGCCTCCCATTCCCGGGAAGCCGCCGAAGCCTTTTCTCTTGCCGCCTCCGGCAAACTGTTTCATCAGCTTCTGGCTCTGTTCAAACTGTTTGATAAAGCGGTTTACCACCGCGATATCCACGCCTGCTCCCTTCGCAATACGGAACTTGCGCTGCGGGTTTAAGAGCTTGGGATTTCTCCTTTCGGCAGGTGTCATGGAAAGCACAATGGCTTCCATATGGGCAAGCTGCTTTTCGTCCACCATGGACTCGATATCGCCCGCCTTTCCTCCCATACCCGGCATCATACCGAGGATTGCGGAAAGACCGCCCATCTTTTTCATCTGCTTCATGCTCTCCAAGTAGTCCTCAAAATCGAACTTACCCTTTTTCATGCGGCCGGCCATTTCTTTTTCCTTGTCCGCATCAATATCAATGTTTGCCTGTACCTTGTCAATCAGGGAAAGCACATCTCCCATGCCAAGGATACGGCTCGCCATTCTGTCTGGATAAAACTGCTCCAAATCGGAGAGCTTTTCGCCCATACCTACATATAAAATAGGCTTGCCGGTGACAGCCTTTACGGAAAGAGCCGCACCGCCTCTGGTATCACCGTCCATCTTGGAAAGGATAATACCGTCGACACCGACTTTTTCATCAAACTCCTTTGCCACATTGACGGCATCCTGACCTGTCATGGCATCCACAACAAGCAGTGTCTGATGAACATCTATATTCTGTTTGATTTCCTGTAACTCTGCCATCATGTCTTCATCGATGTGAAGACGACCGGCGGTATCCAGGATAACCACATTGTGTCCGTTTTTCTCTGCGTACTTAAGGGCTTCCTTTGCAATCTCCACAGGCTTGTGGTCCGTACCCATGGAAAAGACATCCACTTCCTGCTTCTTTCCGTTTATCTGCAACTGTTCAATCGCTGCGGGACGGTAGATATCACAGGCAACCAGTAACGGTTTCTTGCCCTTTAATTTTAATTTGCCGGCAATCTTTGCCGTGGTGGTGGTTTTACCGGCACCCTGAAGACCTGCCATCATAATGACGGTAATTGCCTTGCCGGGCTGCATCTTAATCTCCGTGGTCTCGGAGCCCATGAGGGCAACCATTTCCTCGTTTACGATTTTGATAACCATCTGTCCGGGATTTAAGCCGTTCAATACATCGCTGCCTACGGCTCTTTCTTCCACGGATTTCACAAACTGCTTTACCACCCGGAAGTTTACATCCGCTTCCAGAAGCGCCATTTTGACTTCTTTTAAGGCGGTCTTGACATCCTCTTCCGTAAGTCTGCCCTTGCTTCGCAGATTTTTGAATACATTCTGCAATTTTTCGGTTAAACTTTCAAATGCCATGTATATTTCCTTTCGGGTATCACTCTTTTAACAGTTTTTCGCTCAAAGCTTCTATTTTTTTAATCTTCTCGGAAAGCGCCGGTACTTCCGCGTCCGCCGGTAAGCTCTGCCTGGTTTCCTCGGCAAGACTTTTGATTTCACGGACGGTCTCTTTCGTCATCTGGAACTTTTCTAAAAGATGCAGTTTGCTTTCATAGTCGCAAAGGATTTTGTCGCAGCGCCTGATAAGGTCATGCACGCCCTGTCTGCTGATGCCCTCCTGCTCGGCTATCTCGCCAAGGGAAAGGTCTCCGTACACGGCATCCTCATAAATCTTCTGCTGATGCGGTGTCAGAAGGTCACCGTAAAAATCATACAAAAGGCCTTTTTCAAAAATCTTATCCATAGAAGGCACGCCCTTTCGGTTTTCCTGTCATCACCTTTGCCATGATACAATATCCCGCCACGGGTGTCAAGTATTTTTTCTTTACACCCCTGTTTTTTTGAAAATATTTATTATTTTTCCGTGGGACTCTTCTGCATGCGGCTTTTGTACGCCCGCAGGAAAGTGGAATAATCCTTAAAACCGCTCTGGAAACAGGCATTTGTGGCGCTCATGCCCGTTTTCAGGCAGGAGTTTGCCAGAAGCACTCTCTTTTCCGTTATGTACTGGTGGATGGTGTAGCCGGTTTCTTCCTTAAACTGCCGCATCATGTGGTATTTGCTGATGTAAAACCGGTTTGCCAGCTCCTCCACGGACAGCTCCTCCGTCAGATGATCCCCGATGTAATACAAAAGGTCAATCATCTTCTGGTTGTAAGTAACGGCATGGTCAAAGCTGCCGGTTCCATCCTTGCAGCCCCTGTTTAATAAAATCATCAGTTCCGTAAACAGCACCCTGCCGTACAACTTAGAAGCATACTCCCCATTTGTGCTGTTTTTCTGCATTTCCTCCAGAAGTCCCCGCAGCCTGGTGTTCTGCATGGCGGGAAAGCGCAGCACATCCACGCCCTCTTCCTTTGCCTTTTCATAACAGTAATGCAGATCGCAGCCTTCCTCTTTCAGACGGTTGAAAAATTCATCGGAAATGTAAAACACCACTCGCTCGTAGGGCTCGTCCGGCGCTATCCGTGGCTTGTGAATGGCGCCCTTGTCCACCAGCACATAGTCAAACGGCTTTAATTTATAGCTTTTTCCTTCTATGGAATAGGTGACATCCCCGTTCAGGAAAATCAGAAGCTTGCAGAAATCGTGGTAGTGGTATTCGTATGTCCGGTTTTCCTTTCCCATCAGGGTAAACATCTTGAAATCGTCATACAGATACCCCGTTTTTTCATAGCTGCCTTCTCTGTCAAAAAAATCCATACGGCTTCTCCCCTCTTACAGCTTTTCGCTGAAATAGCTCTTGTAGCCTTCTCCGTAAATTTCCGAAGCGCTGCTCACAATCATAAAGGTATTGGGGTCTTCCTCTTTTACGATTTCTTCCGCTCTCGGCGCCATCTGTTTTCTGGTGACGCACATAATGACCTTCTTTTCCTTGCCGCTGTATGCGCCCTGTCCTTCCATGTAGGTCACGCCGATATTGAGCTCGTCCAACAGTCTTGCCGCAATTTTTTCCGACTTGTCGCTGATAATGTAAATCAGCTTTGCGCCGTCCTTGCCGTACAGTACCAGGTCAAGCAGTGTGGATGTCACAAACACTTCCATG
Organism: Bacteroidaceae bacterium; assembly: GCA_963639875.1. GTDB lineage: Bacteria > Bacillota > Clostridia > Lachnospirales > Lachnospiraceae > Acetatifactor. Next base: position 84,947 of record CAVHWP010000006.1, read on the forward strand.
GCGGAATAAAAAGCTCTGTCAATATCCTGGAAGACAAACGCAGATGCCAGTACCACCAAGAAATCCATAATGAGAAACAGGGAGCCTGTCTTCATGTAGGGGAATTTCAATTTGCAGAGCTTTACCACAATGTCCATGCCGCCCGTGGTGGCGCCTGCCTTGAACACACCGCCCATACCGATTGCCGTCAGCATACCGCCGGCGATGGTTGCCACCAGTACGTCACTCGTAAGCGGGCTTCCGTAGCGGCTGAGCAAATCCGTAAACACGGAAATGATGGTGGTGCAGTAAACCGTTGACATCAAAAACTTAAAACCGAATTTCCACATACCGATTAGCAGAATGGGAATATTGATAATAAAGAACCAGATACCGGTGCTGCCGCCTATTGCCTTGTTTAAGATAATGGCGATACCGGTTACGCCGCCGGAAGCAATGTTGTTCGGCTCCACAAACAGGCTGATGCCCACGGCATAACAAAAACATGCCAGTGTCATAAGCACATAACCCAGAACTTTTTTGCCGATTTTTTTCTTATCCATATGTTTTCTCCTTTACACGAATTCCGTAGGTTGCCTGTTACAACCTTTCTTTTTCCTATAGGACAGAAAATCCGCATATATAGTATATGCGGATTTTATCAGTGTACTAACACATCTTTTGATTTTATAAGCATTCCTTCCGACCGGAAAGCTTTAGATAATGGGCTGAATCAGCTTCGGGCTGTAGCCTTCTTTTTCCAGTGCTGCAATAATCTGATGCTTGTGCTCGGTACCAAAGGCTTCGAGGGTAATGCGGAGTTCCACGGCTGCGCTTCTGTTGGTGGATACAAACTGGTTGTGCTCTAACTTGATTACGTTGCCGTTTTCCTTTGCCACAATGCCCGCTACCTTGCAGAGTTCGCCCGGCTTGTCGGGAAGCAGAACGGAAACGGTAAAGATACGATCCCTGAAAATCAGACCCTGCTGTACCACGGAGGACATGGTAATGATATCCATATTGCCGCCGCTTAAAATCGGTACAATCTTTTTATTTTTTACATCTAAGTGCTTTAAGGCTGCTACGGTCAGAAGACCGGAGTTTTCTACTACCATCTTGTGATTCTCCACCATATCGAGGAAGGCTACAATCAGTTCGTCGTCTTCTACGGTAATGATGTCGTCCAGATTTTTCTTTATGTAGGGAAGCAGCTTGTCGCCGGGTGTCTTTACGGCAGTACCGTCTGCAATAGTGCTGACCTTGGGCAGTGTCACTACCTTGCCTTCCTTTAAGGAAGCCTTCATGCAGGCTGCTCCGGCAGGTTCTACACCGATGACCTTAATCTTGGGATTTAAGAGCTTCGCCAGTGTGGAAACACCGGTTGCCAGTCCGCCGCCGCCGATGGGAACTAAAATATAGTCTACCAGAGGCTGTTCCTTGAAGATTTCCATGGCAATGGTACCCTGACCGGTTGCAACGGTTAAGTCGTTGAAGGGATGGATAAAGGTGTAGCCTTTTTCCTCTGCCAGTTCGTATGCCTTGGCGCATGCTTCGTCATATACATCGCCCCACAGAACCACTTCTGCGCCGTAGCTCTTGGTACGGTTTACTTTCATAAGAGGGGTGGTGGTCGGCATTACGATGGTTGCCTTTACACCGTAGCACTTTGCGGCATAGGCAACGCCCTGTGCATGGTTGCCTGCGGAAGCGGTAATAACACCCTTGCTTCTCTGCTCGTCACTCAGGGTACTCATGGCATAATAAGCGCCGCGCACCTTGTACGCTCCGGTGAACTGCATGTTTTCCGGCTTTAAGTAAATTTTGTTGCCGTAGCGTTCGCTTAAGAAATCGCTGTAAACCAGCTTGGTCTCGAGAGTCACCTTCTTTACAATTTCGGAGGCCTCCTCAAATCTCGGTAATGTAAGCATCTTCTCGTCCATATTTTCTCCTTTTCTCAAAACCTGCAAACTTTGTGCCTGCACAATTTTTACACTTCTTTTTCTTCTTCGTCATCGTCTTTTCTGTCAAACAGTGCACTGACAAATGCATCTGCGTCGAACTTCTGCAAATCGTCTATGGTTTCGCCCACACCGATGTACTTTACCGGTACGCTTAATTCGGACTGGATGGCTACCGCAATGCCGCCCTTTGCCGTACCGTCAAGCTTTGTCAGGATAATGCCGGTCAGGTCTGCCACCTCACCGAACTCCCTTGCCTGCACCAGTGCGTTCTGTCCGGTGGTGCCGTCCAAGACAATGAAATTCTCCCGGTAGGCATCGGGAAATTCCCTGTCAATGATGCGGTTCATCTTCTTTAATTCTTCCATCAGGTTCTTCTTGTTGTGAAGTCTGCCCGCGGTATCAATTAAAAGTACATCCGCTTTTCGGGACTTGGCTGCCATGCAGGCATCGTAAACCACGCTCGCGGGGTCGGAGCCCTCTGCGCCGCCGATAATGTCCACATCCGCTCTGTCCGCCCATTCCTTAAGCTGGTCCAGAGCCGCCGCACGGAAGGTATCCGCCGCTGCAATCAGTACTCTTTTTCCCTGTGCCTTCAGTTTGCCGGCAAGCTTTCCCACGGAAGTGGTCTTTCCCACACCGTTTACGCCAATTACCATGACTACGGACTGTCTGTTTTCAAACTCGTAGGCATTTTCTCCCACCTGCATCTGCTCGCGGATACTGTCCACCAAAAGCTGTTTGCACTGGGAAGGCTCTTTGATATACTGTTCTTTTACCTGCTGTTTCAGCCGCTCGATAATGGCGGTTGTGGCATTCACGCCGATGTCGCCCATGATGAGGATTTCTTCCAGTTCTTCGTAGAAATCCTCGTCTATGGAAGAAAAGCCGTTAAACACCGAGTCAATACCGTTTACGATATTGTCCCTGGTCTTTTTCAGCCCGTTTTTCAGTTTGGCAAAAAATCCCATTTTTTCTTCACTCATAGTCGTATGCCTTCCTTTATATTTTCCTTATCTCCTCTGCTTAATTGTCCAAATCCTTGTCAATCAGGTTGACACTGACAAGTGCGGAAACCCCCTTCTCCTGCATGGTAATACCGTACAGGCGGTCCGCCTTTTCCATGGTTCCCCGTCGGTGTGTAATGACGATGAACTGCGTATTCTTGGTCAGCTTATGCAGGTACTTGGCAAATCTTCCGACGTTGGACTCGTCTAACGCCGCTTCGATTTCGTCCAAGAGACAGAACGGTGAGGGCTTTAAGTTCTGGATGGCAAACAGTAAGGAAATCGCCGTCAGCGCTTTTTCGCCACCGGAGAGCTGCATCATGTTCTGCAGTTTCTTTCCGGGCGGCTGGGCAATGATACGGATGCCCGCTTCCAGAATATCCTCGTCCTCCATCAGCTCCAGTGTACCTCTGCCGCCTCCGAAGAGCTCCTTGAATACTTTGTCAAATTCCTTGTTAATCTCCGCAAATTTCTCCTGGAACTGCTTTCTCATGGCGCTGTCAAGCTCCGTGATGATGCCTTCCAGTGTCTTTTCCGCTTCGATTAAATCGTCGTGCTGGGTCTTTAAGAAAGTGTAACGCTCCATTAAGTTCTTGTAGTCCTCAATGGCGTTGACATTGACGTCGCCCAGCTTTTTAATCTGGTCCTTGATGGCGGAAATCTCTTTTTTCATGGAGCTTAAATCCGTAAGCTCCTCGTTCCGTAAGGACGCCGCATCGGAAAGGGTCAGCTCATATTCATCCCACATATAGTTAATCTGGGTTTCCATGGCTTCTTCCATTTTTTCCTTCTGGGCATTCAGACGGTAAACTTCCTTGTCCAGTCTGGTCATCTGCTGGGACAGTTCTTCCCGCTCCGTAAAGAAGTTCTTCTGCTTGGCGCTCAGTTCTTCCTTCCTGGCAATATTTTCCGTCAGTTCCTTCTGGGACTTGTCCTGGGAAGTATGGGAAGCTTCAATGGTCTTTTCGATTTCGGCAATGTGTTCCTTCTTTTCCTGGAGGCTTTCTTCGTTGCCGGCAATGCCGTCTTCGATTTCGGAAAGCTCTCCCTTAAGGGTTTCGATTTCGCCGTTGATACGATCCACATTCTGCTGGTGGAAGCCCTGGGTCTGCAGCATCTTTTCCACTTTAAGCTCCCATTCGGAAACCTTGGCGGAGCTTTCTGTTTCCTGAAGTCTCTTTTCCTCCAGTTCCTTCTGGAATTCGGAAATGCTTGCTTCTACGGATTTCTCCATTTCTTCGGAACCGGTCAGCTCTTTCTGGATTTCTTCCTTGCCCTGCTTGATTTCCAGCACCTGCTTTTCCATTTCCTTTAATTCTTCCATTAAGGAACGGGAGCCCGCTTCCGCTTCTTCCATACGCTCCTCGGCGCTTTCCACGGAAAGTCTTGCTGTATTCTGTTCGATAAACTTGCGCTGGATGTCGGCTTTCAGGGCTTCTAATTCCATACGCATGGTATTTCTCTTCTGTTTGGTTTCTTCAATATCCTTCTGGATGGTCTCGACATTTGAAAGAAGGTCTTTGATTTTCTTCTCCAAATCCTCCATTTCTCTTCTTCGACCGAGAAGGTTGCTGTTGTTCTTGAAGGCACCGCCGCTGATGGCGCCGCCGGGTACCAAAAGTTCGCCCTCAATGGTAACCATTCGGATGCCGTAGTCGAACTTACGGGCAATTTTCACGGCATTGTCCACGTTGTCCACAACCACAATTCTGCCGAGCATGGCTTTCGCCACATCCTTGTAACGGGTTTCCGTCTTGACCAGCTCGTCCGCCATACCCACAACACCTTTTTCTTTTAAGGCTTCCGGGTTCTTGAATTCCTGCGGATTTTTAATGCTTGTCAGGGGAAGGAAGGTAGCTCGTCCCAGACGGTTCTTCTTTAAGAAACCAATCATCTTTTTGGCAGTTTCCTCGTCATCCGTTACGATGTTCTGGATATTGCCGCCAAGGGCGGTTTCAATCGCCGTTTCGTATTTTTTATCTACTTTAATAATGTCCGCAACAACACCGATGATACCCTTGTTGTCGTTCTTCTGCTCCATGACCTTTTTAACGCTGCCGCCGTAGCCTTCGTAGCGTTCCGTCAGATTGGACAGGGCTTCCAGCCTGGATTTCTCCTGATGGTACTGCTCCTGGGTTTCCCGAAGCTTTGCATCCTTCTGGGTAAGTTCTCCCCTGATTTTCTGGATGTCCGCTTCGTCCTTTTCCGCCTTTTCCTTCATTTCCTTCAAGGCATCGGAAACTGCCGTAAACTGTTCTTTCAGCTTTTTAATGTTTTCTTCCCTGTCCTCTTCGTCGGACTTGGCTTTGAGAATTCGGGAATTCAGCTCCGCTTTTCTTATGGCTACCTGCTCCAGCATGGTGTCAAAGCGTCCGATTTTGGACTTGATGGTCGCTCTCTGGTTTAACTCGCCGATAATGGTGTTCTTGCCGGCTTCAATGCTGTCGTTTAATTCCTGGATGCGGTTCTGTAAGTTCTCTAAGCTCTTTTTTACCTCATCCCTTGTAGCGGTAAGCTCCGTTACCTGCTCGTCAATTTCTGCTTTCTTTGCAAGGATTTCCCGCTTTTCGGTATCCTTCTGCACAATCTGGCTGTTTAAGTTTTCTTTTCTGGTCTGTAAATGGGCGGCGTTGTCCGTAGCGGAATGTATCTGCTCCCTTAAGACATTGATTTCGCCCTCTAACTTGCCGCGCAGCACACTGGTGTCCGTCAGATTGTTCCGGGCTTCTTCGATTTCCTTTTCCAGTGTTTCTATCTGGCTCTGTATCGCCTCGTACTCCTGCTTGATGCCCTCGTACTTTTCGGAAGTCGCCTCATAATCTTTGGATGCAATGTCGTACTTTCCCTGCACATCGGCAAGCTGGGTCTTTACCTGCTCACTCTCCAAAAGGAAGGTATTGGCATCCAGTACCTTTAATTCTTCCTTTTTCTTTAAGTAGATTTTCGCCGTCTCGGACTGCTTCTCCAAAGGCTTTACCTGCTTTTCCAGTTCGGAAAGAATGTCGTTTACACGGACTAAATTTGCCTTTTCGTCCTCCAACTTCTTCTGGGCGGCAAATTTTCTTCTCTTGAACTTTACAATACCCGCCGCTTCGTCAAAAAGCTCACGTCTTTCCTCCGGCTTACCGGAAAGGATTTTATCAATCTGACCCTGTCCGATAATGGAATAGCCTTCCTTACCGATACCGGTATCGTAGAAAAGCTCATTGACATCCTTTAACCGGCAGGCTGCGCCGTTAATCAGGTATTCACTTTCACCGGAACGGTAAATGCGCCTTGCCACCGTAACCTCGTCAAAATCAATGGCAAGCTGGTGGTCGGAATTGTCCAGGGTGATTGCCACATATGCGTAGCTTAAAGGCTTCCTGGCTTCCGTGCCGGAGAAAATAACATCCTGCATGGAGGAACCGCGGAGCTGCTTGATGCGCTGCTCACCCAGAACCCATCTGACCGCATCGGCAACGTTACTCTTACCACTGCCGTTCGGTCCTACAATGCCGGTGATACCGTTGTGAAACTGAAATGTAATTTTATTTGCAAACGATTTAAATCCGTATACTTCTATGCTTTTTAAGTACATGCCCCTATCCTCTTTTGCCCGGTTTCTTGAAGCCAAGCAGTGCTTCATAAGCAGCCTGCTGTTCGGCTGCCTTCTTGGTACGGCCTTTTCCCCTGCCGAGTACCTTTTCTTCCATTACCACTTCCACCACGAACACCTTGTCGTGCTCGGGGCCGGACTCTTCCACAAGCTGGTAATGAAATTCTTTTTTGAGATTTTGCTGCATATATTCCTGCAGGTTGGTCTTGGAGTCCAGAAAAAGCTGTTTGTTTTCCAAATCGGAAAGAACAAAGCGGTGTATGTAGGTTCTGGCGGGCTCCATGCCGCCGTCCAGGTAAATAGCGCCGATAACCGCTTCCATCACATCGGAAATAATGGAGTCACGGTATCTGCCTCCGGTCGCTTCCTCTCCCTTTCCGAGCTGGATGTAGCTGTCCAGAGTCAAATCCTTGGCGCAGTACGCCAGCGCCGGTTCACAGACCATGGAAGCACGCATCTTGGTAAGCTGTCCTTCCGGCATCTCCGGGTGCGTTTGAAACAAAAAATCACTGGAAACAAGCTCCAATACGGCATCTCCCAAGAATTCCAGTCTTTCGTAATGCTTCTGTCTGTTAATCTTCTGCTCATTGGCAAAGGAGCTGTGTGTAACTGCCTGTTTCAAAAGCGCCCTGTTTTGAAAAGTATATCCTATTTTCTTCTCTAATTCCTGATAATCACTTTCTTTTAGCATGAAATGTCCTTTCATAAAAAGCGCCTGCAATTTGCAGACGCTTTTCTTTCCTGTGAAAAATCCGCAGATTAATTGTTTACTGCACTCTTAATCATCTCAACAGCTTCTTCCACTGTGGTAATCTTTTCTGCCTTCTCGGGAGCCACTTCAATGTCAAACTCTTCTTCGATGCCCATGATAATCTGGTAAACATCCAGGGAGTCAGCTCCTAAGTCATCCATGAAAGTAGAGTCCGGTGTGATTTCTTCCGGGTCCACATTCAGTACCTCCGCAATTATTTTTTTCAGTTTTTCAAATTCCATAATCTGTTCCTTCTTTCTTAATCTTCTAAGGCTATTTTTTCCTTGATTTTCTCATTGATTTTCTGTTCCTTGAATGTAACGCACTGCAGAACAGAATTTTTTACTTCCACTGCCTTGGAACTGCCGTGGGTCTTTACTACCAGCCCTTTTAAGCCGAGCATGGGCGCTCCGCCGTATTCATCCAGGCTGAAAGCTTTCAGGGTTTCCTTCAGGGCGGGCTTTACTAAAAGCGCACCGATTTTGCTGCGAAGAGAGGTCATCATGCCTTCCTTCACTTTCTTAAGCATAACCGCACCGACACCCTCGTACATCTTTAAGATAACATTTCCCACAAATGCCTCGCAGACTACTACATCCGCTGCGCCTGCCGGAATATCTCTGGCTTCCACACTGCCGATAAAGTTGATATCGGGACAGTTTTTCAAAAGCGGGAAGGTTTCCTTTACCAGTGCATTGCCTTTTTCCTCTTCCGCACCGATGTTGACGATACCGACCCTGGGATTTTTAATGCCCACTACATTTTCCATGTAGACGGAACCCATTTTGGCAAACTGCACCAGATGGGAAGGTCTGGCATCCACGTTGGCGCCGCAGTCAATCAGCAGTGCCGCACCGTTTGCCGTCGGAATGAGCGGTGCCATGGGGGGTCTTTCCACACCCTTTAACCTGCCCACAATAATCTGTCCGCCAACTAAAACGGCTCCCGAAGAACCTGCAGAAACAAATGCATCACAGGTACCGTCTTTTACCAAATGCATACCCTTTACGATGGAGGAGTCCTTCTTCGTACGGATGGCCATAACGGGCGGCTCTGCCGTCTCAATGACTTCTTCCGTATGCACCACTTCCACACGATCCGCATCATAAGTGTATTTGGCAAGTTCCTGTTCTATTACCTCCTTGCGGCCAAGAAGGAAAAGTTTAATTTTCTTCTCTTCATTTAAGGCTTCTATTGCACCTTTGACGATTTCTACGGGGGCGTTATCCCCACCCATGGCATCTACTGCCACATTTACTGTCTCAGCCATATTTTGCCTTTTCCTTTCTTCTGTTTGTTTCACAGGCTATTACCCTTTTTTACTATACTAAACGCATATGTAAAAATCAAGTAGAAAAAACCATTTCCCCGCCTGCGGATTTTTCACGCCTTCTATGCCACGCCGAGCAGCCGTGCAATTCCGTACAGGATAAGCAGATGCACGGGGTAAAAGGCGTAAAAGAAGTATTTCATTTTCATGCCTCTTTTTCCGTTGTAGAAATAAATAGGAAGAAACGCAAGCGGTGCCGTGATTTCCCACATAAATACGGCGGCTCCCGCCAGCACCTGCATTTTTCTGTTGTAACGGAAAATATATAAAAGCATGATGCAGACCACACCGAGACCACCGTAATCGGTGTGCATCACATCGGCAAGCACATATCCTGCCAGCAAAACAACCGCCTCGCAGAGTATCCTTAAGGGCTTTGCCGCAATTTTCTCTTCCGCCGTCCGAAAGGCAATCATAACAAGGAGTCCGATAAGCAGGGTAAAGAAAATATTCTGGTACCCCATAAACAGCCATTCTCCCTGAAACGCCAGGTCAAACGGAATTTCCGAAACCAAAGCAAAAAGCGCCAGTCTGCCCGCGTATTTCCACACATTTTTCGTATGTAAAAAGCCTTCTACCAGAAGGAAACAGAAAATGGGAAACGCCAGTCTTCCAATCCCCCGCAAAATCATATCAATCTGATACAGAGGATTTGCCGCCGACACTTCCCCGTATTTTCCGCTGATGAGCATTTTCTCCAAAACAGCGGCTCCCGTATGGTCAATGAGCATCGTCACAATGGCAATCCATTTTAAGGTACTCCCCGTCAGTCCTCTTTCTTTCATCTGCATTTATACCTTTCTTCCCGTGATTTCCGACATTTTTGTCGGATTACGGTCTGTTTTTGTCAATATGAAAAAAGGACTTCCCTTTTTAGGAAAGTCCCTGGCGTTTCAAATTAGTCCTGTGCAATGATTTCTTTTTTATTGTAAGAACCACAAGCCTTGCATACTCTGTGAGGCATCATTAATGCGCCGCATTTGCTGCATTTTACTAATGTAGGAGCACTCATTTTCCAGTTTGCTCTTCTCTTATCTCTTCTACCTTTGGAAGATTTATTCTTAGGACAAATAGACATCGTTACACCTCCTTATTTGCGTTAAAGATATCTTGTAATACCGCCATGCGGGGATCCGGCACGAATGTATCGCATCCACATTCCCCTTCATTCAGGTCTTTGCCACACTTCATACAAATTCCTTTGCAATCCGGCTTACAAAGTACCTTTTCAGGCTGGTTCATTAAAAGCTCGTTGTATACCAGTACATCTACGTTAAGCTGATAGCCTTCCATTACATCGAAATCGCCATCATCCTCTAATTTGTCATCTCTTACATCCGGTGAAGCAACCGTTCTTTCAAAATCAATCGTAATGGGAACTCTGACTTCCTTAAGACATCTGTCGCAGCTCATCAGTTGGGTTAAGACTGCATGACCTTTTATCAGTGCCTTGCCCATTCCCTCATGGGTAATGGTAAGCTCTAACGGGCTCTGCTCCACAACGGGAAACGCACCCATACGGCTTTTGAACTCTTTCAGTTCCATTGCAACGGATTCTTTCCGAACCCTGCCTTCGTTTGTAAATACATCTGTCAAATTAAGTAACATAGCCTGCTCCCGGCGAAAGTGCATCTGATGACACTCTTTCGTTTTCACACACTCGTATAGTATAACTTCGGGCACACACTTTGTCAACCAAAATTTTCATTTTTTATGACAGTTTGTTTCTGCTTTACCTGGTAAGCTTATAGGTCTCTCTTGCAATGGCAAGCTCTTCGTTGGTGGGAATGACCATAACCGTAGTCCTGCTGTCCGGCGTGGTAATGGCAATGTCCTCGCCTCTCTTGGCATTGGCTTCTTCATCCAGGGTAATACCCAGATAGCCTAAATACTGGTTGCAGATGATGGTGCGCAGGAAGGAAGCGTTTTCGCCCACACCTGCCGTAAAGCAGATAACATCCACGCCGTTCATGGCTGCCACATAAGCGCCGATGTACTTGGCGGTGCGGTATGCAAAAGCATCCACTGCCACAACTGCCCTGTCGTTGCCCTCTTCATAGCCTGCTTCCAAATCTCTGAAATCGGAAGAAAGGTAATCGGACATGCCGAGCAGACCGGACTTCTTATTTAAAAGTGTCATGATTTCATCAATGCTTTTGCCCTCTTTGTGCGCAATGTATTCGATAATGGCGGGGTCAATGTCGCCGGAACGGGTACCCATAATCAGACCTTCCAACGGGGTAAGTCCCATGGAAGTGTCCACGCATTTGCCGTGGTCCACTGCGGATACACTGGCGCCGTTTCCCAAATGGCACACAATAATCTTTAAGTCATCGTAATTTTTACCCAGCACTTCCGCCGCTTTTTTGCTGACATAGGAATGGCTGGTTCCGTGGAAGCCGTATCTTCTTATTTTATATTTTTCATAATAAGAAATGGGCAGTCCGTAAAGGTATGCCTTCTTGGGCATGGTCTGATGGAAAGCGGTATCGAATACGGCTACCATCGGGGTGTCCGGCATCAGCTTCTTTACGGCTTCAATGCCGATTAAGTTTGCCGGATTATGAAGGGGCGCTAAGTCGTTGCATTCGGCAATGGCTTTCCGCACTTCGTCGTCGATAATCGTTGCTTCGGAGAACTTCTCGCCGCCGTGTACGATACGGTGTCCCACTGCTCCGATTTCACTCAAATCCTTTACCACACCTGTCTTTTCGTTGGTCAGCGCCGCAAGTACCAGACGGATGGCATCGGTATGGTCTTTCATGGGAGAAACGGTCACTTCCTTGGTGCCGCCTGCCGGTGTATAACAAATCTGGCTTCCTTCGATGCCAATTCTTTCACAGATACCTTTTGCAATCAGCTTCTCGCTCTCTGCTTCAATGAGCTGGAATTTCAGAGAAGAACTGCCGCAGTTTATAACAAGTACGTTCATTTTTCCTCACCTTCTGCCTTTTGGGCTTACACAAGCTGAGCCTGTACGGCTGTCAGCGCAACTACACCTACAATATCCTCCCAGGAGCATCCTCTGGAAAGGTCGTTTACGGGCTTGGCAATACCCTGCAGCATGGGGCCGTAGGCATCCGCTCCGCCCAGTCTCTGTACTAATTTATAGCCGATATTGCCGGCATCCAGATTGGGGAATATCATGACATTGGCTTTGCCGCCTACCACGCTTCCGGGAGCCTTTAACTTGGCAACACTGGGAACCAGAGCCGCATCGGGCTGCAGTTCGCCGTCAATCACAAGATGCGGGTATTTTTCCTTGGCAATCTTCGTAGCCTCCACTACCTTATCTACCAACGGATGCTTGGCGCTTCCCTTGGTGGAATGGGAAAGCATGGCAATCACGGGCTTCGGACCGATAAGGGACTTAAAGCTGCGGGAAGAAGTGTCCGCAATGGCTGCCAGTTCTTCCGGGGTCGGGTCCTGGTTCAGACCGCAGTCTGCAAACAGGAACGTGCCGTTTTCTCCCAAATTCTTCATCTGGGTATCCATAATAAAGAAAGCGGATACCAGCTTCACGCCGGGTGCGGTTTTCAATATCTGCAATGCCGGGCGCAGGGTGTCGGCTGTGGAATGGCAGGCACCTGCCACCATGCCGTCCGCGTCGTTGTTCTTAACCATTACGATACCGAAGGTCAGGTAATCGGAAAGCAGGATTTCCCTTGCTTTTTCCGGGGTCATGCCCTTTGCTTTTCTGGTTTCGTACAAAAGATTGACGTATTCGTCTAATTTTTCGGTTTTCTGGGGATTAATAATCTTAAGTCCCGCCAGGTCAACCTCCAGCCATCCGGCACCGTCCATGATTTTTTCTTCGTCGCCAATCATGATGATGTCCGCTATTTTTTCTTCCAATATTTTGGCTGCCGCAATCAGGGTTCTCTTGTCGTTGGATTCCGGCAGGACAATGGTTTTTTTATCTACTTTTGCTCTGTCCTTAATGAGATCTATGTATGACATATTGTTCTCCTTTCCCACTATGCAAACAATCTAAACTATATTATACTAAATACAGTTTTTTCATACAAGCATAAAAGTACGTTTTCTTGTATGTTTTCCGATACAAATTATTCATTCCGAAGGAGCGTATCCCATGAAAACCGTAGGTATCATTGCCGAGTACAATCCCTTTCACAACGGGCATCTTTACCAACTGAAAAAAGCCAAGGAAGTCACCGGTGCGGACTTTGCCGTGGTGGTCATGAGCGGTGACTTTACCCAGCGCGGCATCCCCGCCGTCTTTGACAAATACACACGCTGCCGCCTGTCCCTGCTTGCCGGTGCCGACTTGTGCATCGAACTGCCCGTAGTTTTCGCCACCGCCAGTGCGGAGCTTTTTGCAAAAGGGGCCGTATCCCTGCTTTCCTCCCTCGGTGTGGACGCCCTGTGCTTCGGCAGCGAATGCGGCGAAATTGCGCCCTTACAGAAAATCGCATCCCTGCTCTCTGCGGAGCCGCCCGCTTACAAAGAAGCCCTGAACAAAGTCCTGAAGGAAGGGCTTTCCTTCCCCTCCGCCCGGGCACTTGCCGTGCGGGAGTGTGCACACGCCGGCAGTCTGTCCGGCGTGGATGCTTCTGCTTCCGACGTTCTTTCTTCCCCCAACAATATTTTAGGGGTGGAATATTTAAAGGCGCTGCCTGCATTAGAGAAAAATGGGCAGCACGCTCCGGTTCCTTATACCATCAAGCGTGAAGGGGACGGCTATCTCTCCTCTGCCTTAACCGAGGAGTCCTTCTGCTCCGCCATGGCTCTCCGAAAAGGCATTGCGGACGGAAATCCCGATTTGCTCCGCTATGTACCGGAAAGCATCCGGCAGGAATTTGCCGCTGCCTGCCAGAAGAAAAATGCCCTGTTTGCGGACGATTTTTCCGGCATGCTTTTTTACAAGCTGCTTTCCGAAAAGGATGCCGGTTATGATGCTTACCTTGATGTTACTTCCGATTTATCCGATAAGATACGGAAAAATCTTACTTCCTTTGCCACGTTTTCCGCTTTCTGTGAAAACAGCTTAAAAAGCAAGGATATTACCCTGACAAGAGTGTACCGTTCCCTGCTCCACATTCTGCTTTCCATTAAAAAAGAGGACATTCCTGCTGCGGCGCCCTATGCCCGCATTTTAGGCTTCCGGGAAGCTTCCTCCGAAGTGTTTGGCTGTCTTTCCACGGAAAACATTCCGCTGCTGTCCCGCTTAAAGGATGCGCCTTCCCTTTTGTCCCCCGAGGCTCTTTCCTGCCTTTCCAAGGACATCTTTGCTGCCCACCTTTACGAGCATGCACGCACGCAAAAGGACGGTTGCCCCTTTGTGTCGGAGTACAGCCGCCCTGTCATTCGGATTTCCTAATATGGAAAGTAACTTCTTATGTATTTCGTTTTTAGTTCTTAAAGCTGTGTATCGGAGCCGGTATTCTGCCGGTTCTGCTTACAAAGGCTTCACAGGAGAACGGATTGACCGGCATAACCGGTGCGTAACCTAACAGTCCGCCGAACTCTACCTTTTCTCCCACTCCCTTGCCGATAACGGGAATAACTCTCACTGCTGTGGTCTTCTGGTTTACCATACCGATAGCCATTTCATCCGCAATGATACCGGAAATGGTGCTTTCGCTGGTGTCTCCGGGAATGGCAATCATGTCAAGTCCTACGGAGCAGACACAGGTCATGGCTTCCAGTTTTTCAATGGTAAGGGCTCCTGCCACAACGGCATCAATCATACCCTGGTCTTCGCTGACCGGAATAAACGCACCGGACAAGCCGCCTACATAGGAGGATGCCATAACGCCACCCTTCTTCACCTGGTCGTTTAAGAGCGCCAGTGCTGCGGTGGTACCGGGAGCGCCTGCATATTCCAGACCGATTTCACATAAAATATCCGCTACGCTGTCGCCGATAGCCGGTGTGGGCGCCAGTGACAAATCCACAATACCGAAGGGTACGTTTAACATGCGGGATGCTTCCTTGGCAACAAGCTGTCCCACACGGGTAACCTTGAACGCCGTCTTTTTAATGGTTTCGCAAAGCACTTCAAAGCTTTTGCCTCTTACTTTTTCCAGAGCTGTTTTTACAACACCGGGACCGCTGACACCTACATTAATAATCTTGTCCGCTTCGGTAACGCCGTGGAATGCGCCCGCCATAAACGGGTTGTCATCCGGTGCATTGCAGAATACCACCAACTTGGCACAGCCTAAGGAGTCATCCTCTTTGGTGTACTCCGCCGTCTGTTTAATCATCTGCCCCATCAGACGAACCGCATCCATGTTGATACCGGCCTTGGTAGAACCCAAGTTTACGGAGCTGCACACTCTTTCCGTTGTGGAAAGTGCCAAAGGAATGGAGCGGATAAGCAGTTCATCCGCCGGTGTCATACCCTTGCTTACCAGTGCGGAATAGCCGCCGATAAAGTTTACGCCCACTTCGTGTGCTACCTTATCCAGGGTCTTTGCAATGCTTGCAAAATCTTCAATCGTCTTGCAGGCTGCTGCGCCTACCAGGGCAATGGGGGTAACGGAAATTCTCTTGTTAACAATGGGAATACCGAACTCACCGGAAATTTCTTCACCGGTCTTTACCAGGTCCTTGGCTGCTTCGTAAATCTTTTTATAAATCTTGTCGTTTAAGGCATTCAAATCGGAATCAATACAATCAAGAAGGCTGATACCTAAGGTAATGGTTCTCACATCCAGATTTTCCTTCTCAATCATATTATTGGTTTCTACTACTTCTGATATGTTAATCATGGCTGTCTCCTTCGGTAAGCTTATACTCTGTGCATCATGTCAAAAATTTCTTCTTTCTGACACTTGATGATAACGCCGATGCCTTCTCCTAATTTTTCCAGTTCATCCGCCATATCTCCGTGGGATTTTGTGCTTTCCGCCGTATCAACTATCATCATCATGTTAAAATATCCCTGAACGATGGTCTGGGAGATATCCAGAATGTTGATTTTATTTTCTGCCAGATAGGTACAAACCTTTGCAATAATTCCTACCGTATCTTTTCCTACTACTGTAATGATTGTCTTTTTCATCGAGTAAATCCCTTTCTGTCCGCTTATGGGGACGCAAATTTGTCTTAAATTATAGTACATGGTCCTTTTTATTGCAAGAACAAAGCAAAGAAATTATGGCATAAACGGCATGGAACAAGGCACATAATACGCTAAACACCCCTATGGTGATAAAAGGATACAACAGATATTCTATTCCGTTCAGACAAAGGAAACTGCATCGTTCCCTCGTCTGCTCTATAAAAAACGTTTCGTTTTCCAAGGCGCTCCAGATAATCCATCCCGTAGCGGCTCCCGTTATCAGGTAGCCTGCAAAAAAGCACAAAATGTTTTTCCAGCCCGGCTTCTTCTTTATGTAAAACACGATATAGGCTATAAACATACAAAGCAGAACAACAAGACTCACCCAGATGCCCAGCAAGGTATCCACATCCAGAACAAATTCATCGATGGCATCCGCCAGAATAATAAACAGCCATATGATAATTCCCGCTATAAGCCCTTTTCCAAAAGAAGGTATTTTTTTCACGTAGGGTCTCCTTTCCGTTTTTACTTTCCTGGGGCATTTTTCCCTTTTTGCTTTCTGTCCAAAGAAGCTGTTGGAAGCATTTTTCGTTTTTTCTCTCCCTTGCTTCTTGTCTGTAAAACTTTCAGAAGCATTTTCTGCTTTTTTTACTTTTTGCTTCCTGTCCCCAAATATATTTTAAAGCAAATTTTATTTTCCTATCGATTTGCTGCTCCGGTCTTAACATATTTTAAAGCAAATCTTTCATATTTCTCCTCATGCTTCTATTTTTTTGCAGCAAATTCTTAAAATTATCTAATTTGCTTCTCCTACACCAATTTACTTTAAAGCAATTTTCACTTTTTCTTTTATTTGCTTCTTCTGGTCCTATTTTATCGGAAGCAATTTGTCAATTTTTTTCTTTTTGCTTCCCTTAAAGTTCTTCTTCCACCTTTTCTATCAGGGCATTGAACTTTTTATAATGCAGGGGCGGAATATTGTGTGCTGCCTTCTTCCAAATCTCACTATGGCAGTGGGAATTTCGTTTTGCCATTTCCTCCACACTTCCTATCACCTCTGCCTGTTCCTTTTCTCCGGCAAGCGCATAAACCGGAACGGAAATCTGTTCAAAACCATTCACACTCTCCAGAGTGATGCCGTTATCAACCGAATTGCGGACAGTTTCTATTTTTACCTGCTGCATCTGCTCCACAAATTCTTTGCGCTGTGCTTTCGGCAGACCATTCATCAGCCCTATCAGATTACAAAGCCATCTTTTCTTAAAAGAAGCAAATTGCTTCTCATTCTGTTCCATGACAAACCGAAGCATATCGTCATTTTTTATCAGCCAGGGACTCACGATAATCGCAGCCTTAAAAAGTTCTTCGTGCTCTGCCACTAACTTAAACGCAATCTGTGCGCCCAGGGAGAACCCTACCAGCAGCACTTTCTGCTTTAAGTCTGCAATATAGGAAACCAATTCCGTTATCTGGCTGTCCGTATCAAATATTTTGTCCGTTTCCTTTCCATATCCCATCAGATGCGGTACAATCAGATGATATTTTTCCGCCAACACATACTGTCTGCCAAAAGAATGAACAAAATTTGCTCCATGCAGCATGACAATAATCTCTTTGTTTTCCGTTCCGTATTCTTCTACATGCATAAAAAATTCTTTTCTCCTTTCAGTGCTTTCCCCGTATTATTGTGTAAACCGTGCCTGTTTATCAATATATCACTCTTTTGGGGGCAACAGAATTTCTATCAGATGCTTATCCAACATAAGAGTCCGGTTCCAGGGATTTAAGATGACTCCCTGAATTTCCGGCACCGTAAGTGCTGTCTGAAACAACTTTCCCATGTCCGTCAGGAAAGTGGATTTCACACTGTCTGCACCTTTCAGTTCTTCTTCAAAGCCGGTAAATGCGGTCCACCAGGCTGCGCCGTCCGTGGTTTTTACCACCCTTACATTCATTTGCGTCCGAGTCAGGAACGGCTCTACCGCCACGATAAGCTGCCCGCCTTCCTGCACCCGGCGCCGTATCACGGTAAGCGTATGAGCAAGCTGCTCCGGTGTTGCCTCTTTTTGCAGCGCCGCAATAGCTTCTTCTATTTTTTCGTTGCCCTTAAGACCTTCGTCTTGATATTTCTCTGCCATAATTTGTCCTCATGAGTTTTCTGTTTTATTGATTTACGAAATGTGCCTGGTTTACCTGTTCTTCAAAATGTTCCTGGTTTACCCGTTTTCCGGAATATACCTGTTTTACCTGTTCTCCAGAATTTTCTTGATGTCCTCTAAATTCTCTGCAAAGAAAATGCCCTTCTGCCGTTCTTCGGAGGACAGTCCCATTCCCGTCATATGCCGGAGCAGCTCCTTCAGGCTGTCGTAATAACCGTTCAGATTGTAAATGATACAGGGCGCCGCCAGTTGTTTCATGGACACCTTGGACATGACCTCTGAAATCTCTTCCAGTGTCCCCGTGCCGCCCGGAAACGCCACAAAGGCATCGCCCAGCTCAATCATTTCTGCCTTCCGCTCCGACATATCTTTTGTCACAATTAATTTTGTCAGACCTTCGTACTGCGCATCCTGTTTTATAAAAAATTCCGGCTCCACACCGGTTACGGCACCGCCTGCCTGCAGGGTGCTTTCTGCCAGTTCTCCCATCAGTCCCGTTTTGGAACCTCCGTATACAAGGGCATTGCCGCTTTCTCCAATCCAGTTTCCCAATTCTCTTACGGCGTTCCGAAGGGACTTGTCGTTTCCTTCCAATGCACCTAAATATACCGTAATATTCATAACATCCTCATCTCTTTCTGTTCTTTCATCACCCAGGCAAAGGCTTTCGCCTTCCTGAGCTCCGGCTCCTTAAAATGATTTCCCGCATTCCATTCCAGTGTGCAGTCTGTTCCCTGCCCGGCAAGATACGCATGTGCCTCCCGGATGCAGTCACCTACCGTGGACATAACCGGATTTTTCGTTCTTTCTTCCCTGTCACCCAGGCTTAAGTAAACCGCCTTGCTTTTGATTTCATGCTCTTTCATATAAGGAAGAAATCCCGGGAACCACATGGACGGAGAAGCTGCGGCAGTTCCCGCAAACATTTTTGTCTGATACGATGCCCACAGGGCAAAAAGCCCGGCAAGGGAATACCCGCCGATGTAATATTTCCGGCTTTTATCCCGGCATAGCTGTAAAATCACATCCAGTGTGTGCGCAGCCCCGTCACCAAATGCTTCTTTTCCGAAAACCGCCGGTGCCTGCCAGGGTGACAAATCGACATTCCAGTTATCCACTTTTACCGCAAACAATCCGAAATCCATTTCCGTCAGCCTCTGGATAGCTGTAGCTTCCTCTTCCATCAGATTGATATCATGATCGCCCACCGGCTGGATTAAAATGACGGATGCTTCTACCTTTCCATATTTATATACAGTCATTGCTATTTCCTTTACTTTGCATATGAACCCTATTGGTTCATTTTTCTGCTATATCCTGTTCTTTGCCGTGACATAAATATGCCCCACTCCGAAGATTACACTAAGTCCAATCAAAAGATAATACCGCATGGTTATGCCGCTTACAAGAAACAGGCAAGTGGGTATCACCGCCAATGCCATTTGTTTCCAATAAGCCGGTTTGTGAAAGTACAGTACCCATATTATCCAGTAAAGTGCCATCAAAAAAAAGCTGCCCGCTAAATAAAAAAGAAATGCCCCGACAGACCAGAAACCTTTTTCCGCTATCCCAATATTAAACACCATAAGAAACATACAGCCATACCGCCCGATTTGCTCCAGCACATTCATCAGTTTATTGGTACACCTGTTATGCTGATTTTTCACTTTGAATGCATAAATAATATTGGGAATAAGTAATAATATCACTAATATCAACCCCCATATATTCAGCCAGTCTATGCCTAGTTTTCCGGCTATAAACACAGATATCGGTCCATCGGCTCCTCCTATGATTGCCATATTCGCTGCCTTTCCTTTCTTTCGTTAAATCTCTTTCTTAAAACAAATCCAGCATATTGTCCAGATAGATGCTTTCCCTGACATGTATCCGGTACTCGGGTCTGGTCAGGTAATACAGTAAAAATTCCAGTACCAGCGCACTGCCCAGTCCCCTGCCCTCGATTTTAAACTGGGAAAAGCCCATGGGCAGATAAATGTTTGTAATATTCCCGGTGCCTATAAAGCCCGGATTTTCCATAGCTTTGGAGAAACGATACCCTTCGCCAGCATCCGGCGCCTTGCAGTAATGTTCTACCTCTTCGCCGAGGCTCTTGCGGCTGACCGCTTCGTAACAGTTTTTTCTGTCCTTACAGCCGAAAAAGCAGCATTCGTTACAAAGAAATTCAACCTTTTTCTTTTGCTCCTCCGGCAAATTGTCCCATTTATCAAAGGCTTTATTCAGCCGGAAATCCGGCACCACATAACGGAATTCTTTTCTGTTTAGCTCTTCCGCAAGCTGTGAAAAATCCGTCAGCACTTTCGTGG
Organism: Bacteroidaceae bacterium; assembly: GCA_963639875.1. GTDB lineage: Bacteria > Bacillota > Clostridia > Lachnospirales > Lachnospiraceae > Acetatifactor. The sequence continues at coordinate 105,089 of CAVHWP010000006.1, forward strand.
TGGAGGACACCAGATACAGCCCCGGATAATGCTTTTGCAAATAGTCCGCCAGCAAATCGGAATGCACAATGACACCGTTTTCCGGTCCCCTGCTTTCTCCGAACATGGCGCAGAGCTCATTGCATTTTTTGTCTGAAAGATGCTCCTTTTGCAGCAGGGAATTACTAAAGGTCAGCCGGGCGGAAATCCCATATTCCCACATCAGGGCAAGCACCTCTTCGGGACGGTTGTCGCCAAAGCCGACCCTTCCGCCGCCCCACAGACAATCCGCCGGTGCCCCGTATACGGAACCGATGTCGCACCAGTCGTAAAAATATTCCCGGTGTTCCCGGAACAAGGGCAGAAACAAGCGGTACAGCTCATAGAATTCAAACAGACCGGGAAGGTGGTAATATGCCGTATTCTTTTTTTCTGTATTCATCCTGCCCTCTCCCATCTCCGCATCTTACCGGTGCACATACATCCTTGAGAGCTCCGCTTCGCCGCCTCCCTGCACCATGCACAGAAACTCCCAGCCGTATCTTTCGTAAAAACCGGTATGTTCCGTTATCAGGTACACCGGCGAAATGCCATTTGCCCACAAATCTTCCACTGCCATATGCAGAAGCCGTCCGGCAATTCCTCTTCCCCGGTAAGCTTCTTCCGTATAGACCGCGCATATATTGGGCGTGAGGTCTTTTCTGTCATGAAAATCGTTGACAATGACGCCAAGCCCCGCCACTATTTTTTCATCCTCCAGACACAGATACCAGCCGTATTCCGTTTCTTTTAAGAGATACGCCTCCATGCATTCCCGGTAGGCTTCCACCGGCACAAACCATTTGCTGTGGAACCATTCCGCCGCTTTCTCTATAAGCTCCGGCTGGCGGTATTTTCCTCAAAAAAGCCCGCCTTCACCTTCTGAAATCCCATTTCCTGCAGTTCTTTTAAGACAGCCTTCACCGCTTCGGTGGCATAACCGTACCCCTGACACTGCGTATGAATGACATAACCTATCTCTATGGCATCCCCTTCTGTCCCGCAGTCATTCACAAACCCTATCATGCGGTTGTCCAGATAAACGCCGTATTCTAAATGCGCCGTATCCTCCACTTTTAAGCCAGTTTTGGTGCAAGTTGCAAATGCTTTAATCAAATCCAAGAAACATCCTGAAT
>CAVHWP010000007.1:0-100599 GCA_963639875.1 Bacteroidaceae bacterium
AACCCTCGCGCCGCTATTAACGACCTGCACCCTTTCCAGGGGTGTCCCTTCGACCTCTTGGGTACTTCTCCAAATGAGGTTGAATCATCAACTCTTATTCTGTTTTTTACCGAAGGAGTAATGCTCCAACGGAGAGGGTGGGATTCGAACCCACGCGCCCTTTCGGACAAACGGTTTTCAAGACCGCCTCGTTATGACCGCTTCGATACCTCTCCAAACCGTCATGCCGCTTGCCTGACGCAAAACATATGTTAACAAAAAAGGGGTTCCTTGTCAATAACTTTTTTCAGAAATTTTGAAATCCTTTTTTCTTGCGGAGTTTAAGACATATTTCACTGATTTTTACCCTTTTTTTTGCGAATTGTTCATATTGTCTTTCCTCTTAATAGTTGATACAATTGTTTTAGATAATGAGCAGAATTTTACAGAGGGTGAGTTATTATGGCAGGAAAAAGATATAATATAGGTCTTGTCACCGGCAACGTAGAGGATGATTTTCCGAATCAGATCTGCGAGGGTGCCATTCAGGCAGCTGCTGAACTGGACGATAACCTTTTTATTGTTCCGGTTAAGTATTTTGACAGCTATGACACTACAGACCCATTACAGAAATACGAGTACCAGTACAATACCTTGATCAGTTATGCGCAGGTGCATTCCCTTGACGTTGTCCTTCTTTGTCTCGGGAATATTTCCGCTGTCCACGAGGCACGTTCTGCCGAAATCATGGATGCCTTCGGTGATATTCCCATTATTCTGATTGCTTCCGAACGGGATGGTTATTCGAATGTATGCTACTTAAACGATGCCGGTCTTGCAGAAGGCATGGAGGCATTGATAACCATTGAAGGCAGGGAACGCATCGGTATCATTACCGGTTATACGACCAATAAAGATTCCTGTGAAAGATTAGACACCTATAAAAAGGTTTTGCAAACACATAATCTGCCCATTGATGAATCCCTCATCTGCTGTTCCTATTTTGATGACAAATGCCGTACCGATGCAGGAGATTTTATCGACAGTCATCCCGATCTGGATGCCATTGTCTGTGGTAACGACTCCATCGCTGCCGTTGTGTATGATTTATTACAGAAACGGGGCATTTTAGTCGGAAAAGATATTTCCGTCATCGGCTTTGACGACATTCCGGGCAGTAAATATCTGACGCCGCCCCTTGCCACTGTAAAGGCCAGTGCTTACGATTTGGGTTCCCGTGCCGTTATGCAGGCTCACCGCAAACTGCTTACCGGTACCATGGATCAAGTGGAACAGTTCCATGTCCCTACCAAGTTTTTATACCGTTCCTCTTTAGGCACCGGCTGTGAAGAGGAAATTAAGCTGCAGAACCTTTTGGATGAGCAGGATAAACTGATTGAAAACGTTCAGCAGGCAGAAAACAGCCGCAAGCTGATTATGACAAACCACAATATGAATGTTTTTTCCCGTGATATGCTGATGCTGGCGGACGATAGTGACGACAGCTACCTGTGCATCATGAACAGTCTGACGGAGGCAGGTATTAAAAACAGTTATCTGTTCCTCTTAAAAGAACCCGTTTCTTTCCATCCCAGTGACAGTTGGACGCAGCCGAAGCAAATCTGCCTGCGCGCCTGCTTAAATGGCGGAAGAGCTTTTATCCCCCGTAAGACCGCACAGTTCCTTAATATCCAGGACATTTACGGTCACCCGTATATGTCGGATACCCGTGCCACCTACGTCATGATTGACCTGTATTCCCGCGATTTACAGTATGGCTTTTTACTTTGTGATATCAGCTATGACAACCTGCATTATCTCGAATATCTGTGCTATCAGGTAAGTATTGCGATAAAGTTCATCAACATGTTTGCCCGGCAGCACACCCTGCTTTTAGAAAAGGATGAAATGCTGCAGCGGCTGCAGAAAGAAAATTTACAGCTTGACTCCATTTCCGGCAAGGATGAGTTGACGGGTATTTTAAACCGCCGCGGCTTCTACAAAAAAGCCGATGCCTTTATAGAGGCCGCAGCAGAAGCGGGACAGTCCGTGGTATTTGCTTATGCCGACCTTAATTACTTAAAGCAGATTAACGATATTTACGGTCATGCGGAGGGGGATTTTGCTCTTTTCTCCTGTGCCACAGTTTTGGAAGAGGTCTTTCCGGGAAGCCTGACCGGACGTATCGGCGGTGATGAATTTGCCGTGCTTGCCCTGCGTCCGAATATTTCCAAGGAAGCGGACTTAAAAAAGCAGATTAACCGGAAACTGGCAGATTGTGCGAAAAAAGCCGGCAAGCCGTATTCTGTTACTCTTTCCGTAGGCATTTACATACAGCCTGCCAATTCCCGTTTCCTGTTAAAGGATGCCATCGAAGCTGCAGATGCCCTTCTTTATGAGGAGAAAAAGAAAAAGCCTCCCTTTGTAACCGGGAAGCCTTAATATTTGTTTTCAGGTTGATGTAGTTATTTACTGAGATAAACCTTAGCCACCTCCATATCTTCGGGGGTGGTTATTTTTATATTTTCATAGGAGCCCTGCAGCATTTTTACCTTTTTGCCATAGACACATTCCGCCACCATGGCGTCATCCGTTATGGTTACATTCCGGTAGGCGTCGGGATTTTGCAGGAGTTCTTCGTAGGCGCCTGTAATGAGCGGCAGAGAAAATACCTGGGGCGTCTGTACCGCGTACACCGTCTTTCGGTCAGGTGTCCTGACGGCAAAGCCCTCTTCGTCCACTATCTTTATGGTGTCCTTTACCGGTACTGCCGCACAGACTGCTTCGTAAGTGCAAACACCTTCATAGAGCCGTCCGATAATTTCTTCCGTCAGCATCGGTCTTGCCCCATCGTGAATCATCACATAGCCGTCTTTTCCTTCCAGCTTTTCCAGGGCATTGGCAACGGAAAAATAGCGTTCTTTTCCGCCGGCAAGAATGGCTGTTACTTTCGTAAAACCGTATTTGTCCACAATTTCTTCTTTCACATAGGACAAATCGTCCGCTCCCACTACCAGCAGTATTTCATCTATATAAGAGGAGTCCTCAAAGGCTTTCAGACTGTAATAAATCACCGGTCTGTCAAGCAGGGGCAGATACTGTTTGGGAACACTGCTGCCCATACGGCTGCCGGTTCCGGCGGAAAGCACAACAGCATAGCACTTTTTCGTTTTGTTTTCCTGCATAAATGCCTCCCTATTTTTCTCCCAATCGGAGATTGGGTACGGCATTTAAGGATAAATTGCTCCGGATGCCCTTGATAAAGTCATAGTAGCCTGCCGCTCCTATCATAGCCGCATTGTCCGTACATAAAATCGGGGACGGATGATAGAATGCGATGTTTTCTTTGGCGCATCTTTCTTCAAAGGCCTTGCGCAGTGCGGAATTGGAAGCGACGCCTCCGGCTATGGCAAATTTTTTATAGCCGTACTGGGATACCGCATGCATGGCGTGTTCTACCAGTACATCCACAACCGCTTTCTGGAAGGAGGCTGCCACATCCGGCACGCAGACCTCTTCTCCCTTCATCTGGCAACTGTTGAGGTAGTTAAGCACTGCCGACTTCAAACCGCTGAAGCTGAAATCGTAGGCATTGTCTTCCACTTTAGCACGGGGAAAATGAATGGCGTCCGGGTTGCCTTCCTTTGCCACTAATTTATCAATCTTGGGACCTCCGGGATAGCCTAAGCCGATGGCTCTTGCCACCTTGTCAAAAGCTTCTCCCGCCGCATCATCCCTGGTGCGTCCGATAATTTCATATTCACCGTAATCCTTTACCACAACCAGATGAGAGTGTCCGCCGGACACCACCAGGCAGATAAAGGGCGGCTTCAAATCTTTATTTTCAATGTAGTTGGCGCTGATATGTCCTTCAATATGATGCACGCCGATAAGAGGAATACCGGTGGCAAAGCTGATGGCTTTCGCTGCGGAAACGCCCACCAAAAGAGGACCTACCAGCCCCGGGCCGTAGGTCACAGCAATGGCATCCATCTGCTTTAACTGATAGCCGGACTCCTTTAATGCTTCTTCGATTACCTGATTTATTTTTTCGATATGTTTACGGGATGCAATTTCCGGCACAACCCCGCCGTAGAGGGTGTGCAGTGCAATCTGTGTGGAAATAATGTTGGAGCACACCTCGCGTCCGTTTTTCACCACTGCCGCCGCTGTTTCGTCACAGGAGCTTTCGATTGCCAGAATTACAATATCTTTTTCCACCTTGGTTACCATACCTTTCTGAGAAATTCTCAGTTTTCTTCCGTATTGCCGGCATCCTCATCCGCAAGCTGCCAGCCCAAAATCCGCCAGTGCCCTTCTTCGTCCTTGTGCAGCACAAAAATTTCATCCACCGTTCTTTTGTGGGAGCCGCTCTGGACAATGTAGGAACAGGTCATTCTCGCATATTTTTCCTCGCCCCGGTTGTAATACACCACATCATCGCTGGATGGCAGGAAATAACTGCTGATACGCATATTTTTTTCTTTATAGGCATTTATCTGTACCGTGAGATTGACCAGATAAGCGTTCCAGTCGTTCTCATCTTTCAGCTTCTCGTCATACAGGCGGTAGGTCTGCTCGGCAAGCTGCTCCAGCTCCGCGCCGGAATACGTTTCGTTATAAAAACATTTGGTAATATCACTGTAAAACTTAATCACTTCTCTGGGAGAAGGCGGATAGGTGTAGGAAAGATTGCGGTTAATCAGCTCCTGCGCCACGGTAAGCTTGACATTCTCCTCCGTTACCCTGGAGGCGCGGTTGCTCAGATAATAGTAATATCCAAGCATCCCCACCACGAAAATCAGAATGACAATTCCGCTTTTAAATATATCCGTTTTCCCATTATGATGATTGCCGCTTTTACCCGGTGTTTTCCCGGTGGCTGCTCTTACCATGTGCGTTCCCTTCCTCACAATGTGTTTGGGTTTACTCGTCAAATTTCAATTCTACGCTTCTTCCGTCCTTGGCTGCAATGGCTGTGGGGAAAATCTTCCGCACCTCGGGCATGTATTCCTCCGGGTAGGGAAGCGACGGGCTGTAATGTGTCAGCCACATTTCCTTTACACCTGCGCGCTTTGCCATATCTGCCGCTTCGTAGAATGTCATGTGCTTGTACTCTTTTGCTTTGCTGAGCTTGTCCGGCTCCCCGTACATGCCTTCGCAGATAAATAAATCCGACTCTTTCGCATGCTCCACAATCCCTTCCGTGGGACGGGTGTCCGTCGTATAGGTAAGCTTGATACCCTTTCTTTTGGGACCGAGCACCATGTCCGGTGTCAGCACCCTGTCGGGAAGAACGATTTCTTCGCCCTTCTGCAGACGGTTCCAGTACTGCTTTTCAATGTGCTGGGAAAGTGCTCTTTCCACTTCAAATTTGCCGGTACGCTCCACCACTAAGCTATATCCATAGCATACCACATTATGATTTACCTTGAAAGCCTCGATATAAAATCCGTCAAAGGGAATTTTCACTTCATTTTCCGTGATTTCCATGCAGACCACTTCAAAAGGAAGCTCCGGTGCAATGACGCGGAGCGCCGATACCACACGGTTCAGTCCCTTGGGTCCGATTAACAGAAGCGGCTCCGTTCTCTCGGCATTTCCCATGGTAAGGAGCATGCCGGGCAGTCCGCTGATATGGTCTGCATGATAATGGGTAAAGCAGATGATATCAATGGGTTTGGGGCTCCAGCCTTTTTCCTTTAAAGCTATCTGGGTGCCTTCGCCGCAGTCTATCAATATGCTTTTGCCGTTGTAACGCATCATGAGGGCTGTCAGCCATCTGTAGGGAAGGGGCATCATGCCGCCGGTTCCCAGTAAACATACATCTAACATAGTTCCGTTTCCTCTTGTACCGTTACCGGAATTGTAAACTGCCGTATCATCCGGTCGTAGCACTCTTCACATAAATCAAATTCCTGACGGATACCGTCTTTTTTGCTGAAATAGCCAAAGGAAACCTCGGCGCTGAAAATGCCTTCCCTGACGATTCCGTTTTCGATCTTCATGGGTCTTCCGCACTGGTTGCAGAAAATCTTCTGTACTTTTCTTTCCGTGGATGTTGTTTTTCCGTATACTTTCATACCTGCCTCCTGTTTATGCCAAGCTTTCCGCGCATGGACAGTATAAAGTATAACATGCCCGTTTCCTTTTGCATGCTGGTAATTTATGCATGCTCTTCCTTGCGTTTCCACATAATGAGGGCATCCTCCTTCGGCTTTTCGTAAAAGCCGGGGCGTATCCCTTCTCCCTTGAAGCCGAGTGCTTCGTAAAGCCTTATGGCAGGTTCGTTTCCCGCCCGTACTTCCAGCGTGTAATCCGCAATCCCCATGCGTTCTCCCTGCTCCATGAGATGAGTCAGCATGCGTCTGCCGATACCCTGTTTCCGCTTCGCGGGCTCCACTGCCACATTGCAGATATCGCCGTCCGTCCACGCCCGGAACACCCCGCAGTAACCGGCAAGCTGGTCTTCCTGCCACACGGTCAGAAAAAAGACATCGGGATTGTCCACGGTGTCGCAGAATGCCTGCTCCGACCAGGGCTCGCTGAAACATTCTTTTTCCAGTGCCGCTACCATTGCGGCATCTTCTTTCATAAGCATCCGAAACAGCAAGCCGTCCTCCGCTTCATAGGAAAAGTTTTCCGGCTTTGCCGCCCTACTGTCCATCCTTTGCCGCCTCCTGCTCCATGCGTTCTCGCTCCGCCTGGCTTAAGCGCAGGTAAATGGGCTGATGAGCTGCCGCCGGAACGGTCTTTCCTTCTCTGAAATAAATTTCACCCAGAGCCGCCACCGAACCGGCACGCTGCCTGTTCATGTGGGCGGGCGCAAAGAAGTACGGCACCTTTACGCCGTTTTCCAGTTGTTCTTTGTAAACGGGAACGCCGTCACCCAGAAAGATGACTTCCCTTCCCAGTTCGTTCACAGCTGCAATAATATCCGCCACATCCACGGCGCACTGGTCCTTTAACACCCGGATGCCGTCCGAAACTTCATACAGACCGGTATACACCTGATTTCTGCGGGCGTCCATAAGCGGACATACCACCTTGTCCGTGCCGTATAAATTGTATGCCAGTCCTTCCACGGTTTTCACTTCCACAATGGGACACTCCATGGCAAGCGCCAGTCCCTTTGTGGTAGCGGAGCCGATACGAAGTCCGGTAAAGGAACCGGGACCTGCTGCCACGGCAATGGCATCCACCGTGGACAAATCCAGTTCTATCATGTCCTTCACAGCCTGCAGCATGGGCAGCAGTGTCTGGGAATGTGTTTTTTTATAGTTGACGGTGTATTCCGCAGTGAGGACATCATCCTCCACAACCGCTACGGAAGCTACCAGTCCCGAACTGTCAAGCGCCAGTATTTTCACAATAAGATTCCATCCTTTCAGTCCATTTCCTCGATGGTTATTTTCCGGTAATCAAAGCCTTTGTCCAGGCATTTTTCGATGGTAATGCGGGTGTATCCCTTGGGGAGGATTTCCTCTATCAGGTTTGCCCACTCGATGAGGCAGACACCCTCTCCGTAGAAGCAGTCCTCATAACCGATTTCGTCCATTTCCTCAATATCCCCGATGCGGTATACATCAAAATGATAAAACGGCATCCTGCCTTCGTCATACACCTGCACAATGGTAAACGTAGGGCTGCTTATAGGTTCTTCAATGCCGAGACCTTTTGCAAAGCCCTGAGTAAATACGGTCTTGCCAACGCCCAAATCGCCGATAAGGGTGTAAATCTGTCCCGGCTCCGCCGCTTTTCCCAGACGCTCTCCCAGCGCCCTTGTTTCCTGTTCTCCGTTTGTTTCAAAAATATGACTCATGTACTGCCTTCCTGTCTGCGTTACTGCTTGATTTTTACTTTGGATGCCGGCAGGTGGGTTTCTATCACCTGAATCACCTGCGGGGTGTATTCGCCCATATCCCTTCTGGGGAAAATGCAGGCATTTACTTTGGAGGTATAGACAATGATGCTGCGGTTCGTGGATACTGCCTTGCGGATATCCTCCCACTTCTGCATCTCCTCCGTGCCGTTCTGGGAGACATGGATGCCTTCGTCGTCCAGCACATAGTGCAGAATCTCCTTGAATGCCGGATTGGCAAGCGCCTGCTGTCTGCTTTTTAAGAATAAAGTCCATGGCAGGTAGGCAAGCAAAATCACACCGGCTATCACCATCAGATACCCTTTCATATACACACCTGCTACCACCATCAGGGCTCCCACCGCGCTGCCGAACAGGCCGGAAAATCCGCTGTAGGTATGACGGAGCATATAGTCGTATAAATCTCCCGTCTTCATATTTACATCAAATTCTATCATTCTTTTTTTACCTTTCCTGCTGCCGCAGCACCGGGTGCTGTTATTTTTCCCGTAATCCCAGAAAAAGCACCTACTCAGTAGGTGCTTTCAAATCTGACGTACAATGCGGACACCTTGTAGCTTCAATGCTGATCTCAGATTGACAGTATGGACACTTTTTCGTGGTGGGCGCCGCCGGTGCTTCTTCTTTGTGTGACAGCCTGTTCATAAACCTTACAAACATAAATACCACAAATGCCATAATGATAAAATTAATCACATTGGAGATAAAGCTTCCGTAATTAAAGGTAGCAGCTCCGGCTGCCTGTGCAGCTTCCAGCGTCGCATAACGGGAACCGTCCAGAGAAATAAACCAGTTGGTAAAATCCACTTTTCCGGTAAAAATACTTACAACCGGCATAATAATGTCATTTACCAGTGAATTTACAATGCCGGTAAAGGCACTGCCGATAATCATGCCGACTGCCAGGTCAATCATGTTGCCGCGTAACGCAAATTTCTTAAACTCTTTTAACATGGTATTGTCTCTCCTTTTACTCTCTTGTATCTTACAAAAGCCGTTTTTCTTTCTATATTATAGGGAAAAAGGAGAGAAAAAGCAAGTCCTGATTATCTGTGGCCTGTCTTTAAAATGGGACTTAACGGCTTGTAAATCAGCATGGTAAGTAAGGATACCACTCCGCCCTTTAGGATGTTTATGGGTGCTACCGCAAAACATACATAGGTTGTCAGGTTGGTAATGGCGGGATTGATGGCGGTTCCGCCCACAATCAGAGCATCCAGAGGGATGCCGTACATTTCCGCATATTTCGGTAAAAGATACCAGGCATTCAGCGCCGTACCGAACAGGGTGATGCAGACAGTTCCCAGGATGCAGCCCAGAATGGCTCTCTTCTTGGTTTTCTTAAATTCATACACAAGGCTTGCCGGCAGAAGCAGGCTGCAGCCGATGGTAAAGTTGGCAAGGTCGCCCACAAATGCAGTATCGGTGCCCTTGATGATAATTTTCAGAACCACTTTACAAAATTCCACAAGTACGCCCGCTACCGGTCCGAACGCAAAGCTGCCTATCATGACCGGCAGCTCGCTAAAGTCCAGCTTGTAATGTCCCGGTGCCAGAAAAGGAAGCGGGAAATCCAGCATGTAGAGAATAACGGAGATGGCGGAAAGCATGCCCGTCACCGCCATCATACGGGTGGTAAAAATTTTCTGTGTCCTGCCGTTCTTTTTGTCCGCCACTTTCTGAATTATAAGCGCCGCCGCAAAGATGAGCACCACGATGCCCAGAAACTCCAAAAAGAATACTAAGTTGTCCGCGATTGATTTCGCTAATCCATTCATAAATAAAACCTGCCTTTCCATTTCTTTCGGTCCGAGAAGCTTCGTCTTTTTCTGTAACGGTGCGCACCTTACTGTCTTTCCGACAATAAAAAACCCCGGCATAAAACCGGGGTCATTACATACCAAAGACGACTCTCCCATACTTGCCGCCGCAGATATGGAAAAGTTTTCTCTTCTTTCATCCAGACTGTAACTGTTGGTACCGGATTCTGACCGGTTCAGCCATGCATTGCATGGGTCGCAGACCTATCAGCTTTCGCTGCATCACTGCCAGTAGGGAATCTCACCCTGCCCCGAAGATTTATTTATTTTACGTGCCCATAATAGCACAGGGAAAACAAAATTGCAATACTGATTTTTGCCCTTTGCTGCTGCTTTTTGCTTGCTTCTACTTCTTATCTTTGGCAATTTTCATGGTAAGACCGATACGCTTCTTTGCCACGTCCACGGAAAGCACCTGCACGTCCACTACATCTCCGACACTGACCGCCTCCAAGGGATGCTTGATAAAGCGGTCGGTAATCTGGGAAATATGTACCAGACCGTCCTGATGCACGCCGATGTCCACGAACACACCGAAGTCGATGACGTTACGGACGGTGCCCTTTAAAATCATGCCCGGCTTTAAGTCCTTCATATCCAGCACATCGCTGCGCAGTACCGGTGCGGGCATGTCCTCTCTGGGGTCACGCGCCGGCTTTTCCAGTTCTTTGATAATATCCGTCAGGGTGATTTCGCCGATGCCAAGCTCCACGGCAAGCTTTCCCTTGTCGGAAATTTTACGTTCGATGCTGCCCAGCCTTTCTACGGCATTGTCCTTCTTTGTGGGTGCTTCCTTCGTTTCCGTCAGGGTCACACCGCCCATTGCCTGTGCCAGCGCCTTGCCCATGGCGGTGTTGGTGTTGTGTACCTGAATGGTTTTCTTTGCGGGTGCCTTGGCAGACTTATTCTCCGTTTTAACAGAAGTATTCTGCGCTGCCTTTTTCTGGAATTCCTTTACATCTTCCATGGTAAGTCCCAGTTTTGCCAAAAGCTTTTCCGCCGCTTCGTAGGACTCGGGATGCACACTGGTGGCATCCAGCGGATTGTCCCCGCCGGTAATGCGTAAGAAACCGGCGCACTGTTCAAATGCCTTGGGTCCTAACTTGGCTACCTTCAAAAGCTGCTTCCGGTTGGTAAAGCGTCCGTTCTGTTCCCGGTAATCCACGATATTTTTCGCAATCGCCTTGCTGATGCCGGAGATGTACTCCAGAAGGGAAACAGATGCGGTATTCAAATCCACACCTACTTTGTTTACGCAGTCCTCCACAACGCCGTTTAAGGTTTCACCTAATTTTTTCTGGTTCATGTCATGCTGGTACTGACCGACACCGATGGATTTGGGGTCGATTTTTACAAGCTCGGCAAGCGGGTCCTGCAGTCTTCTGGCGATGGACGCCGCGCTTCTCTGTCCCACATCGAAGTTGGGGAATTCCTCCGTTGCCAGCTTGCTTGCGGAATAGACGGAAGCACCGGCTTCGTTTACAATCACGTACTGCACCGGCTCCTTCAGTTCCTTAATCATTTCCACAATAACCTGTTCGGACTCACGGGATGCGGTGCCGTTTCCTACGGAAATCAGGGAAACGCCGTATTTTTTAATGAGTTTCTTGACTTCTGCCTTGGCTTCTTCTACTTTGTTCTGGGGCGCTGTGGGATATACCACCTTGGTATCCAGCACTTTTCCGGTAGCATCCACAACCGCTAATTTACAGCCGGTACGGAATGCCGGGTCCCAGCCCAGTACCACTTTGCCGGCAATGGGAGGCTGCATGAGAAGCTGCTTTAAGTTCTTGCCGAATACACTGATGGCGCCGTCTTCCGCTTTTTCCGTCAGTTCGTTTCTGACTTCTCTTTCAATGGAAGGAGCAATCAGTCTGTCATAGGCATCTTCCACCGCTTCTTTCAGTACCGGTGTGGTAAATTCGTTGTCCTTTGTAACAAGCTGCTTTTCCAGATAACGGAGAATTCTTTCTTCCGGCGCATTGACCTTTACGGTAAGCACCTTTTCCGCCTCGCCTCTGTTTAAGGCAAGGACTCTGTGACCGGCTACCTTTTTCACCGGCTCTTCAAAATGATAGTACATTTCGTATACACTCTCCGCCTTTTCATCCCTGGCTTCGGAGGTAATCACGCCCTCTTCCATGGTAGCATTACGGATGTACGCGCGGTATTCTGCGGAGTCGGAAATGCTCTCGGCAATGATGTCCTTTGCTCCCTGCAAGGCTTCTTCTGCGGTCTTTACCTGCTTTCCTTCCTCTGCGTCCTCACCGGTTACATATTTCTTTGCTTCTTCCAAAACAGGTGCTTCCGCCGTCTGCACCAGTATGTATTCTGCCAGTCCTTCCAGCCCTTTTTCCTTAGCAATGCTGGCTCTCGTTTTTCTCTTGGGACGGTACGGACGGTATAAATCCTCTACCACTACCAGTGTTTCCGCTGCCAGAATTTGCTTCTTCAATTCTTCCGTCAGCTTTCCCTGTTCCTCTATGCTGCCCAGTACCTGCTCCTTTTTCTCCTCAAGGTTGCGAAGGTACAGCAGTCTTTCATGCAGATTACGGAGCTGCTCGTCATTTAAGGAGCCGGTTGCCTCCTTCCGGTAACGGGAAATGAAGGGAATGGTGTTGCCCTCATCAATCAGTCCCACGGCTGCTTCCACCTTCCATTTTTTCACCTGAAGTTCTTCTGTGATTTTGCTTATAATGTCCATATTTCCTCACATTCTGCCTTAGCGGCACCCCCTTGCGGGTTCTGTCTTGTAATTACTCTTGCTATTATACTGAAAAAGAGGACTTGTTTCAATTGTAAAAGAGTAAAAAAAATGCTACAATATCTGAAAAGTTTCAGAATTTTTATGATAAGGAGTACCCCTATGGATGACCGTTATACGGACGATGATTTTTATAACTATCCGTTTCCGTCTTTTACTGACAACCGCAATAAATTTGCCCGTGCTTCCTTGATTTTGGGAATGTGTTCCATCGTTTTAATTTGCACACTTTTTCTTTCCATTCCTTTGGGTGCGCTGGGACTTCTCTTTTATTTTCTGTCCAAAAGGCTTCATAAGCCGGTGGATTCCTCCGCAAAGGCAGGGCTTGTGACTTCCCTGATTGGTTTATGCGCAGGACTGATTTTCATGGGCTTTACCGTTTATTCCTCCGTACAGCTCTTAAAACCGGAGAACCGCGATGTGTTAAATGCACAGTTTGAATCCCTTTACGGCGTGGATTTTGACGAATATATCAACCGCATTTACGGTGAAGAATAAAGGAGGGACGACTGTGAATTCTTATTTTTCCAATGCTGAACTGAAGGACAAAGCCAAGGAAAAGCTGACCGGGCATTTCGGCTTTTTAATCGGATGCACCCTGCTTTCCTCTTTCCTTACCTATATTGTTTCCGTCCTTTTTACCAATGTCTATACTTACTCCAACATGGCGGAGTTTGCGCTGGGCGAGGCGATTTCTTTTCTGGTTTCCCTGTTTACCAGCGTCTTGAACGTGGGACTGACCCTGATTTATTTGAAAACTGCCTGCGGAGCGCCCTGCAGCTTTTCGGACCTTTTCTCCGGCTACCGGAACCGCTTCAACGTATCCCTCGGCGTTTCCTTTTTCCGCAACCTGCTTTCCCTTTTGCCGGGACTTGCCTATGCCGTTCCGTTAAGCCTGTTCCAGCTTACGGGAAAGATACATTATCTGTACTTAAGCATCGGTCTTTTGCTTGTTGCTACCGTGATTTACCTGCCGTTTTACCTGATGCTTTCCCAGTGCCTGTTTATCATGCTGGACTTCCCGGATAAGTCCTTGAAAGAAGTTCTGCGTTTCAGTGCGGAAATCATGAAGGGGCAGAAAAAACGGCTGTTTGTTTTGATTTTGAGCTTTATTCCCATTACGTTACTGGCATGTTTATCCCTGATTGGCGTCCTGTGGTTAATCCCCTACGTCAATATGACTTACACGATTTTCTATCTCAATGTCATGCAGAACTACCGGAAAGCCTGAGCCGGCATCTATAGAAAAGGAGCAGCGATGCTTTACGCATCCGCTGCTCCTTCTACTGTCTTAGCACCTGTGCTAATCCATTTTAAATATCCGTTTATAAAATTGTCCAGAGCGCCGTCCAGCACCGCATCGGCGTTGCCGCTTTCCACTCCGGTACGATGGTCCTTTACCAGTGTATAGGGCTGCAGCACATAGGAACGAATCTGGTTGCCCCAGCCGATTTCCTTTACTTCGCCGCGGATGTCGGACAGTTTTTCCGCATTGGCTTCCTGCTTTAACAAATACAGCTTCGCTTTCAGCATCTGCATTGCCTTTTCCTTGTTCTGGAACTGGCTTCGTTCATTCTGACACTGTACCACGGTTCCCGTAGGAATATGGGTGATACGGATGGCGGAAGATGTCTTGTTGATATGCTGACCGCCCGCGCCGCTGCTTCGGTAGGTATCAATTCGTAAATCCTCTTCGTTGATATCCACATCCAGGTCTTCTTCAATATCCGGCATAACATCCAGCGACACAAAGGAGGTCTGGCGCTTGCCCTGCGCATTGAAGGGAGAAATGCGCACCAGTCTGTGCACACCTTTTTCAGACTTCAAATAGCCGTAGGCATTTTCGCCGTTTACCTGGAACGTTACGGATTTGATACCGGCTTCATCGCCGTCCAGATAATCCAGCACTTCAATGGAAAAGCCTTTCCGCTCCGCCCATCTGGTATACATACGGTACAGCATGCCGCACCAGTCGCAGCTTTCCGTACCGCCCGCACCGGCATTGAGCTTTAAGATGGCATTGTTTTTGTCGTATTCGCCGGACAATAACGTGCCGATACGCATCTGTTCAAACACACTGATGAAGTGGTCCAGCTCTTCCTGGATTTCGGGAATAAGACTTTCGTCGTTTTCCTCATAGCCCATTTCAATCAGTGTCAGGATGTCGTCATAACCGGTCCGTAAATCCTTGTAGGTCTGACAGGTATCTTTTAAGTTTTTCAGCTCTTTCATGAGCTTGTTGGAACGGTCGGGATTGTCCCAGAAACCGGGTGCCTCCATTTCCCGCTCTAATTCTTCGATTCGCTTTTCCTTATTAGCTAAGTCAAAGTGAATCCCTCACTTCCGCTAAAGGGGTTTCATAGGTAAGCAATTTTGCTTTCATGTTATCCAATTCTACCACTTAAACGTCACCTCTTTCTTTTTTTGATAACAGGACCGTGCGCTTTATTTATTTCTGCCGCAGCACTGTTTGTACTTCTTGCCGCTTCCGCAGGGGCAGGGGTCATTGGGATAAATCTTGGTATTTTCTCTCTTCTTCGGTGCCCTGGAACCGGAGTCGTCCTTATTGGTGCCGGTTACCTTGGCAACCTGTTCTCTTTCCACCTTCTGCTCCAGTTTTACACGGAGTAAGAGTCTGACGGTATCCTCACGGATATTTTCCGTCATTTCATCGAACATCTCGTAACCGCTTATCTTGTACTCGATAACGGGGTCTCTCTGTCCGTAAGCCTGTAAGCCGATACCCTGACGTAACTGGTCCATATCGTCGATGTGCGCCATCCACTTCTTGTCAATTACCTTAAGCAGGATAACACGCTCTACCTCACGCATCATTTCCGCTTCGGGGAATTCGGTTTCCTTGGCTTCGTAAAGCTTGACTGCCTCTTCCTTAAGCTGCTGCTTTAAGCCGTTTTTTCTGGTTGCGGTAATTCTTTCCTTTGTCACCGGCTTTAACGGAATAATGGGCAGCAACAGGGAATTCAGTTCGTTGAAATCCCATTCGTCGGAGCTTGCGTCCTCGCCGATTGCCATATCCACGCAGTGCTCTACCACATCTGTAATCATCTTGTAGATAACATCGCGCATGCTTTCGCCGTCCAGTACACGGCGTCTTTCGCTGTAAATAATCTCTCTCTGTTCACTCATGACGCGGTCATATTCCAACAGATTTTTACGCACGCCGTAGTTGTTGTTTTCAATCTTCTTCTGTGCGGATTCAATGGCATTGCTCAGCATCTTGTGCTGGATTTCCTGACCTTCGGGAATACCGAGGGTATTGAACATATTTATCAGTCTCTCGGAGCCGAACAGTCTCATAACATCGTCTTCCAGAGAGATGTAGAACTTAGATTCACCGGGGTCACCCTGACGTCCGGCACGGCCTCGCAACTGGTTGTCAATACGTCTGGACTCATGGCGCTCGGTACCGATAATCATAAGACCGCCGGCTGCCTTGGCTTCTTCGTCCAGTTTGATATCCGTACCACGGCCTGCCATGTTGGTGGCAATGGTAACGGCTCCGTGAATACCGGCATCGGCTACGATTTCCGCTTCCAGTTCATGGAACTTCGCATTTAAAACTTTATGCTGGATGCCTCTTCTCTTTAACATATCGCTGATTTCTTCGGAAGCCTCAATGGTAATGGTGCCGACCAGTACCGGCTGTCCCTTGGCATGTGCTTCTTCCACTGCCTGTACGATGGCATGCAGCTTTTCTTTCTTTGTCTTGTAAACCGCATCCTGATGGTCCACTCTGGCTACCGGCTTGTTGGTCGGGATTTCAATTACGTCCATGCCGTAAATATCACGGAATTCTCTTTCTTCCGTAAGAGCGGTACCGGTCATACCGGCTTTCTTGGCAAACAGGTTGAAGAAGTTCTGGAAGGTAATGGTGGCGAGAGTCTTGCTTTCTCTCTTGACCTTTACATGCTCCTTGGCTTCAATCGCCTGATGCAGACCGTCGGAGTAACGGCGTCCCGGCATGATACGTCCGGTAAATTCGTCTACGATAAGTACCTGGTCGTCCTTTACCACATAGTCCTTGTCACGGAACATCAGGTTGTGGGCACGGAGCGCCAGAATAATGTTATGCTGGATTTCCAGATTTTCCGGGTCTGCAAAGTTGTCAATCTGGAAGAATTTTTCTACTTTTTCCACACCGGCTTCGGTCAGGTTGATAACCTTGTCCTTTTCATTGACAATGAAATCACCGGTTTCTTCCTGTACCACGCCCATCATGGCGTCAATTTTGGAAAGCTCTGCCACATCTTCACCACGCTTCATCTGGCGTGCTAAAATATCACAGGCTTCGTACAGTCTGGTGGACTTGCCGCTCTGACCGGAAATAATCAGAGGGGTACGGGCTTCATCGATGAGAACGGAGTCCACTTCATCGATGATGGCGTAGTGTAAATCACGGAGAACGAGCTGCTTTTTGTAGACTACCATGTTGTCACGCAGGTAGTCGAAGCCCAGTTCGTTGTTGGTAACATAGGTAATGTCGCAGTTATAAGCTTCGCGGCGTTCCTCGGGAGTCATGCTGTTTAATACCACGCCGACCGTAAGTCCTAAGAAACGGTGTACCTGTCCCATCCATTCCGCATCACGGTGTGCCAGATAATCGTTGACGGTAACAATGTGTACGCCCTTTCCTTCCAAAGCATTTAAGTATGCCGGAAGGGTGGAAACCAGGGTTTTACCTTCACCGGTACGCATTTCCGCAATACGTCCCTGATGAAGAATGATACCGCCGATAAGCTGTACGCGGTAGTGTTCCATATTTAAGGACCTCTTGGCGCCTTCTCTGACTACGGCATATGCTTCCGGCAGAAGGTCGTCCAGTGTCTCCCCATTCTGTAATCTCTTTTTAAATTCCTCCGTCTTGCCTCTCAGTTCCTCATCGGTAAGGGCCTGCATTTCCGGACGAAGGGACTCGATTTTATTTACAATCGGTTCGATTCTCTTTAGTTCTCTTTCGCTGTGTGTGCCAAATATCTTTGAAACCAAACTCATAAATCTAATACTCCAATCTGCGTTCTTTCACAACATAAAGTTTATTTTAGCAGATTTCCATACCATATTCAACCAGAATACATGACTAAACCGTTAAAGTTTTATTAACAAAATAGCAATATTTCCGGTTTTCCGGGTACGAAAAAACTGCCACGCCTGTATCCGGCATGGCAGCTTTGCATTTTTATTAGTATTCCATTGCCTTTTCTTCGCCTGTCAGTACACGAAGTCCGCCCTGGCAGAGCGCTAAGAGCTCATCTTCGCCGGGATATACGGTAAAGGGTGCAATCCATTCTGCTTTCTTCTTTAAGTTTTCAATGACCTCTGCGCCGTAAGCAATACCGCCGGTTACGATAATCCGGTCTACCTTGCCTTCCAGTACACATGCCATGGAGCCGATGTCCTTTGCTACCTGATACAGGAATGCCTCCTTTACTTCGGCTGCATGTGCATCGCCTTCGTTTGCCATCTTGGTAACGGTACGCATATCGTTGGTGCCAAGGTATGCATTGAAGCCGCCCTTACCTACAATTTTGCTGTAAACTTCTTTTTCGGTATACTTGCCGGAGAAGCACATTTTAACCAGTGCGCCGGAAGGAACCGCACCTGCTCTCTCGGGAGAGAAAGCGCCGTCGCCGTCAAGGGCGTTGAATACATCTACTACACGGCCGCCGATGTGAGCGCCTACGGAAACACCGCCGCCCATATGGACAACAATCAGTCTTAAGGATTCATATGCTTTGCCGCATTCCTTTGCGTAGCGCTTTGCTACTGCTTTCTGGTTCAGTGCATGGAACACACTGGTGCGGGGAAGTTCGGGTACGCCGGAGTATCTGGCTACGGTCTGCAGTTCATCTACTACAACGGGGTCTACAATATAGGAAGGAACTCCTAATTCATCACCGATTTCTCTTGCTAAGATACCGCCTAAGTTGGAAGCATGCTGTCCCTGCCTGCCAATCTTTAAATCCTCAAGCAGTTCGTCGGTTACGGCATAGGTACCGCCGGGAATGGGCTTTAACATACCGCCGCGGCCTACTACCATATTAAGGGACTTCATATCGAAGTTCTTTTCTGTCAGAAGGTCGGTAATGATTTTCTTACGGAAATCCTTCTGGTCAAAAATGGTGGCATACTGACCGATTTCTTCGGTACTGTGTCTTAAGGTTTCTTCAAATAACAGGGTCTCTTCTTCAAATACACCGATTTTGGTGGAAGTGGAGCCCGGATTGATAATCAGACTTTTAATGGACATTTTATTTCTCCTTTTCCCGCAGCCTTCCTTTTAAGGGGCTGCTGCATTTTTCGCATTACTGCTGGTTTTTCTTCATTTCTTCCGCTACTACGGCTGCTAAGGCAATAGAGTTTACCTTGGTTTCAAAGGTATCGGAACGGCTGGTTAAGATAACGGGAACCTTGGTACCGGTCAGGATGCATCCGTTCTTTACCTTTACCATATGTACGATTGCCTTGTATACCAGGTTGCCTGCGTGGATATCCGGGAACAGAAGGATATCGGCATCGCCCTGGATTTTCCGGTCGGTTGCTCCCTTATGCTTTGCTGCCTCGGCGTCAATTGCCAGATCGAGAGACAGAGGGCCGTCAATAATACAGCCTGTAATTTCGCCATTTTCGTTCATCCTGGTAAGTTCTGCCGCATCCACGGTAACGGGCATCTTGGGATTTACCACTTCTACTGCCGCCAGGGGCGCTACCTTCGGGCATTCCACGCCGCATGCTCTTGCTACGGGAAGGGTATTCTTGATAATGTTTACCTTGTCCTCCAGAGTGGGATATGTCATAAATGCTACGTCGGTTAAGAACAGAAGTCTGTCGATACCGGGAATTTCAAAGACACATACGTGGGAAAGTACACCGCCGGTACGAAGACCTACTTCTTTGTCCAGAACGCTTCTTAAGAAGTTCTTGGAGTCAATCAGTCCCTTCATATACATATCGGCTTTTCCTTCATGGGCAAGCTTTACTGCCTTTAGGGATGCCTGAATCATGTCCGGCTCATCAATAATTTCGTATCCATCAAGGTCCATGCCGATGGATGCTGCGATTTCTCTAATCTTTGCTTCATCACCTACTAAAATTGCATCTGCGATGCCTCTCTTCTTGGCTTCTCTTACGGCTTCCAGCACTGCTTCGTCCTGTGCTACGGAAACTGCTACTTTTTTCATTCCGCATTCGCCTACTTTAGCGATAATGTCATCAAAACCCTTGCTCATTTTGTCCTCCATTCCGAAACGCTTCCTCTTTCTATCTCTTCACGTTTTCGCTTGTAAAATCGTTCGTTAAAATAATATCACGTAGCCCTTGAAAAATCAAGTTTAGAAAAGACATCCTCTCCGGCTGCCTTTTCCCAAAGTTTTTCTCAGAAAAGCCAGAGCAGAACGGCGCCTGCCGCCATGCCCAAAAGCAGGGGATACCCTATGGTCAGAACCGGTATCAGGATGCGGTGGTATTTATGCTGCCTCTTTGCCCGTTTATCCTGCACAAGCTGTAACACTCCCGTCAGGGTGCATAGCACCACACACAAAGCTGCCATGATGCGCACCGGGTAAATACTTGCGCCGGTTCTGGTGGAGTTCTCCTTTTGTCCGTCGGAAAGATACAGGGTTTCCACCGTGAAGGTTTCGTCGGAGCGGATAATGGCATCCGTTATGTCTTTTGCGCTGCCGGATGCCCCGCCATCCGCTGCATCCATTGCGCTGTCTTCTCCGGCAAGACCCTTTTCTGCAAGATATCCTTCAAACCATGTGAGGGAGGTCTGATAGAATACTCTCTCAAAAAGCACCTCATTTACTAACTTTGTAAGGGTGGATGCCTCATTTTCGTAAACCGTGATGCTCCAGTTGCCATTGCCGTCCAACAGTTCATTTTGCAAGTTATCCTGCAAAATGTAACCGCATTCCGCTTTTCCCTGCAAAACCAGCTTCTTCACGTCCTCTTCGGAAGCACAGGACTCAAACGTTATCAGCCCGGTCTTTTCCTGCAAAAGCTTTGCCAGTTCTTCCTCTGCTCCGTAAAACACCGCCTTTACCTGATTTTGCGACTTCTTTTCGATATTCCCTACGGCAAATGAGCACACAAGTACCAAAAGCAGGCTTATCCAGAGCATTTTGCTGCAAAGTGTCCGCCTTAAAATTGCCGCTGGGAATCCGTTATGGGGCATGGAGTGTGTTTTTTGCCGTTGAATGCCGTGGAAACTTTCAGGGGCTTTGGCATGGCGGTTCTCCTTTTTATAAAGAACGGCAATCCCCATACACAACATGGCGGTGCCAAGCAGAATGCCCGCCGCCTTCCCGGTTTCCTCCGTATTTCCGGAAAGCAGGGACAAAAAAGCTTTTTTCAGATACCAGACCGGATTGCAGGCAGCAAGCTTCTGCATTGCTTCGGGCATCAGCGCCATGGGCACCACACAGCCCGCGCCGTATCCTAAAAGGGCGGCAGTCAGAATAACCGGCAGCGGAAAGACCGATTTTTTTTCCGTAAAACAGGACAACAGAAGTGTCCATGCCGAAACCGCCAGCAGTCCGCAGATAAGGACACCCACTGTCTGTAAGGACAACCGCAGTGCAACCGCCTTTCCCGGCAAAAGTAACATCCCCGAAAGAATAAGCGCTCCCAGACACACCGTACCGGTAAACAGGACAAGAAATCTCGCCGCAAGCTGCATTCCCACCGGTATTCCCACCCGTCCGGCTATGATTTTTTCCTGCATGCCGTCCCTTAAAAGGTATGCACTGAAAAACAGCCCCGTAAGCAGAAAATACAGTGCAAGCAGGCTGCTTCCATAATAATTCACAGCTCCCTCGTTTTCCGTCCGGGAGAGCCTGCGTGTCCGGAAATACTGCTCTCTGTTTAAGTAAAGTTTCAAGTTGGCGGCATCCACATCGTTATACAGACTCTGTATCTGCTCCCCGTCAAGCCCGTAAATGCCGGCAAGTCTGCTTACCGTGTATATTTCTCCCTGTGCCGTCTGTAAGGAACCCACTCCCGCCTGCAAAAGGGTTTCCAGCACAAGTCCCTGTAAATCGGTTTTATCCGCAAGATAAAGCTTTGCCTGCACGTTGTTGCCGCTTAAAATTCCTTCCACCGTATTTTCCGGCAATACCAGAAGTGCCTGCAGGCTGCCGTTCTGTACAGCCTGTTTTCCTGCCTGCTCCTCTGTTTTTTCAAAGCTGCAGTATGCCTTTACGGAGTCCATGCCTTCCACAAACCGCAGTCCGTAGTCCATATACGTGCTTTCTTCTGCGGAAAAGCCTATTTTTATTTTTTCTGTGGGGACATCACGGAACCATTTCTGCATGCAAAAAACAGCCATACCCACTATGCATACCGGTATCGCCGCTTTCAGCAAAATACCGGGCAGCCTTACCGCTGCCCGTTTGTATTCTGTTTGCAGAAATTTAGTAAACCGTCCCATTTTATTTTCCTACTCAACAAGGCTTGTCAGGGAACTTAAGTTTTGTTCCAATTCCAAAATCAAAGAATAAATATCCATCTGTGACATTTCAAATACATTGACCGCTCCCTCAGGGGCATTGATTTCGCCGTCATAGGGTGCAATCTTATAAGAACCGGTTGCTTTGAATACCGTCTTGCTGCCATCCTGAAGAAGGATATTTCCGAATGTGATTTCAAAGCTTTCGCCCGCCTTATAGTCGGTAAAAGCACCGTCTATGTCTAAGGACAGATTTTCGGAACCATCCCCTATTTTTACAGAAACAGAAAACTCTTTGTCCGCTTTGGCAAAGGTGCTTTGAAAAGCAAAATCTCCGGAGCTTTTCTCTCCGTCCGCATCTGTGAAGTCGGCATGAAGCGCGTAGGTAATAACATCCTCTTCCTTCGTTCTCTCCGCCGTATAATGCAGTTCACACTCCGTGATTTCTCCCGTGGTCATTTCCACATTCCACTTGCCGGTAATATCCTCCGTGGAATTTTTCTCTCCGTTAAAGTTTAACGCAAAGCCCAGACTGGAAACGCCTGCATTATCAAGAAGGATATCCTCTTCTGTTTCTATGCCGGAAAGTTTTCCGCTCTTATCGATGCTGAAACGAATAACCGCGTCTTCCTTCAGGCTGATGTCAAACACTTCTGCTATGGCATCGGTTATCTCTTCTTTGGTGTCATCCTTCATCTCCTGCAGTTCTTCATCGGAAACCTGCAGATAGCTGATAGCCGCATACTGGCTGTCAATGTATTCATCTATGGCAGCATTTAAGGCTTCACTGTCTGTAACAGCCCTGCCCAGGTCTTCCATAAAATCATTGACGGCATCTTTATCGACGGTAACGGTAATGTAGCCTTTTTGCTGCTTGTAAACGGATGCCTTACGCAGAGCCTCCTTATGCTGTTCAATAACCGCCAGCATTTCCTTCGCAAACTGGGTTCCCCTTGCAAGAGTTTCTTCTGCGGAAGCATTGTCCTCTTCCTTATCGCCGTAAATATCAATGCTGAAATCTTCATCCAAGTCCACGCCCAGTAAGCTTTCCCATACGGAACCCTGGTAGTCCTTACCGATGGTTTTCAGGTTCATTTCATAGGTATCGGATAAAAGTCCCGGCAGCGCCATGTAAAAATTATCCCCAATGAGCGCCGTCTGCAGCCCTAAGAAATCCACATTTGCCACGCTGAACGTAAGCGTTGTTTCGCTCTTCTGTTCCGGTCTGTTTACATGGGATGTAAAATCAATGCCCACCGTATCAAACATACTGTTTTCACTCAGGTAAGGAACGGCAATGTTGACGGAGCCTTCCATACTGGTCGGATTTTTCCGGGCATTTGCCAGAATGTCCTCTATCTTCAGTTCCTCTAAAAAGCTGCTTTCGCTGCTGGCGAGTTCCTTTCCCAGTTTTTCAAAGGCTCTGGTCAGCTTCCGCTGCGGGGTATTATATACAAATGTATATACCAAGGCGGCTGCTACTGCCAGAAGAACGATGACAGCGGCAACGCAGATGCCGATTACGCCCCCCTTACCGCTCTTTTTCGGAGGCTGCGGCGGTTGCGGCGGCATGTACTGTGGTGCTGCACCTGCCTGTTCCGGTGCCGTGTACGACTGCGTTGATGCCGCGCCTGTCTGTTCCGGTGCTGTGTACGGCTGGGTTGGTGCCGCGCCTGTCTGTTCCGGCGCTGCGTATGGCTGGGTCGGCGCCGCTCCTGCCTGTTCCGGCGCTGTGCCTTGCTGCATAGGTTCGTTGTTCTGATTTTCAAAATCCATGGTTTCCTCCCTCTTCCGGCTCCTGCCGGTTTTCTCTTTCCCTTGCTTCCTGTTCCATTTTTCCGTTGCGGATGAAATAGATTTTATCGCACAATTCCAAATCCGCTTCTTCGTGGGTTGCCAGAATAAGGCAGCCTCCCTGTGATTTATACTTTCTTAAATAAGCCCGCAATTCCTGTTTGGATGCCATATCCAGTGCGGTTCCGGGTTCATCCAGAAGTAACACCGGGGCGTTTTGTGCCATGGCACAGGCAATGCTGACTTTTTTCTTCATGCCTCCGGACAAATGGCTTACCCACTTATGTAAAAATTCCTCAATTCCCAGACTTTGCAGGATACCTTCCTTCAATGCGTTTTGCAGACTCTTTTTGTCCGGATACCAGAACAGCAGGTTATCCCACACGGAAAGTTCTTCGTACAGATTGTTATTCTGGGGAACATAGGCGGTAAATTTACGGATATTTTCGGGTGTACCGGGTTCTTCATCAAAAAAGATGCTTCCCGCCGTCGGTTTATAAATGCCCGCCAGAATGTTTAAGAGCGTGCTTTTGCCGCAGCCGTTCCTGCCTACTATTCCCATGCATTCTCCTGCATGGGCTTCAAAGGTAATGTCCTGCAGCACCTTTTTTCTTCCATATGCACTTTGCAGTCCTTCTACCCGTACACAATTCATATACATGCTTCTTTCTGACGAAAAAACATTTTATTACCGTCTGCAAGGCTTTTGTCCCGTCCGGTAAACGGGTGCCTTTTACCGCATTATAACAGAGGTTTGCTTTTCTCACAAGGAAAATCAAAAAAGGCCCCGGAGCTTATGCTCCGAAGCCTCTTAAGAATTCATTGTTCGGTTATTACTGAACCTTTGCAGCGTTTGCTTCTTTAATCTTTTCGGTCAGCATGGGAACAATCTTGTTTAAGTCGCCTACGATGCCGTAGTCAGCTACGTCAAAGATAGGAGCGGTCTCATCTTTGTTGATGGCAATGATGAGGTCAGATTCTTCCATACCTGCTAAGTGCTGGATAGCACCGGAAATACCGATTGCGAAGTATACGTTGGGACGAACGGTCTTACCGGTCTGTCCAACCTGAAGGTCTTTGGACTTCCAGCCGGCATCTACAACTGCACGGGAGCAGCTTACAGTACCACCGATTGCTTCTGCAAGGTCGTCTAAGAGTTTGAAGTTTTCTGCACTGCCAACGCCACGTCCGCCGGAAACTAAGATTTTAGCATCCATGATATCTGCTACGTCGTTTACAGCCTTAACAACTTCAAGGATTTCTACATACTTGTTGTCGGGAGTAAATCCGGGATTGAACTCTTCGATAACAGCCTTTCTGCCTGCTTCCTTGGGAAGCTTCTGCATAACACCGGGACGTACGGTTGCCATCTGAGGACGGAATTCCGGACATGCGATGGTTGCGATGGTGTTACCACCAAATGCAGGACGGGTCATAAGGAGCTGATTGTGAAGCTGTTCCTTGCCGGGAATCGGGTTGATAGGGAAATCACCGATTTCAAGCTGTGTACAGTCTGCTGTCAGACCTGTATGAATTCTTGCGGATACGCGGGGACCTAAGTCACGACCGATTGCGGTTGCACCTACAAGGAATACATCGGGTTTGTACTTCTTAATAACGGATGCCAGTGCATGTGCATAAGGCTCTGTTCTGTATTCTTTTAATTCGGGATCGTCTACTACGATAACTCTGTCTGCGCCGTACTCGCCAAGTTCGTCTGCAAGGTTCTTTACATTGCTGCCGACAAGTACTGCAGTTACATCTGTACCTAAAGCATTTGCAAGGTCTTTGCCCTTTCCGATCAGTTCAAAAGCGATGTTGTTGATTTCGTTGTCAACCTGCTGAGCAAAGACATATACGCCTTTATATTCTTCTAAATTCATTGTCCACACCTCTTCCTGTTAGATAACATGTTTTTCTTTTAACTTGTTCATGATATACTCTACAGATTCTGTAGGATCCAGAGTAACCTTTTCGCCGGCACCCTTTCTTACCTTATCAGAAGCCTTTGCAATCTTGGTAGGAGAACCGTTCAGACCAAGGTTGGAGTCTTCCACGTCAACTAAGTTTGCTCTGCCCCATACGGTGATGTCAGCTTTGCAAGCCTTGAAAATTCCGCCCGGAGTCATGTAACGGGGCTCGTTTAATTCTGCAAGTGCAGTAATCAGACAAGGCATCTTAGCTTTCAGTACATGATATCTGTCATCGAACTGACGCTCTACGATAACGCTGTCGCCTTCTACGTCGATTTTCTGAGCATAGGAGATAACAGGAATGTTTAAGTGTTCGGAAATCTGAGGACCTACCTGAGCGGTATCGCCATCGATTGCCTGACGTCCTGTGATAATTAAATCATAGTCTAAGTTGCGGATGGCACCTGCCAGAGTCTGGCTGGTAGCCCAGGTATCAGCACCGCCGAGTACACGGTCGGTAACAAGGATACCCTTATCTGCGCCCATAGCGATTGCTTCGCGAAGTACATCTTCAGCCTTGGGAAGACCCATGGTGATAACAGTAACTTCTGCGCCGTATTTATCTTTTAATCTTAATGCTGCTTCCAGACCTGCTTTGTCATCAGGGTTCATGATTGTCAGCATGGCACCTCTGTCCAGTGTTCCGTCGGGATTGAACTTAACGCCGCCCTTGGTATCAGGTACCTGTTTTACACAAACAACGATTTTCATTGTATTTCACTCCTTATCCATTTTTATTTAAGCAGGGCACCAGAGATAACCATTCTCTGAACTTCGCTGGTACCTTCATAAATCTCGGTAATCTTAGCATCACGCATCATACGCTCTACATCGTATTCTCTGGTGTAGCCGTAACCGCCGTGAAGCTGAACAGCCTTGGTAGTAACTTCCATAGCAACTTCTGCAGCGTATAACTTAGCCATAGCTGCTTCTACGGAGTAGCTTACCTTAGGATTGGTTGCATATTCTGCCTTCTTCATTGCTGCCTTGTAAACAAGCATCTTAGCAGCTTCTACCTTGGTAGCCATATCTGCTAACTGGAACTGGGTGTTCTGGAAAGCGGAAATGGAACGTCCGAACTGCTTTCTTTCCTTGGTGTAAGCAACAGCTCTGTCAAGAGCGCCTTCTGCAATACCAAGTGCCTGAGCAGCGATACCGATACGGCCGCCGTCCAGAGTATGCATTGCAATCTTGAAGCCCTGTCCCTGCTTGCCAAGCATGTTTGCCTTGGGAATTCTGCAGTCTGTGAAAATCAGTTCGTATGTGGATGAACCGCGGATACCCATCTTCTTTTCCTTGGTACCGAAGGTAAATCCGGGAGTTCCTTTTTCTACGATAAATGCGGAGATTTCCTTTAAGGTCTTGGTTCCCTTTGTAACAGTACCGGTAACAGCAAAGATTACATATACGTCTGCTTCTTTACCGTTGGTAATGAAAATCTTGGAGCCGTTTAATACATATTCGTCGCCGTCAAGTACAGCCTTGGTCTGCTGACCCTGTGCATCAGTACCTGCGCCGGGCTCGGTAAGACCGAATGCACCGAGCTTTTCGCCCTTTGCAAGGGGAACTAAGTATTTCTGCTTCTGCTCTTCGGTACCGAAGGTCAGGATGGGGTCGCAGCAAAGAGAGGTATGTGCGGAAACGATAACACCTGTGGTGCCGCATACCTTAGAGAGCTCTTCTACGCAAAGTACGTAGGTAAGAGCATCTGCGCCCTGTCCGCCGTACTGTTCGGGAACGGGAATTCCGAGGAAACCGTTCTTTGCCATTTTTTCAACTGTTCCGCGAGGGAATACTTCAGTTTCATCAACCTCCTGTGCAAGAGGCTTTACTTCTTTTTCTGCGAACTCTTTAAAAAGAGAACGCGCCATTTCATGTTCTTTTTTCAAAGTAAAATCCATGATTACTTTTCCTCCATACAATCTATTCTTTAATCATAAGCACTTTACGCTGCGGAAAGCTGCTTATTTTGCATAGTCATAGAAGCCCTTGCCGGTCTTCTTTCCAAGCTTGCCTGCACGAACCATCTTACGAAGAAGGGGATGAGGACGATACTTGGGATCTCCGGTTTCGTTCTGCAGTACTTCCATGATGGCAAGTACGATATCCAGACCTACTAAGTCACCCAGAGCAAGAGGTCCCATGGGATGGGATGCGCCAAGCTTCATAGCTTCATCGATGTCGGCTACGCTTGCGATACCGTCTGCATAGATGCCGATTGCTTCGTTAATCATAGGGATTAAAATTCTGTTTACAACGAATCCGGGAGCTTCCTTAACTTCTACGGGAGTCTTGCCGATTTCGGTTGCGATTGCTTTAATCTTTTCTACTAATTCTACAGGAGTGTTTTCACCGGCGATAACTTCTACCAGCTTCATTCTGTCTGCAGGATTGAAGAAGTGCATACCGATCATGGGTCTGTCAAGACCTGCACCGATTTCGGTAATGGAAAGGGAAGAGGTGTTGGTTGCAAAGATGCAGTCGGGCTTTACAATAGCTTCCAGTTCCTTGAATGTGGTTTTCTTAATCTGCATATTTTCGGGAGCAACTTCGATAACTAAATCGCAGTCTGTGCAGATGTCCTTTAAGCCTGTTGTAATCTTGGCAGCGATAGCGTCTGCTTTCTCCTGTGTGATTTTTTCCTTGCCTACGAGGAAGTTCAGATTCTTTAAAATTCTGCCCTTTCCTCCATCAGCAAATTCCTGCTTGATGTCGCAAAGACATACTTCATAACCATCTGTCATTGCAAATGCCTGTGCAATTCCGGCACCCATGGTACCTGCACCAATAATACCTACTTTCATTGTAGTTCCTCCTTGTATGTGAATTGTTTTCCTTAACGGTTTTTGAACGGCTCTTTTACTTTTTCCTTGTTCTTGTCAAGGAAGAATGCCATGCCGTACTTCTGGTCTTCGGATTCAAAGCAGTCACCGAACAGCTTCTCTTCCAGTGCTACTGCCGCATCCATGTCGAGGTCTAAACCTTCATTGATTGCTTTCTTGCAGTTGCGGACAGCGATAGGCGCATTCTTTGCAATGCCTGCTGCCATTTTTTCTGCTGCGGGAAGGAGCTCTTCCTGGGTGTAAACAGCGTTTACAAGACCGATTCTGTATGCTTCGTCAGCCTTGATGTTTCTTGCTGTGTAAATCATCTGCTTAGCCATGCCTGCGCCGACAAGTCTTGCCAGTCTCTGGGTACCGCCGAAGCCGGGGGTAATGCCCAGACCTACTTCAGGCTGTCCGAATACAGCGTTGTCGGAACAGATTCTGATGTCACAGCTCATGGAAATCTCGCATCCGCCGCCTAATGCAAAGCCGTTTACGGCTGCAATAACGGGAATGGGGAAAGTTTCGATTTTACGGAATACGTCGTTGCCCTTCTTGCCGAAAGCTTCGCCTTCCGCTTTGGTCAGGGTGCTCATTTCTCCGATATCTGCACCTGCTACGAAGGACTTGGTGCCTGCACCGGTTAAGATTAAGCATCTTACTTCGTCAAGGTTTACAGCATCCAGAGTCGCGTTTAATTCGTCGAGTACCTGGGAATTCAGAGCATTTAATGCCTTTTCGCGGTTGATGGTGATAATACCGGTCTGGCCTTTCTGTTCATATAAAATATAATCCATGATTGTCTCCTCTTTGTAACTGTCAAAACAGATACTCCGAAGCAGGATAGCCCCGCTTCGGAATGCCTTTTTGTTTCTTAATTAGTCTTCAATTTTAACAATGGTAGAGCATCCCATACCACCGCCGATACACAGGGTAGCAAGACCTGTCTTAGCGCCCTTTGCCTGCATCTCATGAAGCAGGGTAACAAGGATACGCGCACCGGAAGCACCAACGGGATGTCCGAGTGCGATAGCACCGCCGTTCGGGTTGAGCTGCTTGTCCACATCAATGCCGAGTTCCTTACCCACTGCTACGGACTGTGCTGCGAATGCTTCGTTTGCTTCGATGATGTCGAAGTCTTCAATCTTCATGCCGGTCTTAGCCATTACCTTCTTGGTGGAAGCTACGGGACCGATACCCATTACTTCGGGTCTTACGCCTGCAAGTGCGCCTGCTACGAAAGTAGCCATGGGCTTAACGCCTAATTCTTTTGCTTTTTCTTCGCTCATAACAACGATTGCTGCTGCGCCGTCGTTGATACCGGAAGCATTACCTGCGGTAACGAATCCGTCTTTGTTGATGGTGCGGAGTTTTGCAAGTGCTTCGATGGTGGAACCGTGACGGGGTCCTTCATCTACCTTGAACTCTACCATTTCTTTTTTCTTCTTAACCATAACGGGAACGATTTCTTTTTCAAATGCGCCGCTGTTCTGAGCTGCTTCTGCCTTCTGCTGGCTCTTTAATGCGAACTCATCCAGTTCTTCTCTGGTAAGTCCCCACTCTCTGCAGATATTGTCTGCAGTGGTAATCATATGGTAATTGTTGAATGCATCCCAAAGTGCATCGTTTACCATGGTATCTACTAAAGTACCGTTGTTCATACGATATCCGAAACGAGCCTGAGGAACTGCGTAAGGAGCCATGGACATGTTTTCCATACCGCCTGCTACTACTACATCAGCATCTCCTGCCATAATCATCTGTGCTGCCTGGTTTACACAGTTCAGACCGGAACCGCAGACAACGTTCATGGTAACTGCGGGTACTTCGATGGGAAGACCTGCCTTGATGGATGCCTGACGTGCTACGTTCTGACCCTGACCTGCCTGGATTACACATCCCATGTAAACCTGGTCAACATCTTCCGGCTTTACTCCGGCTCTGTTTAATGCTTCCTTAATAACGATTGCGCCTAATTCGGGTGCGGGGGTTGTGCTTAAAGAACCACCCATGGTACCGATTGCTGTACGGCATGCTCCAGCTAAAACTACTTTTCTTGCCATTGCTTTTCTCCTCCAAAACCTTTCATTTTATAGATTGTTATTTTTTTGTCATTTCTATCAAGTCCCATTTTATCATAGCATTTTAGGTTTTGCAATGGAAAAACAAAAAAACTCACTGGGAAATCTTTTCTTTTTGCAGGTAGAGTGTTACCGCCGGGTCGCGGATGTCCGAAACCCGTTTCCATTCCTTCGTTCCTTCCACTTTTGCAGCCTCGCTCTGGTGCTTACTCAAGAACATGGTAAGCGGATAGACGTTTATCCAGATTTCATGGTCGCTCTCTTTCTGGGACTCATCAAATACAAGCTCCATACCCCAGTGCAGGTGGGTCACTTTGATGTTGTTGGTGTTTTCCGTGGTGCTGTAACCGGTGTGCCCCATATAGCCGATGACGTCCCCCGCCGTCACCACGCTGCCTTCCTTTAAGTCTTCCGCATAGGGGTAGTTCTGACGCAGATGGGCGTAATAGTAATAGCGCTTTTTATCGAAGCTGCGGATGCCGATGCGCCAGCCTCCGTACTGGTTCCAGCCGATTGCCTCCACATAACCGGACTCCACGGCGATAATCGGGGTACCCACCTGCCCCATCATGTCATGACCCAGATGCTGTCTTTTATATCCATAGCTTCTTCCCGCTCCGAAATCGTCATAATGGCTGTATTCAAAGCCTTTTGCAATGGGGGAATAGGCTTTCAGTCCGTACACCTTTTCCCAGGTGCTGCTTCCGTCCTCCGTCCTGACCTCTCTTTCAAATTCTCCCACCATGCCGCCCAAAACCGTGCGGTAAGCTTCTTCATAATAAGAATAATATTCGTTGTCCTTCATCAGTTCTTTCATGGTAAGACCTTTTTCCGCTTTCAGTTTTTCCGTAACCTTCGCGATATCCTTCTTTATGCTTTTCTCGTGTGAGTCAAATTCCCCGCCGTATCCGGTGCCGAGGCAGGCAAGCAGCTCCACCCAGTCAAAATGCACGTCCTGTCCGTAGCTTTCCACATCCGTGCGGTAGGCTTCACAGAGCGCCGTATAGCTGACATCAAAATCCACCCATTTGATATAGCCGTCGCTGACCGCCTCCACCATCCATTCCTGCTGTTCTGTACTCTCCCTGCCTGTCCATATTCCCGCCAGCGCAATCAGGCACAGTACTAACTCCGCTGCTACGGCAAACTGTAAAATGCGGATTTTCCGTTTCTTTTTTTCTTCCATATGCCACCCCCATACACAATTTTCTATGCATGTATATGTTGTAAGCTCTGCTAAATATGCCTTGCTTTCCCGCAATATAAAAGGCAGACACCCTGCGGTATCTGCCTTTTCCCTTTATACATTATTCAGTTTGTTTACAGTCTGCCGGTCTGTCCCGTGCTTAATCTTCCGGCTCAATGAGTCCGTAGGTATCGCCTTTACGCTTGTACACTACGTTTACCTGACCGGTTTCCGCATTGTGGAATACGAAGAAGTTGTGTCCCAAAAGCTCCATCTGGATGCAGGCATCTTCGGGATACATGGGCTTGATATCAAACTTCTTGGTACGGACAATTTTAATCTCTTCATCATCCATATAATTGTTTTCTACAAACAACTGGCTGAAGGATGTTGCATCTTTCTGCTTGTCCACCAATTTGGTTTTATATTTCTTTAACTGTCTTTCAATGATTTCTTCCACCAGGTCAATGGAAACGTACATGTCGTTGCTTACCTGTTCAGAACGGATGATACTGCCTTTCACCGGTATCGTTACTTCAATTTTCTGTCTGTCTTTTTCCACGCTGAGTGTTACATGTACTTCTGTTTCGGGAGTGAAATACTTTTCCAGTTTTCCGATTTTGTCTTCCACTGCCGTTTTCAGTCCGGGAGTCACCTCAATGTTTCTGCCTACTATAATAAATTTCATATACCTCATCCCTTCCGGTTTATTATTGTGTAAGCATTATACCATATCTGCCTGTATTTTTGCAATAATTTACTTTATTTTTTCCATATTTTTGACATTCTTAATGTCAATACTTATTTCGACATTTTTCGACGTTTTTTCTTTTTTAGGTATTCTTTACAAAACGTCCGTTCTGTATTGGAAACATAGCGGATGTTGTTTTTTCCCATTCTTTTCCTGTGGACAGTGTGGATAACTCCGTGTATAAGTAGCTTTTATCTCATTTCCGGCTCTTTTTCCGGTGGATAAGTCGTGCGATGAAAATTTTATTTTTTTCTTCTTTTCCTCTTGCATTCATCCGGCTTTGTACATCTTGCACAATGGAGCATACCTCCGTACGTCTGCGGTCACTTATTATTGTGCGACAATAATTCAAAATTGCGCACAGTTATAAAGATAAACGGAAATAAAAAACTGTGCCTGGATGCAATCCATGACACAGTTTTGTTTTTCTGTTTTATTTTTATTCGGATTAGAAAATTCTTCTGACTGCCAGTACCTTCTTATAATCCGCATTGGAAACGATAATACCAGTCTTGGCGTTGGACGCATGCACAATCTGTCCGTTTCCGATATACAGTGCCACATGACCGGAATAGCAAATCAAATCTCCGGGCTGTGCATTGGCAAGTCCGTCAACTGCAGCACCCTGTGACCTGTCGGACTTGGAACTGTGGGGAAGGCTGACACCAAAGTTGGCGTATACACTCATAACAAAACCGGAGCAGTCCGCACCGTTTGTCAGGCTGGTGCCGCCGTATACATACGGATTGCCTACAAACTGCAAAGCATATTCTGCAACGGATTTTCCTAATTCACTGCCTTCGCCTACTGCGTAGGTTGTGGTCTGTGTCTGCGTGGTCTGGGAAGCTGTCTGCTTGCCTGCCTGACTCTTCTTTGCCGCTTCGCGGGCTTTCTTTCTTTCTTCCTCTTCCTTTGCCAGACGTGCCTGTTCTTCTTCTTTGGACTCCGCCTCTACAAATTCGGTGTGAATTTCCAGATAATCCTTGGAAACCCAGCCATCGCCTTCTTCTACGTTAATCTTTGCCCAGTCGTCTGTTTCATCCATTACCAGGAAGTCATCGCCTTCGGGTACCATGGATAACACCTTGGAATCGGTGGTGGGCTCCATTCTGACATAAAGTGTGGTGGTGGTTACGGTCGCCAGTCTGGTCCCTACCTTCTTGGCAAGCTCTACCGCATCCTCTCCGGTCACACAGTACTCTGCTTTTACATAACCGGTTACACTGCCGGAATTAATCTTGTACCAGCCGTTGTCCTCTTCGATAAAGGTGCCGACGGAATCGTCGTAAAGCTTTCCGACAATTTCACCCTCTTCACTGGGAAGACTTCTGACATTGACATAGGCATTTACCTGTGCAATAACGAGGTTTCTGAAAAGTTCCTCTTCTTCGTCCTTATCCGCATCCTGAAGTCTTTCATTCAGGACATCCACCATATCCTCCAGGCTGACTGACGCTTCTATTTTACTGGTTGCGCTGACTTTTTCTGTCTGAATACTTTCCAGAGGTGCCGCTTTTGCCAGGGACAGGTTCACACCGCCGTTGGGCAGTACTGTGGTTACATTGGCAGAAGCATTTGCATCTACTGAATATAAGGAAGCAGCCATAACGGCTGCCAGTAAGCCGACTGTAAGTCTACTGCTTTTCCGCATCCATTCATCCTCCGAAACATTTGTTACAAATTTGTTAAATCTGTTAAAAAATATATCACAGATTTTTTAATTTGTCAACATAGTTTCGGCTAAATATGCGGCTGCGGCACTGGCGGCATTGGCTCCGTCCGCTACCGCTGTGATAATCTGCCGGAGCGGCTTTTTCCGTATATCTCCGGCTGCAAAAATGCCCGGCTTGTCGGTAAGGGTATCCTCTCCTGCCAGCACATAGCCCGCTTCGTCGCAGTTCACAAGTTGTTTACATATTTCCGTGTCGGGATGAATGCCCACAGCGATGAAAATGCCATTTACCGCCAGTTCTTCCCGCTGTCCGTCCCGGTGTATAATGAGATTTTCCACCATATCTTCTCCGCAGATTTCCTGTACGGTAGTGTTATACAGAATTTCCACATTGGGCAGATTTTTTACCGCCTCCTGCAGCACGCCCGCCGCCCGGAACGTATCCCTGCGGTGAATGAGATAGACTTTTTGACAGGCTCTGGCAAGAAAAACAGCATCTTCCAGTGCCACATCGCCGCCGCCCACTACTGCCACCGTCCGGTTCTTAAAAAATGCCCCGTCGCAGGTGGCGCAGTAGGAAACGCCCATTCCCTGCAGTTCCTCTTCTCCCGGCACGCCAAGCTTGGCGTGATGCGCTCCCATTGCCAGAATCAGGGTTCTGCCTTCGTAATCTCCTGCGGTAGTGTGCACTGTTTTGCAGTTTCTGCCTTCTTCCATTCCTTCCACTTCGGCTTCCACAAACTCAGCGCCCATTTTATCCGCATGCTCCCGGAATTTCGTTCCCAAATCAAAGCCGTTTATGCCCGGCAGTCCCAGATAATTATCCACTTCATACGTGGTCAGGACCTGTCCTCCGCTCATGGGATTTTTTTCAATTACCAATGTGGACATTCCCGCCCGCTTTCCGTATACTGCTGCTCCCAGCCCCGCCGGACCGGAACCGATAATAATTAAATCGTACATTTTCTGTTGCTCCATTCTGTATTTCTTTTCAATTTTCCTGTATAAGCTCCCGCACATACTCCGCCGGCTTGTCCAGGTCTTCTGCTATCTCCTGTATAGTTTTTCCTTTTCGCAGCCATTTATGAGCCAGTTCTTTTTCCTTGGCTTTCTGCCCCGCGGCTTCCGCCTTTTCTCTGCCTATCCGGCTCTGGAGTTCTATTTTCATTTCATACGTCATATAGTTTTCTCTCCATTCCGTATCCTGCCGGATTTTCTCCACTTCGGTCTGCAGTCCCTTAGTAAATGTATCCGTAGGATTGCCTGTCCTAAAATAATCCAGCAAATCTGCCGCTTCCTTCTCAATTTCCGTCCTGTCGCCGCCAATGTTCACAAAAATAGTCTTTCTTTTGTCATCCAGTACGATGTCCGATTTTCCCCGGCAGACCGTTTCAAAGGTATAAATGCTTCTGTTCTGTCCGAATAAATCAAATCCGCAGATAAATATCACCAGGGATTTCTGCAAATTCGTATACCTCTGTCCGGTCTGTTTCCACAGTATTTCCGCCATCTGTTCCCTGTTACTGTAAACTTGTTTGTCATGGGTCCTCCTTTCAGGGAGGTCCCCGATGCTTCCATGCACTACTTCCGCATGAAGCTTACACAAACCTCCCTGCTTTTTAGTTGAATAAGAAATTTAAGCAGTGAAGTTTGATGAATTAATAGAATGTATCTTTTAGAAGAAATAGAATATTAGATTGTGAACTTTCTGCTTGGACTAAGTGTAACATAGACTTTGTGTTTTTACAACCGCTTTTTATATTGTATAACAACTATTTTTTCACTGTACAATATAATACTTTTGTATCTTCCCCCGCAATGTGTTATGATAAGGAAAAGAAAAGAAAAAGGATGTTTTGCCATGAAACAAGTGCTTATCACCGGTGCGTCCCGCGGAATCGGGGCTGCCATTGCCAGAAAATTTGCCGGAGAGGGGATGTCCCTCACCATTACCGGTTTCCACGACAGGGAAGCGCTGCAAAAACTGCAGGAAGAAATAGAAACCAGTTTTTCCGTTACCTGCCGTTCTTACGTCTGCGATATGGGGGATTTTGCCTCCGTGAAAAAAATGTTTACGGAAATACCGGCGCCGGATATCCTTATAAACAATGCCGGCATCTCTTATTTGGGTCTGCTGTCCGATATGAGTATCGCCGACTGGCAGACGGTGTTAAATACCAATTTGAACGCTGCTTTTTATACCAGCAAACTTGCCATTCCCCATATGGTGCATGAAAAATGGGGAAAAATCATAAACATATCCTCCGTCTGGGGAAATGTGGGCGCCTCCATGGAAGTTGCCTATTCCGTTTCCAAAGGCGGCATCAACGCCCTGACAAGAGCACTGGCAAAGGAGCTGGCTCCCAGCAACATCCAGGTCAATGCCATTGCTCCCGGTATGATTGATACCGCCATGAACCATGTATTATCGGAAGAAGACATTTCTTCTATAATAGAAGAAATACCTGCCGACAGAATGGGCACTCCCGAAGAAGTGGCGCTTCTTGTCTGGCAGGTAGTAAATTCCCCTTCCTATATGACAGGACAGATTATCACGCTGGACGGCGGCTGGATTTAAGGCGTCGCATCCAGTTTGCTCACATATGCCTTTTCAATACGCCTGTCTTTGATGTCCTCCACATGGATATGCAGACCGTAGCCTTCCACGTCAATCTTCTCGCCGTCCTCCGGGATAGCTTCCAGTAAATTGATAACCAGCCCCGCAATGGTGTCATATCCTTCTTCCGGCAATTCCTCGGGTAAATCCAGTTCTTCCGAAAGTTCATCCAGATTGGTGCTGCCCGGTACGCACCAGAGGTTATCACCTATCTTTTCAATGGAAGGTTCTTCTTCCTTGTCAAACTCATCATAAATGTTACCCACAATTTCTTCCACCAGGTCTTCCATGGTAACAATGCCCTCCATGGCGCCATATTCGTCCACGATAACAGCAATGTGAATTTTCTTTTTCTGCATGTCGGAAAACAGTTTATCCGCATGGATGCTTTCCGGCACAAAATAAGCGGAACGCATTGTTTTTTCCACCTGCGGCTGTTCGCCCCTGCCCAGTGCCAGTAAAAAGTCCCTTGCATACAGGATACCGACGATATCATCCAGGTCCTCTCCGTAAACCGGATAGCGGGACAGACCGTTTTCTTCTATCAGGTGCATAATTTCTTCTTTGTCCGCATCCTTGGAAACTGCAATCACATCCGCTCTCGGAGTCATCACCCTGCGCACACTCAAATCATCGAAATCGAACACATTCTGAATCCATTCCTTTTCGTTCTCATCGATGCTTCCCTTTTCTTCCCCGATGTCCACCAGCATACGGATTTCATCCTCCGTAACGTTTTCATCGTTGCCCTCCACCTTGCAGTGCAGCAGACGAAGCACCAGATTGGTGGACAGGGAAAGGAGTGCAATCACCGGACGCATCAAAAAAGCAATGCCGGAAACCACACCGTAAGCCGCCTTTGACCACTCAAAAGACTTCTGCATGGCAATTCTTTTCGGCACCAGTTCCCCGAAAATCAGGGTAAAAAACGCCAGTATCATGGTAATCAGCACAATGGCAATGCCGGTCAGCACGTTTTCCGACCACAGGGTAAAATGCAAATCATAATAAATCCAGTGCACGAAGTAACCGGCAAAATTTTCAGATGCCAGTGCACTGCCCAGGTATCCTGCCAGAGTAATGCCAATCTGTATGGTGGAAAGAAATCCGGACGGATCCGCCACCAGTTTCAGAAGTTTTACGGCATGCGGATTTCCTTCTTCCTCCAGTTTATGCAGTTTCGCCGTGTTCAGGGAAACCACCGCCATTTCCGTCCCGGCAAAAAAGGCGTTCAGCAAAATCAGCAGTATCTGTAATAAAAGCTGCAACACTATCATTTTCAAAATAAATTCTCCATTCTCTAAAAAAATAAACACAAAAAGGCATAGCCGGTAAATATAAACACTACCAGCTACACCTTACAGTTTCCATTTTTCATATAAACAGTGCAGTTCTGTCTGCCCTGCCAAAATCATAAATCCATTAAAAAAATAAGTATTGGTATCCGCGTCACTATCTGCGTCTTCCATGATAATTGGTTCCTTTCGCACAATTTAGAATATTATAGCATATCTGTCCGTACGATGCAAGTAAACTACGCCAGCTTCACCATCTTGTCAATTCCGAGGGAGCAGATAACGGCGCCGGCTTCTGTTTTGAGACCGTGCTTTTTGTTTACCACTTCCATAATGGCATTCCTCTGTTCCCTGGGCGCCACAATGGCAATAATCTCCTTTTCGGACTGCAGGGAAATGCCGTAGAACTGCCCGTCGTCCTCTGCGCCCGCCCATCTGGCGCGGATAATGGTGCCGCCTCTGGCGCCGGCTTCTCTTGCCGTATCCATGACCTCATCGGTATGTCCCTGGTTGACCGCTATTAAAATAAGACTGTTTTCCTTATGTTCGTCCATGTTGTTTCCTCCCGTTCTGCCGTCCTGTTCATGTAAGAATATGGTAGCAATGGTGCTGTTTAATCCGGTGACCGGAACGGAGCACACGATGCCGCTTCCCCACTTCCGCATATCTGTTTCTTCTATTTTTTCGAGCAGCCTTTCCGCCAGAACCGCACCCGTCAGGGAAATTAAAATATCCTTTTCGGGAGAGCCTACACCCAGCACATCCAGAAGTTCGGAGGAAGCCGTTCCCTGCCCCCCGCACTGAAAGCTGAAGTAGACATCCTGTTCCGTATACCACTTTGCCAGAAGCTTCCCCCTGCCGCGTTCTGCAATGGTTAAAACCGCCTGTATGCTGTTTTTTTCTGCCATGTATGTACCTAACCTTTCTTAATCAAAGTAAAGAATACTGTCCTCCACTTCCTTCAGTTCCAGCATAAGCTTCCGCTTCCGGATACGTTTCTGGATATTGTCCGCAAGACCCAAAAGCTGGATGGTAAGAAGCGGTGTCATGGCGACAAGCGCCACAATACCGAAAGCATCCGTCAGAATATTTCCTCCGAAGGCTTCGCAGGCTCCCATGGCAAAAGGCAAGAGAAACGTTGTCGTCATGGGACCGCTTGCCACGCCGCCGGCATCGAAAGCAATACCGGTGAAAAGCTGCGGAACGAAGAACGTCAGTATCAGGGAAATCAGGTAGCCCGGAATTAAAATCCAGAGAATGGGAAGTCCCGTCAGAATACGCACCATGGAGATACCCGCCGAAAGCGCCACACCCACGGACAGACTTTTGTAAATGGACATCTGCGGAATGGAACCGCTTGTAACATCCTCAACCTGTTTGGCAAGCACCTGTACCGCAGGCTCCGCCCGTACGATAAAGTAACCGATGAGCATGGCAATGGGAATCAAAAGATACGGCTTGTCGCCGCCCGCCACTGCCGCCCCGATGTACTGGCCGGCAGGCATAAATCCCACATTGACACCTGTCAGGAACAAAACCAGGCCGATGTAGCTGTATAAAAATCCGGCACAGATTTTCACAATTTTTCTGGCATGGAAACGCCGGAAAATAAGCTGGAACAACAAAAACAGAACCATGATGGGAAGCACGGCTATCAGCACTTCCTTCATATAAGCAGGAAACGCTCTGGCAAATTCAGCCGCCACCGCCTTCGTATCCGTCAGTTCCGGAAGACTTACCGATGTATAGGTGGTTTCTTCGGGACGGTAAAAGATTCCTAAAAGAAGCACCGAAAGAATGGGGCCGATACTGCAGATAGCAGTAAGACCGAAGCTGTCACTGTTGGAATTTTTATCGCTTCGGACGGACGCCATACCAATACCAAGCGCCATGATAAAAGGAACGGTCACAGGCCCCGTGGTAACGCCGCCGGAGTCAAAGGATACCGGAATAAAATCCGCCGGTGCCAAAATGGTCAGAATAAAAATGAGAGTATAAAAGCCGATGAGGATGTACGAAATGGGAATCTTAAAAAGGATACGGAGCTTCGCAATCACCAGAAATATTCCCACGCCCACAGCCACCGTTAATATCAGAACCAGATTGGGAATAGCGGAAACCTGCCCCGCCAGCACCTGTAAATCCGGCTCGGCAATAGTAATGATAACGCCCAAGATAAAACAGACCGCCATGGAAAGCCAGACCTTCTTGGTACGGGAAAGCTCCACACCGATGCCTTCCCCCATGGGAATCATGGACATATCCACGCCCAAAGTAAAAAAGCCCATGCCTACTATCAGGAGCACCGCGCCGAACAAAAACAGCGTCAGGGTTCCCGGAGTAAGTGGGGCTATGGAAATACTTAAAACAAGTACAATTAACGTAATAGGGAGCACGGAGGTTACGGATTCGTAAACCTTCTCACGCAGTAATTCATTCTGATGCAATCAAATTCCTCCTGTCGGTGCTTCATCGTGGGAATGTTCCCGTGTTTTCATGTCTATTTTATTGTAACAGATTTATGCCTCCGTGCCGTTAAGATTTCTTAACATAAAGAAAATTTTTATAAACTATTCCTCTTCTTCATCCTCCTCGGAAAGTCCCATATGTACGGCAATGCCGTTTACCTCCACGCTGTTGTCTAAGGAGATAACCAGACACTTCCTGCCGTTAATGACTTTTGTTTCCACCAAATCCATTCTGTCGGGACTCACCTTTACCACCACATCGGGAGTTTTGATTTCAAACTGTCGGGTGTTTGCCACATTGGAAGCCACAAAACAGGTATCCGTACCGGCCGCTTCCTCATATTTTTCTTCAAAGGAACTGAGCTTTTCTTCCTCCACGCCGCTGTACTCCAGAAGTCTTTTCACTTCCGCCCGGTCAAGCACCACGGGGTCCGGCTCGTCCTTTTTCTCTTCAATCATCTCGTTTAATTTTTCGTGGATGTTTTTAACCACCTCGTAGTCGCAGGCATCGCCC
This sequence comes from Bacteroidaceae bacterium, assembly GCA_963639875.1. GTDB lineage: Bacteria > Bacillota > Clostridia > Lachnospirales > Lachnospiraceae > Acetatifactor. The sequence continues at coordinate 41,088 of CAVHWP010000007.1, forward strand.
AGGGTTTCCTCCACGATGGTCTGGAAGGTTTCCTTCTGGTCTCCTGCGGAAAGAGGCAGATTGCAGCCCAGCACCGGCTCCACGAATTCCATACGCAGTTCTTCCGGTTTTGCCGCATAATAAAGCAGGCTATGAATATCCGTGCTTCTGTCGTGGAACGCGGGGAACAGGAACCCGATATCCGGCATGTTTACCACCCTGTCACAGATACGGGTATGGAACGCGTTGCTCTCCTCATCATAGGAAAGCCCCGGCTTGCTTAACGTAACCGGACAGATGCAGCAGAGGATGTGGTCGTACACCTCATCGGAAGCATCAAACATTTCCTCTCCGTCCGAGGACTTTCCGGGAATATCGTACACGGCATGAATGAGCAATATAAGATAATTCTCCACGGAATAGTAATTCTCTATGATTTTATCGTAAAATTCTTCCAGCAGATTTTCATCCTTTAAGGAAGAAGCCCTAAGCTGCATCAGAAAACCCTGGGTGCCCCCTGCTTCCTCCGATGCCAGCGGAAATTCCATGGTCAGAAGGTTTTTGCCCACCGTACCGGAAAGCGCCTTGCGGAAAATGGCAAAATACTTAAACATCTCTTCCTCCGGCAGGGAAAGGAACGCTTCCTTCAGCTCGGTTTTTTTATTTTTTTCTCCGTCTACATAGCAGCCGCAGATACGGGTGATGGCACACCTTTCCTGCGTAAACTGCTTTTTGATTTCTGCAATTTCTTTCTTATTCATAATACTCTTTAATCTACTCTTTCATCACCTAAGAAGAACAGTGCCACTGTGCCGGGGCCGGTATGGGAACCGATTACCGTACCGATGCTGTTGATAAGAACCTTGCCTTTTAAGTTCGGGCAATAGGCTTCTACCAGATCACGCACCTTTTCGGCATCCTCTTCGCAGGCGGAATTGCTGATGTAGCAATAGCCTTTGTAATCCGGACCGTCTTCCACATGTTCTTTCATCATATTGACCAGTTCTTCAATGACTTTCTTCTTGGTACGGATTTTCTTGCGGGGAATAAGATGTCCCTCGTTGTCCATGTTAAGCAGCGGACAGATACCGAGCAGGGTACCTACCATAGCGGAAGTGGCGCTGATACGGCCGCCTCTCTTGTAACTGGTAAGGTCGGTGGAGAAGAACCAGTGATGCACGCGGAGTTTATTTTTTTCTGCCCAGTCATACACTTCCGTAAGGCTCTTTCCTTCGTCCCTGAGGTCCGCAAGATAAGTCATCAGCACACCGAAACCGGAGGATGCTCCCAAGGAGTCCACTACCTTAATGGTTCTCTCCGGATATTTTTCCATCAAATCCCTTGCGGCAATGCTGGCGGAATTAAAGGAACCGGACAGGCCGGATGAAAGGCTGACGTGCAGGATATCCTTTCCTTCTTTTAAAAACGGTTCAAAGAAATTTGTAAACTCTTCCACATTTACCTGTGAAGTGGTAGGCTGCGCTCCCTCTTCAATTCTTTTGTAAAATTCAGGAAATGGCATGCTTTCCCCTAAATCATCCGGGTAATCTTTTCCATCCATATTAAAGTGGAAACAAACATAAGCTACGTTTCTTTCTTCAAAAAAAGACTTGGGCATGTCTGCCGTGGAACAACAACTCAAGATAAAATCTGACATATCACGTAAAACCTCCTGAAGAATATATTTCGTAGTTTTCATAACTACATCTTCCTTATTATAAACCACATGTGGTTTCTTTGGCAACAAAAGATTGCTTTTGTTTTATAAAACAAGTCCCTTATCCTCTGCACAGCCGAGCATGATATTCAGGCACTGTACGGCCGCACCAGAAGCACCCTTTCCCAGATTGTCAAACCGTGAGCTGACTACCATTCTGTCCTCGCTGCCGGTCACAAAGATTTCCATGCCGTCCCAGCCGCTTCTGACATTGGCGGATAAAAACCCCCGGCTTTCCGCTTCGGCGCCAAACGCATTTACCTTGATAAACGGTTCATTTGCATAATATCCTGCAAAAAACGCCTGTAATTCTTCCGGTGTCAGTGTTTTTTGCATAAAATCCTTCTGAATGGGAAGGGAAACCAGCATGCCACTGTAGTAATCACAGACAATGGGAGAAAACAGAGGTTCCCTCGCAAGTCCCGGGATGGCCTTCATTTCCTTCAGATGCTTATGCTGCTGGCTCAGGGCATATTCCCTGGGTGCGGAAAGCTCTGCCGCACGTTCCTCCGCCTCGTATTCGGCAATCATCTTTTTACCGCCGCCGCTGTAGCCGGACATGGCAAAAGCACATGCCGGATAACCGGCAGAAAGAATGTCCTCCTTTACCAGCGGATACATCAGAGCAATAAAGCCGGAGGCATAACAGCCGGGAACCGCCACTCTTTTTCCGGTTTTGATTTTTTTCCGGAAAGCCGGCGCCAGTTCGGGAAATCCGTATGCCCAGCCCTCTTCCGTACGGTGTGCGGTGGATGCATCCAGAATGCGCACGTTTTCGTTTTCCACCAAAGAGACCGCTTCCTTTGCTGCGGCATCCGGCAGGCAGAGAATGGTAATGTCGGAGGCGTTAATCAGCTTCTTTCTTTCCTCCGTATCCTTTCTGAGCGCCGGGTCAATCTGTAAAATTTCCAAATCGTCTCTTCCCACGAAACGTTCGTTGATGCGAAGCCCCGTCGTTCCCTCGCTGCCGTCGATAAAAATCTTGGTTTTCTTTTTGCTGTATGTTACATAAGAATAAGGTATTTCTCCGTCCACTGTTTCTTCTACCGTCCTTTCATAGGCTGACACATCAAACTCCGGGAAATAGGTATCTCCCTCTATCACCGCATCGATTTCCGTTACAAAAAGCTTCTCCGCCAGGGCAATTCCTTCCTTATAAATGCCTGCGCCACCGGATATGTAAATATTTTTGCCGGGGCATAACTCTTCCGCCTTCTTTATGGCTGCCGGCAGGGAATTTACCGTAGTGCAGTTTTCCGCTTCGTAGTCTGCCGTGGAAGACACTACCACCGTATAGCGGTTAGGAAGGGGATGTCCGATTTCCTCATAGGATTTTCTGCCCATAATTACCACATTTCCGGTGGTAAGCTCCTTAAAACGGCGCTGTTCCCCTTTAATCCTCCAGGGAATTCTGCCTTCCCTTCCGATAACGCGGTTCTTCGTATATGCTACAATGAGTCCTATCATGTCTGCCTGTCTCCTTTTCTTTTCCTTGCCCTATTGTATCATTCTTTCTTTTCAATTTCCATGTAAAATTTAAAAAGCAAAAAGCCCGGGGAGAACCGGGCTTTTCGCTTTTCTTATGAGGGGGGGAGATAGTGAGTTCATCAACTATCTGTAAGAATACTATACAAATGAATTGTGTTCATTCTGTGTCCAAAATATTAGAAAAAAATGAAATCCGTCTAAAGAGAAAATAATCTGCCTGCCTGTAAATATTCGGAAGAAACTGTAATTTATAAAAATTTTATACATATTCTCTTCCTTTTTCCGCAAAATAGTATTAAAATATTTTCAAGAAGGATGACTGATGATCCTTTCTCCATAAAAAAAAGAATAAAAAAGAAAGGAGTACCCTCATGGCTAAAAAATTTGGTAAAGTTTTATTGTTTGCAACTGCTGTCATCTCTGCCGGAGCCGGTATCTACTATTATCTGAACAAGGAAAAATTTTCTCCCGATTATGCCAACGGGGAAGATGATGACTACGATGATTTCGGAGATGAAGCCGATAAAGAAACCAATGGTCGTTCCTATGTAGCTCTCCAGCACGAGAACGCTCCCGCAGAAAATACAGACGCCGAGGCACCTGCAAAGGAAGAAGCTCCCGAAGTTCCTGCAGAAGAAAAGGAAGAAGCTCCCGAAGCCCCCAAGGCGGAAGAGCCTGCCGAAAAAGAAGATACCCCCTTTGAAGAACTTTCTTCCGTAGTAGAAGATGTTACCGAAAAGGCAGAGGAAAAAATCGATGAAGTAGAAGAATTCTTCGACGAAGACGATGAGAAAAATGAATAATCAGCCGGTTCGGTGAAATGTCTATCAACCGGAATCGAAAAAAAGGACGTATGAAAAATAATTCATACGTCCTTTTTATTACTGTCTTTATTTATCGTGAATGCTTATATACCGGTAAAGTATGGGCATCCAGACTTTACGCCTTATTTTTCCGGAGTTCCGCCAAAACGGCATCCTTTAATTCCCTTGCCTTGTCCTTCATGCGGGAGTTAGCATAGGGTCTTACCAAAATCTCGGATATGAGCTTGGAAGCAATATCATACTTGCCCAGTTCAAAAGCCAGGTTGGCAATCAGGTATTCCAGTGTGGTATCGTCCATGCCGCAGATGGGGAAACTTTCCGCTGCTTCCGCTGCAATGAAGCCTTCCATGGCGTTTTTCAGATACTCCTTTTCCTGTGCCTTTAATTCGGCTCTCTTTTCTTCCGTGCCGGGCTCCTTTTCCAGGGTTTCTCCCCAGCCGCGGAGCACCCATGCCGCCTTTAAGCAGGTATAGGCTTTTTCACTGTTTCTTGCCTGTTTTACGATGGAGCAGGCAAGCGCCACTTTGTAATGCTCCATAGCCTCTTCATAAGTATAGGTATCTCCCGTGTGAGGCTTCAGTTTAATGTGCTGGCAGATTTTTTCCCGGATAAGACGCACCTGTCCTTCCGGCATGGGCTTAAAAAAGCGGATAAGTGCGGAATAGCCGCATTTCGGGCAGCATATTACGTCGTATTTATAGGCGTCGATGCCCTCAAAAACGGAACGTAAATCGTTGTCCGTCCGTATCAGTCTTGCTTTTCCCGCCTTCATGGTCTTTGCCGTAATCTTTTCCCCACAGACCGGGCAGTCGTAATTCCTGTCATAGATTAAATCTTTTTCTTCGATTGTTGCTGCTTTCTTCCCCTTATTACTGTCCTGATTCTTATTCGGGTCCTCATATAATTTGGCACCTTCCAAATCCCCAAGACCCAAATCCGATAATCCTGACAATAAATTGCCCATAATTAGTCCTCCTTCTTCGGTAACACGAATGAGCTCTTCAAGGAAACAATCCGGTTAAAGACCAAAGCTCCTTCTTTGGAATCCTTGCAGTCCACACAGAAAAATCCGTTTCTCACAAACTGGAAGCTTTCATAGGCTTTTGCATCCTTAAGTGCCGGCTCTACATAGCATTCCTTTAAGATTGTCAGAGAATTGGGATTTAAGTTTAAGCTGCCGTCCTCGTTGTAAACGCCCTTTTCTTCGTCAATGATGTTTTCGTACAGTCTGACTTCCGCTTTTACGGCTTCCTTTGCGGGAACCCAGTGAATGGTACCCTTTACTTTTCTGCCGTCCGGGCTGTTGCCGCCTCTGGACGCGGGGTCATAGGTACAGTGCACTTCCGTTACGTTGCCGTTTTCATCCTTCACACAGCCGGTGCAGGTGACAAAGTAAGCATTCATCAGACGCACTTCGTTGCCGGGGAACAGACGGAAGTATTTCTTAGGAGGCTCCTCCATGAAATCTTCTCTTTCAATATAAAGCTCCCTGCCGAACGGAATTTCCCTGCTGCCTAAGGACTCATTCTCTAAGTTGTTGGCAGCGGTAAGCATCTCGGTCTGTCCTTCGGGATAGTTGTCAATCACAAGCTTTACCGGATTTAAAACCGCCATCATACGGGGACGCTTCATCTTTAAGTCCTCGCGGATGCAGTACTCAAGCATCGCATAATCGGCAATGGAATTTGCCTTGGAAACACCGCAGAGTTCTACGAACATTTTAATGGATTCCGGGGTAAAGCCGCGTCTTCTCAGAGCGGCGATGGAAACCAGTCTGGGGTCGTCCCAGCCGTCCACGATGCCTTCCTCCACTAATTTTTTGATGTATCTCTTGCCGGTCACCACATTTTTCAGATACAGCTTTGCAAACTCAATCTGCTTGGGAGGGTGCGGGTATTCCAGTTCTCTTACCACCCAGTCGTACAGAGGTCTGTGGTCTTCAAACTCCAGGGTGCAGATGGAATGGGTAATGCCCTCAATGGCATCCTCAATGGGATGTGCAAAATCGTACATGGGATAAATGCACCATTTGTCGCCGGTATTGTGGTGGGTCATATGGGCTACGCGGTAAATAACCGGGTCTCTCATGTTCATGTTGGGCGAAGCCATATCGATGCGGGCGCGGAGCACCTTTTCACCGTCCGCGAATTTGCCGGCACGCATGTCCTCAAATAACTGTAAGTTCTCCTCAATGCTTCTGCCTGCTGCCGGGTCTTCCTTTCCGGGTTCGGTCAGTGTGCCTCTGTATTCCTTCATCTGCTCTGCGGACAAGTCGGATACATAGGCTTTTCCTTTTTTAATCAGCTTTACAGCCGCTTCGTACATCTGCTCAAAATAGTTGGATGCAAAGAATAGTCTGTCTTCCCAGTCGGCGCCCAGCCATTCCACATCCGCTTTGATGGAGTCTACGAACTCTTCCTTTTCCTTGGTCGGGTTGGTATCGTCAAAACGCATGTTGAACTTGCCGTTGTACTTCTGTGCCAGTCCGTAGTTTAAAAGAATACTCTTGGCATGTCCGATATGAAGATAACCGTTGGGTTCGGGAGGAAAACGGGTGTGTACGGTATCGTAAAATCCATCCGCCAAATCCTTCTCTATAATCTGTTCAATAAAATTTTTGCTTTCTGTCTCGCTCATACTAAAACCTTCCTGTTTCCGTTTATTCCGTAATTTCGTTTTGCGTATATTTTACCACATTTGCCTCTGCCATAGCAAGCAGTTCATCCAAAGTGTATACCGGCATAAATAGTAATTGTCCAGATTGTCCACCGTAAGCAGTTTTCCCGTGCTTTCCTCATAGGCTTTCAGATAACTGTCAAAGACGGAGTACAGTACATCCCGTGTTTCGTAGGTCAGCACATACATGCAGCCGTCCTTAAATACCACATCTTCCACATATGCCGTCTCCCAGTCGGAATATCTCTTCGTATCATCCGTCAGGCTAAGGTACAGAAGCCTGTTTGGCAAGGGAATCGTTCTGTATCTGAATTTGTTTTTTCTGCTCCCGTATCTGCATGACCATGGCGGTACTGACAATTCCGAATGCCAGACATACGGCGGCTCCCACGGCGGTAAAGCCAAGGGTTTTCTTTAATTTCTGTTCCCGGTGGCGCTGCTTCAAGTCGTCATAGCCGACACCCAGCATGGGGGCTATCAGACGCAGCTTTTCCGTCTTCATGGGTAATCGTCTTTTCCCGGTATAACAGCTCCTCCGGGAAGGACTCCGAAGGCTCCCCTTCCACCAGCACCGCAAAAATATTTTCCCTGCCGTGCAGACTGATAAAGGTTTCGATTTCCTTGCGGCACCACAGAGATTCCTTCAGTCTGGGGGAACAGATGACAATTAAGTATTCCGACTCCTCCAGTGCCTTCCGGATAGGGTCCTCTAAGTTATTGGTAAGCGGCAGCTCGTCCTTGTCCCGGAAAACTCTTTCGATTTTCGTCCGGGAAAGCTTTTTATCCTTCTTAAGAGAGCCGGGTACCTTGAACCACTCCAACTGCTTCTACAGATTTTCCGCCACAAATCTGTCAAGGTCCGCATGGCGGTAGCTGATAAACGCATCGTACTTATACGGTTTCTTCATAGGTTTTACCAAATATATCCCTTTCTACCACATAGATGTCGTGTCTGTCCTCACAGCGCACGGCAAGATAATCCCCCGGTTTTCCCAGCATATACTTACTTTTATCCCATGCGGTAAAAACCTTCACTCCTCTTGTCAATTCCCTGGCATGAATATGCACCTGTCCCGTGGGCACGCAGGGTCTTGCAAAGTCGGTCAGATGCAGGGTGCTTCCGTCATTCCGGTTCTTTATGGTCGGCACATAATCCGCCGACAGCGCATAAGTTTCAAACACATGTTTCTCGGGAAGCACCCGATAGCTTTTTTCAAATTTGGCTCTCCGGTTGGGGTAGACCTCGCCTTTGATGCCAATCATGATATACAAATCGTCCTCAATGGTCATATCCACGTCGCCCTCCAGGGTACGGATGGTAATCGGCGTACCTGCCGGGAGCACCTCATCCGCTTTCACAAAGCCGATGGGGATTTTCTTTTTGGAATACATCTTCATATCGGAGGTGTCAATGTCATAGTCCGCCGCATAAATCAAATCAAAGCTGTCAAAATACTGGTTCATACGGTTGTTGAAGTACGCTTCCGGATGCAGGGTGGGATAATGCTTCTCGTAAAGCTTCCTGCTGACAAAGCCACCCGCTTTTTCATAGTGTCCGCCGCCGGAACCGATGCCTTCGCACAAATAGGAAGCCAGCTCGCTGGCATTCACTTCCTTGATGCAGCTTCGCACGGAAAATTTATAGCCGTCCGCATTTTCGTTAAATACCAGACAACTGGTAATCACATCCACCTGCAGCAGAAAATCACTGATAAGTCCCAGGATATTGGGGTCGCAGGGCTGTGCCTTGATAACCGCAAAATTATAATCCTCATTGAAGCTGTAGCGTATCAATGCCACTCCCGCAATCTCCAGCTCCTTTAAGGAAAGGTTGGAATTGCGGAAATAATTGATAAGACCGGCATCAAATGCCAAATCGTCCCGCATATCCATGTCCAGGGGATTGCGGATTTCGGAAAGCTGGTTTGTGTCCGTATAGAGTCCGTAATACAGAGCCGTTTCCAGTCCCGGCACTGCCTTTATGTCAAACTTTTCATCCCGCAGGAGCTTCCATACAAGGGTGCAGCAGCTTCCCAGTGCCGGCACAATCAGGCTTAAGGGCACGCCGTCTATTTCCACCTGATGGTGGTCCACAATGGCTACCGTATCCGCCGCAATCTTCGTCACATTGCCGGCGCCGTACTGACAGTCCACTGTCACAAGCAGCCCCTTTATAAAAAGGGGCTGTTCTTCGTCCGGTCGTACATACTCCACCGGTATATGCAGTTCATCAATCATGATTTTCAGATTAGACTTCTGAATGGGATTTCTGCCGCTGTAAATAAGCCTTGTCTGTCTGCCCAGGCTCTTGAAATAGGCATACAGACCAAAGCCGGCTCCCAGCGCATCCGCATCCGGATTGTCGTGGCATTGTATGGTAATGGGGTCAAATGCTTCCAAATCTTTCAGTGTCATAGTTTTATTCCTTATTGTCCGTGAAGATGTCCGTGCCGTCCGGTTCCGGATTAGTGATGGAACAGACGGATGCCGGTAAATACCATTGCCATGTTATACTTGTCGCAGCAGGAAATCACCAAATCGTCCCTGACGGAACCGCCGGGCTGTACGATGTACTTCACGCCGCTCTTGTGTGCTCTTTCCACATTGTCGGAGAACGGGAAGAACGCATCGGAGCCTAAGGTAACATCCTTTAAGCCGTCAAGCCATGCTCTCTTTTCTTCTGCGGTAAATACAAGGGGCTTTTCCTTGAATACTCTCTGCCATGCGCCCTCTGCCAGTACATCCATATATTCGTCGCCGATGTAGTTGTCGATGGCGTTGTCCCTGTCCGCTCTGCCCAGGGAGTCCACAAACTGTAAGGAAAGAACCTGCGGTGCCTGACGTAAGAACCAGTTGTCCGCTTTCTGTCCGGCAAGTCTGGTGCAGTGTACACGGGATTGCTGGCCTGCGCCGATGCCGATTGCCTGACCGTCCTTTACATAGCATACGGAATTGGACTGGGTGTATTTTAAGGTAATGAGCGCTACCTTCATGTCGCGCAGGGCGCTTTCGGGAATGTCCTTGTTCTGGGTTACGATATTGCTTAAAAGGTCCTTGTCAATCTTTAATTCGTTTCTGCCCTGTTCAAAGGTAATGCCGTACACCTGCTTTCTTTCGATGGGTGCCGGTACATAGGAAGGGTCAATCTGGATAATATTGTAGTTGCCCTTCTTTTTGGATTTCAGAAGCTCCAGTGCCTTTTCGGTATAGCCCGGAGCGATAACGCCGTCGGAAACCTCTCTCTTAATCAGACGTGCGGTATCCTCGTCGCATTCATCGGAAAGAGCAATGAAATCACCGAAGGAAGACATTCTGTCCGCGCCTCTTGCTCTTGCATATGCACATGCCAGAGGAGAAAGCTCTCCCAAATCGTCCACCCAGTAAATCTTCTTTAAGGTTTCGGACATATGAAGTCCCAGCGCCGCACCGGCGGGAGAAACATGCTTAAAAGAGGTGGCTGCGGGAAGACCGGTTGCTTCCTTCAATTCCTTTACAAGCTGCCAGCCGTTAAAAGCATCCAGGAAGTTAATATAGCCGGGCTTGCCGTTTAATACCGTAACGGGCAGGTCGCTGCCGTCTTCCATGAAAATGCGGGAAGGCTTCTGGTTGGGGTTACATCCGTATTTTAATTCGATTTCGTTCATAATCACTGTATTCCTTTCTATGTGACGCAAGTTATCCGCATATTTATACTTATTTGCGTATTTATGTTTCCTTATTTGTTCTTGTTGACGATTCTGGTTTCGTATTTGCCGGTTTCCACATCAATGTATCTGACAAATAAGGAAACCTTGTTGTCTTCGTTTAAGCTGTTCCACAGCATATCGGTAAACGCATCAATGTCATTGGGAATTTCCACTTCCTTCGGTTCGCCTTCAAAGCTGGGCAGCGGGTTGCCGTCATGCATATAGGTATGGATAAAATGTCCCTCGCCTGCCTTGGGATTTTCATAAGCAAAGGTATAACGGCGGCAGGAATCCGGGGCACCGTGGTTGCTCTTTAAGATGGACATGGCATAGTTGAAATTGCCGTTCTCCAGATGGATGATACCGGAAATTCTCGGTGTGTAGTTGGGAGCGTCCGGCTCAAATTTACGGCAGCGTAAGGACTGTTCAAAGGTAAGCTGCTTATCCATGCCTTCGTAAATGGTGTCAGTCTGGTCACCGTTTGTGACGATGGTCTTGTTGCCGAGTACTCTGACGGGTGCGTAAATGATAAGAGAGGGGTCCTCTAACTTGGAAGGGTCAAATGCCTGTGTGCGGATGCCTTCGCCGTCCTGTACGAAGATACGGTTGCGGCTGTTTGCACTTCTTCCCATAATAAAGTATGCGCTGACCGCATATTTGCCATTGCCGGATTTGCCAAGGACAATACCTCTGCCGGGATAGCTGTTTTCCATCAGTTCCTGTTGTAATGATACCATGTTCGTTTCCTCCGTTTCCAAACACTAAAAACCGCCTGAGCGGCACATATGTGTTCGCCCAGGCGGTCGGCATTTTTTCTTATTTTCTACACTTCCTGTGGGTACTCCCACGACAGCCGTTGCTGTTTCCGCCAGTTGTGCAGCTTATAAATCCATACTACATGATTTTATAAGGGATTTCAAGTGGCTTTTTCGGGAAACGCAAGAAGTTTTGCGGAAGGCTGCGTTTCTTTTTTCTCTGCAAGCTCCGGCACGTAATCCGCTTCAAAATCCTCCCGCTTTAAGGGGCGTGCAAAGTAATAACCCTGCACCATGCGCACCTTCATATCGCCGAGCAGACGGTACTGTTCTTTCGTTTCAATGCCCTCCACGCAGATGCTTACGCCGATGGTCTGCGCCAGCTCCGCCACCATCTTGATAAAGGACTGGGAATAGGCGTCCTCCGCCAGGTCCTTGACAAAGCTCTGGTCAACCTTGATAACGTCAAAGGGCAGCTCCCTTATGTGGTTTAAGGAAGAATAACCGGTGCCGAAGTCATCCAGTGCAATGCGCACGCCAAGCTTCCGGATATTTCCTAAGATTTCCTTCATGCGGTTCATGTCGTTGATGGCAAGGCTTTCCGTTACTTCCAGCGTCAGGTTCTTCGGGGAAATACCGGTTTCGTCCAGCGCTCTTTCCACGGACTCCACAATATCCGGCTGCAAAAGCTGCACCACCGAAAGGTTGACGTTTACCTTATATTCGGGATGACCGTTCTCATTCCATCTGCGGCATTCCCGGCAGGCTTCCAAAAGCACATGGTAGCCGATGGGATTGATGAGCCCCAGATACTCCGCCAAAGGAATAAAATCTGCCGGGGAAATAAATCCCAGCGAAGCGCTGTTCCAGCGGAGCAGCGCCTCCGCGCCCGTGCAGGGAGCACCGGGTCTGGAAATATCCATAATGGGCTGGTAATAAATTTCAAATTCCTTGTAACCGGCAACCGTGGCGTCCCTCATGTTTTTCTCCATGGTCAGCCTTCTGTCGGACTCGCTGTCCAGACCGTCTTCGTAACGGACCACCCTGTTCTTGCCGTTTTTCTTGGCTTCAAACATGGCAATGTCCGCTTTTTTAATCAAATCCTGAATACCCTGTCCGTTCTGCGGATACTCCACCACACCCATACTCATGGTGCAGTAGTAATCCATGTCCTTTAAATTCCAGGGTCTTAAGAAAATATCCTGTATATCGGAAAGAATACGGTTGTATTCGCCGTATTCTTCCGGTGGGATGATGATGATGAACTCATCACCACCGACCCGGTAGCAGTTCTGTCCGATACCCTTTACCTTTTTCATTTCCCTGGAAATCTGTTTTAAAAGCATATCGCCGTACTGGTGTCCCAGCCCGTCGTTGATATGCTTGAAATCGTCCAAATCCAGATACAGCAGGGCACCTTTTTTCTGATTTTCACCGGCATTATCCACATAAACCGCCAGGTCTCTTTCACAGCAGATACGGTTGTAAAGTCCTGTCAGAAAATCCGTATAAGTCTGCTGTTCCACTTTCTTCTGGTATACCTTTCTGTCGGTCACATCATAGACAGCATACATCCGCACTTTTCTGCCGTCCACCCAGGTAACATCCGAAACTGCCATGTCAAACCAGCTGCAGGTTTCTCCCTCTTCTGCCGTCTTGGGTGATGTCTCATACCGAAACGGCAGTTTCTGCTTTAAGAGTTCCTCAAAAGAACCTGCCTCCAGTTCTTTTGCAAAAGTATTCTGCAAAAGCTTATTGGAGAACAGAACCTGTCCGCTTTCCGGCTCCCGGATATAAATGCCGCATTTCATGCCGTCCAGTACGGACTCCATGGACACATAAGCGCAGGACAGGGAATTTTTCTGGATGCGTTTTCCCAATATACTCTGTAAAATCTTTACGGCGCCGGAAATAAACCGCACCTCTCCACCGTCAAAATAACGTTCTTCGTTTAACTGGCACAAAGAAAGGCATATGCTGCTTTCTTCGTTTTCCATAAGCGGGTACAAAAGGAATGCCCTTACACCGTCCCGGTACCACTTTGCCGCCTCCGGACTGCCCTGTATGGAGTCGGAGTCCACAATCATAGGCTCTTTCGTAAACAGGATGTCCTCCGCCGGAATCCCCCTTGTTTTTTCAAATGGGGAAACAGTGCCTCTTCCGTACCACTGCGCCAGAATATCCGTCGTCCGCTCTTTTCTGTCCATGTGGCATACAAAACCGCCGGACAATTTCAGGGCGCTTACGGTAATCTGCAGGAATTTTGCCATAATCACTTCCACAGCGTCCTCACTGTCAAGCAGCTCCGTCAGGGCGGCAATTTCGTCCTGCCTGTCCTTTTTGTAAGCCGTCTCCGGCATCTTTCCCACGGGTTCGTCCGCAAGCAGCGTCCTGCATTTATTTTCAAAAATAAGCCGGGAGCAGACCATCAGTAAATCCATATCCTTGTAGAAATTCATCTCAGACAGGGCATTGTGACAGCCTGCAGGTATCTCCGGCTCTTCTTCCGTATCGTTCAGGATGCCAAGCAGCACCCAGTTTATCATAACCCTGCCCTTTACCCGGACGGAAAGCACGGCGTACTTCACATAGGGAAGCTCCGTGTCTTCTACCACAAGCTCTTCAATGGAACCCTCCGCCACACGCTTTAAGGCTTCCTCTATCTGCCTGTCCGTCACGATGCCCCGGAGTCTGTCCAAATCTTCTTTGTCTCCGGTAAATTCCGTGCGCACTTTTCCGTAAGCATCCACACAGCAGGCACACAAACCGGAAGCACTGCAGAAGTGCTTTTGCAGGGATAACAGTTCTTTTTCGTCTATCAGACTTTTGTAGGTAATCTTCCAATTCCAGTCGTCATGTTCCTTCATATGATAAACCCTCTCTTACTGTTCAGTGTACCATACACCGGAACGGCACCGCAACCGTTTTGGGCGGATTTTGCCATATTTTGTTATTTTTCCATAACTTTTCTGACAGCTTTTGATACACTGATTGCCAGAAGAATTTTTACCACATCGGGAATGATGTAAGGAATCACGCATGCCATCATGGCTGCTGCCAGGCTGATGGTTTTGCCCTGCTGCATATAAACGGTCATAAACCATACGGTACCGAATGCATAGCAGGCAATAAGACCGAGAATACAGCTTAAAAGGAGTACAAAAAAGTTCTTCTTTTTCATGAGCGCCGTCACCAGCCAGAACACAAAGCCGGAGAATAAAAATCCTACAATATAACCGCCGGTCATACCGGTCAGTACCCCAAGACCTCCCTTAAAGCCGGCAAACACAGGCGCACCTACCGCTCCCAGCAGAATATACACAACTATACTGATGGTTCCTTTTTTGCCGTCTAATGTACAAAGCGCCGCAAAAACCGCAAACAACTGCAACGTGAAGGGAATGTTGGGGATGGGAACCACAATCCAGGCACATACGGCCATCAGCGCCGCAAAAAAGGCAATCTGGGTCATATCCAGTATCGTTAATTTCATTTTGTTTTTCTTCTGTTCTTCCATGGGAAGTCCTCCTGTTAATTGTAAATGTATTTTTTCAAACATTTACAATTATAAAGATAGTCGTCCGATTGTCAAGCTGTTTTTGTTTTACCTTTACAATTTCTTTTTCTTCTGTGGCAAAAGGAAGAAAAATCTGTTATGATGAAAGAACAGAAAACAGGATGCAGCCTGTTTCATAGAACGGGCTGCCGAAAGGCACGGTGTTTGTTATGACAAAGGACAAGGTTCTTGCCCTGCTGAAAAATCAGACGGATTATCTGTCCGGTGCATGGATTAGTGAGCAGATTGGCGTCAGCCGCATGGCGGTCAGCTCTGCCGTAAAAGCCCTCCGGGAGGAAGGCTACGACATTGCCTCCTCCACCAACAGAGGCTATCTGCTGAAAAATGCGCCCGACTTATTAAATACGGGGGAAATCATGGGGTATCTGCCTAAAGGGTTCCCCGGTTCCATTCTGTGCTTAGACTCCGTGGACTCCACCAACCGGTATTTAAAATCCCTTGCCTTAAACGGCGCCGAAAACTATACGGTGGTTCTGGCAAACGAACAGACAAACGGAAAAGGACGGGTGGGCAGAGCCTTCAGTTCCCCCAAAAATAAAGGGATTTACCTCTCCCTGCTTCTGTATCCCCAGAGTCTGCCGGGCGGCAGCCTGCAGGTAAGTGACAGTCCCGCCCTGACTGTCTGCACGGCACTGGCGGTACGGAATGCCATCTCTTCCGTGTGCAACACGGATATTCAGATAAAATGGCTGAATGATATAATGGCGGATGGGCGCAAGCTCAGCGGCATCTTAACGGAAATGTCCATGGAAAGCGAAAGCGACCATGTGGAATATGTGATTATCGGCATCGGCATCAATGTAAACCAGGTGCTCTCCGATTTTGACGACTCTCTTAGGGAAAAAGCGGTGTCCCTGCGGATGCTCACCGGTACGGAGCAGTCCCGGGCAAAGCTGACGGCTGCCCTCTTACGGGAAATGACCGCCATGCTCTCCCATTTTCCCGATAAGCTTCCCTCCTATTTGGAAGCCTACCGGGCGGCAAACGTAACCCCCGGCAGAAAGGTGACCTTAAACGGTCCCGAAGGCCCCCGCTGCGGTATGGCGGAAGAAATCGAAAACGACTTTTCCCTGCGAGTAAGACTCGATAACGGCGAAGTGATAAGGGTGCGTGGAGGAGACTTAAAACAGGAGGGGCTGTATTGACAGCATAAAGCTTCCACAGCAAACAGACTTTCCCATATACAAAAATAAGGGCTGCCGCGATGCGACAGCCCTTTTCCTGTTCTGTTATGCTATTTACAACTACATCATTCGTCCGTGCTGTAGTTGGGAGCTTCCTTGGTGATATGAATATCATGAGGATGGCTTTCCTTTAAGGATGCAGCGGAAATCTTGACAAATCTGCCGTTTTCCTTCAGCTCTTCGATGTTATGGGTACCGCAGTAACCCATACCGGAACGAAGACCGCCCATAAGCTGGAATACGGTATCTTCTACATTGCCCTTATAAGCAACACGTCCTTCTACGCCTTCGGGTACAAGCTTCTTGGCATCTGTCTGGAAGTAACGGTCCTTGCTGCCGTTTTCCATGGCTGCGATAGAACCCATGCCGCGGTATACCTTGTATTTTCTACCCTGGAACAGCTCGAAGTCTCCCGGGCTTTCTTCACAGCCTGCGAAGATGGAACCCATCATACATACGTTGCCGCCTGCTGCGATTGCCTTTGTCATATCGCCGGAATACTTGATACCGCCGTCTGCGATAATGGGGATGCCATACTCTTTTGCTACGGCATAGCAGTCCATAATAGCAGAAATCTGGGGAACACCGATACCTGCCACGATACGTGTGGTACAGATGGAACCGGGTCCGATACCAACCTTAACGGCATCCGCACCGGCTTCGATTAAAGCCTTTGTGCCTTCGCCCGTTGCCACGTTGCCGGCAATAACCGGTAAATCGGGATATTTTTCTTTAATCATCTTTACGCAGCGGAGTACGTTTGCGGAATGTCCGTGTGCGGAGTCCAGTACGACTACGTCCACCTTGGCATCTACCAGGGCTGCAACTCTTTCCAGTACGTTTGCGGTAATGCCGACTGCGGCGCCGCAGAGAAGTCTGCCCTGTGCATCCTTTGCTGCCAGAGGATATTTGATGGTCTTTTCAATATCCTTGATGGTGATAAGACCTTTCAGATTGTAATCGGCGTCAACAATGGGAAGCTTTTCCTTTCTTGCCTTGGCGAGAATTTTCTTTGCCTCTTCCAATGTGATTCCTTCCGGAGCCGTAATCAGCCCTTCGCTGGTCATGGACTCTTTGATTTTCTTGGAGAAATCGGTTTCAAATTTCAAATCGCGGTTGGTAATGATACCAACTAATTTACGTCCCTCGGTAATGGGAACGCCGGAAATACGGAACTTAGCCATCAGTGCGTCGGCATCTGCCAGAGTATGCTCCGGAGAAAGTGAAAACGGGTCGGTAATAACGCCGTTCTCGGAACGCTTTACCTTGTCCACCTCTTCTGCCTGCGCCTCAATAGACATGTTCTTGTGAATGATACCGATACCGCCCTGTCTTGCCATGGCAATCGCCATACGGTGCTCGGTAACGGTGTCCATGCCGGCACTCATCATCGGAATGTTCAGCTTAATCGTCTTTGTAAGCCATGTTGTCAAATCCACCTGATTGGGAATTACCTCAGAATATCCGGGAACCAAAAGGACATCATCAAAGGTAATACCTTCGCCAATAATCTTTCCCATTCTTTCCTCCTTGAGCGTATTTATTATGCTGTTAATTTTGTAAAAAAATAAGTACTGTAAATGTTTATGAGTTTAGCAAACTCATACCTGCCTGTCAAGTGCCAAAGCTTAATCCGTGAACACTTTTCTCGGGGAAGCGTTGCGCATTGCCTTCACAAATTCCTCGTTGGGACTAAGGACAATGCGGCGGTTGCCTTCGTAATACATCACATAACGTAAGTCCGGCTTTTCCTCCACACCGATGCTGTAATCGGTTTCCTTTGCATTTCTGTTTTTATAAGAATCCAGATGGTAGGAATGAATAGGAGCTAAGATTTCCATTCTTTCCACCTCAAAGGTTTCCGCTTTTTTTCTTTTGGTTTTACCAAAGATTTTGTCTACGGAAAATTCCTTGTCCAGATACAGGTATTCAAATTCCACGTCGGCATACAGGCCCGCAAAATAGGCGCCCACACCGGTTCCGACCGCAATCAGTAACGGCAGACCGTAAAACATCATCAGCAGTCCCATCAGACCGAATACCACGGTCAGCATAATCAATAAAATTTTCAAAAATTTCAGCCCGGAGGCCTTTTCTCTCTTTACCAGATGTTCTACATATACTTCGCTCATTCGTACCCCTTGCCTTTCTGTTATTCAGGTTCTTAAAATAGGATAGTACATTTTAAAAAAGAAAGCAAGGATTTATATTTTTTTAATATTCTTCTTCCGTTTCGTTCATTGACAGAAAATACCCCGGACAGTATCATAGAAAATATATTTATTATAGAATTGAAAGGACGTATTTTTTATGCCGGTAATGGATGAATTTAAGGAAGAGCGGGAAGCGATAAAGCAGAAAAGCAAAAAAGAACAATGGGACTATTTCTGGGGATATTATAAATGGTATGTCATAGGAGGTGCGGCGCTGCTTGCCGTTATCATCTACGTTATTTATACAAGGGTCACCGCCAGGAATGAAGTACTGTTCGGCGTTGCCTTAAACAGCTCCCTGACGGAAATCGGTACGGATGCTTCCGATGAACTGCTTGCCGATTATGTGTCCTCCATGGGGCTGGATACCTCCAAAAACGAAGCCTATTTAAGCACCGGTCTTTACATGACGGCGGACAACGCCCAGGCATCCTACCAGACAAACCAGTCCATCGCCACCTACGTGGCAGCCAGAAGTCTGGATATCTGCATCATGGATGAAGCCAGCTTTGCCATGTACGGTTACGACTGCACCTTCCTGGATTTGGAAACCTGTCTCGATAAAGAATTTCTCGACTCCGTTTCCGACAAGCTCTTTTATGTGGACCTGCCTCTTGCGGAGGAATACCGCAGACGTCAGGATGAAGACGAGTCCACGGAGGATATGGTATTTCCCGGAGGCTCCGATACGGAAAGCATGGATGACCCGCACCCCGTGGGAATCGATATCAGCGGCTGCACCGGGCTGCTTTGCGCTTACGGCTATACCGAAGAGGACGGACCTCTTTATATCGGCATTGTCCGCAACTCCAAACGTACGGACGCCGCCGTTAAATTTGTGCAGTTTCTCTTTTCTTCTTCAGAGAACAGTACCCTGCCACAATCGCACTGATAATCAGCGGCAGGTAATAATTGATGCTTCTTGTCACACACATGGATATGGTCAGTGTCCCGCCGGTAAAAATGGCGCCGAATATAGCGGCGTACACCAGCTCCGTTACACCCTGGGAGCCCGGCAGGGGCAGCATATCCACCGTTATGTAAACCACAGCCTGCAGAGCCATGATGGGGATGGCTCCGGTACCGGAAAGTCCCATTCCTCGGTAGACAAAATAGGTCAGTCCGAACACCGCACATCTCTGTACAAACGTCACTGCCTGAATGTATAAAATCACCTTGACATGTGTCCGCAGAAACACCACCGTATCGGCATACTGCAGCACCATTTCGTGCAGCTTTTCCCTTCTCTTCGGAGACTCCTTTAACAGATGAATTTTAATGAGGAACCGCTCCGGAACCAGAATGATTTTCTCAATTTTCGCACCAAAGGCAAGTAACAGAAGCAAGGACAGCACCAGCACGGAATTCAGCGCCAGTCCTAAAAAATAAAGCGGCATGAGATTGCCCATATTGTCCTTAAGACCCTGCCACCAGAAGATAGCAATGCCGATACCCATAAGTACCAAAATCAGCTTGTACGCCATGGCGGCGCAGACCAGCGCTATGGTACTGTGCACAAAGGAATGACCGTCCTTGTTCATATAATAGAGCTGCATGGGCTGTCCGCCGGATGCGGAGGGCGTGATTCCCGAATAAAAGAAGCCCACAAAGGCATATTTGATGCACTGCCAGAAGCCCGCTTTTTCTCCCAACGAATGAAACATATGGAAAAACAGAATTCCTTCCGCTCCTACAAAAAATATAGCCATGGCGATTGCCAGTCCCAGATAAATTTTATTCATACCGGCTACCGTATGCAGCACTTCCGTCAAATCCTGATTTTTGAACACCACAAAAACAGTGGCACCCATGATAACCAGAAACAATAAAATATTCAGTAATTTTTTTGCATTCATTTCTCTTCCAAACCTTTTTATTCTGCTGTCTGTCCGCTACTTCCCTGCCTGCTCCACCGCAATGACATGGCAGCCCGGGAAATCTTTATCTTTGTCCTGCCGTATCGTAAAGAGGTAGTACTCCCCTTCCGTCAGGGTAAAATCCAGTTCTTTTTTTACTTCTTCCGGGAAATCCACTTTTGTTTCAAACGTGCCGTCTTCGCTTACGACACCCACCAGCTCGTAACCGTCGTATTCCTCTACGGACGTCACCTTAAGCTCCATACTGCTCACACCCGGCAGCATTTCCGTAACAGCGGTATTTTCCCGGGCGGTGCCGTTCTGCGCTTCTTCCGAATACGCATCGTCACATTCCCCGGGAAAGGCGTCCGCATATTCCGTATCCCTGTTGTTCCCGGCTATTTCCTCTGTATCCGCCATATCCGCCATGTGTTCTCCGGCGGCTGTCATATCCTGCATGTTCATAGAGGCAGCATTTTCGTTAATGCTCTTTGCCTGCTTCATGCGAAGGAGTCCCGGCACTGTCACAAGCACCATAACGGCTGCTGCCACAAAAGCACCGTAGCGCATCCAGACCTTGCGGATAGCCGCCTGGGTCTGCGGTGCGGCTGCCATCCCGGACTGCTCCTTTGCCGGCTGCTCTGTCTTGGGCGGAAGTCCCGCCTCTATCCGGTTCCAGAGGTCGGGTGTTTCTTCGGCGCATGCTTTTTTATATTCTTCGTCAAGCTTCTTCATACCCATACCTCCTTAATTTCTTCATGGCCTCCCGGTACCGCCAGGTGACGGTGCCCATGGGCGAACCCAGTAAATCCGCAATCTCCTGAAAGGTCATGCCACTCATAATCTTTAAGTGCACCACTTCCCGCTCCGGCTCCTTCAGTAAGGAAAACGCCTCTTTCACGGTCAGGCTGCCGACCACTTCCTCTTCCACGCTTTTGCCGTCCGTGGCATGAAGCGCCCTGGATGCCGTTTCCGTACAGGCTTCTTCCTCAGAGCCCGTCTGTGTCTGAAAATCCACCGGCTCCTCCCGGCGTTTTTTCCGCAGGGTATCTATGGCTAAGTTGCGGGCTATGGTCGCCATCCAGCCCTTGTGCCCGTTGCCAGCCCGGTAGGAGTCCGACTTTTCCCAGAGCTTTATAAAAAACTCACTGGTCACGTCCTCCGCTTCTTCCCTGCTTGCCAAAAGAGAGCGGACAATACCGTATATGTACGAAACGTACTCTTCGTAAACCTGCCGCAAACCCTCTTTGTCTCCGCGGTTCATGGCCTGTATGCATTCTGAAAATTTCTCCTCGGTCACACTGATTCCTTCCCAAGAATCCTGCTTCTGTCATAGTAACGAAACAGAACCCCCTCATTTATGGTAACTTTCGTGTTACTTTACATAATCTTTTAATTCGGTTTCAATCATGTTTAAGGACTCCGAAAGGGCGTGAAGCTGCTTCTTTAATTCCTCCGTATCGCTTCTGTCCTTTTTGTAACAGATGCGGTGCTCCATGCTGGACCAGAAATCCATGGACAGGGTGCGGAACTGCACTTCCACCGGATAATATTCCATGGCATCCATGGTATGAAGCGGCACCCCGAAAATGATGTGGTAGCTGCGGTAGCCGTTGTCCTTGGGATTTTTGATGTAATCCTTTTCCTTGATAACAATTAAATCCTCATGCCGTTTCAGGGCTTCCACCATCTCGTAAACTTCCGTCTGAAAATAGCAGATAACGCGGATGCCCGCAATGTCCATCAGGTAATCCTTGGCATTCATTACACTGTCGGTTACGCCGATACGCGCCAGCTTCTCCTCCATGCTTTTCTTTTCCTTAATACGGTACTGCATGTGATGTACCGGCTGGTTTTCCTCGGTATGGCTTCTGTCGTATATATTGTGATTTAAGATTTCCAGTCTGGTTTTCATCAGATTCATGGCATCTTCGTAAGGACG
The DNA here is from genome assembly GCA_963639875.1 of Bacteroidaceae bacterium. Lineage (GTDB taxonomy): Bacteria > Bacillota > Clostridia > Lachnospirales > Lachnospiraceae > Acetatifactor. The sequence continues at coordinate 62,985 of CAVHWP010000007.1, forward strand.
GATTAAATCGTAATACTGTTCGTTAGTCATGTTCTGTTCCTTTCGGTTTGCTTCTGAATTTACAGTATACTCTATTTTTGTATAGAGGTCATGTCCGAAATGTAAAAAAATCCGAAAACATTTCTTAAGATTTTATAAGATAATGCTTTCGGGTTTCTCATTTTACGTTTTAATTGAAAAAATTTATACGGAAACGGTGTAAGCGGTCTGGAAGGATGCGTTGGGTAAAAGTTCGCTGCCCCATTCCCTTTCCTCCAGGCTTCCGTTAAAATGTACACTGTCGCATCTGCCGTACCAGGGTTCGATACAGATGAACGGTGCGTTCTTGTCCACCGGAGACCATACGCCGAACAGGGGCGCATCGAATTTCACGGTAAGATAGGGAACCTTGTCTTCGCCGCATAAGGAAACCTCTCCGGTCTGGCGGTCTTCCATAATCAGGGCGTCATCCGCAAACAGTTCTTCCGTTACCGGTAAGTAGCCACCCTCCTCTAATGGAATGCCCACAACCGTATCGGATGCCAGACCATTCTCTAACTTTCTCGCAGAAAGCTCTTTGACGCCTGCAAATTTCAGATAGCAGGTGGTCTTCTCCGCTTCTCTCTTTTCACAAAGGAAAGCCGGATGTCCGCCGATGGAGAAATACAGCGGTTCCTCCGCAAGGTTGGTCACACGCCACATCACCTTTACTTTCCGTCCCTCTAACTTATAGCCGATTTCCAGTACAAACGGAAACGGATATTTTTCCAGTGTGGCTTCCTGCTCTGTTAAGCAGAACCAGATTTCTCCTTCCGTTTCTTCCGTCAGGCAGAAATCCATATCCCTTGCAAAACCATGCTGTGACAAATGGTAGGACTTATCCCTGAAACGGTAGGTATTGTCCTTTACCGCACCCACAATGGGGAACAGAATGGGGGACACCCTGCCCCAGTAAGCGGCGTCGCCGCACCACATGTATTCCCTGCCGGTCTTTTTGTCCTTTAAGGAACGGATTTCCGCGCCGTGGCTGCTGACGTCGAGCGTCAGTTCTTCATTTTCTATGGTGTAATTCATGCTTTGTCCTTTCCGGTCTCGTTTACCGTAGAGAAAATCAGTTCCATGAAACCGGTGAGCGCCGCATCCCCGTAAGAAGCCGGGAGAATGAAATGGTCGCCCTTCTTTACCGGAGTGCCGTCAATGCTGCCTTCGCCGTCCAGCACGCTGCCCAGCATGAAAGGTCCTTCCATGGGCACGGTTACGCCCTTTTCCACCATCACTTTGTAAACCTTGTAGAATTCACAACTGATTAACTCATTTACCGTATCCTTCGGCATATCCTGGGTATGGCTGACTGCCTTTTCCGCGGAAGTATCCGGCACGGTAATGACGTCGATGCTCTGCTGTACGTGAAGCGGTCTTTCCTTGCCGTCCACCAGTCTGTGGTAATCGTATACACGGTAGGTAATGTCGCTGCTCTGCTGGGTTTCCAAAATGGTAAAGCCGCCCTTGATGGCATGCACGGTACCGGGCACAATCTGGATGAAGTCACCCTTCTTTACCGGCATCTGGCGAACCAGTTCTTCGTATCTGTCTTCATGAATCATCCGGGCAAGCTCGTCCCTGGTCTTTGCATGATGGCCGATAACAAGGCTTGCGTCCTCCGGGCAGTCCATGACATACCAGCATTCGGTCTTGCCGTAAGGGCAGCCTTCGTGCTCTCTGGCATAGGCATCGTCCGGGTGGACCTGAATGCTTAAATCCGCATCCGCATTGATGATTTTCACCAGAAGCGGGAATTCCTCCGCCTGAATATTTCCGAACAGTTCCCTGTGGGTTTTGTAAAGCTCGGAAAGCTTCATGCCGGCGAATTCTCCGTTCTTAACGGTATCGTCCCCGTTGGGATGCGCGCTGATACCCCAGCACTCGCCGGTGGAGTCCCCGGCTCCTTCGTAATGAAATTCATCGCGAAGCTTTTTACCGCCCCATACCACATCCTTTAAGCAGGGGTTCAAAAAAAGAATTTCTTTATTGTTCATACTAATTACGCACCTTTCGTATTGATGTCCCTATTATATACTGTCGGAGTCTAAAAATCCATCTTACATTTTTGCGCGTTTACGCTTCGATAATATGATACAGACGTCCCTTGTAATCGCCCCACAGGTTCTCCACCAGAATACCTGCCTGCATCAGGGTTCTGCCGGTGTAGGTACGGTCTTCGCCTTCGATGCGGTAAATCTTTTCCGGTGCCAGTCCCTTTAATAAAATGCGGCGGGAGTGGGAGTTGGGTCTGCCCATTACCTGGATGTAGGTCATAAGAGCTTCGGATTTGTCCTTTGCCACTACCATGTAGCTGTCGTACATTCTGTTTTCGCAGAAGGAAGCAATCCGGTAGTAGTCGCCGGTACGCACCAGGTCGTTGTACTTGTGGTACATCTTCACCTGGTCGGGGATCATCTTTCTGTCCTCTTCCGGAATGCGGGTAATATCCAGCTCGTAGCCGAACGTACCTGCCAGTGCCACATAGCCTCTGGTTTCAAACGGTGTGGTACGTCCTACCGTGTGGTTCGGGCAGTCGCTGACATGGGCGCCCATAGCGGAAAGCGGGTAAATAAGAGCCGTGCCTTCCTGGATGGTCAGTCTTTCAATGGCATCCGTATCATCGGAGCACCATATCTGCGGGCTGTAGTAAAGCATGCCGGCATCAAAGCGCGCGCCGCCGCCGGAGCAGTTTTCCAGAAGCAGGTGCGGGAATTCCGTTACCAGTCTTTCCTGCAGGCTGTACATACCCAAAACATATCTGTGGAACAGCTCGCCCTGGCAGTCTGCGGAAAGGGCTGCGCTTCCCATGTCGCACAGAGGACGGTTCATATCCCATTTTACATATTCGATGTTGGCGCTGTGCAGGATAGCGGAAAGTCTTTCAAAAATGTAATCCTGGATTTCCTTGCGGGACATATCCAGCACATACTGGTTGCGGGCAAGTCCCGGGGTTCTGCCTGGAATAGCAATCGCCCAGTCGGGATGTGCGCGGTACAAATCGGAGTCGGGGCTTATCATTTCCGGCTCAAACCAGATACCGAACTTAAGGCCTGCCTTATTGACTTCGTCAACCAGATATTTCAGGCCGCCCTTTAACTTCTCTTCGTTTACAAACCAGTCGCCCAGCGCACGGTTGTCATCACAGCGGTTGCCGAACCAGCCGTCGTCCATAACCAGCATTTCAATGCCGTCCTTTGCCGCTTCCTTGGCAATGGCAAGCAGCTTGTCGGTGTTGAAATCAAAATAGGTAGCTTCCCAGTTGTTAATGAGGATGGGACGCTTTTTATCGCGGTACTCGCCGCGGATTAAATGCTGTCTGTAAAGGTCGTGGAATACTCGGCTCATGCCGCCGATACCTTCCTTGGAATAAACCAGAACCGCTTCCGGTGCCTGGAACTCTTCGCCGGGATTTAATTTCCAGGAAAAGCCTGCCGGGTTGATACCTGTCATCAGACGGATGTTGTCAAACTGTCCCTTGTCCGCCAGTGTCATGCAGTTGCCGGAATAAATCAAATGCATACCGTAAATGTCGCCGGTATCCTGTGTGGTGCTGTGGGAAAGAAGCGCCATGAACGGCTGCTGCTGGTGGCCGCTTTCGCCGCGCAGGGAAGAGGTGCTCTGTACGCCGTGGTTTACGGGAGTACGGTCAATATAACGTTCTCTTGCCCAGGAGCCGTGCAGGATAATCTTGTCGTAGCCCGCATCATCCATATCGATGGAAGCGGACATTACTTTTTCAAGCATCACCGGTTCCGTACCGGCATTTACGATGCGGACGCTTCTGACTACCGCATCAATGCCTTCAAAAATGCTGTAGGACAGAATGGCTTTTACGTGAAGCACCTTGTCCTCCAACGTCAGCTCCAGTGTTTCCGTATCTTCTTCGCTACCCCAGGTAGCGGGAAGTCCCTGTAATTTTTCCTTGCCCTTGTAAATGCGGTAGTCCGTTAAATTTAACTGCAAGGCATTGTGTCCGCCCGCACTCTTTACCACGATGGCGCTTTCCCTGTAATCGCCGATACCCTGGGTGGGGTATTCCTGGGGGAAGCAGTCTAAGAAGGAAAGTCTGTCACGGCTGTTTTTGTCCGGGGTAAAAGGAGCCTCGCCCGTACGCATCAGATAAGTGACATCATCCTCTAAAAGCCTTTCTCCGTAGTAAGCATGTCCTACGAACTTTTCCGCATCCGCAATGCCGATTACATAGGATGTATTCGGCGTATTTAACATAAAACTATTACTTTTTTCCTGATAGATAATTGCCATAAAGCTGATCCGCCTTTCTTGGTTTTTCGTGTCTGTAAGCCTATTGTACTGATTTTTTAACCGTATTTCTATAGCCATTCTTGACTTTTTGCAAATATATAAGTTGTGATTTTTAACATTTTATGATAAGGTAATAAAAAGGAGAAATGACTATGGATATTAGGAATGTACCTAATCTGCCCCTCTATGTGGACTGTGCCTATATGAACGGAAACTGGAAGTACTATTCCATGGAAGTGCACAGCCACGGTCTGTTTGAATGCAATTACATTGCGGAAGGGAACTGCGTGTACGAAATAGCCGGAAAAGAATACCCTCTCACCAAGAGAAACCTTATTCTTTTAGACTCTTCCATTCCCCACCGCATTCATTTTAACCATGAGCGTCCCTGCACGGTGCTGGGCTTTTCTTTGTCCTTTGACGCGGCGCCCGGACAGGCTGCCTTTCCGCCTTTCCTGCAGTTGTTAAACAGCTCTTTGGACATCTGCCTTTTGTTCTCTTCCTTAGAAGGTGTGCGCATCTTCCCGGATGCCCGCAGCTTAAAGCCCGACATGCTGCGGCTGTACCACGAATACGAAGGCAGGCGCGACAATCTTTACTTAAACAGCTTAAGCTACCACTTTTTAACGGAGCTTTCCCGCCTTCCCATGACGGAGAAATCCTCCGCCCAGTATTACGTGGAAAAAGCCACCGACTACATCCAGGAGGCCTTCTATCTGATTAAAAGCAACGAGCAGATTGCCGACCACATCGGCTTAAATGCCACGTATCTGGAGCGTATTTTCAAAAGGGCGACCGGCACCTCCCTCTGGGAAAGCGTCACTTCCTGCCGCCTGAAAGCCGCCGAGGAGCTTTTAGCCAATCCGTCCATTCCCATTCAGGACATCGACACCATGATTGGCTTTGCCAACCGGCAGACCTTCTATCTGCAATTTAAAAAGAAATACGGTATGTCGCCGTCGGCATACCGTAAATCGCTTGTGTTGAAGAAATAGTTATTTTAAAGTATATTTAAAGTCTACTGATAAAGTCTACTTGGGGCAATATGCATTAGTTCTCACTCAGCACGAACTGGCTGTTGTAGAGGTCTGCATAGAAGCCCTTTTTCTCAAGCAGTTCTTCGTGTCTGCCCTGCTCGATGATATGACCGTCGCGCATCACTAAGATGATGTCGGCATCCACGATGGTGGACAGACGATGGGCAATGATAAAGCTGGTTCTGCCCTTCATCATCTTGGCAAATGCCTTCTGGATACGGATTTCCGTACGGGTATCGATGGAGGAGGTTGCCTCGTCTAAAATTAACATGGGCGGCAGACAGAGCATAACTCTGGTGATACACAAAAGCTGCTTCTGTCCCTGGGAAAGTCCCTCACCGTCCTCGGAAAGCACGGTGTCGTAGCCGTTCGGCAGACGCTTGATGAAGCTGTGGGAATGGGCTGCCTTGGCTGCCGCAATCATTTCTTCATCCGTTGCATCGGGCTTGCCCATAATCAGGTTTTCTCTTACCGTTCCCGCCTTCAGCCAGGTTTCCTGCAGCACCATACCGTAGTTTTCACGCAGGCTCTTTCTGGTGAGCTTGCGGATATCGGTATCATCCACTGCAATGCTTCCCGCATCCACATCATAGAATCGCATGAGCAGGTTGATAATCGTGGTCTTGCCGCAGCCGGTAGGTCCGACAATCGCCACTCTCTTGCCACTTTCCACATGCAAATTCAAATCCTCGATTAACTTTCTGTCCGGGTCATAGGAGAATGCCACATCGGTAAGCTCCACTCTGCCGTCCGCATGGGTGAGCACCTTGGCATCCGCAGGCTCTTCCACCTGGGGAGTTTCTTCAATCAGTTCAAAAATACGTGCCGCACAGGCAAGCGCATTCTGGAACTCCGTAAACACGCCGGAGATTTCGTTGAAGGGCTTGGTGTACTGGTTCGCGTAGCTTAAGAAGCAGGACAGCACACCCACGGTAATTCTGCCGGAGATAACGGACAGCGCACCCACGATGCAGACACCGGTATACACTAAGCTGTTTACGAAACGGGTTGCCGGGTTTGTAGTAGAGGAAAAGAAAATAGCCTGCAGAGAATACTTGGAAAGCTTTTCGTTTATCACATCAAAACGCTTCATGGCTTCCTCTTCATAGGAGAACGCCTGCACGACCTTCTGGTTTCCAATCATTTCATCAATCAAAGCAGTCTGCTCGCCTCTGGTTTCGGACTGCAGCTTAAACATGCGGTAGGTCTTTTTCGCAATGAAGTTTGCCACCAGCATGCTGACAGGTGTAATACAGATAACCACCAGTGTAATGCCCACATTCTGGCGGAACATGAAAATCAGGGTTCCGAAAATGGTAAGCACACCGGTAAACAACTGGGTAAAGCCTAAAATCAGACCGTCGGAGAACTGGTCCACATCCGCAATGACACGGCTTACGATTTCGCCGTAGGGATGGGCATCCAGATACTTCAGGGGTAAAATCTGGATTTTGTCAAATGCATCCTTACGGATGTCCTTTACCACATGGTAGGCAATGCGGTTGTTGCACACGCTCATAATCCACTGGGTAAGCGCCGTCAGCAGAATGGCAATGCCCATTTTCTTTAAGATTTCCAGAAGGACTGTAAAATCTACCTGTCCGGGACCGATAATCACATCCACCGCATCACCGGTGAGAATGGGGATATACAAAGTAAACGTAACGGTCAGCGCCGCACAGACAATGGAGCACAGTAAGAAAAACCAATATTTTCCGATATAACGAAGTACTTTTTTCATGGTAGAACCATTGTTTTTTGTCTTCATGCCTATGCCTCCTTTCTCTTATCCGGGTACTGGGAATAGTAAATTTCCTGGTATACGCTGCAGGATGCCAGCAGTTCGTCGTGTGTGCCGATACCGGCAACCACACCGTCATCCAGTACGATAATGTTGTCTGCCGCAAGCAGGGAGGAAGCACGCTGGGACACGATAAATACCACAGGGGATTTCTCCATGCCGTGAATGGCTTTCCGGAGCTTTAAGTCGGTTGCATAGTCCAGTGCGGAAGCACTGTCGTCCAGAATCAGGATTTCCGGTTTTCTGACCAGCGCCCTTGCAATGGTAAGACGCTGCTTCTGTCCGCCGGAGAGGTTCTTGCCGCCCTGGCTGACCATGGTTTCCATGCCTTCCGGCTTGTTGTCCACGAACTCTGCCGACTGGGAAATTTCCAGTGCGTCGCGGAGCATTTTTTCTATGGTTTCATCCTTGCTGTCAGGATTTTCTTCCAGCTTCTTTTTGTATTCTTCGGGAAGTCCCATTAACAGGTTTTCCCGGATGGTGCCTTTAAACAGAACCGCTTTCTGGGGTACCATGCCAATCTTGGCACGAAGCGCCTTGTAGTCGTAGTCTTCCACAGCCACACCGTCGATTTTGACACTTCCCTTTGTGGCTTCGTAAAACCGGGGAATTAAGTTTACCAGCGAAGATTTACCGGAACCGGTACCGCCGATAACACCGATGGTCTGTCCTCTCATTGCCTTAAAGTCAATGTCCGTTAAGCTTTCCGCGCCGGCGCCCGGATAGGTCAGGGACACATGTTCAAAGGAAACCACGGGAACATCGTCCTTCGCTTCGGTTTCCGTTACCTTGCCGTTGGTAAGACCGGGGGTAAGCTCCAAGACAGCTTCAATACGGTTGCCGCAGGCAATGGATTTATTGACGGTAATAATTAAGTTTGCCAGCTTGATTAACTCTACCAAAATCTGGGACATGTAGTTTACCAGCGCCAGCACCGCACCCTGTGTCAGAATGCCGTTGTCTACCTTTACGGCTCCCACCCAGAGAAGCACTACCAGACCGCCGTTTATGATGATATAGGTTGCCGGGTTCATGACGGCGGAAATTCTTCCTACGAACATCTGGAAGCCGGTCAGCTTTTCATTGGCTTCGTCAAACGCTTTTCTTTCTTCCTCTTCCTTATGGAACGCACGCAGGACTCTCACACCGGTTAAGTTGCCTCTGGTAATGCCGAGGAGCTTGTCCAGACCGCCCTGCACTTTTTTGTATAAAGGAATGGTTATCAGCATGATGCCGAATACCACGATGGACAGAAGCGGGATAACCACCACAAAAATAAGCGCTGCTTTTACATCAATGGTAAATGCCATAATCATGGCGCCGAACACGATGAACGGAGAACGTAAGAACAGACGGAGCACCAGATTGACACCGTTCTGCACCTGGTTGATATCACTGGTCATACGGGTAATCATGGTGGATGTACCCATGTGGTCTGTCTGCGCGTAGGACAGCTTCTGCATGTGTCCGAACAGCACATGTCTTAATTTCGTAGCAAATCCGACTGCAGCCTTGGCGGAAAAGTACTGCGCCGTAATGGAGCACACCAGACCAATCAGGCCGAGCGCTATCATCAGAAGGCACATTTTTCCCACATAACCCCTGTCGGAATTAGCAATACCGATATCTACGATTCTTTTCACCACAAGAGGCACCAGCAATTCAAAAGAAGCCTCCAGCATCTTGAACAAAGGCGCTAAGATGGATTCTTTTTTGTAGTCCTTAAGATACACAAGTATTTTTTTCATAGAGCGAACTTTCCTTTCTCTGTTTCCTGCTGCCGGTTGCAGGGAAGCTTTTTCCCGTTGCAAGGCAACTTTTTTATTTTATCACAATACTGATAAAATGAGAAGCGGGATTAAAAAAATCAGAAAAGTTTTTGACAAGAAGATTGTGTTTTTGTCGGAAATCCCGTATAATAGGGACGAAAAAAGCACATAACAGGAGGATTTTACATGGAGCAGATGACACATTATGCCCACTCCTTTTTAAGAAGAAAAAAAATCACACCGGCGGACATCCGTTATCTGATTCGTACCGGTGCCCAGACGGAGCTGCATCTTTTAGATGGCCGCACCTTAAATACCTACATCGGCTTAAAGGCATTTTCCGATGCCCTCCCCAAAGAGGACTTTCTCCGTATCAATAAAGGAGTACTGCTTGCCAAGTCGCAAATCGTAAAGATTTACCGCGGCACCTATCTCACCACGGACGGCAAGAGTTTTACGGGCCGTACCCACGACCCCATCCAGCACAAGACCATTATGAAGGAGCTTGCGAAGAGCCAGGCGCGTCATTCCAAAGAGGTCAGCGCCGAATTAAATACCCGTTTCTCCGTTTTGGATATCATGCCGGCGCCTTTCTGCGTGATTGAGCTGGTATTTGACGAAAAGGGAAAAGAAACCACCTTCATCTTCCGCTACTGCAACGACTCCATGGGCGAGCTTTCCAATCAGCCGGTAGCCCAGATGTTGAACCAGTCCTTTTACGATATCTTTGAAAATGCGGACGAAAGATGGCTGCCCGAATATGCGGAAATTGCCATCAACGGCGGTTCCAAGGTACTGCACGGCTACAGCCGGGCGCTGGACAGGGATTTATCCATCTACTGTTTCCAGCCGGAAAAAGGCTTCTGTGCCTGTCTTCTGATTGACAAGGCTACGCTTGTATAGCCGCCCTGTATATTCACAGTTTCTGAAAATAAAAAAGTCACCGTTGCTTCTTTTATGAAGTGTCCGGTGACCCTTTTTCTATTTTCTCTTCTGTTTCCTTTTCTTTCGGAAGTCCTGAATTCCGGTTTTGTCTTCCACGTTCTTTGGGAATTTCTAAATTTTCATTTTGTCTTCCACGTTCTTTCGGAATTTCTAAATCTCAACTTCGCCTTCAAATACGGTGGCTGCGGGACCTGTCATGAAGACCAGATTGGCATCCCTGTCCCAGAAAATTTCCAGTTCTCCGCCGAGCAGCTTTACGGTAACCTGATTTTCGGTAAGACCGTTTAAGATACAAGCCACTACCGTAGCGCAAGCGCCGGTTCCGCAGGCAAGGGTTTCGCCGGTTCCTCTTTCCCAGACACGCATTTCCACCGTGTTTCTGTCGATTACCTTTACAAACTCCGTGTTGGTTCGTTTCGGAAATCTTTCGTGATTTTCAAAATAAGGACCGATTTTTTCAATGGCAAGGTCTGCCACATTATCCATAAAAACAACTGCATGGGGATTGCCCATGGACACGCAGGTCATGCGGTATTCTTTTCCCTGTACGGTAATGGGGGCATCCAGCACGGTTTCCGTTTCGCTTACCACGGGAATGTTTTCCGCAACAAGCTCCGGGGCGCCCATGTTCACCTTTACCAAAATCACTTTACCGTCCTGGATGGTCAGACATAAATGCTTTACCTTTCCGGCACTGATAATGCTGATTTTCTTTTTGGTGGTCAGTCCCTTGTCATACACATATTTTGCCACACAGCGGATGCCGTTTCCGCACATCTCCGCGCGGCTGCCGTCCGCATTATACATTTCCATTTCAAAATCCGCTTCTTCGGAAGGGTTGATGAAAATCACGCCGTCTCCGCCGATGCCGAAATGTCTGTCGCTTAACCGTTTTACAATTTCCGGCTTCTTTTCCGCCGGGATAATCTCCTTACTGCCGTCCACATAGATATAATCATTGCCGCAACCATGCATTTTTGTAAATTTCATAGTAATGTCCATTCCTTTCCATAACTGCAAGTTTTGTGCCGTTCCTGTATGATATCTATAAGTATAGCAGCATTTATTGGATATACAATCTTTATATTGCCATTCGAGTGTGCAAAAAGTGCGTTTTTACCGCATCATGGTCAGTACCATCTGCGCCGTTTCCACCATATTGGTACCGGTATCCATGCTGGAGCGCTGGATATAACGGTGCGCTTCCTCTTCCGTCATATGATTGCGGCTCATGAGAAGCTCCTTCGCCTCGGCAATCAGCGCCGCATCCTTGTCGTTTCGTACCTTGGGAGTGAGTCTCCGCTTTCTCCGGCGGCGTTCCATGTTGTCCACCATCATATTGACGGTGTTCACCAGTTCCTGTACCTTAAGCGGCATTCCCAGACACACAATATTATCTTTTCGTATTTCACCAATGTGCTGTGCCTGCATCAGGGCAAGCATTTCAAAATCGTTCGGCAGAAGCTCCCGCAGCTGCGAGTAAAGCATATCCGTCATCTTATAGCCGCACACAATAATTCCTTCGTTCCATTCATCCGCACGCGCCACCGCCTGTGCGCCGGAGGTACAGATACCGGTCACGTTGAAACCACTGCGTACCAAGAGGTTCTTAATGCTCCTGCCTTCTTCCAGTTTCGGAAAAACCACAAGAATATTTGTCACAGAACCACCTTCCTTTTAAGTATTGTTATGAGGTGGTTCTCTTTAGAAACGGTACAGATATTCATTGATTTCCCATTCGGAAACCTGCACGCGGTAACGGTTCCATTCCGCTTTCTTTAATTCCAGATACCGTTTGCTCACCTTGCTGCCAAGCACTTCCTCCACAAAAGCATCCTCTTCCATGCTGCGGATTGCTTCCCAGAGATTGTCCGGCATATCCGCCTCGGCGTCCATATCCGGTTCGGTATGTTCTTCAATGCCCTTAAGACCTGCCTGTAAGCAGAGACTTAGTGTCAGATAAGGATTGGCTGCAGGGTCCGGGCTTCTGAATTCCAGTCTGGCTTCTTCTCCTACAATGTGGGGAAGATATACCATAACACTTCTGCTGCGGCTGCCGAAACCAATCTGCACCGGTGCTTCAAAACCGGGCACCAGACGCTTGTAGGAATTTACCAGCGGATTGGTAACCGGCGCCATGCTTCTTACATGCTTAAGCAGTCCGCCGATAAACCACATGGCTTCCTTACTCAGTTCTCCCTTTTCGTTTACCGGCTCAAAAATGCTCTTTCCGTCCTTCTTTAAGGACATCTTGATATTCATGCCGGAACCGCTGACGCCCTGCTTCGGCTTGGGCATAAAGGTGGCATGCAGACCGTGGGACTTGGCAATGCTCTTGACTGCCAGCTTAAAGGTGTTCATATTGTCCGCCGCCGCTACGGCTTCGTCATTCATAAAATCGATTTCATGCTGGGCGGGCGCATCCTCATGGTGGGAGGACTCAATTTCAAAGCCCATCTGCTCCAGTGTCATGATAATATCTCTTCTGGCATTCTCTCCCATATCAATCGGTGCTAAGTCCAGATAACCTGCCTGCTCATAGGTAACGGTGGTGGGCAGTCCGTTTTCATCCGTCTGGAACAGGAAAAACTCGCATTCCGTTCTGACATCAAAGGTATAGCCCTTTCTGCCGGCTTCTTCCACTGCCTGCTTTAAGATGTAACGGGAATCGCCTTCATAAGGAGTGCCGTCCTGCTTATAGACATCGCAAATCATACGGGCAACCTTTCCCTGCTGGGGTCTCCAGGGGAAAATAACAAAGGTGGAAAGGTCGGGATGTAAAAACAGCACATCGTCCTCGTCCTTTACATATCCGTCAATGGATGCCGGATTAAAATAGATTTTATTGTCCAGCGCTTTCTCAAGCTGGCTGGCGGTAATGGCTATATTTTTCAGGTTGCCGAACAAATCCGTAAATTGCAGACGGATAAATTCCACATCCTCGTCTTCTACCAGATCAAAAATATCTTCCTTCGTGTACTTCTGCATGGCAAAACCTCCGTATTCTTCACATTATTTTTTCATAATAGCAACGCAGAAACTGTCTTGTCAATAGCATTATTCACGTTTTTCCCGCATATCCTTAATAAAAAAAGAACACGCGCAGGACACCTTATGAATTCTAAAACAAAAATCGTAGTACTCCATTTAAAAGAACTGATTTATACCGGCATCTTCGCCGCGCTGGGAATCTTGTTTGTTATACTGTTAATCATCATGTTTCTGCCTAAAAGCAAAAACGGCACGCCGCCTTCGGAAGGCATGGAAAACTCTGTGCCCGAAAGCTCCACAGAGGACTTTTCCCTGAACGAAACTCCCGATGCAGCGGAAGCCTCCTACATACCCGGTGTATATACTTCCGCCCTGCCCCTTTCCGGTTACAGTGTGGATATGGAGGTAGTGGTGAATGAAAGCGGCATCTCTTCTGTCCGGCTGGTCAACTTAGACGAAGCGGTAACAACCATGTATCCCTTAATGGAGCCCACACTGGCTTCCGTTTCCACCCAGCTTACAGGCGGTCAGCCTCTTTCCTCCGTCACCTATCAGGACGAGAACAAATACACCACTCTCATTTTACTGGAAACCATACAGACCTGCCTGGATAAGGCGGCTGTCGTTTCCGAGTAACGGAAAATGAAAAACTGGCGGCGACCTGTTAAATTGAGTCGCCGCCCCTTGCCAGTTCTTTTTCCATAATTGTTCTGATTGCTTTAATATCCGTAAAAGTCAATTTAATTCCACGATTGCTCATAGCCAGCACTTCATACAAATTTTCAACAAGTAATTTATCCAGCTTTTTATGTACGGTAACCGGCTGTTCCTGAATTGTATGAATATGGTCAAAATATTTTTCAATAACAGGGAATGCATTCTGTATCAGAAAAGCATTTTCTTTTCCTGCAAACAAGCCAATCACAATCGTATTACATCTACCGTATCGTTTCTTTTTCTTCTCAATAATTTCCTTATATTTCTCTGCCTGTGAACTAATAGGAATCATCCAATATAATTTCGGATTCTTTTTATCCTGAATCGCATAATAATGAGGACGATAATTTTCCTGTTCCTTATTGCTCATCAAATATTTATCATCAACCAAGTCAAAAAATTCATCCTTGATATGATATGAATATCCCTGCCGTATTTCCATAAAACGCCTTTCCTTTATATGAAAATTCCCCATCAGCAAACACTGATGGGGAACATTTACAAACTATACTATTTTTATCCCACCTGTATAGCAAGTGGCTTCATATACGAACTGAATTATTTATACCCCGCACCATCAGCAAGCGGCAAACATTTACTTCTACACTTAATATACACAGTATTTTGAAAATAATCAACCTGTTTTTCTGTAATCTGTTCCTGTATTTTACTTCTGTATTCTATTCCTGTCCGTCCAGCATGGCTTTCAGCTCGTCTATGGTGAAGTGATAATTCTTGTTGCAGAAATGGCAGTTGACGTCAATGCCCTCTCCGTCCTTTATAATATCCTCCAAATCCCTGCGACCCATGCCCATCAGGGCTTTCTGCACCCTTTCCTTGCTGCAGTTGCAGTAGAAAGAAACCGGCATGGTATCCAGGATTTCCACATCCATACCGTCCAAAATCTGTGCAAGCATCTCTTCGGGCGTATGTCCCGCTTCCAGCATGGCGGTAACGGACTTGATGTTCTGTAAGTTTTCTTCCAGTTTGGCGATGACTTCTTCCTCCGCAAAAGGCATAAGCTGGATAATAAAGCCGCCTGCCTGCTTCACGGTATTGTCCTTTTCCATGAGGACACCCAGTCCTACGGAAGAAGGCACCTGTTCGGAAAGGGCAAAGTAATACGTTAAATCCTCTGCAATTTCTCCGGTCTGAAGCTCTGTCTGTCCTACATACGGTTCCTTTAAGCCCATATCCCGGATAACTTTGAGGTAACCACGGCCCACGGCGCCTCCCACATCCAGTTTTCCTACGGCATTTGCCGGTAATATCACATCCGGCACCAGAGGATAGCCCTTGACGCAGCCTTTGCTGTCAGCCGTCACCGTCAGCCCCTGCAGCGGACCGTCTCCCCTTACAATCAGGGTAATCAAATCGTCCTCTCCTTTTAACATGCTGCCCATCATGCAGCCGGCGCTTAACAGTCTGCCAAGCCCTGCCGTCACCACAGGACTGGTGTTGTGTGCTTTTCTTGCTTCCTCCACAAGCTCTTTTGTGGTACAGGCAAACGCCCTTATCCGGGCACCTGCCGCTGTGGCTCTTACCATATAATCATGCATTGTTCATTCCTGCCTTCTGTCATCATAGGCTTTGTTTCAAAGTCTGCGTTTTCAGTTCTGCACCGAGGTGTCGGCTCCCGATTTTCCGGCAATGATATAAATCCTCTCGCTTTCCGGACGGATGGGTTCCTTCGTGTCCGCATCCAGTGCTTCGATAACGGACATGCCCGCCTTTGTTACTATCTCTTCCATTTCCGCAAAGGTATATCCTCTCTGGTAATGGGTTTCCGTAAATTTGCGGTACAAGTCCTCTTCCTCTTCCACAAAGACCGTCACATCGTATTCGTTGATGCGCTCCTCGGGGTAATAATAATTTTCCCAGATAAAGCTGCAGTCCTCTCTGTTTTCGGCAATGGTCGTATCCCCGATAACCTCGGCGTACTTGTAAACCGTATTGAAATCAAAAATAAAAATACCGCCGGGATAGAGGAAATTTTTTACCAGCCGGAAGGTCTCTTCCAAATCCTGTGTGGTAAGAAGGTAGTTTAAGGAGTCGCAGACACTGACTACCGTACCGATGGTGCTGTATAAATCCAGCTCCCGCATATCCTGCAGCAGATACAGGATTTCCAGCCCCTTCTCCGCACTCTTTTCACGGGCAATGTTCAGCATATCGCAGGAATTGTCCACGCCAATCATGTCGTAGCCGGCTTCCGCTAAAAGCTCCGTCAGGGTGCCAGTGCCGCAGCCCAGATCCAGAACCAGATTTTTTTCAGACTCAATGGCGTCCTCGGAACACTCCGGCCTGGAAATGCCGTACTGTTTTATTTTTTCCTGTAAAAACAGGCTCCATTCCTCATAGGGCGTTTCATCCATAAAGGTATCGTATACATAAGCGAAATCCGTATATGCTTTCACTTCCGCCTCCTTATTCACCCAGCTTTAAGGCTACAAAGAAACCAATCACAAAGGTAATGGCACTGCTTACCACCGTCAGTACCGTAACTCCTGAAAAACTTGCCAGATTGTTGAAAATAATGGCAAACGGGGAAGCTGCAATCAGACCGATAATCGCCCAGTTCGCATACAACGGGAACTTTTCAAAAATAATCTCAATTAATCTGGCAATGGCAAATATGCCGATTACCACACCGATGCCAAAAGGCACCAGTATGCCGCAGCCCTTCAGTACCCCGGTAAAATCACCGGAAGTGAGGGAGCGGATAAAGTCATTAATCTGTGCAATAATGGGGTTGTAAAAACCAAGCAGCAAAAGAACCATGGAGCCGCTGACTCCGGGAATAACCATGGTTGCGGAAGCAATCACGCCCACCAGAAAAAGGATTATCACATTCAGGAAATTAAAGCTTAAATCCACGGCTCTGCCTTCCTTGTCACCCATCAGTCCCATCACCACAACCAATGCGAAAAAGGCAGTCAGGGAAATCATGTGTCCCACCTTTATCTTCTGTCCCTTTACCTTCCTGGTCATCATGGGAAGACCGCCCAAAATCAGACCGATAAAGAAGAGGTTGGTGGGAACCGGAAACTTCCGGAACAGAAATTCTATTCCGAAGGAGCCTGCCACCAGCGCCACTGCGGCGCCCAGCAGAATGGGAATTAAAAATTTAATGCTCTTCTTAAATTCTTTGAATAAATGGGTCAGACAGTAAATCAGCTTGTCGTAAATGCCCATGGTAACCGCCATGGTGCCGCCGCTGACTCCGGGAATAATGTTGGCAATGCCGATTACGGCACCCTTCGCCATGTTCTTGATAAACTGCATACTTTTTCTCCTTTTACATCTGTGTGATTTCTTTCAAGGCATCTATAAGCGCCTGCATCTGCTCCTTCGTACCGATGGTAATACGCAGATAGTCGGAAATTCTTTCCTTGTTCCAGTGTCTTACAAAAATCTTTCTTTCCTTTAATGCCTTGAAAATGGTATCCCCGCTTAAAGTTGCATGCCTGGCAAAAATAAAGTTTGCCTTGGAGTCCTCAAAGGTGAACTGTAATTTCTTAAGCTCTTCCTTTGTCCATTCCCGCACTTCCACAATTTTATCCGTGCATTCCTTAAAATAAGCTTCGTCACGCACAGCCTCTGCACCCAAAATCTGGGTAAACCAGTCCATGGTGTAGGAGTTGAAGGAAAACTTCACATCATTCATATAGGAAATCAGCTTTTCACTGCCGAGCGCAAAACCGATACGCATGCCCGCCATGGAGCGGGATTTGGAAAAGGTCTGTACCACCAGCAGGTTTTCGTATTTTTCCACAAGAGGAAGAACGCTTGTGCCGCCGAAATCGATATAGGCTTCGTCCACAATCACCACCACATCCGGGTTGTTCTTCACAATGGTTTCAATATTTTCCACGGTTTCCAGCACGCCGGTAGGAGCATTGGGATTGGGGAAAATGATACCGCCGTTTTCCTGCTCATAGTCCTTGATGTTCATCCGGAAATTTTCATCCAGCGGGCAGGTCTTATAGGGTATCCGGTAAAGGTCCGCCCACACATCATAGAACGAGTAGGTAATATCCGGGAAAAGTATCGGCTTTTCCCCATTGAAAAATGTCAGGAACGCCATCGCCAGCACGTCATCGGAGCCGACGCCCACAAAAACCTGCGCGGGCTTTACACCGTAACGCTCTGCAATCGCATCCACCAGCACTGTTGCCTCCGGGTCGGGATAGAGCCGCAGCCTGTCGCAGGAAAACTCCTGCTTAAGCTTCTCCACACCCGGTGCGGGCGGGTAGGGATTTTCGTTTGTATTGAGTTTAATGACATTTGTGTCCTTGGGCTGTTCTCCCGGAACATAGGGGACTACCCTTCTGACATTTTCTTCCCAGTTCATACTCTGCCTTCTTTCCTGTTATTCTCTATGTATTACTGTTCTTTTATCAGCTTTAACGCCTTTGATTTTAACATGACTAAAGTACAAAGTCTACACATTCTTCCATGGACTGCAATATCTTTCGTCCGCCGTAATGAATGGTGAGCCTGCGGTGTCTCGCCTGTTTTATCAGTCTGCCCTTGAAGACCAGACGGAACCGTTCCCTCCCTTCGTCCTCCGTAATGCCGTCGGGAAACTGCAGTTCATAAGAGCCCTGCTTCTTTTTCACAAACAAAAGTCCCAGGCGCTTATACTCCTCGCCGCCGTCATAGCAGTACACATCCACACCGAAATACCAGAACAGATATCCTCCGATAAGAAGAGCTGCCAGAAGAAGCACGCCGCCTGCTGCCGGAAGCGGATTTGCCCCTATCCAGCTTACCATTCCGGCAAGACCGCCCGTACTGTTTTTTCGGGAAAGTGTTTCTTCATCCGTGCTCTCCTCCGCGCCGGTTCCGGCATCTGCATAGCCGCCTGCCAGCCTGTCGTCCTCCATCAAATCCTTCTGGGCCAGCAGCCTCTCCTTTTCCAGTCTGGCAATGAGAAGCATCTTGCTGTCCGTTCCGCTCTTTCCTGCCGCATTTTCTCCCAGGCTTCCCTCGAAGCCGGTTCCGACATCCGTATTATTTGTGCCGTTGCCTGCAGTGCCTTTGCCGGAAGAACTGTTTTTATCGGAATTTTTGCCGGTGTTGCCGCCATTCTGTTTGCCGCCGGCTCCGGTACTGCCGCCTTTTCCACCGGTGTTGCCCGCTCCGCCGGTGCCCGTTCCGTTACCGCCACCGGTGCCGTTGTTTCCTCCGTTACTGTTACTGCCGGTGCCGTTGTTTCCTCCGTTACTGTTGCTGCCGGTTCCGTTGTTTCCTCCGGTGCTGCCTCCCGTTCCGCTATTTCCTCCGTTACCGCTTCCGCCCGTTCCACCGCTCTCGCCGCCGGGCTTGTTGCCGCCCTCCGCAGGCTTTTCGGCAGGATAGGGGAAATCTCCCCGCTTAATGGTTTTCTGCGTCGTATTGCCGGCTTTATCCTTTACCACGAAGGTGACGGGGCTTCCTTCCGTTACCGTAAACGTATTGCCCGTACCAAAGCTGCTGCCGCCGTCCGTGGAAAAAGGAGCCTCCGCCAGACCGCTTTCCGCATCCGAAGCTGCCACCGTAACGGAAATGGCGGTTTTGCTCATACTGCCGGTGTCCCCGGTCACCGAAGAAATCACCGGTGCCGTGGTATCGATGCAGTTTACCGTAACGGACGCACTGATGCTCTGTCCCTGTCCGTTGGTAGCCGTCACCGCATAGGTGCCGTTCTGGGTGGCACTCATTTTGCCGTCCTGCCAGCTTAACGTAATCCCCTGACTGGACGCATCATCCTTAAGCACCGCCACAGACGCC
Source organism: Bacteroidaceae bacterium (assembly GCA_963639875.1). Taxonomy (GTDB): domain Bacteria; phylum Bacillota; class Clostridia; order Lachnospirales; family Lachnospiraceae; genus Acetatifactor. The sequence continues at coordinate 82,304 of CAVHWP010000007.1, forward strand.
GTCAGCCCCACTGCTTTGTTGGTCCAGGCTGTGCTGTCGGCACTGACGCTTAAGGTAGCGGTTGCCTCTCCCTCTTCCATGCCGCAGACTCTTCTGTCCACGGTATATTCATGCTTTTTTCCGGGCGGATTGACCCAGCCCACGGAAGTGCCGCAGACCGTACAGGTGCAGACGCCGTCCGGCTGCCAGGTGTCATTCTGCTTGGAGCAGGTATAAGTATGCGCCGTCAGCTTGTGGTCGGTGCCCCTGCCGCAGGTATTGCAATACCTCGTCTGGTGCTCTTCGTGATAGCTGCAGATGTGGTGCACCGTACAGGTTTCCGTAAATTTCTGCGTGCATTTTGCCGCATGGGTGTGGGTAAAGGACGGATTTTCCGCCGCATTTACCACCCTTGCGGAGCTTAACAGATACAAGACAATCAGGCAGAAGCCAATCAGCCATTCCCAGATATAACTCTTAAATTTGTGCATAAAAAAACCTCCTGAAATGAATATACGTTTAAGAGAGCCTTTCCGGGCCCTCTGTCTCGCTTCTTCAATTTCAACAGGTAATGTGGTTATCTTACCACCTTTTTGTGCTTCTGCCTATTGGCTTATTTTCACAAGATTGGGTGGCAAATTTTCTGTTATATTTACCAAATCAGGTTTCTTTCGGCTTTTCCCTAACCGTTTCCGTTTTCCGTAACAGCCCCTTATAACTGTTCCAGTTCTTTCCGGTAGGTATAAGCATCCTCCGGGCGGTCCAGCTTCTGGCAGCACTCCACTAATTTTTCCAGCGGTTCTCTTTCCTTTTTCTTAAGACAGAGAATGGCTTCCGTTTCGTAGTGGGCATTGTAATACCAGAGCACGGCTTCCTCATAATCGCCCTTGGAAAAATAATATTCGCCGATTTCAAAGCATACCTCAGAGCAGCCGCCCAGTACCACGGACTTTAAGGCATACTTGAAGAAATTGTCGGTGTCTTTTCTCTGCCGTTCCGCAGCGACCGCCACCGCCAGCGCTTCCTTCAGCTCCTCCTCGTCCTCCGCTGTGTCCGCAATCTGCTCAAAATAATCCGCCGCCTGCAGGAAATCTTCTTTTCCGCCGGCAATAAACAGTTCTTTGGCGTACATGTTTTTCAGCCTCTTGGAGAGGGGCTCGCCTCTTTTTATCAGTCTTTCAAATGCGGCAAAATCCCTGCCGGTATGTAAGCTCTCCGGCTTGTGCTGGATGCTGATGTCGCTGTCGTACACAACGGGACTGGTTGCCACGGTTTCATGAATGGCGCCTTCCCAGATAAAGCCTCTCACCCTCTTAAACAGCTTGGGGCGGTACTCTTCATCGTAGTTGTAAACCGTGCCGTAGGAAAGCTGGTTGGCATATTTCATCTGTACGATTTCGATTTCCGGCAGAAGCACCTGCTTTAAGCGCATGAATTTTTTCCGGTTTTCCTCGTTGATTTCTTCGTCCGCATCCGCCGAATAAATATAGTCGCAGGTTGCCTTGGAAAAAGCGAAATTTCTCGCTTTTGCAAAATCGTCCACCCAGGTAAAATCATAAATTTTCGCACCGGGATAGGAAGCTGCGATTTCCTTCGTCCGGTCCGTGGAGCCGGTGTCCACGATAATCATTTCATCCACCAAATCCCTGACGCTGTCTAAGCATCTTTTCAGGACTTTTTCTTCATTTTTCACTATCATGCAAAGACTGATGGTTATCATACGCCGTCCTCCTTACCGTACTGTTTGGTAAAAGATTTATCGGCATGCCTGCCCGCAAACTTAACCGTCACCGGACTTCCATTTTTTTACAGGGCGCCGTAAGCCGCCTTCAGGATTTCCACGCAGCCGTCGATACCGAATTTACTGCGGTCCAGCACCATATTGTAGTTGGCGATATCACCCCATTTGTAATCCGTGTAGGCGTTGTAGTAGTTTTTCCGCTGTTTGTCGGTTTTCTTCATCAGCTCCAGCGCGCTTTCCCTGTCCAGATTATAATGCGCCGTCACATTTTCCACCTTGGTTTCCTTATCGGCAATGACAAAGACACTTAAAAGCTTATCGTTGTTCCGCAGAATATAATCGGCGCCGCGTCCTATGATGACGCAGGGACTCTTGGCTGCCATATCGTGAATGATTTCCTTCTGCACCCGGTACAATTCCTCGTTGACCGGGATTTTTTTCAGGGAATACTTGGCGTTGTTTTCGTCCGTAAACTGATACCAGCGGGTGCCCACTTTTTTTTCATCCACTTCCAGTAAATCCTCATAGGCTGCGCCGCTGCGCTCCGCCGCCATTTCAATAATTGCCAAATCGTAAAAGGGGATGTCCAGCTCCTCCGCTACTTTTTTGCCGATTGCCCTGCCGCCGCTGCCGAACTGACGGCTGATGGCTATTACCTTGTTTTCCATATGCCCACCTGCCTTATTCCACTACATCCTTGGTAAATACCATGTTTACAAATGCCTTGGTTCTTTCGTTCTGCGGATGGTCAAAAATCTGTTCGGGAGGTCCCTGTTCGATAATGGAGCCTTCTTCCAGAACCACTACCTTGTCCGCAATGCTCTTGGCAAAGTTCATTTCATGGGTCACAATCACCATGGTCATACCGGATTTTGCCAGTTCCTTCATAACCTTTAATACTTCTCCTACCATTTCCGGGTCCAGTGCGGAAGTCGGTTCGTCAAACAGCATAACCTTGGGCTTCATGGCAAGCGCTCTCGCAATGGCGATACGCTGCTTCTGACCGCCGGATAAGCTGGAAGGCATGACATTCGCTTTCTGGGGAAGTCCTACCTTGCGGAGAAGCTCCTCGGCTTCTTCCCTGGCATCCGCCCTGTTTTCTTTTTTCAAATCCATGGGCGCCATCATAATATTCTGGATAACCGTCTTGTGTCCGAACAGGTTAAAGCTCTGGAACACCATGCCCACCTTCTGGCGCATGGCATTTAATTTCTTTTCCTCCATGGGCACGGATTTTCCGTTTTTCATGGTACGTCCTATGTATTCGCCGTCAATAATAATGGTGCCGTCCTGATATTCCTCCAGGTAGTTGATGCTCCGAAGCAGCGTACTTTTACCGGAACCGGAAGGTCCGATGATAACCACCACTTCGCCTTCTTCCACATCCAGATTTATTTTTTTCAGCACATGATGGGCACCGTAGAATTTTTCCAAATCATGAATTTCAATCATTTTTCTGCTCATTCCAATTCCTCCCCGGTTCTTAATTTCTTCTCAAGCACCTTGCCGATTACACCAAAAATGTTGTTTAAGATGTAATATAAAATCGCTACGAAAATATAAACCTCCATGGTTTTGAAGTTCTTTGCAATCAGTGTGTTTGCCTGACGGAACAGCTCGGCAACCGTAATACAGGAAAGCAAAGAAGAGTTTTTGGTAAGAGAGATTAACTCGTTGGTAAGGGGCGCCAGCATACGCCGGAATGCCTGGGGCAATACGATTTTACGCATGGTCTGTCCCTGGGAATATCCCAGGGAACGACCGGCTTCCATCTGCCCTTTATCAATGGAAACAATGGCACCGCGGATAACCTGTGATACATAAGCACCACTGTACATGCCCAGTGCGATAATGCCGCAGACCCAGTCCTTCGTGTCAATATGGAAGAGAATGGGCAGACCATAGTAAATAAGCACAAGCTGTACTAACAGGGGCGTGGAGCGAAACCAGGAAAGATAGATTTCAGCAACAGTCCTGCATACTTTTTTCTTTGACAACTGACCGAAGGCTACAATCAGCCCAATCAGCATACTCAACACAAATCCGGTAATCGTATAAAAAACGGTTGCGGCAAGACCTGTCATTAAAAAAGAGAAATTACCGTTTCTGAATACCACTAAAAAATCCATAATCAATACCTAACCTTTCCCACACCGCTGCCAGTCCGCTGTGTTTCTTATTGTTTATTCACCAAAATACTTGGCAGAGATTTCATCGTATACACCGTTTTCCTTGATGGCTGCCAGTGCGGCATTCATTTCATCCAGAAGCTCGGTGTCTTCCTTGCGGATACCGAAGCCGTAAAGTTCTTCGGTTACCGGGTAGTCCAGAACCTTTACCTTGTCAGACTGGGATGCGTAAACCATAGCTGCGGGTCTGCCGGTGATAACGGCATCTGCTTTGCCGGATTCCAGGGACATGAACATTTCGTTGTTGGTTTCTACTTCCACTCTCTTGATATCCGGATAGTTCTCTTCCAGATAGGTTACGGACTTGGTACCTACCTGAACGGCTACCTTCTTGTCCTTTAAGTCCTCAATGCTTGATACAGAATCGTCATCCTTCAGCACCATAATGGAAAGGCCGCCGGGATAATAGGTATCGGTAAAGTTGATGCTCTCTTTTCTTTCATCGGTGATATACATACCGGATGCAATGACGTCAAATTTCTTGGCGGTCAGTCCGGGAATGAGGCCCTTGAAATCGGTGTTTACAAACTGTACGTCGTCATATCCCATTTCGGCGCCCAGCGCTCTCATCAGGTCGATATCAAAGCCTGTGTAATCATCGTTCTCCACATATTCAAACGGCTGGAAGGTTGCATCGGTACCTACATACAAAGTACCCTTGCCTCCGGTGGTTGTTTCTGCCGTGCTTTCTCCTGCCGTTGTTTCCTCGGAAACGGTAGATTCTGTTTTACTTTCTGCGGGAGTGCTTTCCTTCGGTGCTGCGCTGCCGCCGCATCCTGCCAGAGCTCCCATAACCATAACTGCTGTCAACATTGCGATAATTTTTTTCTTCATAGTTTTGTCCTCCTTCAAGTAAAATGACTTTGCTATATACAAAAAAGCGCACAGATTTCCCATCTGTACGCCTTTGTACCAAATTAACCGTCAGCTCATTTGCTGCTCTATACGCTTTGGAATTTTTTCATTAACTTCTTTACTCTTTCCGTTACCATTTCTTCCGAAAGGGTATCCATACGGCCTCTGTCCACGGTTGTCCTGCCGTTTACCACGACCTTGCGGATAGCGGTGGGCTGCATGGAATAGACAATATTGGGAAGAAGCTGTTCGTAATTGTCAAACATGGGCTGCATGGAGAAATCGTTCAAATCGAGTCCCACCAAATCTGCCCGGTAACCTTCTTTGATTTCACCGATTGGCAAATCTAAAATCTTTCCGCCGTTCTTTGTACCGAAATCAAATGCCACATCGGAGTCAATGGTGAGGGCATCCAGCTTGTCCGCTTTCTGTAACAGGGATGCCATACGCATTTCTTCAAACACGCTGATACGGTTGTTGCTGCACGCACCGTCCGTACCGACACCAATGGTCACACCGTTTTTCACCATTTCCTTTATGTTGGTAACGCCGTCCGCCAAGAACATGTTGCTGGACGGGCAGTAGGCTAAGTCTGCCTTTTTGTCGCAGAACAGCTTCAGTTCGTTTTCATCCAGCCAGACCGCATGAACGGCAACCATTTTGTCGCCTAAAACGCCGATTTTATCCAAGAGTTCCACCGGTCTTACGCCGAACTGTTTTTTCACATCCTCCACTTCAAAGGGTTCTTCCGCTACGTGGATGTGGAACTTGGTGCCGAGCTCTTTTGCCAGTTCAAATCCCGCCTTTACCATGTCCGTGCTGGCTGCATGCAGGCTGTGGGGTGCGGGTAAAATATTGGTCATGAGGCTTTCGCTTCCGTTGTACTTTTCCGCCAAATCCCTTGTGTTGTTTACGGCGGTATCAATGCTTTCCACATAGCCCGCCGGAGCGCCTGTCCAGTCGTACATGGTTCTTGCCAGCACCAGCCGGATGCCCACGTCTTTTGCCGCCTGCACAATGGCCTCGTCACTTTCTTTTCCGTCGTTGTGCACATAGAAGAAATCCGAAACGGTGGTCACACCGCATTTCATCATTTCCGAAAAAGCGAAGGCGGAACCGGTATACAAATCGTCCGGTGTTAGAATCGGAGAATACTTATATAACGCCTGGTCCCTCCAGGTTAAAAACGGTTTTCCCACCGCCAATCCGCGAAGCAGGCTCTGGAAGCAGTGGTTGTGGATATTGATGGTGCCGGGCACCATCGCCATGTCCGTCCAGTATTCAATGCCTTCCTTCGGATACTGCTTTTTGATGGTGCTTAATCGTCCGATTTTTACAATTTTTCCATCCTTTATGACAACCGCAGAACCGGTAAGAATTTTTCCGTCCTGTAAAATGACCTTCGGTGCAATAATTCTCATGTATATCCTTCCTTTCCGTTCTTCCTCTATCTTACATCCAGCATTTCATCCAGCCGCAGGATGCTTGCCAGAAGCACATTTCCCGCTACTTCAATGTCCTCTATCCGGGTGTATTCCTCGGCACAGTGGCTTTTGCCGTTGACGCTTCGTACAAACAACATGCCTGTTTTCGTAAGGTTCGTCATATGTACCGCATCATGCCCTGCCATGCTCACCAGCGACACCGTCTTTTTCTGAAAAGGCTTGGTTTCCTCTGTCAGTACCTTCTGTATCAGGTCGCTCATCACAACGCCGTCCTGGTTTAAGTTGATTTCCCTTGTAAGGGAAACGCCCCTTTCTTTTTCTATGCCTGCAAATTCTTCTGTTACCTTCTGTAAAAATGCCTGCTTTTCTTCTTCGCAGGATGTTCTTATTTCCATAATAAAGCTGACCGAAGCCGGTATGATGTTGGCGGAATTGGGTTTTACCTCCAGCTTGCCCACCGTTGCCACGATGTGGGTCTTTCCAAACTCTCTGGCAATTTTTTCAATCGCCAGCACACATTCACTGGCGGCTGTCAGCGCATCCTTCCGGTACGGCATGGGTGTGGTTCCCGCATGATTGGCTTCGCCCTGTACGGTAACAACCTCCCGGTAAATACCGGTGATGGATTTTACCGTTGCCACGGAAAGTTTTGCATCGTCTAAGTTGCGGCTCTGTTCAATATGGCACTCGATAAAAGCGCTCATTTCTTTATCCGTCATCCTGTCTTCTTTCAGCCGGGATAAATCGCCGCCCGCCCTTTTTATCGCCTCCGGCAGCGGCATGCCGCTATAGCAGTCCGTTGCGGAAAGGAGCATCTCCTCCGGTATTTTTCCGGTAATGCTGCGGCTTCCCATGGTGGAAATGGAAAAGGGATTGGGTTCTTCTGCGGTAAACATCAGCACCTCGTAGGGGTGTCTTAACCAGATGCCGTTTTCCAGAATGCACTGCATCACTTCCAGTCCCAATAAAACGCCCATGGCTCCGTCATATTTGCCGCCGTTCGGCACCGCATCGTGGTGGGAGCCGATGACTAATTTTTTTAAGCGCTCCGTACCGGGAAGTACGGCGTGGATATTGGCAATGGCATCCGTGTGGACCTTGGCTCCCAGCTTTTCCGCGTAATCCGTCAGCCATTTTCTTGCCTGCAAATCCGCTTCACTTCCGATGGAACGGTCCACACCGCCGTTTGCGTTCAGTCCAAACTGTGCCAGTTCTTCGATATTCTGTTTCAGCCTTTCTTTGTTTACCCTAAGCTGCATACCCATCACCCGCTTTCTTTCGCAGCCGCTGTTTTTTCTTTTGTGGTTCTTTATACCCGGTAATACGTATCGTTTTCTTTCTCGTAGGTTTCCAGCCTGTTCAGCCGCTCCTCTAAGTTTTCTATCTGACCGGCGATGTCCCGCACCAGATAATTCAGAAGCACGGTTGCCGTTCCGTAACAGTCGAAAATGGATGTAGAGGAAACCGGCACTTCTATATAATAGGAAGAATGCGGTATCAGGGGACTCAACATGCTGTTGGTCATAAGCCCGATTTCAAATCCCGCTTTATGCAGGGCGGCAATTTCCGTTATCAGGATGTTGGGGTACCGGGGAAACATAATGGTAAAAATAAACGTATCTTCCGGCTTCTCCAGTATCAGGTTGTTCCATTCGGGGCTTCCCGGCAGTACAATCTGCACATTGTCCCGGATTTTGGAAAGCATGTAATGTATCTGGTCTAAGAGGGTGGCGGAAATTCTTGCCGACAACAAAACGATTTTTTTCCGGTCCGTCATCGCTTTTACTATCTTACGGTAAGCTTCCCCGGAAACAATTTCCGGCAGTCTGTTTAAGTTTTCCTGTTCCACTTCTATCATGCGTGCCAGGTCGGCGTGTTCCTCGCGGATATTTTTCAGCCGGTCCGGTGCGGAAAGCGGTTCGTAAATGCTCTCCTTCCACTTTTTGGAAAATTCACTGTATCCGGCAAATCCCAGCTCGTTGCAGAACCTTGTGACGCTGCCCTGGCTGACGCCCGCCCTTTTTGCCACCTCCGTGGCATTCAGCATTCCCACACTCACCCAGTTTTCTTCCATGAAGGTTCCTAACTTATGAAAGGTATTGGATGAATGGGAAACCCTTGCTACCTGATTTTTGAACTCCTGTGCTGACACCTTATTCCACCCTCTCTGCCCCACTGTATGTTCTTCTGTCATATCCCTTCCTGCTGTATGTTCCCATATTTACGTCTTGTCTCTTATGCAGGTTCCGGTAAATCGTTAATTCCTACGTGAATGATTCCGGGATTTTCTTCGTCGCTTATGAGCTTTACCACACCCGGCTGGCCGGTTATCACGGCAAGCTGCCCTCTTTTTACGATGGTCTGCTCCAGCCGGAAATCATCTTCTTTACTATAGAAGAAATCCATGCCCACCGTCATTTCAAAAACCGCCTTTCCGGTTTCCGAAATGACCTTTACAAAGCTCTTACAATTTTGATACATGACGTTAAAGTCTGTGGCTTTTCCGTGGCTGACCGTTTCCCATTCGCCTTCAAATGCATGGGGCTCATAGGGTTGTAAAGTAACCGGAACGCCCTTGCCGTGCTGTAAGACCATGCTGCCGCTTAATAAAAGAATTTCCCGGTGGATATCCGGCAGCCTTGTAAAAACAGAGGTTTCGTCCTCCACCGTAGCGGAGCTGATGCGGAAAAGAAAATTTCTCTCCTTATAGGAAGCATCCTGCGGATACAGATACATTTCCGTGGTCTTTCCCCCCGACCAGACAGAAGTGGAAAATTGGGATTCGTCTATGATTTTAATTTCCATGCTCTCGCTTCCTTTCTTCCGTATCATACAAAAAAGACGCCACGATACTTGTTCGTGACGTCTTTGTCCTTGTTTATGGGTGTATTATATTTCCACTTATTTTCTTTGTCAATAGAAAAATGATAATTTCATCAATTTTATTTTTAAGATTGATATTTTCATCATTCCATTGGAAACAGGGCTGCTTATTTTGGCGAGATTGCTCTGCATGGTGCTTTTACATGCCTTATTTTTCTGTTCAAATTCGGAATTTGGGTTGTAGTTTTGGAAGAAACAAGCTATAATATGGGTTAGAAATGATTGGTGCAGGATTTCCGCACCGGACAAGGAACCGGTTATGGAAATTTCAGATTACAGAAAGGCATAGTGATTACAATGGAAATTCTTTTATTGGGCGGTGGCCTTTTAATTATCATCTTTGCAGTAGTGGTTTCCGTGGTTTCTTCCGTGGTAAGTGCTGTTGCGGCAGACCAGGACGACGCAGAAGATTAAAAATCTTCTGCGTTTTTCTTTTTCTCTGCTTTCTGCCCGTATCTGCTTTTGAGGAAAAATTTGCCTGTGCTTCCCATTACTGTTCCGCAATCTTTGCCGCCAGTTCTTCCAGGTACATCCATCTGTCCATTTTTTCTTCGAGAGCCGCTTTTAATGCCTCTGTTTTCTGATTGATTTCCTGGAGTTTTACAAAGTCGGAGGCATAGTTCGGAATACTCGCTTCCAAATCGGCAATCTGCTGCTCCATATCCGCAATATCCTGCTCAATGGTCTCGTATTCTTTCTGCTCTTTATAAGAAAATTTCAGCTTTCGTTTACCGGGGTCCCAGGTATTCTTTTTGTCGGTTGCCCCTTCGGCATCACCTTTCACAGATGCAGCTTCGTTTTCCATCTCCGCTTCCACACTTTTCCGCAGCAGATAATCGGAATAATTGCCCTCGTACTGCCGGATAATGCCATCCCCTTCAAATGCAAAAATACGCTTCATGGTACGGTCTAAGAAATACCGGTCATGGGACACGGCAATGACAATTCCCTGAAAGGTATCCAGATAGCTTTCCAAAATCGTCAGGGTGGCGATGTCCAGGTCGTTGGTCGGCTCGTCTAAAATCAGGACATTCGGCGCTTCCATCAGTACACGGCACAGATTAAGCCGCCGCTTTTCTCCGCCGGAAAGTTTGCCAACAAGACCATACTGGTCTTCGCCCGAAAACAAAAACTTTTCTAACATCCTTGCCGCCGTGACCTTGCCCTCCGTGGTATCGATAATCTCCGCCACATCCCGGATGTAATCAATCACCCGCTTATTGTCCGGCATGTCGCATTCCTGCGCATAATAGCCGATTTTAATGGTCTGTCCGATTTCGATATCACCCGCATCCGGCTGCACGGTTCCGGTAATCATTTTCATCAGGGTGGTTTTGCCGCAGCCGTTCCTGCCCACAAATCCCACTCTGTCATTCTTTAAGAAAATATAGGAAAAATCCCGGATAAGCTCCTTGCCCGGATAGCTCTTGGAAATATGGTTTAACTCAATGGTCGTCCGTCCCATGCGGTTGGCAACGGAGCTTAACTCCACGTTAGCGGAAACGGACTCGGTTTTGCGGTTCTTTAACTCTTCGTAGCGCTCCAGCCTTGCCTTCTGCTTGGTAGAACGGGCTCTTGCGCCTCTCTGCACCCAGGCAAGCTCCGTCCGAAGCAGGGACTGCCGCTTTCTTTCCGCTGCTTCCGCCATTTCCTCCCGGCTTATTTTTTCTTCCAGATAGCCGGAATAATTGGTTTCATGGGAATAAATTTTTCCCCTGTCGATTTCAATAATTCTCCCTGCCACACTGTCTAAGAAATACCGGTCATGGGTCACCATGATGACCGCATTTTTTCTCTTTTTCAGCACCTCTTCCAGCCACTCCGCCATGTCGCCGTCCAGATGGTTGGTAGGCTCGTCCAAAATCAGTAAGTCGGATGGCGTAAGCAGCACGCTGATAAGCGCCAGACGCTTTTTTTGTCCGCCGGACAAATGCCCGCATGTTTCGTTAAAATCCGTTATTCCCAGCCGGGTCATCATGTTTTTGGCATCGGTAATCAGGTCGGTGGCTTCTTCCTCCGTTTTTCCGTTCTCCCGAAGCAGCGCTTCTATCAGTGTATCCTCCGGCCGGAAAGAAGGATGCTGGGGCAGAAAGCGTACCACCATGCCCTGCGCCCAGATGACCTTTCCCTCGTCCGGCTCTTCCATGCCCGCCAGAATTTTAAGCAGCGTGCTTTTGCCGGTGCCGTTAATGCCGATGATACCGACTTTTTCCCCTTCCTGCAAAAAGAAGGAGGCTCCGTCCAAGAGCCTTCTTTCTCCGTATGCCTTTGTGATATTGTCAGCCGTTAAAATGTTCATGTTTTATCCTTTCTTATAAGAAGGATTGATTATCATAAAGATGCGTAAACCGTCATGCGGAGTTTTCTCACTTCCTCCGTGGTGCCGGCATCCGTTTTCTGGATAAAATACAAAAATGCCATATTTTCACTGGGGTCCATGGTAATGTAATTGCCCGTCCAGCCGTCCCAGCCGTATTCGCCCACGCTGGCGTTGCAGCCCGCTTCGCCGGGATTGCGCAGCACTCTCGTTAAAAATCCGTAGTCATAACCCCACAGGCTGTCCCAGTTAAAATCCTTTGCCTGTTCCTTGGTCAGATGGGAACTTGTCATCAGTTCCACGGTTTTACGGCCTAAAATCCGCACACCGTCCAATGTACCGTAGTGCATCATCATACGGGCAAACTTTGCGTAATCATCCACGGTGGACACCAGTCCCGCTCCGCCGGATTCGTATACCACATCTTCGCCGTAGCCTTCCAGTCCCAGGTGATTGTCCGTATAGGGGATGAGTCTGCCCTCCTCATTGCTCCACTGATAGCAGGCTGCCAGACGATCCCTCTTTTCCTTGGGTACTACAAAGCCGGTATCCTTCATTCCCAGGGGCTCGAAAATTTCTTTCTGTAAGAAATTGCCGAAGGTTTCCCCGGAAACCACCTCTATGATACCACCTAAAATGTCCGCTGACAAACCATATCTCCATTTTTCGCCGGGATGGAAGCAAAGGGGTACCTGTGCAATCCGGCGGCAATACTCCAGCGTATCGGTGTGAATGCCCTGCGCCAGTTTCTCCTTTAATTCCTTAAACAGTGCATCCATCTGTCTGCCGGGCTCGCAGCCCATATCCGGGTAGGTAAGACCGGATGTCATGGTAAGCAAATCCCAGATTTTCACCGGGCGCTTGGGCGGCACCAGTCTGCCGTCCTCTTCCATGACCTTGCAGTCCGCAAATTCGGGGATATACTTGGATACCGGGTCCCAGAGGTCGATTTTTCCCCGTTCCGTCAGTATCATGGTGGCTGCTGCCGTAACCGGCTTCGTCATGGAGTACAGGCGGAAAATGGCATCCCGTTTCATGGGCACGCCGTTCTCCTTATCCGCATAGCCGTGGCTCTTAAAATATACTTCTTTGTCATCCTTTATCATCAGCACATTGGCGCCGATGATGTGGCCCTGGGCAATGCCGTTTTCTACGATTTCTTCCATGGTTTTCTGGTAATCTGTCATTTTGGTTCCTTCTTTCTTTTCTATGATGGGCTGGGGGCTGTGCCTGCTGCATTTCCTTGCATACCCGCTTCCGCTTAGTATGCCGGGGTGCTGTGCTTCCTGCATTTCCTCACAGACCCGCTTGCGCTTAGTATGCCAGGACGCTGTGCTTCCTGCATTTCCTCGCAGACCCGCTTCCGCTTAGTATGCCGGGGGGCTTTGCTTCCTGCATTTCCTCACAGACTCGCTTGCGCTTAGTAATCACCGTAGCAGTACGTAAGTTGCCCAAATACGGCAACTAAGTACTGACGGTGATTAAAAGTCTGCTTAGGAAATGGCAGGAGGGCACAGCTATAAATCTACTACCCTATAAAAGGCAGCGGGCACAGCCGTCGATTTGCTACTTTAAAATATCTTGATGTCCCTGCCGTTTCGGACAAAGACCGGGATCACGGACAGCGGGGCATCTACGGTAATCGTCCGACCGCCTTCGTACAGGTTTCCGCTTACGGCGTCTTTCCATTCTGCGCCCTTAGGTAAATAAAGGGTTCGTTCTCTTGCACCAAGCTCCATAACGGGAGCCACCAGCACATCCGGGCCGAACATATAAACATCTTCGGTTTCCCAGCATTTTTTATCCTCCGGGAAATCAAAGAACAGCGGCCGCATCACCGGCGCACCGGTTTCACTGGCTGCCCGCATGCATTCCCGGATATAGGGACGCATATTTTCCCGGACAAATAAGTACTTCTTTAAGATTTCATAGTTGTCCTCGCCAAAACTCCAGACCTCGTTGTCCTGACCGGAGGTAAGCTGACGCACATTGTCAATAAATTCCTGCTCCCTTTCGTACCAGGGGGAACGCTCTCCGTGCATACGAAATACCGGGCAGAAGGCGCCCCATGCAAACCATCTGACCAGGAGCTCCCGGAAATCCTCATCTTCGATGTTGCCTCCGACAAAGCCGCCGATGTCGCTGGTCCACCAGGGGATACCCGCCATGCCCATGTTTAAGCCTGCCTGTAACTGCTCCCGCATGGCACGGAACGAAGAATGAATGTCGCCGGACCAGGTCAGCACTCCGTACTTCTGGCTGCCTGCCCAGGCACACCGCACCAGGGACATGATTTCTTTTTCCCCGGACTCTTTCAATCCGTCGTAGAAGCCTTTTGCATACATGGCAGGATAAATATTGCTGCACTGCAGCGCCGGTCCGATGTAATAACGGGTATTGTCAAAATCGTAGGGTCCGTATTCCGGCTCCGCTTCATCCAACCAGAAAATGCGGATGCCCTTCTTATAATAATTCTCCTTGCATTTTTCCCAGACAAATTTTCTGGCGCCGGGATGCGTAGCATCGTAAAATACCGTGTTGCCCATCCAGGTCATGTGGAGACCGTTTCCCCTGTCGGAATGCACGAGGTAACCTTTTCCGTTCATCTCCCAGAAGTTTTCGCTGCGCTCATCCACCGTGGGCCAGACCGAAACAACCGTTTCAATGCCCATATCCTTCAGTTCTTTTACCATGGCATCCGGGTCGGGCCAGTCTCTTTTTTCAAATTTGAAATCCCCCTGCATGGTCCAGTGGAAAAAGTCCACCACAATGGCATCCATGGGAAGTCCGCGCCTTTTATGCTCTCTGGCAACCGCAAGGATTTCCTCCTGGGTACGGTATCTTAATTTACACTGCCAATATCCCAGACCGAATTCCGGCATCATGGGCGTTCTGCCCGCTGCCGCACTGTAATGCAGTTCGATTTCCGCCGGAGTGTCGCCTGCCGTGATAAAATAATCTAATTTCTTGGTTCTCTTTGCATACCATTCCGTCTTGTTGGTGCCGAAGGTTGCCGTGCCGATTGCCGGGTTGTTCCAGAGGAAGCCATAGCCTCTGCTGGAAACGTAAAAAGGCACGCTTGCCTGGGAATTTCGCTGGGCAAGCTCCAGGGTAGCGCCTTTTTTATCCAGATGCTTTTCCTGATACTGCCCCATGCCGAAAATTTTCTCATCATCATACGCTTCAAAGCGCGCCGTCAGCTCGTAATCGCAGGAACCCATGACCGGCTTTAACTCTCTGGCATCCACACGAAGGGGCACACAGTACCGGTTAATACGGTTGCGGTTGCGCCAATATTCCTCCGTCAGCACCTCGCCTCTCTGATTTAAGAAACGAATCCAGCCCTCGGGACTTACTTCCGCCGTGATTTTTCCGTTGGTAAGCGTTGCCACCGTGCCGGTCTGGTGATATTTTTTCCACTCTTCTCCCTTGTACCAAGGGTCCGTCACATCCACTTCCGTAAACGTAATCACCGGCGTCACTTCTTCCACCTTTTCGCAAAGCGCCCAGTCATTTTTGTCCATCTCCGGCTCCGCCGTCATGCGGACACGCAGGGAACTCTCTCCCCAGCATTCTATGTAAACCCGTGTGAGTCCTTCTTCGATAACCAGCCTGTTTCCTTCCTGCCTGACCATACCTGCCTCCTGTGTGATAATTTATTGGTAACTTAGTTCTGTTTCATTTTATTATAAGGAAAAAACAGGATAACGTATACCCTGTTTTTTGTAGTTTGAATACCTTACATTTTGTGAAATTTTACCTTGCCGCTTTCCGGAGTTTATTCAGTTTTTCAACAATTGCATACCCTATAACTCCCGACAGAATGCCCACTACAATACCGCCCAGTACATCCGTCGGATAATGCACATAAAAATACAACCGGGAAAAAGCAATCAGTACTGCCAGAATAAGTGCGGCAATCCATGCCTTTTTCATTTTTGCCAGAAATAAAGCCGTCATAGCCGCAAAGGATGCAGCCGTATGCCCCGACGGGAAAGAAAAATCAAGAGGCTTTTTTATGAGAATAGCGATAGCCGTGTTGACGTCATACGGTCTCACCCTTGCCACCAGATTTTTCAGAATGAGGTTGCATAAAATAAGGTCCGCCAGAAGCGCTGCCGCTACGATTATCCCCGCTTTTCTCGTCTTCGACAGTATCAGCAAAACAACCGCCAGCACAATCCAGATGATACCGGCATTGCCGAGACTGGTGATAAATGCCAATATTTTATCAAGCAGCGGCGTATGTATGGTCTGTAAAAAATCCAGAAATCGAAGTTCCATGCGTATACCTTCTTTGTTATGGTATGGTTTCTATGTCATAAGCCTTCGCCTTCAGGACAATCGTTTCTTTCCGGAACACCTCTTTAATCAGCTTTCGCTCTAATTGCTCTCTTCTTTCCAGATGCTTCAGCAGTCCTTCTTTGCCCAAAAGCCCGTGCATCTGCCCATAGGGAGATGCCTCTATATAATTTACCATAAGTGGGAACCAAAGTTCCACACCATTTTCATCCGCTCTTTCTTTTTTTATCACTTCCAGACTGCCCACGATATCCTCTACGTCCAGATAAAGAATTTTATACGGCTTATTTTGCAGGATTTCATGCACTTTTCTATAGAAGTCCAGGATTTCATCGTCCTGCATCTGCAGATACAGCATCATGTTTTCCAGAATATTCTGAAACATGGCGCATTCAAAGATTTCGCCCTCCGGCTCCCATGCCGAAAACCTGGAAAGTACTATATTTTCAAATGTTTCCCTGTCCAAATTGCCGTTGTAGATTTCAAACTGCTCCATGTATTTGTGAAAGCCCGGAATATCCGTCAGTATCCGCGTATAGGGAATGACATGGTGATTTTTCTCCTGCACAGCATACCTTGCCATTTCCTCCGATAATGACGGAAATCTTGCAAGAATATCCTGATAGGTGGTTTCGTCCACATAAGCGCACCACGCCAAATCCACCGGCGTATAATCTCCCTCCCGGCAGACCTTTTTCTCCGGATATTTTACTGCCAGGCGGTTTACCAGCGTGCTTTTGCCCGCTCCCTGCAGGCCTTCTATGAAGTACGACTGTTTTTGTGTCATAACGTTTTCCCCTCTATGCTCCGAAGCAGAGCTTCACATCCCTTTACCACATCTTCGTAGGTCTTTCGGAAGTCCCCCGTATACCAGGGGTCCGATATGGGCCTGTCCTCTCCCGCAAAGGAAAGCAGCAGTTTTATTTTGTCGCCCTGATGCCCCGTCATCCGCTCTATGTTTTTAATATTCATATAATCCATGCCAATCAGATAATCGTAAGCATCATAATCGGACTTTTTTAGCTGCACCGCCCGTTTTCCTTCGCAGGAAATCCCGTGCTTAGCCAGTTCTTCCCTCGCCGGCGGATACACCGGATTGCCAACACCGTTCCATATTTCTTCCGTACTCGTTGCCGCCGAAGCAATTTCAAACCGGTCAGCAAGACCACGTTTTGCTACCATATCTTTGAAAACAAATTCCGCCATGGGGGAGCGACAGATGTTGCCGTGGCAGATGAAAAGTATTTTTATCATTCCTTAAAAGCTCCTTGAAAGCACTGATTTTTCCTTGATTTTACGCCACTTTCTAAGATTTGCTCTGATAGAGTGTTTTACGCACCTTTGTTGCATATCGTGGCATAAGTTCGTATATTTTGTCATCCAAATTTAGTAAAATGTCTGGATTTTTTCATTTTACTAAAGACTTTTTCACTTGGATTTTCTTTTTTATGTTTTTGCCAGTACAACTTCAAAATCCTCTCCTCTATAAAATGCAACTTACTACATATCTTTTTTTACCCACAAAAGTTTCCTTATATCCATCTGCCGTCGGTTCTTTGATTCTGATTATTTCCATCTATTTGCTTTTCTATAAAATCAATATTGAAAAATGTCAACTTACAAAATACTGATATATGAAGTCCTGTTTTTTTTATAAACATACTATCTTTCATCATGTTTAGTGAATTTTTAAAAATTTTTTTGCTATCTATTGATTTTTCTCTTATTTACACTACCATTTGCAACTACTGCACAATAAGCCTTTTCCTAACTTCAAAAAAAATTCTACATTTTCCAATTACCGCAGATTCCTTATTGCTTTCATGGTATGCAACTTTATCCTTCCATCCTACATCTTCCAATATATATCAATTATATAAAATATATTCTGGCTTCTACGGAATGTTACCTTGATTTATCAAACATATCACATCATTTGTATCCATACCTAATACAGTTTTCCAAATAAACCGAAATAAAATTGTCTTTTTAGGTACTTACATTACACTAAAAAATATTACTACATAGTAATTAAGATCTCTTTTTGCCTTATCTTCTATGCGCATGAGTATCCGATAATATATCCAGCTCAGCTTAAATGATATTTTCTTATATGCCGTTTCTAAATATTCTATTTCCGATTGGATAATTTCACCTTATCTTTATAAATCATATGAAATTGTCACATTTTCTCAACATTGTTTTACCTTTTACATATTCTTCTATCAGATATGCTGACAAGGAATTCAAGCTTCATGCTGTATACTAAATTATATTACTTTTGTTTATTTATTATTTTTTCTACATGTGTCATTATATTTTCTATTGCACTTTCCGTCAAATTACTGTTACTTGTTTTTAGCATTAGTTCTATTGCCATCTTTGTTTTTCCCTGAACAGCGCTTAAATATGCATTTCTGCAAAGCAATGCTATGTTATCTTTTGCCTTTTCCGTATTTGCAATCTTTTTAAGATTACTATATGCATATTCCATTCCTTTTCGATCTCCATATCGTCTACAAATATCAAAATAGTGTCTGCTGATTAAACTGTTTCTGGTTTAAACCCAGCAGACGGATGCATTA
>CAVHWP010000008.1:0-96538 GCA_963639875.1 Bacteroidaceae bacterium
GCTGAAACGGACGGTAAAAACGCCAAAGTTATACTTCTTCGATACAGGGCTTGTGGCATATCTCGCAAAGTACTCTAGCCCGGACATTCTCATGAATGGTGCGATCAATGGCGCAATTTTGGAAAACTATGTTGTGGCTGAAATTAGAAAAACCTGGCTCAACAGTGCAAAGGAGTGTTTGCTGCATTATTATCGGGATAAGGATACGAAGGAAATCGATATGGTTATTGAAACGGATGGCCAGCTCCATCCGTTGGAAATTAAGAAAAGTACGAATCCTGGAACGGAATTGGCTTCTGCTTTTAAAATATTGGATAAAGGATCAGTTCTGCGAGGTACAGGGGCAATACTGTGTCTGAGAGAGGAGTTATCTGCAATCGACAGAAACACATTAATTGTTCCAATATGGATGATTTAATAAAACGGCTATAATAAGACGACATCTAATAATGGCGAAGCTAAAAGCATTGGAGCCAGCTATGTTGAGGAATTCCGGAAGCGGGAAAAGGTATTCTTAAATAATGTGGTGCGGAGTAAGACAAATCTTGAGAAGGCCAGAGAAGCCTTCTTTGCAAATCCTGTGCATATGTACATGGAGAACTTTATGAAGGAGCGGGGGATGATTAGATCTGATGGTACTGATGCCCCGGTCGATGGTATGAATGACATTGTCTGGCAGCTCGGGTGGTTCACTGCATGAATACACTTTATCTTCCTATGACCTAAACTGGTTTACAGAAGGAAAGCTTAGCCTGGGCTAAAGGTAACGGCTGGTCTGGGAAGATTGGCAATCTTAAGACCATGCTGTGAGACGAGGGAGCAAAGCCGGTAACTTCTGTAGGAACGTAAACGTCAAAACCGGTATGCGGCCTGATTTTGCCATGTACGGTTGTGTCAGGATATCCACATATATACAAAAATGGAACCCTTTTGACCAAAAAAGATGGTTGCCGGCTGTTGACAAGGAACTGGACAAAATTTATAATTTAATGGTGTATACTATCATAAAGACTATTATACAAAACAATGAAGTTGTAATAATTATGTATATAAAAGTAGACAGGCGTGAGTGATGTGCATATGAAAAAGGGGATAGTAGATATACATTGCCATATTCTTCCGGGGATAGATGACGGCTCGCAGAGTATGCCAGAGACGATGCGGATGCTTGAAACAGCACAGAATGAGGGTATCACCCATATAATTGCAACACCTCATTACAAAGCAGGGCATCACAATGCCGCTCCTGAGGATGTGGCGGATTTAATGGCTGAAGTACAGCAGAATATGATAGCCGGTAACCTGCATATTTCTTTGTATCAGGGAAATGAAGTTTTTTATTACAGAGAGATACCGGAGAAGCTGGAAGAGAATAAAATTTCGGGGATGAACGGAAAAGAGCGGATTTTAGTTGAATTTTTTCCGATGGAAAGGTTTGCCTATATAAGGGATGCACTGGATAATCTGCTCAGTGAAGGTTTGACTCCTATTCTGGCACATGTGGAGCGCTACGGATGTCTGGTTAAGGATATGCAAAAGGTATACGAGCTTAGGGCAATGGGAGTGGAAATACAGGCGAATGCATCAGACATTGTGGGAGAAGCAGGATTTAGAATAAAACGTTTTTTGCATAAATTGCTGAAAAACGAATGGATTGATTATATTGGAACGGATGCTCATCGGGCGAAAGGGCGGGCACCATATATTAAAGCATGCGCAGAGAGATTATACAGAAAATATGGTGCGGAATATGCAGATGCGGTTTTATTTGAAAATGCCATGGAACGTATTCTGAAACTGAAATGGGAAGAGGAAAACAACAGTGAACAGTGAACAGCGAACAGAGGAAATAGAAATTGATTTAGTAGAGGTATGCAGAGTACTTCTGCATAAGGCATGGATATGGATATTGTGCGGTATTGCTGTGGGGGCAGCAGGCTGGTTAATCAGTAAGTTCCTTGTTACACCGCAATACGAATCAACCACCAAGGTATATGTACTGAACCGGCAGAATGGGGATACACTTACTTTGAGCGATACCCAGCTGGCTACCCAGCTTACCCAGGACTATGAGAAGCTGATTATCAGCCGTACCGTGCTGGAAAGTATAATTGAGGAATTTCAGCTGGATGAAAAATATGAGTCCCTTGCCGACCGGGTTTCCGTCATAAATGATTCCGGAACCCGCATTTTAGCCATCACGGTTCAGGACAAGCAGCCGGAAATGGCGCAAAAACTGGCTGATGCCATCCGGAATGTGTCAGCGGAGCGGATTAAACAGGTAATGGATATTGAAGCGGTAAATATCGTGGATGAGGCGAATCTTCCTTCGAAACCATCCAAGCCCTCGGTAATGAAATGGACCATAGTGGCAATGTGTATTGGCATGTTCGGCAGCATGGCTGTTATTTTCCTGCAATATATGCTGGATGACACCATTACGACCACGGAAGATGTGGAAAATCATCTGAAACTGAGTACGCTTGCAATGATTCCGCTGATGGATGAAGGGAACGGTAAAAGGAAGAAAAACGGTAAGAATCCTCAAAAAGATGCTGAAAGAGCGCCGGTTATAAAAGCGGTGGAGCAAAAGAGCAGGCAGGAAATTTCCGTGGAAGAAATGGACATTGAAAATTTGTAGGGAAGGGACAAGCATGCAGGAATTTGAAGTAAAACAGACAAATTTAGATTTCAGAAGCATTGAAGCATACAAGACATTACGGACCAATATAGAATTTTCGGGCGATGACATTAAGGTGGTCTATGTTACCAGCACGACACCGAATGAAGGCAAAAGCACAGTTTCCTTTGAACTTGCGATGTCTTGTGCGCAGAACGGAATGAAAACATTACTGGTAGATGCAGACTTGCGGAAGTCGGTTATGAAGAGCCGGGGAAAAAGAGGAAAAATCCGGTATGGACTTACCAATTATCTGGCTGGAAGAGCCGGATTTGAAGATGCACTTTGTAAGAGTGACGTGCCGAACTTTTCCATGATTTTTGCAGGGCCTGTGCCACCGAATCCCAGTGAGTTGTTAGGGAATGACCGTTTTAAGAAGATGGTGGAGGTTGCCCGGGAACAATTTGATATGGTTATTATCGATACGCCCCCTATCGGCAGCGTTATCGATGCGGCGATTGTTTCCAAATGCTGTGATGGCGGAATTTTTGTAATAGGGAGCGGTGCCGTAAGCTACCGGGTGGCAAAGAGTGCGAAAGAACAGCTCGAATTAACCGGATGCAGAATTTTGGGCTGTGTGCTGAACAAAGTTAATTTTGCTTCCAATAAATATTACGGCAGATATTATGGGAAATACTATGGCAAGTATTATGGAAATTACGGCAAAGAATAGACCAATACGGACAATAAGGAAAGACGGGAAGCAGTATGGATAAGGAAGAGGAAGGAAGATACCGGAAAAGGTGGCTTGTGCCGGCAGGATTTTTTTTGGTGGCTGCGTTAATTGCCGGTGGCTGTTGGTTCAGACAGGTGAAGAATGCTGACAGGGCGCAGGATGAAAGAGAAGAGGTTACGGAACAGGTAAACAGCCTGCCTGCGGAAACTGTGGCAGAAGAAGCACTTTCCACAGAAGAAACAGTGGAAACGGAAGTACAGCGTTCATGGGAAAGCTATACATTGGACGAAAAAAGGATGGCCTATTATGACACATACGGAATAGAAATTCCCACTAAAAATTTAGATTTTAAGGAATTGCAGACGGATGTGAACAAGGATATATATGCATGGATTTTTGTACCGGGGACGGATGTAGATGATCCGGTAGTGCAAAGCCCTGTGGAAGATGATTTTTATCTGACACACAATCTGGATGGCTCCAAGGGGTATCCCGGGGGGATATACACGGAGCATACCTATAACACCAAGGATTTCTCGGACAGGATGACGGTGATATACGGTCACAATATGAGAAACGGAAAGGGATTTGCATCCCTGCATAATTTTGAAGACAAAGAAATTTTTGATAAAAACAGATATTTCTATATCTATTTACCGGATGATATTTTAGTATATGAGATTTTTGCATCCTATGAAGCAAGCAGCAATCATATTATTGCGGGACATGAGTGGGATGATGAAAGCTGGGTAGAGTACCTGACCGATACACTTTCCATGGAAGGAAAAAAGGATCAGGCAATCGGGGAATTTGCATTTACACCCGGAAGCAAAGTGGTTACTCTTTCCACGTGCATAAGAAATGCACCGAACAAACGCTATTTAATTCAGGGAGTTTTATTAGATGAAGTCAGGAAAGCGGATTAGGCATTTTTTTCTGGGGTTGTTGGCGGTAATTCTATGTTTGGTTATAATGCTTCTCTGCGTTGTGCTTGTGATGAGGGAACGGGGAAGAAAGGAATTATATGGCGCGGCGAACCGGGCGCCTGTGCTGGGGAAAGTACAGGAGGAGGAAACGGTTGACGCGGACGCGGTTTTCTACAAGGGGCAGTATTATACATATAATGAGGATATGGTTACTTTTCTTGTCATGGGAATTGACCGTATGGAGACATTGCCAGAGTTGGAGGATGTCACGGATTTTACGCAGGGGGGACAGGCCGATGCCCTTTTTCTAATAGTGGTTAATCCGCATAAAGAAAAAGTAAATATTATCAACATCAACCGCAATACTATGGGCGAGGTGGATGTTTATGACAAAGACAATCATTATGTGCGTACGGATTTGCTTCAGGTATGCTTACAGCATGGTTATGGCTCGGGACTGACAGACAGCTGTGAGAGACAGGTGGAAACAATTTCCCGGCTATTCTACTATCTTCCCATCCATGGATATGTATCGATGGAGATGGGTGCCATTTCAAAATTAAATGATAGTGTTGGTGGCGTAGAGGTTGAGATATTGGAAAACATACCTATGGGGTCACGTGCACTCAGAAAGGCACAGGGCACTACGGTTACATTGCTTGGAAAAGATGCCTACTGGTATGTAAAGTATCGTGATACGGATGTGTTTGACAGTGTATCTCTGCGTATGGCAAGGCAGAAGCAATATCTGAAGTCATTTATAAAGAAGGCGATTGATGAAACAAAGAAGAATGTAACTTTTCCACTGAATTTACTGGAGCAGGTGTCAGGGTATGTTGTTACGGATATAAATGCATCCAAGATTACTTATATGGCAACAAGCTATATAGGATATGATTTTGAACTGGATTCCATATATTCCCTAAAAGGGGAAACCATAATCGGAGGAGGCGGATTTGAAGAGTTTTACGCGGATGAGGACGCTTTATACGATTTGGTTATGGAATTGTTTTATGAACCGTTACAATAAGTTGGTATCCGGTTATGAAAGTAACTTGATATAGCCACACAATCTAAGAAAGGAGGAAACGTCCATGAAAAAGATTTCTAAAGTTATAGCAATCTGTGCTGCTGCTGTTATGCTGCTGGGCTCATCCATGAGTGTATTTGCGGCAGCCTCTGTTGCAACGGTAAGTGCGACGGCAACGGAAGTTTCGGCAGTAACAGCAAGTCTTGCAGACGGAACAGCAGTTAGTGTTTCTGCCGTAACCGAAGCCAAGGTAACGGAAGCACAGTCCGCAGCAGTGAGTCTGGTAGGTACAACCGCCGATTCCGTGCAGATTGAAAAAGTATTTGAACTGAGTGCAACCATCAGTGGGGCTACGGACATTACTATCGCAGTAGATGGTGTGACCGCAGGTCAGAAGATTGCAGTGCTTCATCAGAAAGCAGATGGAACATGGGAGAGCGTACCGGTTGTAAAGGTAGCGGCAGGCAGTGTTACCGCAACATTTACATCTTTGTCTCCCGTAGCAATTGTTTCTTATGGTACATCACCTAAGACCGGAGAAGCATTTCCGGCAGCCGGAATTCTTTGCATCGTAGCATTCTTTGGCTTTTGCGTATGTGTAAAGAAATTCGCGTTAAATTAGTATAACCCAGAGATGAGGGGAGAAGATCCTTTCTGAGAGTTATAAAAAAATTTCGTGTGGCGGCCCACTTCACATCTGTGAAGTGGGTTTTTTTATAGAAAATTATATGATACAATAAAGTAAAACTGGTATAGAAGAAAGATATGATTGGAATAATGAAAATGAGTGATGATAATTTATTTTCCCCTTCTGCATCCGTAAAATCAGAACGAATTCTTTATACACCCACGTCATTTGCAAAGGCTTCTCTATTGCATCTGCAGGAGGTGGGTACTTTGCATGCGGTAAAGCCGCATACATCATCCAGAAGCAATCTTGCCTCTTTCCTGTGCTTTACGGTGCGGGAAGGGGAAGGAGAGCTTGTCTATGAGGAGGAACATTTCCGATTGAAAGCCGGTGACTGTGTATTCTTAAACTGCGAAAAGGCTTACAGCCACAGCACGGGTGAACATCTCTGGGCGCTTTCCTGGTGCCATTTTTATTCCCAGCTTATGCCCGAAATATATGAAAAGTACAGGGAAAGGGGCGGCAGACCGGTATTCCGGCCGCAAAATCCCGAAAAAATTGTGAATGTTCTGCAGGAGCTTTATAACCTGGCGAAGTCAACAGATTACATCCGGGACATGCGCATCAATGAAGAACTGAACCGGCTGCTTACCCTCCTTATGGAAGAATCCTGGCACCCGGAAAACGGGGAAACATCCGGGAAAAAGAAAGAGATTATCGCCGTCCGGGAGTATCTGAACGAGCATTTTTCGGAAAAGATAAGTCTGGACGAACTGGCAGCACGGTTTTATATCAATAAATTTTACCTGACGAAGATTTTCAAGGAAACGCAGGGAATTACCATCAGCGGTTATATTCTGGAAAAAAGAATTACCCGAGCCAAGCAGTTGCTGCGTTTTTCGGACAGAACCATAGAAGAAATCGGCGGTATGGTGGGGATGCCGGAGCCGGACTACTTCAGCCGTACCTTCAAGAAGGTGGAAGGCATCAGTCCCAGGGAATATCGGAAACAATGGTAGAAACCAATATAATACAAGTTTATGACAAAATAATGAATGTTACAGGAAACGTTCCTGGTGTAAGCTATAAACATTGACAGACAACAGATTTAGAAAACTTTGGAAAGGAATAGAAGTATATGAAAAAAGCGCTTATTACGGGCATTACGGGACAGGACGGTTCCTATCTGGCGGAGTTTTTACTGGAAAAAGGGTATGAGGTTCACGGCATTGTCCGCCGTGCGTCCATTTCCAATACCGCACGAATTGACCAGTTAATAGCAAAAAATGCCATTACCTTACATGACGGCGATTTATCCGACTCCTCCGGCCTTATCCGTATTATCGGGGAATTGCAGCCGGATGAAATTTATAATCTGGCGGCACAGAGCCATGTGCAGGTTTCCTTTGATGCACCGGAGTATTCCGGGGATGTGGATGCGCTTGGCGTGCTCCGCGTTTTAGAGGCGGTCCGCGTCTGCGGTCTTGTGAAGAAAACCAGGGTATATCAGGCATCTACTTCCGAACTTTACGGAAAAGTGGAAGAAGTTCCCCAGAGGGAAACGACGCCGTTCCATCCGTACAGCCCCTATGCGGTTGCCAAGCAGTACGGTTTCTGGATGGTGAAGGAATACCGGGAGGCATACGGAATGTTTGCGGTAAACGGTATTTTATTTAATCATGAGTCCGAACGCCGCGGAGAAAATTTTGTTACCAGAAAAATCACACTGGCTGCGGGAAGGATTGCCGAAGGCCTGCAGGACCATCTGGAACTGGGAAATATGGATTCCTTACGTGACTGGGGTTACGCCAAGGACTATGTGGAATGCATGTGGCTGATTATGCAGCAGGACAAGCCGGATGATTTTGTAATTGCAACGGGTGTGCAGCATACAGTCCGTGATTTTACGGAAAAGGCTTTTGCGGCAAACGGCATTACCATCCGTTGGGAAGGCACCGGACTGGAAGAAAAGGGTTACGATGCCGCTACCGGTAAAATGCTCGTATGTGTAAATCCGGCATGGTTCCGCCCCACCGATGTGGATAACCTCTGGGGCGACCCGGCCAAGGCAAAAACGGTTCTGGGATGGAATCCCCAGAAGACCAGCTACGAGGAACTGGTAAAGATTATGGCGGAACATGACAGAAAACTGGCAAAAAGAGAAAAAGTTCTGCGTGACAGGGAAAGGTGCGATTAGTAAAATGATGGATAAAAATGCAAAAATATATGTGGCGGGTCACAGAGGAATGGTTGGCTCCGCTATTGTAAGAGAGCTGGAAAGACAGGGCTACACCAACATTGTGACCCGGACTCACAAGGAATTAAACCTTTGCAGACAGGATGATGTGGAGAAATTTTTCGCGGAGGAAAAGCCGGAATATGTTTTCCTGGCAGCAGCCAAGGTGGGCGGTATTGTGGCAAACGAAGAAGCACTGGCGGATTTTATGTATGACAACATGACACTGGAAATGAACGTCATTCATTCCGCATGGCAGAATGGCTGCAAGAAACTGGAATTCTTAGGTTCCTCCTGCATTTATCCCCGCATGGCGCCGCAGCCCATGAAGGAAGACTGCCTGCTCACCGGCGAACTGGAAAAAACAAATGAAGCGTATGCACTGGCGAAAATCAGCGGTCTGAAATACTGTGAATTTTTGAACCGTCAGTATGGTACGGACTATATCAGTGTGATGCCGACCAACCTTTACGGTCCCAACGACAACTATCATCCGACGCACAGTCATGTGCTGCCGGCACTGATTCGCCGTTTCCACGAAGCAAAGGTAAATGGCTTAACGGAGGTGACCTGCTGGGGAGACGGTTCTCCGCTGCGTGAATTTTTGTATGTGGATGATTTGGCAAATCTGTGCGTATTTTTAATGAATCATTATTCCGGCAATGAAACCGTAAATGCGGGAACCGGTAAGGAGCTCACCATTAAAGAACTGACGGAAATGGTAGCGGAGGTTATCGGCTACACGGGCGAAATCAAGTGGGATACCACAAAACCCAACGGCACGCCCCGCAAGCTTCTAAATGTTTCCAAGGCAGCCAATTTAGGCTGGACTTATAAAACAGAGTTGAAGGACGGTATTCGTCTGGCATATGAGGATTTCTTAAACAATCCCATGCGTGCGGAAAGGTAAGGCGGTATGAACATTATTTTATTGTCGGGCGGTTCCGGTCAGCGGCTCTGGCCGCTTTCCAATGATATCCGTTCCAAACAGTTCATTAAAATTTTCCACAACCCTTCGGGGGAAGCGGAGTCCATGGTGCAGCGTGTATACCGTCAGATAAAGGAAGTGGACAGTGAGGCAACGGTCACTATTGCAACTTCCAAGACACAGGTTTCCTCCATTCATAACCAGTTGGGACAGGATGTGGGAATCAGTGTGGAGCCTTGCAGAAAGGACACCTTTCCGGCGATTGCCCTGGCGGCGGCATATTTAAGGGATAAAAAGGGAGTGCCGGAAGAGGAAGCGGTGGTTATCTGTCCGGTGGACCCTTATGTGGAAAACGACTATTTTTCTGCCATAGAAAAACTGGCTTCCCTTGCGGCGGACAGCAGCGCCAACTTGCTTTTAATGGGCATGGAACCGACCTACCCCAGTGAAAAATACGGCTATATTATCCCGGAGTCCAAGGATGCGGTGAGCAGGGTTTCCATGTTTAAGGAAAAACCGGACAAAGAAACGGCGGAAAAGTATATTTCACAGGGAGCGCTCTGGAACGGCGGTGTATTTGCATTGCGTTTGGGATATGTTTTAAAACGGGCGCATGAACTGATTGAGTTTACGGATTATCGGGATTTATATAATAAGTATGACACTCTGCAGAAAATCAGCTTTGACTATGCGGTGGTGGAGCATGAACCTGCCATTGAAGTGATGCGTTTTGCAGGAACCTGGAAGGATCTGGGAACCTGGAACACCCTGACGGAAGCCATGGACACACAGGCGGTCGGTGAAGCTTTATTTAATGAAAACTGCAGCAATGTGCATGTGGTGAACGAACTGAATGTGCCCATTCTCTGTATGGGACTGAAAGATGTGGTAGTTTCGGCAAGTCCCGACGGCATTCTGGTTTCCAATAAAGAACAGTCAAGCTACATCAAACCTTTTGTGGACAGTCTGGATCACAGGGTTATGTTTGCGGAGAAATCCTGGGGCAGCTTCCGGGTGCTGGATATGGGGAAGGAAAGTCTGACCATTAAAGTGACCTTAAATCCGGGGCACAGCATGAATTACCACAGCCATGACCACCGGGATGAGGTGTGGACGGTTATTCAGGGCACCGGCCGTGCGATTATCGGTATCAAGGAGCAGGTGGTCGGTGTGGGCGATGTGATTACCATGCCCGCCGGCAGCAGGCATACCATCATTGCGGAAACGGAGCTGCAGCTTATCGAAGTACAGATTGGCAAGGACATCAGCGTCCATGACAAACACAAGCATGAGTTGAAGACGGGGCAGGGAACTCAAAAGGATAATAAGTAAATTGACAGAAAAATGCATATTTTTTTTCAGCACAGGGCATAACAAGAAGGTGAAGAAAAGACAGGGACTTTGGAGGATGCATTATGGCGGAAACAGTCTGCTATCTTAAATTAAACCGTCACGTGGAGGTCATGGAGGACTCGGTATTCCTAAAGGATGTGGGGAGTGTTTACTGTGCGGACAAGACGGTTACGGCGAAAGTAAAAAGCATGAAACTGCATCATTTTGAAAAGGGACAGGGCAGCCGGTGTGTGGTCAGCGTACTGAAGATTACCGAAATGATTGAGGAACTTTGCCCCCAGGTGACGGTGCAGAGTGTGGGAGAAACCGATGTTGTGGCGGAATGGGTGCAGGTTTCCAAACATAAAAAGGCAAAGGAATTCTGGAAAATTCTGCTGGTTTCTGTCATTAGTTTTTTCGGCACCGCTTTTACCATCATGGCGTACCACAACGACATCGGCATTGTAAATGTGTTTTCCCAAATTCACCGTATAGTAATGGGAACGGAACCGACAGGAATTTCGCTACTGGAGGTTTCCTATTCGGTGGGGCTGTCCCTGGGAATTATCGTATTCTTTAACCACGTGGGAAAAAGGCGTATTACCACGGACCCCACGCCCATTGAAGTGGAAATGCGCAAATACGAAGCCGATGTCAATACCACCTTGGTGGACACGGCGGACAGGGAGGGCAAAACCATCGATGTGGGGTAGCTTATTTTTAATAGTATTCGGAACAAGCTTCGGGCTGCTGGCGGCAGCGGGGGTTTTTACCGTTCTCGTTGCCGTAGGAATTGTCCCCCGGTTTGCCGGGAAAACGCACACGGCAGGGCATGTGCTTCTCTATGAGGACATGGTAATCTGGGGAACCGTGGTGGGCTGTATTATCAGTGTTTTTGAACGGTATTTTCATATCGGCACCCGGTTGTTTCAAATGGGTGTGCCGTTTTCCGTGGTACAGGTGGGTGGAAATATTGTGACGGGGATGATTGGATTATTTTCCGGTATGTTTATCGGATGCCTGGCGCTTGCCATTGCGGAGATGCTGGACAGCATTCCCATTTTTGCCAGACGGATTGGCTTCCGGCATGGTCTTGGAGTTGCCATCTGCGCCATGGCGGCGGGAAAATTGATAGGTTCACTGATGTATTTTTATTTGCGTGTACATGAAGTGGTGAAATAAGGAGGTATTTTATGGACGAACAGGTTACCAGACAAACGATTGAAGAAAAAAAGCAGAATTACGAGGAATATGTAAAGGGCATGACGCCGACACACAATCTTTTTGCGCAGATGGGAAAAGCGTTCCTCACCGGTGGCATTATCTGCCTGATTGGACAGTGCATTCTGAATTACTGCACGAATGTGATGGGCATGGAAAAAGAGGTGGCTGCCACAATCTGTACGTTACTTCTGATTTTGTGCAGTGTTATTCTGACCGGTTTTAACATTTATCCCTGCATTGTAAAATGGGGCGGCGCCGGTGCACTGGTGCCCATTACCGGTTTTGCCAATTCCGTAGCGGCGCCTGCCATTGAATTCAAAAAAGAAGGCTGGGTTTTTGGCGTAGGCTGCAAAATTTTCTCCATTGCCGGACCGGTTATCCTATACGGCATCTTTACAAGCTGGGTGTTGGGACTGGGATACTGGATTTTGAAAATAACCGGGGTGATGGGGTAGGAGAAAGCGGCAGAAAAAGAAAAATGGATGCATTTTTTATGTAATTTGAAATTTGCTGTATGGTTTGTGACGTGGAAAGAAGCAAATTTTGAAAAACTATGGAAATGCGTCAAGCAGAATGGAGCATTTTTCAATGTAGAAAAGAAATGCTTTAAAAACACTGGGTATGGCGACAGCAAAATAGCAGAAAGTTTCAAAATGCTTTAAATGCATCCAATAATAGAGCAGCAAACAGGGACGAAAATCATATATGCTTTAAAGTAAGGAAAAGAAAAGGAAGCAAACTATAAAAATAAGAGAGTTTGCTTCCTTTTTGGGAATATTTATAGGAAATAGAAATGAATCAGGTTATCAAGATAGTCCAAATCAAGTGGGTGGTCTCTGGTTTCACAGGTTATGATGAGCTGCTGCGTTGGAATGATACCGTTTTTTATAAAACGCTGCAGTTTATTGGCATTCTCTTTCAGATAGGATTCTTTATCCAACAACCCCAAATGCTCCCAGTAGTAAATGAGACCTGTTTTGGGGTGCATGATAGTGAAATCGGGATAGTGAGAGATGCCGTCCAAAGTTAAAAGACACTCGTAACGAAAGGGAATTTGATATTGGACTAAAAGGGAGACAATAAGGGATTCCGATTTGGAACGTACATAGATACCTGCGGTGTTTGCATAAAATGGATATAAGGCCGCAAGGCTTTTTCTTCTGCTAAAAGTTCTTTTCGCAAAGCAGTTAAATATTTTTTTAGTGCTAACTGCTGAATTAGAAATTCGTTTTTGACGGATAGATAGGTTCTCTTGTGATTTTGGGAAAGATAGTACTTGGGCTGTTCCTTTACAAACCAGCAGTTCAGTTGACCCGGCGGTAAATGGGATAACTGTTTTTCGATTTCGGCTAATTTTGCGGTTATAAATTCATAACGGTTTTTAAGTCCTTGAAATACCATAGAAATTCCTCCTGAAAGTAAGTGATAAAATAGATGGGAATGTAATAAGATGAGACTTGTTTATTATACTTGGAAATAGAAAAATCCGCAATCAAATTAAAAGAAAAATTATTGAAAAGCGGACAATTCCACGGTGGAAGCATGTAAGGACAGGGCGGCAGAAGCCCTTACGGAGATAGCGGACGACCTGCGGCTCGGCAGAATGGAGCTGACTATGGATACGCCGATGTCTGCTTTAAGACATACAGGTGTTTACGATACGGCAGTTTTATATGACAGAAAAGACGGTATTGAGAATTTGCTGACGCATGTAATACAGACGGACATGGCGACCGGCGTAGCCAATCAGGCGGTGTTTATGGGATATGCGGCAAATCTGTTTGCACAGAGAAAACTGGATGCTTTGCGACTCTTTTGCGTGAACTGGGCAAAAAGACCACCGCGGAGGGTGTGGAAACACAGCAGCAGCTCCGGTATCTAAAACAAAATCTATCTAAAACGCAATTTACAAAAGCTCTGAGGGCTTTGTGACTGCGTGTTCGGACCAGGAATCGGTTTCGGCTGCGCCGGAAGGACCTGCGGAAGCTTCGTAGGACTCGACGGTAATGGTGTAGCTGCCGGTTCCTTTTTCGTAAACGGTGCCGTCCGTACCGACGATGGAAACGGTTTTGCCCTTTTCATCTACGATGGTTCCCGCATTGTAAAGGGAAGTAACGGTGCTGTTTCCGGTTACCGTCCAGGTGGAGTCAGCACTGATATATACGTTGCAGTAACCCGTACCGCCGTCACCGGCATAGGTTTCATCCTGTACAAAGGAGCCCTTCAGGGTGCTGCCGTTTGTCATGTAGAAATCCAGTTCGCTGATGCTGTCCCAGACAACTTTTCCCTGCATATCCTGACTGTCGGCGGTGAAACGGCACTGGGCGCCGTTGGAACCGGAAGTTCCCCAGCCACGTTCGTTGTTGTTGCCGGTGCACATCAGGAAAAATTCACTGTCGGAAGGGTAAGTGATATCCACGTTGGAAAGTAAAATATCGGATTCCGTATTGGTGGTGTAAATGAGCCCGCCGTTTTTCGCGGTAATGGAACCGCCGACTACCTGCAGGGAGCTGGAGCCGATTTCGGAGTCACCGGACATGCTCTGGTAAACAATCATGTTCCAGGTGGTATCGTTCTGGCTTAAATCCTTCATATTGCCGGTGATGTTGCAGTCAAACAGGCTTAAGGAGTTAAGACCCTCGATGCAGACGGCTTCGGAACCGTTGGCGGTAAGGGTGGCATTGTGAACGGCAATATCGGCTGTGCAGTAAACGGCAGGAGAGCCTTCGCCGTTGCTTACATAAGTGCCGCCGTCCACTACCATGGTGCCGCCGCCCCGGTCGCTTCGGATGGCGGCGGAAGACTCACCGCTTGTTTCCACATCCAAATCCCAGGCATATAAGGTACCGCCGCCGGCTGCGTGAATACCGCCGGAGGTATTCTGCAGGGTTTTAATGGCGGAGTCCGCTATGTAAACCACACTGTTTCCATAGGAGAAAACCCCGGCACCGCCGGAAGCATCGGTGGTAATGTCCGCATTTTTGATGTATGCCGTGCCCTCGGTGGCAAGTACGGCAGCACCTACGCCGTAAAAGCTGGAATTGTCACCGCCGGTACTGTCGGATGAGGTACGGGAAACGGTGCTGTCGGTAAGGACTGCCGTTGCCTGACCGGAAATGCGGACTGCATTTTCATCGGTTCCGGTGGAAGTATAGGTTTTGCCGGATTCAGAGGTATCTTCCGAAATATCTTTTACGGCATCATAATTGTCTATTCCGTCAAAATTGCTGCCGCCGGGACCACCTGCACCGGGACCCATGTCACCGCCGGGACCTCCTTCTCCGGGGCCTCCTTCTCCGGGGCCTTTCCCGTCAGCGGGCGGTTCACCGTCCGGCTTTTCGGGAGCATCCCCGGGCTCACCATCCGGTTTTTCGGGTGCAGTCTGTTCGGTTGTTGTGGTAGTATCTGTATCATCCGTACTGGTTTTGCCGCAGCCGCTTAAGGAAGAAGCAGCCAGCATAAGAGAAAGGGTCATGGCAAAAAGCTTGTAATTTTTGTTCTTCATAACGATTACCTCCTTTAAGAAAAGTCTGTTGTGTTTTGTTATTTTCTATTTTACAAATCTTTGTGATGAAAAAATGGAGAAAATGTGTGCAAAATGTGAAATCAGTGGAAAAATTATCATTTTCGTGGTAAGGTTAAAATCAGTAGTAAATAGGGAAAACTTAATAAAGTAAAACAGAAAAGAACTTGAGCAGAAAAAATTCTGTTTTCAAACTATGAAATCATGGAAAGAATAAAATGAAGAACGAGAACAAGAAATTACTCATCTATATAGCGGGCGGCTGCGGAGTACTGGCGCTGGGACTGGGAATTGTGGCGTACCGGCATCCGCATGTGGCAGCAGCAACAGTTTCCGGCAATGATGCAGTGACGGGTGCAGCGGCATTTTCTACCCAGGCGCTGGCGGAAGGCATGACGCTGGCAGACCTCCCGGC
This sequence comes from Bacteroidaceae bacterium, assembly GCA_963639875.1. Lineage (GTDB taxonomy): Bacteria > Bacillota > Clostridia > Lachnospirales > Lachnospiraceae > Acetatifactor. The sequence continues at coordinate 15,599 of CAVHWP010000008.1, forward strand.
GCTGACCATTGCCTCCGGCGTTTCCTTTGCGGAGGTGCAGGACCCGGAAGCCATCAGCTTTGCGGTGGCGCCGGACGAAGAAGAGTCGGAATACGCAAACCTGGCGATTGCCAAAGTTACCGATTATGTGAATGTGCGTAGCCTGCCCAGCACGGATGGTGAGATTGTGGGAAAGATTTATAACGGTTCCGTGGCGCAGGTGCTGGCAACGGTGGGGGACAATGACGACTGGTTCCAGATTATTTCCGGCGATGTGGAAGGCTTTATCAAAGCGGAATATTTCTTATACGGCGAAGAAGCGGAGGCGGTGATTGACCAGTATGTAACGTACTATGCGACGGTACTGGCGGACCGGCTGAACGTGAGAGAAGAGCAGTCCGCGGACAGCAAGCGGATTGGTTACATAGACAACGGCGAGAATGTCAAAGTGGTGGAAGATTGCGGAGACTGGCTGAAGGTGCAGTATACGGACAGCAAACAGGGTTATGTTTCGGCGGAATACGTTTCCGTGCATGAAGAATTTGTGTATGCCAAATCCATAGAGGAGGAACGCCGGGAAGAAGCGGAACGGCAGGCACTGGCGGCGAGAGCGCAGGAGACGGAGCAGAGCACCCCGGAGGTGATTGGCACGATTACCTTCCCGACCAACCAGTACACTTCCAATGAGGAGCTGCGTACCGCCATTGTGGATTATGCGATGCAGTATCTGGGCAACAAATATGTGCACGGCGGCAGAAGCCTGGCAGATGGAACGGATTGTTCCGGTTTTACCTGTTATATCTATAAAGACTTTGGCTATTCCTTAAGCCGTACCCCCAGCGGGCAGTATTCCACCAATGGCAGAAGTGTCAACTACGACGAAATCCAGCCGGGCGATATTATCTGCTACGGCAAAAGCAAATGTACGCATGTGGGATTGTATATCGGCGACGGACAGATTATTCATTCCGCCAATTCTAAAAAGGGCGTCATTATCAGCGCCGCGGACTATGACAACATATTGGCAATTAAGAATGTAATCGATTAAAAAAGAGCCTTTGGATTTTTCCAAAGGCTCTTTTATCATTAGCATCCGAAACAGTTACGGATAAGGTTAAGCAGATTGCAGTTATTGAAAATTTTGAAACACATACTATTTACCTCCTTTTCAGATTTTGTGCCCGGCGTTTCTGCGTTGCAGAAGATGGTATCTATGGATTATTTTGTCCGGCGTCTGACGTGTTGCCTGTCAGTTTGTAGTACGCCTTGCCTGAGCACAAATGAATTGTAACAATTTTGTAACAATTACGCAATAGGAGATGAATGGTAAAACCGGGAGTCACTTCCAATCCTTTATTCCAAATCAAAAGCACCGGTGTACAACTGGTAATAGGTGCCCTTTTCGGCAATCAGTTTTTCATGGTTGCCGCGCTCGATGATGCGTCCGTGGTCGAGCACCATAATCACATCGGAGTTCTGGACGGTGGAAAGTCTGTGGGCAATGACGAATACCGTACGTCCCTGCATCAGCTTATCCATACCGCTCTGTACGAGAGCTTCCGTCCGGGTATCGATGGAAGAGGTCGCTTCGTCCAAAATCATGACCGGCGGATTGGAAACAGCCGCTCTGGCAATGGAAATAAGCTGGCGCTGTCCCTGGGAAAGACCGCTGCCGTCACCCTTTAGGACGGTGTTGTAACCGTCCGGCAGCATGCGGATAAAGCTGTCGGCATTGGCAAGCTTTGCAGCGGCAATGCATTCTTCATCCGTAGCATTGGGATTAGAGTAACGTAAGTTTTCCATAATCGTGCCGGTAAATAAGTTGACGTCCTGCAGTACCATACCGAGGGAACGGCGCAGGTCCGCTTTTTTGATTTTATTGATGTTGATGCCGTCGTAACGGATTTTACCGTCGGCAATGTCATAAAAACGGTTAATCAGGTTGGTAATGGTAGTTTTGCCGGCACCGGTGGAGCCGACAAAGGCAACCTTTTCACCGGGGTTCGCATACAGGGTAATGTCATGCAGAATTTCCTTGTCGGGATTGTAACCGAAGTCCACATGGTCCAGTACAATTTCGCCCCGCAGGCGGGTGTAGGTAACGGTGCCGTCGTGGTGGGGATGCTTCCATGCCCAGATGCCGGTGTAGCGGTCGGTTTCCATAAGGGAACCGTCTTCATTTTCCACAGCGTTTACCAGGGTAACATAACCTTCGTCGGTTTCGGGCGCTTCGTCCATGAAAGCGAAAATACGGGAAGCACCGGCAAGAGCCGTGACGATGGAGTTATACTGGTTGGAAATCTGGGAAATCGGCTGAGTAAAGTTTCTGGACAGCGTCAGGAACGAAGCAATCATACCGACGGTCATGGTGTGGAAACCGGTCAGTCCTAAATTGGGCACCTTGGCAATGGCAAGGTAAGCGCCTAAAACGGCAACGATAACATACTGGATGTAACCGAGGGCGTTCATAAGAGGCATCATGGCGCCGCCGTGGCCGTTTGCCTTGGAGGAATTTTCTTCCCACAGCTTATTGCGGCGGACCATTTCCTCACGGGCTTTTCCTTCGTGGCAGAAGACCTTGATAACCTTCTGACCGTTAATCATTTCCTCAATATAGCCGTCTAAATCAGCCAGGGTTTTCTGCTGTGCCATAAAGTAGCGGCCGCTTTTCTTCATAATAATTTTGGCAAACTGCATAACGAGGAAAAGCACCACCAGCACTACGAGTGTCAGCCAGACACTGATGTTCAGCATGCAGAAGAACACGGCGGTAATGGTAAAGGCGGAAGAAATGAGCTGCGCCATGGACTGGGCAATCATCTGCCGCAGGGTATCCGTATCGTTGGTGTAAAGACTCATGATGTCGCCGTGGGTGTGGGAGTCAAAATAACGGATGGGCAGCTTCTGCATTTTTTCAAACATCTCATCACGGATGGTCTTCAGGGTGCCCTGGGCTGCGGTTACCATCTGTCTGTTGTAAAGATAGGTGGACAACGCACCTATCAGGTAAATCACCGCCATGACAGTCAGTGCTTTGATAAGCCCGGAATAATCGGGAGCTCCGGCGGAGACTAAAAGCGGCGTAATATAATCGTCAATCAGGGACTGCAGAAACATGGAGGAGGCAGCGCCCGCCAATGCGGAAAGAAGAATGCAGACGGTAACTAAAATCAGGGTGCCCTTGTAAGCTTTCAGGTAGGAAAGCAGTCTTTTTAAGGTTTTCATATCCAGCTTCTGCCGGGGGCGTTTGCCGAAATCGGGCTCTTTGCCGGGCATGGTTTTTGTTTCGTTTTTTTCGTTAGGCATTTTCACTCTCTCCTTTCTGCTGGGATGCAAATACTTCGCGGTAAATATCGCAGGTCTTTAACAGCTCGTCATGCGTGCCGATGGCGTTGATTTTTCCGTCATCCAGGACAATAATTTTATCCGCATTCTGTACGGAGCTGATTCGCTGCGCAATAATAATTTTTGTGGTTTCCGGCAGATACTCCTTGAGCGCCTTCTGGATTAAGGCATCGGTGCGGGTATCCACGGCACTGGTGGAGTCGTCCAAAATCAGCACCCTGGGTTTCTTAAGCAGTGCCCGGGCAATACAGAGACGCTGCTTCTGACCGCCGGAAACATTGGTGCCGCCCTGCTCAATATAGGTTTCGTAACCCTTCGGCATGGCATTGATAAATTCATCCGCACAGGCAAGACGGCAGGCTTCTTTTATTTCTTCGTCGGTGGCATTTTCATCGCCCCAGCGCAGGTTTTCCGCAATGGTGCCGGAAAACAGTTCGTTTTTCTGAAGCACCATGGCAACGGCGTTGCGCAGGGTATCCAGGTCGTATTTCCGCACGTCCACACCACCCAGCGTCAGGCTGCCGGAGGTAACGTCGTAGAGTCTCGGAATGAGCTGCACCAGGGAAGACTTGGAAGAACCGGTACCGCCGATGATACCCAGGGTTTCACCGGAAGCAATGTGCAGGTTGATGTTGCTTAGTACTTTTTTATCGGCTTTGGAAGCGTAAACAAATTCTACATTGTTGTAGTTGATTTCGCCGTCAACTACATGCATAACCGGATTTTCCGGATTGGCAATATCTGTTTTTTCCTGCAGGATTTCCGCAATTCGTCCGGCGGAGGAGCTGGCAATGGTAATCATGGCAAATACCATGGAAAGCATCATCAGGCTGGACAAAATCTGAATGGAATAGGTGATGAGGGCGGTCAAATCACCGGTGGTTAAGCCCAGAGCGGCGTTGTTTCCGCTGGCAACAATGGCCTTTGCCCCAATCCAGGAGGTTAAAATCATGCAGGTATACATGCAAATCTGCATCAGGGGAGAGTTTAAGGCAAGCATCTGCTCCGCCTTGGCAAAGCCCTTGTAAATATCCTGGGAAATTTTTTGGAATTTACTGATTTCCAGTTCTTCCCGGTTACAGGATTTTACCACGCGGATGCCGCGGAGGTCTTCCTGCACCACATTGTTTAAGGCATCATAAGTATGGAAAACTTTTTCAAAAACAGGATGCACCTTGCGGACAATCAGGGCAAGCAGAACGCCCAGCACCGGCACAATCGCCAGGAAAATAAGGGAAATCTGGCGGTTGATGCGGAAGGAAACAATCATGGAAACAATGAGCATAACGGGTCCGCGGACCGCTAATTTGATTAACATCTGGTAAGCATTCTGCACGTTGGTCACGTCCGTGGTCAGACGGGTAACGATGGATGCCGTGGAAAAACGGTCGATGTTGGAAAAAGCAAAGGTCTGCATGTTGTCGTACATATCCTGACGTAGGTTTGCGGAAAATCCGGTGGACGCTTTCGCTGCGGTGTAGGCGGAAAGCATACCGGTGGCAAGCTGCAGCAGGGCAAATATAAGCAGCAGAATGCCGAATTTCCAGACCATGGCCATATTGCTTTTTTCAATACCGCTGTCGATTAAATTGGACATGCACAGAGGAATTACAATTTCAAAAATAACCTCTATGCCGGAAAAAAAGATGGCAGCCAAAGAGCTTTTTTTGTATTCTCTTAAGCTTCCTGCTAATGTTTTTAACATGGGGTATCCTCCTCTTCGGTATTTAAGTTTTCATAAATGGTTTGTAATAAAAAAGTAAGCTCTTTTACCTGTTCGTCGGATAAGGAAGCAAACAGTTTTTTATCCTGTCTGCGGATGATTTCCTTCATTTCCTTGTCAACCTGAACGGCTTTTTCCGTAAGCACCACCACCTTATTGCGTTTGTCCGCGGAGTCCGGATGAAAGGTAATAAATCCGTTCTGCTCTAAGCGAGACACGATGCCCACAACCGTGGGATGGGCTACGGAAAGAAATTCTTCGATTTCCTTCTGGGTGGCTTCTCCGTCGTGGTCGGATAAAAAGCAGAGGACCCGGGACTGCGTCATGGTGAGTCCGTGTGCCTTTAAGTCGGCATCGGCTTTGGTGTGGAGCTTATCGGTAATCAGCTTAAAATAAGCGCCGGTTTCCAGTTGCTGCATGGGAAACTCCTTTCTTTGCAAAAATAATTTCTTTACATAAAAAAATCTGTAGCACACTACATAAATATATGTAGCACGCTACAGATTATAGTAAAACAAATTTAGAATGTCAATGGGTTTACAAAAATTTTAGATTTGTTTATTTTGGCAGTACGAAATCTCCGAAGATTTCCGCACTCCATTCCTTCAGCTTGTCTGCTTTTAGGCTGACACCGCCGTATCCGCGGATACCGTGTGCATCGGCAAGCTCCTGCGTATAGTCCTCTAAAAGGTAAATGTGGTCGAAGCGGACGGGACCGCTCTTGTACTGGCATACCAGAGGGATGACACCGGATTTTTCCTCATCGATGGTAACACCGCCTGCGGTTGCCTCAAAGGTCACCCATGCCATACCCTCCAGCATACTGATGGCATCTCTTTGGGTGGAAACATAGTTGCCGAGGGAGTAGTAGCAGAGAGCTTTGTTGCCGTTATCCGCTTCCACCCATTCGATGGGCTCCACCACATGGGGATGGGTTCCGATGATGATATCGGCGCCCGCCTCCGCCATCTGCCGGGCAAATTCCTTCTGATAAGAAGAGGGAGTGGTGACATATTCCGTACCCCAGTGAGGGAAGACCAGAACCACATCGGCAAGTGCGTCCGCTTTTTCAATATCGGCAATTACCTGCGGATTTAAGGTAGTAAAATCAATGACATTGGTCCGCTCATCATAGGCGCAGAGCATATTCAGATGCCCTTCTATGGAAGATGGCAAAATCTCCGCGTTGGGTCCGTAGGTATAATTGAGGATGGCAAAGGTAACACCGTCAATGGTAAGAAGAGGAATTTCTTCGGCTTCGGACGGGTCATCAAAAATGCCCACCATCAGCACTTCCGGGTGTGTTTTCCAGAAAGCAATGCAGGAGAGCAGACCGGCAATGCCCTGGTCTGCGGAATGGTTGGAAGCATGCAGAACCACGTTAAAGCCCGCAGCGGCAATGGCATCGCCCACCTCTGTCGGAGAATTGAAGCGGGGATAGCCGGAAAAGCCCCGCTCGTTGCCGCCTAAAATGGTTTCCTGATTGATGACTTTGATATCCGCAGCAGCCAGAAAATCCGCAATGTCCGCATAGAGCATGGAATAATCGTAGCTGCCGTCCGCCTGTTTGCCGGAGGCTACAATGCCCATGTGCATCAGGTTATCGCCCACCGCCATAAGCGTGATTTCCTTGGAAATGGGCTTGTCCATTTCCGGCATAACCTCCGGAAGGATATCCTTTGCCAGAGGAGAAAAATCCTGCGCGAGGTAAAGCCTGAGATTGCCGGGCATCTCCGCTACGGCAGCCGTGTCAGCCGAAACGACATCCGTATCGCTTGTTACCTCAGCACTGACAGCAGTGTCTTGCGCATCGTCCGCCGTGATGCTTGCGGTCAGAAATAATGTAATTGGCAGAATAATGCAAATAAGTATGTTTTTTAAGGTTTTCATGGCGCAATTATAGCATAGATTGGAAAGAATGTCTAAAGAAAAACGGCTGTGGGAAGCAGCCGATACAAAAACTGTTTGCCCGGGACAGCGTCCTGTGCCATAATAAAAAAAGGGGGTAAGCGTATGCAGATAGAATACCTGAAAATTTGTCGTTTCAAATCCATAAACTGTCTGGAAATCAAGGATATTTCCCAGGCACTTATTTTAGTGGGACAGAACAGCACCGGCAAGACCACGGTTCTGGATGCCATCCGGGCAGTGGGCGGTGATTACCGGATTGTGCCGGAGGATTTTGACGAGTCCGGCGCCAACATAGAGATTACGGTCAGACTGTCCCTTTGCGAGGAAGACTTAAAAAGATTGCAGAAGAAAGGCAAAGTCAGCAGCTACCGGAGATGGGAGTCTTTTCTATCCGATGTGAAGAAAAAGCTGCCTTCCTTTGACGGAGAAATTCTTACCTTTACTTATATTGTGAACCGGGATGACAGACAGCGTTTTGACGACGGCTACAAGAAAAACAACCCGTATATCCGGGACGTTTTTCCTACCATTTATTATATTGATGCGGAGCGCAACCCGGAGCAGTTCCAGAATGACATGCTGTATCTGCAGGAGGATGCGGAGTTAAAAAGCATCCGGGAAAACAGGTGCCTTTTTAACGGAGCCAAGACCTGCACACACTGTTTTTCCTGCATCGGCCTTATCAATCAGAAGAAACCGGAGGAGCTGACGGCACTGGAAACCTTCCGGCTTCTTAACTACAAGCTGTATCAGCGGAACTTAAACACCTTTGCCGAAAAAGTCAACGAAGCCTATGCGGCGAACGGCGGACGGGACACCATTTTCTTTTCCATGAGCCACAATACGGATGCCATGCTTACCGTGACGACGGAATTCAGTACCGGACAGGAGGGAATAAGACGTCCCATAGAACGGCTGGGAAAGGGCATGCGCAGTATTTACATGCTGTCCGTTTTAGAGGCGTATGCGGAGGATGAAAATGCGGAGGACTGCATCATCATGATGGAAGACCCGGAAATTTTTCTGCATCCATCCATGCAGAAGACCACCGGGGATATTCTGTACCGGCTGTCAAAAAAGCATCAGGTGATTTTTTCTACCCATTCTCCCAATCTGCTGCCGAATTTCAGCATCCGACAGATACGTCAGATGGTTCTGGACAAAGACGGCATGCCTGCCGTACGAAAAGACACTGACATCAGCGCCATTTTGAATGACCTCGGCTATACGGCAGGGGATTTGATGAACGTGGATTTCGTGTTTATCGTAGAAGGACGGCAGGATAAGACAAGACTTCCTATCTTATTAAAGAAGTATTATTCGGAAATTTATGACAAGGACGGCAGGCTTTCCCGGACCGCTATCATCACCACCAACAGTTGTACCAACATCAAGACCTATGCCAATTTAAAATACATGAACCAGGTTTACATAAAGGACCACTTCCTTATGATAAGGGACGGCGACGGCAAAAATGCGGAAGACCTCCGCAGAGGTTTATGTAAGTATTATGAGGAACAGAATGCGCGGGATGTGGACAGACTGCCCCGCGTGAAGCCGGAAAATGTACTGGTGTTAAAATATTACTCCTTTGAAAATTATTTCCTGAACCCGGAAATCATGTGTCGGATAGGCGTTTTGAAAAGTCCGGAGCAGTTTTATAAAATTTTTCTTTCCAAATGGAAGGAATATCTGTATAAATTAAAAAGCGGCAGGCATCTTACCGCTGTGTTGGGCAAGAATTTTACTACAACGGAGGATGTGAAGGCTCACATGGAGGAAATCAAAATCTACATGAGAGGCCACAATCTGTTTGACATCTTTTACGGCCGTTACCGCAAGGAGGAAAACGAACTTCTGACCCGCTATGTGGAGCTTGCCGACAGAGAAGAATTTGCGGACATCCTACAGGCAATCGACCACTTTATGTACTTTGAGAGCCGGAAAAAAGAGTAAAACAAGGAGAGCAGCATGTTACCAGAGAAATTTTTAGAGAGAATGCAGAATATGTTGGGGGAGGAATACCCGGCTTTTTTAGAGAGCCTTTCCGGCAAACGATACCGGGCGCTTCGTATCAATCCGCTGAAAACAGAGATACAGGAAGGAAAAGAGAAACTTCCGTTTGCCTTAAGTCCGGTTCCCTGGACGAAAAACGGTTTTTATTACGAAGAGGAGGAACAGCCGGGCAAACACCCGTACCATGAGGCGGGCCTGTACTACATTCAGGAACCGTCCGCCATGGCGCCGGTACCGTGCCTGATGGAGGAGGCTGCATCACCCGAACGCGTTCTGGATTTGTGTGCGGCGCCGGGCGGCAAATCCACCCAGATTGTCGAATATATGCGGGGACGCGGCATGCTCATTACCAATGAAATTCACCCCCAGAGGGCTAAAATTTTATCGGAAAATATAGAGCGCATGGGCATTTCCAACGCCATTGTCTTAAATGAAACACCGGAAAGCCTGAGCAAAAAGTTTATCGCATTTTTTGACCGCATTTTGGTGGATGCGCCATGCTCCGGGGAAGGAATGTTCCGCAAAAACGACAATGCCGGTGAAGAGTGGAGTGAGGAAAATGTGGCGCTCTGCGCGGAAAGACAGGACGGCATTTTGGACTGTGCGGCAACGATGTTAAAACCCGGAGGCAGACTGGTTTATTCCACCTGCACCTTTGCACCCACAGAGGACGAAGGCTCCGTCAGCCGCTTTCTGGAAGCGCACCCGGATTTTTACTTGGAAAAAGAAGAAAGACTGATGCCCCATAAAGTCAAAGGGGAAGGACACTTTTTAGCTGTCCTGCACCGTGAAGGCGGACAGCTTGGCAGCACGGCAACTGCCGGAACGGAGAAGTCCCTTGCCCTGAAGGACTGCAAGGAGTTTCTCGACTTTGCAAAGGAAGCCCTGACGATACCGGCAGAAGAACTGACGGCAGGAAAAATTCTGCTGCGCTTCGGAGAACAGTTGTATCTGGCACCGGCGGAAACACCGTCTTTACGGGGACTTAAGGTGCTGCGCCCGGGACTGCATCTGGGAACGGTGAAAAAGAACCGGTTTGAGCCGTCCCATGCGCTGGCGTTGTTTTTGAAAAAAGAACAGGTTGTAAACGGCATCCATCTTGCCGGTGACGGAACTGCCGTCAGAAAATATTTGGAAGGACAGACACTGACAATCGGTGCAGGATGCGATGTGGAAATGGCGGACATCATGACCCGGGGAAGGACGGCGGCAGGACAGGCGGATGTTTCCCGGCCGAAGGGCTGGTGCCTTGTCTGCGTGGACGGATACAGCTTGGGCTGGGGAAAAGCAGCCGGCGCTGTTTTGAAAAACCATTATCCGAAAGGACTGAGAAAATAAAAAGGATTTGAAACATAGAAAATAAAAAAGAAAGGATGCAGAAAACCGGAGAGTAAATGTATAAATACGGAAAACGGAGTTCATACTGATTTAAAAACCGGAAAGAAAGGAAGGAAATCGTATGTGTGCAAAACTTTGGCAGGGAAAACAAAGTATCCGGCTGGATGAGCCGGTTTATATTAACGGAAATGCCTCCGTGGTAGGCAAAAAAGAAGGCGAGGGTCCACTCGGCCTTCTTTTTGATATGGTGGGAGAGGACGACATGTTCGGCTGCAACACCTGGGAAGAAGCGGAAAGCAGTCTTCAGAAGGATGCCGTGAGCCTGGCGCTGGGAAAGGCAGGAAAAAAAGCGGAGGAGATACGTTATGTTTTTGCGGGCGATTTGCTGGGACAGTCCGTTGCCACCTCCTTCGGCATTATGAATTACCGAATTCCGCTGTTTGGGGTATACGGAGCATGCTCCACCTGCGGCGAGTCCCTTTCGTTAGGCGCCATGGCGGTGGCGGGAGGCTTTGCCGAACAGGTGCTTTGCGTAACGTCCAGTCATTTTGCCAGTGCGGAAAAGGAATTCCGTTTTCCTTTGGGGTACGGAAACCAGCGTCCGCTTTCCGCCACCTGGACAGTAACCGGCAGCGGCGCTTTTCTATTGGGAAAAGAAAAAGAAGCAGCCTGCAAAGGGAAAATTACCGGCATGACGGTGGGAAAAATCGTGGATTTCGGACTGAAGGACTCCCTGAACATGGGGGCGTGCATGGCACCTGCGGCAGCGGATTTGATAGAAGCCCATTTGACGGATTTTCAGGCAAAACCCGAAGAGTACGATAAGATTATCACCGGGGATTTGGGAAGTGTGGGACAGCGCGTGCTTTTAGATTTACTCCGGGATAAAGGGTACGATATTTCCGACAGGCATATGGACTGCGGGCTGGAAATTTTCGATGCGGAAACCCAGGACACCCATGCGGGCGGCTCCGGCTGCGGGTGCAGCGCCGTTACCCTTTCAGCGTATATCTTAAAGCAGCTTGCGGAAAAGAACTGGAAAAAAGTGCTGTTTGTACCGACAGGCGCGCTTCTCAGCAAAGTGACATTCCACGAAGGCCAGAGTGTGCCCGGAATTGCCCACGGAATTGTGATTGAGAGCGTGTAACTCCTCCAAGAAAGACTTGCCATGCAGGGCTCCTTTATAGTAAAATAGACAGGAAAGAAATGGGGCGTTTTTATGAGAACCATGGAGTTTAAAATGGAACGGCCGGGGCTTCTTACTGTCGGACAGAAGATTACGGTGACAGAAGGAGTACTGCCCAGCAACTATTATTATACGATTGATCCGTCACTTGCCATGTCAGGCAATATACCTTTCCGCAACAGAATGCTTGCGCGGGAAGGTGTTGTGACAGACATCATAGAAAATGAAAGAGGTTTTTACGTGACGGCGGAGTTTGATGCGCCGGAGCCGAAGGCCTGAACAAGGAGGACAAAATTATGTTGGAAACCATTCACACAGACAAAGCACCGGCAGCAATCGGACCTTATTCCCAGGGCGTGATTGCAGGACATTTATTTTTTGCATCAGGCCAGATACCCATCAATCCGGCAACCGGCGAAATTACCGGAGCGGATATTACCGGGCAGGCAGAGCAGGTGATGAAGAACATCGGCGAAATCTTAAAGGCAACAGGCGCTACTTATGAAAACGTGGCAAAAACCACCTGCTTTTTGGCAGATATGGGCGATTTTGCGGCATTCAATGAAGTGTATGCCAAGTACTTTACCGGCAAGCCCGCAAGAAGCTGCGTAGCGGTAAAGACCCTGCCGAAAAATGTTCTTTGCGAAGTAGAAGTGATTGCAGACCTGACCCATGCGTCCTTTGATTTATAAGGAGCTATAGGAAATGGACAGAAGAAAAAATGTTGTCCTGATTGGAATGCCGGGCGCAGGAAAAAGCACTGTGGGCGTTGTGGCTGCCAAACGGCTGGGATTTCGTTTTTTGGACTCCGACCTTTTGATTCAGGATGAGTACGGAAAACTTTTGCATGAACTGATTACCGAGCACGGAGTGGAAGGCTTCTGGGAGATAGAAAATAAGGTAAATGCTTCCATTGATGTGAAGCAGACCGTGATTGCAACCGGAGGAAGCGTCTGCTACGAAGAAGAAGCCATGAAGCATCTGTCCGAAATCGGCGTGGTGGTCTACCTGAAGCTTTCTTATGAAGCTTTAGAGGAACGCCTGGGCGATTTGAATGCAAGAGGCGTTACCTTAAAGGAAGGGCAGACCCTCCGGGATTTGTACGAAGAACGCATTCCCATGTATGAAAAATATGCCCTTGTGACGATAAACTGCGAAGGCAAGGAGCTGCGCGAGGTGGCGGAAGAAGTGTCTGCCCGGGCAGCAGAATTTCTGGAGTAGCCGGAGCAAAGGGTGCGAAATCAGTCCCCGGCATGTATAAAACCGAAAACAAAATACATAATAATCCATGATGAGAAAACCGTAGGAGGATACATCATGGATTATTTTTATGCCTTTTTAGTGGGCGGCGTTATCTGCGCCTTAGTACAGATTTTAATGGAAAAAACCAAAATGCTGCCGGGGCGGATTATGGTGCTGCTGGTCTGCCTGGGTGCCATTATCAGTGTATTCGGCTGGTATGAACCCTTTGCGGAATGGGCGGGAGCCGGAGCCGGCGTTCCCCTGCTCGGCTTTGGAAATGTGCTGATGAAGGGCGTCAAGGAAGCGGTGGATGCGGAAGGCTTTCTGGGACTTTTCAAGGGCGGCTTCAAGGCAGGCGCCGCAGGATGCAGCGGAGCGCTTATTTTCGGGCTGCTGGCAGCCATCTGTTTCCAGCCTAAAATGAAGAAGTGAAACAGCGGTAATGGCTCAAATTAAGAAAAAATAGTCAAAAATCATGCAAAATCAGAAAATCTCAATAAAAAAATAAGAAATACAATCTCCCTTTTTTCGACAAAATATGCTAATATGTGGAAGAGAAAGGGAGAGAGTTATGATTTGGCTTATCATACTGTTTTTTTGCACATTTATATATATGGAAGCAGTGTATCATATTGCCTGCTTCGGATTTGCGGCGGTCAATCCGCTGATTGCGGTTTTTATATGGCTGTTTCTGGCGGGCTTTGCATCCCTGCTTATGGGCTTTTTCCGAAGAAAGAAAAACCGGATTATTCTCTGGGTTCTGCTGGCGATCGATTACCTTTTGTTTGCATCCCAGCTTGTATATATCAAGATATTCAAACAGCCGCTTCTGATGGCTGCCATTAAAAACGGCGGAAAAGATGCCATGACCAACTACTGGAAAGAAGCACTGGCAGGTATCTGGAACGTGTCAGGCTGGCTGCTTCTGATGGCAGTGCCTTTTGTGGTGACGGGGCTGCTCCTGCATATGTATACCCTGAGCTTAAAGAGCCACACGAAAAAGGAAAGACTGCGGGAACTGGCGGTAATGGCAGCCGGCGCACTGGGCTTTATGGCAGTGCTGACGGTTGGTTCCCTTGCGGGGGCGGAATACGAAGATGCATATGCCGGATTTTATGACCCGCAGGGAGTCATTGAGGAATTCGGCGTCATGCCCTCCATCACAAGAGATGTCTTTGCCGGTGCGTTTAAGAAGGGCAACGGGATGGACACCTGGGTGGACCTAAACAACGATTATGCGGAAACGCCGGAGGAAACGGGAGCCGGTGAAAACGATACACCGGAAACCACACCGGAGGAAGCCGGAGATGTTTCCGGGGACGACAGCAGACAGGAAGAGGCGAAAAAGCCGGATACTTCCCCCCATGTCCTGCCGGTGGATTTTACCGCTCTTTCCGACAATGCCGGTTCCGATACGGTGAAAAAATTAGCGGATTACATGCAGAGCATGACGCCCACCAAGCGAAACGAATATACCGGTATGTTTGAGGGCTACAACCTGATTTTCCTGACGGCGGAAGGATTTTCCCCCTATGCGGTGGACGAAAATCTGACACCGACTTTGTATAAGCTTATCCATTCCGGCTTTGTATTTGACGATTATTACGTGCCTCTGTGGCAGACATCCACCAGTGACGGCGAGTATGTGAACCTGACGGGACTTATCCCCGACCAGCAGTTTTCCATGAAGCGCAGTGCGGAGGATGACATGTGCTTTTCCCTGGCGTCCTATTTTGCTTCCGAAGGGGTGAAAAGCTACGCTTACCACAACAATTCCCTGTCCTATTACGACAGATATCTTTCTCATCCGAACCTGGGTTACAATTTCAAGGCATGTAAATTAGGAGATTTGGATGCGAAAAAATACGGTGGTCAGGTATTTGAAATGGAAAATTCCAATTACTGGCCGGCTTCGGACTTGGATATGATGAAAGCCACCGTTTCCGAATACATACAGGAAGACCGTTTCCATGTGTATTACATGACGGTTTCCGGCCACATGAATTATAATTTCACCGGCAACAAGATGTCTTCCCTGCACAAAGAGGATGTGGCAAACCTGCCTTATTCCGAAGAAGGAAGAGCCTACATTGCCTGCAACATGGAGCTGGACCTGGCGCTGCAGTATCTGATTGAACAACTGGATGCGGCGGGAAAGCTGGAAAATACGGTTATCTGCCTTTCCGCCGACCATTATCCTTACGGCATGGAAGTAAGCAATCTGGAGGAACTGGCGGGCAGACCGTTAGACGGTACACTGGATATTTACCACAACAATCTTATCCTCTGGAACAGCGAAATGGAAACCGTGGAAGTGACAAAGACGGCAAGCTCCCTGGACCTTCTTCCCACTTTGCTTAACCTGTTCGGATTTGATTATGATGCAAGACTGTATGCCGGAAACGATATCCTGTCGGATGCTTCTCCGCTGGTTATTTTTGCGGACAGAAGCTTTATCACGGATAAGGTTTCTTACAATAAGAAATCCAAAGAAGTTGTATGGGCGGACGGCGTGGAACCGGATGACGAATATCTGGATGCCGTGAAGAGCCAGGTCAAGGGTCTGTATAATTATTCTGCGGGAATTTTGAACCAGAATTTCTATAAGTATGTGGAAGAGGCGCTGCCGGAGGAATACCATTCCCAGGTAGACCCGGAGTGGATTGCGCCGCATCCCAAGACGGAAACACCGAAAGAGAATACGGCGGGCAGCACAGAGGCTGCCGACGGAGCGGAAGAATAAAAAGATTGCCTGTGAACTATAGACGTTCGCAGGCAATTTCTTTTTTGAGCAGATATTTTTCACAGGCGGCATCCCAGAGCTTTTCGGGCTCTTTGTCCGCCACAAATGTGGTGTAAGCCGTGCCGGTGTAGAGCGTTGCAATTTCCCCGTTATAGCGCAGCGTCAGTACAAAAGCACGGATGAGCGACGGGTCAACGGCAGCATCGGCTGCCTTCAGAATGGACTCCACATGCTTTGGCATCAGGTGAAACACAAACTGGAAATGAAGGGGAACCTTGGTTCCTTTGATTAACTGGAAGCAGATACCTTTGATATCTGCCCAGGGAATAAATTCATATTCACAGGGCGCAAAGTCCTTTTGGGCATGTCCGTCGATATGGTAGGTGACCGCTGTGGTGACAGAAGCCTCCTCCAGCAGAAATGTATCAAAGACATTGCCGGTAAGCATGGCATTCATGAAATTTTTAAGTCCGGTAATCTGCAGTGCAATCATTTTTTGCCTTTCTGTAAACGAAGCGCATGACTTGCTCAATAATCAGGATATATACACCGATGCGTTGTATTGTTAATAGTATAACTTTCTGCACATAATAAAGGCAAGAGTTAATTTGGAAAATTTGTGATTGTTGAGGGAAGGAGAATATGGTATATTGATTGTAAAGAAAGGGTGTGACGGTATGTTAGCAACAAAGGTGCAGCAACCAATTCAACAAACAGATGCAGCGAAGTTGGAGCTTTATCGATTGATTGGCGAAGGCTATAAAGCCATGCAGGACGGCAGAGTCAGTTCCATTGATGAGGTAAGAGATAAATTAAACCAGAGAAGAGAAGAACGTGACTAAAATAGTATTTACGGAGCCGGCAGAGTATGATTTGCTGGACATTGAACATTATATTTTTGTGGATTTGTGTAATCCGCAGGCAGCACAAAGAGTATCTGACGGTATATTGGATACTGCTGAAAAGTTAAGAGAATATCCCACAAGCCATCCCTATGTAAACGATGAACTTTTAAGAAGGGTAGGTTTGCGGATGACATATTTTGATAACTACAATATTTTTTATTTTTACAATGAGCAAAATGACACAGTTTACATAATCAGAATTTTATATAATAAAGCAGACTGGCAAAGTCTTTTGAAACGATAATAAGGTGGAACCCTCCAAATCTTAGCAGGATTTGGAGGATTTTTTATGTAAAGAATAAATCTGAGTTGTCAGAACACATAAGAATATTTCACACAGCAAAATCTTAGAAATCTATGAAACTTTCCATTCCCCTTTACAGTCCATGTAAAATGTGCTACCATGTTACATAGTAATGAAAACTATTTACAAAAGTTCTGCAAAATACGACAAAAAGAGAAAAATACAAGTTCTGTAAAATGACCTGAAACGGGCACAAAACGTGCAGATTAGGAAGGGATGGGAATCAGATATGAAATATAACTATAAAATCGTAGTGGACAGTTGCTGTGAATTGCCCGATGAATTGTGGAAAGATGAAAGATTTGAAAGAGCGCCGCTGGAAATAGAGGTCGGCGACTACCGTATTCTGGATGATGAAAACTTTGATCAGAAGGATTTCTTAAGAAGGGTGGCAGAGTGCCCCAAATGTCCGAAGTCTTCCTGTCCGTCTCCGGAGAGCTACATGAATGCCTATCGTACGGAAGCAGAGAGAGTCTACGTGGTGACATTGACTTCAAAGCTGAGCGGCAGCTACAACAGCGCAGTTCTTGGAAAAAATTTATATGAAGAACAGTATGGGGACAAGAACATACTGGTAGTAGACTCGCGTTCCGCAAGCTGTGGGGAAACCCAGATTGCGTTAAAACTTATGGAACTGGAGGAGCAGGGACTTTCCTTTGCGGAAATTACTAAGAAAATCCGTCACTTCCGTAATGAAATGCACACCTATTTTGTACTGGATAATTTAGAAACACTGCGCAAGAACGGCAGACTTACCGGCTTAAAAGCGGTTGTGGCATCCACACTCAACATCAAACCTGTGATGGGGGCGGATGAAGGAACCATTATTCAGAAAGGCCAGGGCATCGGCATGAAAAAGGCTTTGAACAAAATGGTGGATTTTCTGGCTGCGGAACTGAAGGATGCGGATAAAAAGAGAATTATCATCAGCCATTGCAATGCGCCGGACAGGGCACTTTTGGTGGAACAGATGGTGAAATTAAAGACCGGCTGTATGGATATTATGATTTTGGATACGGCAGGCATCAGCAGTATGTATGCAAATGACGGCGGCGTCATTGTTGCCGTGTAGTTACTGTGCGTATTCTGCCAGACACTTTTTGGCATAACCGATACCGGCGCCGATGGCTGAAAAAGTATGGCCGTCGCACATGGTAATATGAGTAAGCTGTACGGATTTGATATACCGGCCGTTTAAGATGGTTTTACGGTTGGGTGCAAAGAAAACAGAATAAGCTTCAAGCTGTGCAAACAGACTTTCCAAGGAGGCATTATGTGGAAGAATTTCCCCGGATTTCAGGGTCACATAAATATGTCCTCCTTTTTTTTCGGCATAAAGGATATCGCTTTCGTATACATAATGGGTGCCTGCCTCGGCACGGATTTCGATGGGGATTTCCCGTTTGCAGGAAAGAACCAGAAGATTGTCTAACAGAGAGGATAATTCTTCTTTTCGCACCGGTTTTTCCAGCAGAAGAATTTCCATGGGTGCATCTTTCCCGAGAGCCTTTTTTTTCTCTTTTTCTTCCGGGGAAGCATAGAGCAGGATAACGGGTGCGGAACAACCTGCCTTAATCAGACATTGTAAAACAGAACTGTCCGAAATATCCGGGGTCAGCTCCATATCAATAAAGAACGCATCAAACTGCATGGGATTTTTAAGCAGGCTGTCGGGATGGCCATAGGAGTCCACATAAAGGTTTCCGGAGGTGGAAAGGCGCTTGTCGGATTCCCTTGCCAAAAGTCTCTCAAGCTGTTTTCTGTCAGCGACGTTATCGTTACAAATGGCAATATGCATGGTTCGTTTCCTCTGTATCAGATGGTTAAAAGCTCAATCGGCGCCCGGTACAGTAAAAAGAGCAGAATAAGCTGGATAATTAAAATAGCCGGCATGCCGTAGACAAATTTTAAGTGTCTTGTTTTGTGGCGGAAGGTATACATGCCTAAGATGGAGCCGATACTGCCGCCGATAATGGCAACCATAAAGAGGGTGGCTTCCGGAATTCGGAAGGCACCCTTTATGGCTTTGCGCTTGTCAATGCCCATGAGGGCAAAGCCAAGCAGATTTACTATGATAAAATACGATAAGATAATTAAAATAACTTCCATACTCAGTACTTTCTATCAAGGAAATAAAGATTATTTGTTGTTCTTCTCAACCTCTAATTTCTTCATGGCGCGTACCTTTAAGGACAGACCGAACAGATTGATGAAGCCTTCTGCATCGTGGTGGTCGTAAAGGTCACCGGTCTTGAAGGATGCTAAGGATTCATTGTAGAGGGAGTAAGGAGAAGTAGTGCCGGCTTTGATAATGTTGCCCTTGTAAAGCTTGAATTTTACTTCACCGGTTACATATTCCTGGGTTACTTCAATGAAAGCCTGCATAGCTTCGCGAAGAGGAGTGAACCACTTGCCTTCGTAAACAAGGCTTGCAAATTTAGCGCCGATTTCGGTCTTCATGGCATAGGTGTCACGGTCTAAGATTAACTCTTCAAGCTGCTGGTGTGCTTCCATTAAAATGGTGCCGCCCGGTGTCTCGTATACACCACGGGACTTCATGCCGACAACACGGTTTTCCACGATGTCGATGATGCCGATACCGTGCTTGCCGCCCAGTCTGTTTAATTCTCTTACGATGTCGGAGTATTTCATCTTCTTGCCGTTTACGGAAGTGGGAATACCCTTTTCAAAAGTCATGGTAACATATTCTGCCTGGTCGGGAGCCTTCTCCGGAGTAGTACCGAGTACTAACAGGTGGTCGTAGTTGGGCTCGTTAGCCGGGTCTTCCAGTTCCAGACCTTCATGGCTGATGTGCCAGATGTTACGGTCACGGCTGTAGGAAGAGTCGGTGGAGAAAGGAAGATTGATGCCGTGAGCCTGGCAGTAGGCGATTTCGGATTCACGGGAGTCCATTTTCCACTTGTCGTTTCTCCAGGGAGCAATAATCTTGATATCGGGAGCCAGAGCCTTGATACCTAATTCAAAACGAATCTGGTCGTTGCCCTTGCCGGTTGCACCGTGGCAGATGGCAACAGCGTTTTCTTTTCTTGCAATTTCCACTAACTTCTTGGCAATCAGAGGTCTTGCCATGGAAGTACCTAATAAATATTTATTTTCGTAAACAGCATGTGCCTGTACGCAGGGAGCAATGTAATCGTCGCAGAACTCGTCGATAACATCCAGAATGTATAATTTTGCAGCGCCGCAGGATTTTGCACGTTCCTCAAGACCGTTTAATTCTTCTTCCTGACCGCAGTCGATGCAGACACAGACTACATCATAATCATAAGTTTCTTTTAACCAAGGAATGATGGCAGTGGTATCCAGACCGCCGGAATATGCCAAAACAACTTTTTCCTTCATATTTTTATGCCTCCTATGTGGAATCTTTTTTGAACTTGCCCTTACTATACAACAACTTTATCTTGATTGCAAGCAGAAAAATGCATATAATATAGAAAAAGATTGCATAAAATACAGAACAAAATGCATAAAAATTAAAAATAAAGGAAATGCTTGCATAAAAATTCATAAGTGCTATAATGTACCCATGCAAGAGCAAAACAAGCGACACCGAAGGTGGCATTTGTATAAGGAAAGGAGCCGGACATGATTACAATACGTGCCATGGAATCAGAAGATTTTGAAGGAGTACATAAGCTTTGGATGAGCATCAAAGGCTTTGCCATAAGAAGCATCGATGATGCGAAGGAAGGCGTGGAACGCTTCTTGAAAAGAAATCCCGGCATCAGTGTGGTGGCAGAGGAAGACGGCGAAATCGTGGGAGCCATTCTTTGCGGGCACGACGGCAGAAGAGGCTGTCTGTACCATGTCTGTGTGAGAGAAGATAAACGAATGAAGGGCATCGGCAAGTCCATGGTTGTGTACTGCATGGAGAAGCTGAAGGAAGAGAAAATCAGCAAGGTGTCCCTGATAGCCTTTACCGAAAACGATATCGGCAATGCGTTCTGGAAATGCATCGGCTGGACAAAGAGAAACGATTTGAACTATTATGATTTCGTATTAAATACCGAAAATATTATTGCTTTTAATAAGTAGAAGATTTACTCTGATAGGGAAGTTTTGATGCAGAAAGCGAGGAAAAGTCATGAAATTTACAGAAGGCGGCGTAACCGCAGCAAAAGGATTTGAAGCAGCAGGTGCGGAAGCACAGATTAAATATAAAAACAGAATGGATATGGCGCTTGTATACAGCAAGGTACCCTGCGTGAGCGCCGGTACTTTTACCGGCAACGTGGTGAAGGCAGCGCCCGTTCTCTGGGACAAGAATATCGTGGATACCAAAGAAACCGCACAGGCGGTGGTAGTCAACTCCGGTATTGCCAATGCATGCACCGGCAAGCAGGGCATGGACATTTGTAAAAAGGAAGCGGAATGTGCGGGCAGGCTGCTGGGCATCCCCGCAGATGCGGTACTGGTAGCGTCCACCGGCGTTATCGGCATGCAGATTCCCGAAGACAGAATTTGCGCCGGTATTGAAAAACTGGCAGCCGCAAAAACAGATACCCTGAAAGCCGGCAACGATGCCGCAAGAGCCATTATGACCACCGATACGGTATTCAAGGAAGTGGCAGTGGAAATCGAACTTTCCGGCAAAAAAGTGACCCTCGGCGGTATGTGTAAGGGATCCGGCATGATTCATCCCAATATGTGCACCATGTTAGGCTTTGTTACCACGGATGCCGCAATCAGCAAGGAGCTTCTGGTAAAGGCGGTAAAAAAGGATGTGATAGACTCCTTTAACATGATTTCCGTGGACGGCGATACCTCCACCAACGACACCCTTCTGGTGCTGGCAAACGGTATGGCGGAAAACCCTGTGATTACAGAAGAAAATGAAGACTATACAGTATTCTGCGAAGCCCTCCATGCGGTAACCACCACTCTGGCAAAGAAGATGGCGGGCGACGGCGAAGGCGCCACCGCATTGTTTGAAACAAAGGTCATTCATGCGGATACTAAGCAGAATGCCCGTATTTTAGCAAAATCCGTTATCTGCTCCTCCCTGACAAAGGCAGCGATTTTCGGACATGATGCCAACTGGGGCAGAATTCTCTGTGCCCTTGGCTATTCCGGTGTCAGCTTTGACCCGGAAAATGTGGATTTGTACTTTGAAGCGGAAGGCAAAAAGATGGCGATTTTCAGTAAGGGTGTTGCCTGCGATTACAGCGAGGAAGAAGCCAGCGCCATTTTGTCCTGCAAGGAAGTTACCGCGCTGGTGGACATGCATATGGGCGAAGAAAGCGCTACGGCATGGGGCTGCGATTTGAGCTATGATTATGTAAAGATTAACGCCGATTACCGGTCATAAACCTTAAGAAAGGATTGGTTTGAAAAAATGGAAGAAAAGGATATGAAAGAAGTTTTGCAGAAAGCGGAAGTGCTGATTGAAGCCCTTCCTTACATACAGAAATTCAACCGTAAGATTATCGTTGTGAAATACGGCGGAAGCGCCATGAGCAACGAAGAGCTGCAGAAAAATGTCATCAAGGACGTGACCCTGTTAAAGCTGGTTGGTTTCAAACCCATTATCGTACACGGCGGCGGCAAGGAAATCAGCCGCTGGGTCGGCAAGGTCGGCAAGGAAGCCCGGTTTATCAACGGTCTGCGTGTGACCGATGAAGAAACCATGGAAATTGCGGAAATGGTACTGAATAAGGTAAACAAAAGCCTGGTTACCATGGTGGAAGAGCTTGGCGTCAAGGCAGTCGGCTTAAGCGGTAAGGACGGCGGACTCTTAAAGGTGGATAAAAAGTACGCAGACGGAAAGGACATCGGTTATGTGGGAGACATCAAGCAGGTTGACCCCACCGTCCTGTATGACCTTCTGGAAAAAGATTTTCTTCCCATCGTGGCGCCTATCGGTCTGGATGACAATTTCAAAACCTACAACATCAATGCGGACGATGCGGCATGCGCCATTGCCAAGGCAGTCGGTGCGGAAAAGCTGGCGTTCCTGACGGATATCGAAGGCCTGTACCGCGACATTAACGATAAGTCTTCCTTTATTTCCAGACTGAGTGCGACCCAGGCAGAAGAACTGATTAACAGCGGACTTATCGGCGGAGGCATGCTGCCGAAGCTCGGAAACTGTACTTCCGCTATCCGCAACGGCGTCAACCGTGTGCATATTCTGGACGGACGTATTCCCCACTGCCTGCTTCTGGAAATCTTTACCCAGGGCGGTATCGGAACGGCGATTGTCAAAGACGGGGACATGGCGGAAAACGGCTGGAAAATGCAGTAGGACAGAAAGGAACGAAAAATTATGACAGAAAATCTGACGATGCAGGAATATATCGACGAGGCGGAGAGCGAACTGCTTCACACCTACAACCGTTACCAGATTGTACTGGACAAGGGCGACGGTGTTTATCTGTACGACTATAACGGCAGGAAATATCTGGATTTTGTTTCCGGTATTGCAGTGTTTGCTTTGGGTTATCATAACGAGAGCTACAACAATGCCCTGAAGGAGCAGATTGACAAGCTCATTCACACTTCTAACTATTACTACAATGTGCCCGCTATCGAAGCGGCTAAAAAGTTAAAAGCCGTAAGCGGCATGGACAGGGTATTTTTCACCAACTCCGGTGCGGAAGCCATTGAAGGCGCCATCAAGGCAGCCAGAAAATACGCCTACTTAAAGGACGGCACCACCGGCCACGAAATCATTGCCATGGAGCATTCCTTCCACGGCAGAACCATGGGAGCACTTTCCGTAACGGGAAACCCGCATTACAGAGAGGCTTTTGAGCCGGGCATCGGCAACATCCGTTTTGCCACCATGAACGACATTGACAGCGTAAAAGCACTGATTAACGAAAAAACCTGCGCCATTATTATGGAAACGGTACAGGGCGAGGGCGGCATTCATCCGGCGGATGAGGCTTTCTTACGGGAAATCAGGGGTATTTGCGATGAAAAAGATATTCTGCTTATTTTAGACGAAATCCAGTGCGGCATGGGCAGAACCGGTTACATGTTTGCCTGGCAGAAATACGGCGTAAAGCCGGATATTATGACAACTGCCAAGGCGCTGGGCTGCGGCGTGCCGGTGGGAGCCTTCCTTTTAAATGAAAAAGTGGGGGCACATTCCCTTGTTGCCGGCGACCACGGAACCACCTACGGCGGCAATCCGCTTGTGTGCGCGGCGGTAAACAAAGTGCTTGATTTATTTGAAACGAACCATATAATAGAAAATGTGAGAGAAGTAGCGCCTTATCTGGAAAAACGTCTGGACGAGCTGAAGGAAAAATACGATTTTATCGTTGACAGGCGCGGTGCGGGACTGATGCAGGGACTGGAATTTGACAGACCGGTGGCTCCTTATATTAACAGTGCCTTGGAAAAAGGACTTATGTTAATCAATGCGGGTCAGAGCATCATCCGTCTGGTACCTCCTCTCATTATAACAAAACAGAACGTGGATGATATGATTGCTGTTCTCGACACCTGTCTTTCCGGGGAGCCGGCATAACGTCCTGTTCGGAAGGCTTGGTGATACATGAGAAAGAGACTGCTGGCAGTACTTTTAATCGTCTGCGTGATGGCAGGTATGTTATATTTGGGCAACGAAAACGAATACGTGGGAAAAGAAGAGGAAATTTCCACACTTTTCAGGGATAAAGAGACCATTTATTTTTGGTACTCCGATGAAGCGCTGACGGATTTTATTGCCAGTGCGGCGGTAGCGTTCGGTGCAGAAAAGGATGTGCGCGTGATTCCCGTACTGACTTCGGACAGTGAGTACTTGGAGGCATTAAATCAGGCATCCCTGCATTCCACGCAGATTCCCGATGCCTTTATTTTAAGCAATGACTCACTGGAAAAGGCTTATCTTTCCGGTCTGGCATCCCGTATTACGGATGAAGCGGGCATCTGCAACGAGGACCATTTTCCGGGGACTGCGCTTTCCGCAGTGACTTACAAGGATAAGCTGGTTGCGTACCCGTATTATTATGAAACAAGCGCACTTCTTTACAATAAAACCTATCTGGAAGCCTGGACGGCAGAGCAGTTGCAGAAAGCGGCGGAAGGAGACGGGGAAGAAGTCATGGACGATACCGGTGAGGATGCAGCAGATGCTTCCGCAGCGGATAATGCGGATACTTCCGGAGAAGAAGGGGACACCGGGGAAATGGAAGCCACGGAGGACACCCTGACCGTGACACCGGAGCAGATAGCGGCAGGTATTCCCACCAACATGGATGAAATGCTTGCTTTTGCGGACAATTACGATGCACCCGAAAATGTAGAAGCGGTGCTTCGCTGGGATGTTTCCGATATTTTTTACAATTACTTTTTTGTAGGCAATTACATGGTGGTCGGCGGCGAATGCGGCGATGACGAAACGGCTGTTGACATCAACAACGAGGCGGTAAAACAGTGCCTGCAGGTTTACCAGAACTTAAACCAGTTCTTTTACATCGAGTCGGACTCCGTTTCCTATGACTCCGTGGTGCAGGATTTTATCGACGGTAAAATCGTGTTTACCATTGCCACAACGGATGTGCTGACCAAATTAAAACAGGCAAAAGAGGAAGGCACATTCCCGTATGAATACGGAATTGCCATGCTGCCGGACCCTAGTGCGGAGCTGCAGGCAAAGTCTCTTTCCGTTACCAGCTGCGTGGTGGTAAACGGTTACTCCGAGCACAGGGAGCTTGCCAACGAATTCGCGGCCTTTTTAACGAACGAATACTACGACAACCTGTATGAGCGTACCGGCAAGGTTTCCGCCAATTTAGCGGCAAATGCGGGCAACGAAGATTTACAGGTATTTATGGAAGAGTACAAACATGCGGGTTCCCTGCCCAAGATGATTGCAACCAGCAACTTCTGGATCCGGCTTGAAATTCTTTTCTCCAAGGTATGGGAAGGAGAAGACGCGGCAGGACTCCTGCAGGAGCTCTCCGACAAAATAACAACGCAGTTGCAGTAAAAAATGCCTGCAAAATCCATGAAAATAGCAGAAAAAGACGTAAAAAGATACAAATAAGATACACAGACATGTAAGAATAAAATCCAGTCATGTGCGCATAATGAATACAACAGACATTCATGGGAGGCGCATATGATTGGATTTCTTATTGCCGTGATTTCCGGCTTGCTGATGAGCGTACAGGGTGTTTTCAATACACAGGTGACCAAGACCACGGGCATGTGGGTTGCCAATGCTTTTGTGCAGTTTACGGCATTTTTAGTCTGCATTGCTATCTGGGCGATTTCCGACCGGACATCGTTCGGAACCCTTTTGAAGGTGGAGCCGCGGTACATGTTAATCGGCGGTATCCTGGGCGCGGGCATTACGTATACGGTCATCAAGGCAATGGACATGATGGGACCGGCAAAAGCCGTCATGATGATTGTGACGGCACAGATTTTAGTGGCGTATCTCATAGAGCTTTTCGGACTTTTCGGGGTGGAAAAACAGCCTTTTTCCTGGAGAAAGGTAATAGGCATTCTGCTGGCGGCAGGCGGTATTATTTTGTTCAAATGGGAGTAAATTACCCTTGTAAAAATGAGGCAACTCCATTACAATGATAGCAGTGGTCAAGAGGCATTCCCGGAAAGGGAAGACCATGAAACATTTTATAAGATATTATCTGGCAGCCGGCTTGCTTGGCATGGCAATTTTGTTTGCAGTGGGCTGCACCGGACAGAACAACACGACTTATTCCTTAAAAGGAGAACAGCCCTCGCAGGAGGAAAAAACATCCGGCACAACGGGCAGTACTGCACGGACTGCGGACACCGCGGCTGAAAGCGGAACTCCGACAGGTGAAACTGCCAACGCCGCTGCGGAAATCCGGAATGCCGGCAACGATACCGTTCTGGTACATATTTGCGGAGAAGTGCAGACTCCGGGCGTTTATGAACTGGCTGCGGACAGCCGGATTTGTGATGTGCTGCTTTTGGCGGGCGGTTTTACGGCGGATGCCGATACGGAAGCGGTCAACATGGCGGCAGGTATAGAAGACGGCATGCAGATTGTGGTTCCTGCCGAAACGGACAGGACACCGGAAACAATGGGAAACAGTTCATATCGGACGGGAGAAACAGCAGCCGGGAAAACGGAAAGCCTGCTTATCAATATCAATACGGCGGATAAGGAAGCCCTTATGAGTCTGCCGGGCATCGGAGCAGGCAAAGCGGAAGCGGTGATTGCCTACCGGGAAGCGGGCGGCGTATTTAAGGATATCCAAGACATCATGCTGGTGGACGGCATCAAAGAAGGCGTGTATGCCAAAATCAAAGATAAAATATGTGTGAAGTAAAAATATAATAAAGGCGGGAAGAGAAATGGGTAAAAAGGCTTTGGTGGTTGATGATGAAAAACTGATTGTGAAAGGAATCCGGTTCAGTCTGGAGCAGGACAATATGGAAGTGGACTGCGCCTACGACGGAGAAGAAGCGCTGGAGCTGGCACATAAAAATCAGTATGACATTATTTTGCTGGACGTGATGCTGCCGAAATTAAACGGCTTTGAGGTATGCCAGCAGATTCGTGAATTTTCCAGTGTTCCCATTATCATGCTTACGGCAAAGGGCGATGATATGGACAAAATTCTGGGGCTGGAATACGGCGCCGACGATTATATTACCAAGCCTTTCAATATTCTGGAAGTAAAAGCGCGCATCAAAGCCATTATCCGCCGCACCGAAGTGAAAAAACCGAACAAGGAAGACAGTACACTGGAAATCGGTTCCTTAAAAATTGACTGCGACGGCAGGAGAGCTTATGTGAACCGCAAGGAAGTGGGACTTACCGCCAAGGAATTTGAAGTGCTGGAGCTTCTCATGCGCAATCCCAACAAGGTTTACAGCCGCGAAAAGCTTCTGCAGATGGTATGGGGCAGCGACTACCCGGGCGATGTGCGTACCGTGGATGTCCATATCCGTAGACTGCGTGAAAAGATAGAGGAATGTCCCGGTGAGCCGAAGTTTGTGCACACCAAGTGGGGTGTGGGATACTACTTCATGAACATGGAATAAGATAGCAGGTAACCGTTTTTAAAATGGAGTAAAGAATGTTAAAGAAAATGGAGCAATGGGGCAGCAAATTTATAGAAGGCTGCAAACGAATAAAGGGACTCAGGAGCCTCAGAGCCAGAATATTTGTGATTATTCTGGTTGTGGGATGTCTGCCGGGAGTCCTTCTTCGTTATGGAATTATGCAAAATTATGAGCAGCATGCCATAGAACTGCGGACGAATACCGTACAGACGCAGTTGAAAATCTTAGCCAACCACCTGATACACTACAATTATCTGCAGGATAATTCTTCCGAAGTTATCGGTGCGGAGCTGGACATGCTTTCCAATTTATACGACGGACGTGTTATTATCATCGGCGGAAACTTCAAGGTGGTGAAGGATACCTACGGCATCAGCGAGGGCAAAACCATTATTTCCGAAGAGGTTATCCGCTCTTTTGACAACCAGAGCATTTCCAATTATGACAGGAAACACGGCTACATAGAAATGACGACGCCCATCACGGAAACGGTAACGAATGTGACCGACATGGGCGAAAAAGAAGAAATTGTGGTCAGGGGCGTTATGCTGACCAGTATTTCCACGGACAATATTATGGCGACAATGGATGTGCTGAACCGGAAGGCATTGATTTTGGAAGCCATTATGCTTCTGATTATTCTGGCGGTTGCCATGGTGCTTTCCGATGTGCTGACCCGTCCATTCTCCCACATTACGCAGGCTATTAACGAAGTAAAAGCGGGATATACGGACGAAAAAATTTCGGTTCCCGACTATTCCGAAACCATTCATATCGTGGATGCGTTCAACCAGCTTTTAAGCCGTATGAAGGTATTGGACGATTCCCGTCAGGAATTTGTTTCCAACGTGTCCCACGAACTGAAAACACCGCTGACTTCCATGAAGGTTCTGGCGGATTCCCTGCTTGCCCAGCCGGATGCACCGGCGGAAATGTACCGGGAATTTTTGCAGGATATTACCGCGGAAATTGACCGTGAAAACCAGATTATCACAGACCTGTTATCCCTTGTAAAAATGGATAAAAAGGCGGTGGATTTGAATGTTTCCGCCGTAAACATCAATGAGCTGACCGAGCTTATCTGCAAACGCCTTCGTCCCATTGCGCGGAAGAAGGATGTGGAAGTGGAATTAACCAGCCTCCGCCCCGTGGTTGCGGAAGTGGATGAAGTGAAAATGACCCTGATTATTTCCAATCTGGTGGAAAATGCCATTAAGTACAATAAGGAGCAAGGCTCCGTGAAAATTACGCTGGATGCCGACCATCAGGTATTTACCCTTGAGGTCAAGGATACCGGTATCGGCATTCCGCAGGACTCGCTGGATAAAATTTACGAACGTTTTTACCGTGTGGACAAATCCCATTCCCGGGAAATCGGCGGTACGGGCTTAGGCCTTGCCATTACCAAGAATGCAGTACTGATGCACCGCGGTTCCATTACGGTGTCCAGTCTGGAGGGAGAGGGAACCACCTTTTTGGTAAAGATACCGCTGACCCATATCAACTCATAGAAAGGCGAAACGATGAACGGAAAAAAATCTGTTTCTGTGAATAGACCGGCACACCGGAAAAGCTTTTTTTTCAGAGTAATGGCTTTTTTGTGCAGCTTCGTTCTTCTGCTGCCGGGCTGTACCCGTCCGGAAGAAAGAAAGGACGGCAGTGCCAAGGACATTTATTATATCAATACATCGGTAACGGGACTGGAGCCTCACGAAAAAGAAATTTCGGCAAAAAAGCCGGAGGAGCAGCTTGCGGAACTGATGGAGCTTCTGGCGCAGGCGCCGGATAAGATGGATTACAAAGCGCCCCTGCAGATGGGCTTTGAGGTGCTTTCCTGCAAAATCGATGAAGGAAGAGTGCTGATAGATGTCAGCGACTCTTATACCGCCATGCCCGCCACTACGGAAATCCTGGTGCGTGCGGCGCTGGTGCGGACGGTTACGCAGATTGACGGCATCAAATATGTTATCATCACGGTAAACGGCAAGCAGCTTTACGACAATCTGGGCAACGTGGTGGGGCTTCTTTCGGCTGACCAGTTTATCGATAATGCCGGTGACGAAATCAACGCTTACGAAAAAGTCCGCCTGAAGCTTTATTTTGCCAATGCGGACGGCACGGGACTGATTGCCACCAGCCGTACGATTGCCTACAACACTAACATTTCCATAGAAAAACTGGTGGTGGAGCAGTTACTTGCCGGTCCCAATGAGGATGTGGCGGATGTGGCATTTCCGACCATCAACCCCAATACCAAGCTGGTCAGCATTTCCGTCAAGGACGGCATCTGCTATGTAAATTTTGACGAAAATTTCCTGACGCAGGTTTACAATGTTTCTACGGATGTGGCGATTTATTCCGTGGTCAATTCTTTGGCAGAACTCAACAATGTCAACAAGGTGCAGATTACCATAAACGGCGAAACCAACATTATGTTCCGCGAGAGTGTAAGCTTAAGTACCGTGTTTGAACGCAACCTTAATATCGTAACGACAGCGGAGTAGGTGATTTTATTATTTTCAGAATTCATGCAGCGCCGCCCCAAAACCGGCGGCCGCTGTGTCTTTTTCAAATCTTTCTCATTCTGTTATTAACTCTGTATTCTTTTATTTTCTCATCCCAATTTCCAACCGAATATGAAAACGCAGCAGACAGGCAGGTGGAGCTTACGGGGCTTGTTGCCGGCAAAGTCTTAAAACAAAGCACGACCGGTATCCGGACCTACCTGCTGGTAAAAACAGAACAGTGGCAAATCGGCGGCGGACAGCCGGAAACACTTCCGGCAAAAGGGTATGTGCTATGCGCCGTGGAAGCCGGAGTGAGGCAGGTTTCCTCGACCCCGGATGGTTTGCCCTCCATAGGGAGCCGGGTGCGGATTTCCGGCAGCTTTTCCCTATACACGGAGGCAACCAACATAGGGCAGTTCGATTCCAGAAACTATTATGCAGCCCGGAAAATATACGGGCAGGTGAAGAAAGCTGCCCTTGTATACACAGAACCCCCGAATATAATCGGCAGGGGAAAGGAATGCCTGTGGCAGCTTCGCCGGCATCTGACGGAAACCTTTCTGGAAGTTTACGGCGAAGAAAACGGAGCCCTGCTTGCCGCCATGCTTCTGGGAGAACGGACATTTCTTTCGGAAGAAACCCAGAGCCTTTACAAAGCAGCAGGTGCCCTTCATGTCATTGCCATATCCGGTCTCCACATCAGCCTGTTAGGGCTGGGACTGTATCGTCTGTTGTGCAAAATATTTGCTGCGCAGGCAACGGCAGCCGTTATCAGTGTCCTTTGCATGGCGGTGTATGTTTTTCTGGTAGGAAGCCCTCCCTCCGCAGTGCGGGCATTTATTATGTTTGGCATGGGGCTGCTTGCCAGGCACTGGAAACGGACCCTTGACACACCAACGGCTCTTTCCCTTAGCGCCGCAGTTATTTTAATAGGAAATCCCTTCTATATAGGGCAATCCTCATTTCTTTTATCATTTTTAGCAATTCTTGCCATATCGGTCTTTCAACCGGCACTTAAAGAATGTCTGGCACTCATAAATCCATACCATTTCCCACTTTCCCGGCTTTTGGAATTAAGGAAGGTTCGGGGATTACATCTTTTTGACGCAAGGTGGGCTCGGGTTTTACAGCATTTAGACTCACATCAGGTTCCGAGGCTCTGCCAAGAACTCCTGAAAAAAGCAGGCAATGGTCTGCAGAGTTCTTTTTCTGTATGGCTTGTGACCCTTCCGGTACAGCTCTTTTTCTTTTCCGAAGTCTCTCTTTTCGGTATTTTCTTTAATCTTCTGATAATTCCTCTTATGGGTGTCATTCTGTTATTGGGAATAGCAGGGCTTTTTCTGAAAGAAATTTTCCGCCTTTTTGCCTTTTTGTCAGGCAGCGTTTTAACGGATTTGGAAAGAACGGTTATAAACGTCTGCAGATACGCGGAGGGGATTTTTCTTGCCATTATCAAAGCAGGCGGCAGTCTGGCTGACAGACTTCCGTTTTCGATGTGGACGCCTGGAAAGCCGGCATATGGAAAAATGCTGCTTGCTTTTGGGTTGTTGCTTTTATTCTGCCTGCTTGAAAACTTATCAGAAAACGGGCGGACCTTTCCCAAAAAGTTTTGGAGATACCGGTTAGGACTTTTACTGGGCGTAATTCTTTTGCTTGCCAGGTATCCGGCTCACAATCTGCAGGTTACCTTTCTGGATGTGGGGCAGGGAGATGGCATCTGCATGGAGCTGCCGGACGGCAAAGTATACCTGATGGACGGCGGAAGCAGTGATGTGTCAAAGGTAGGAAATTACCGGCTTGTTCCGTTCTTGAAGGCGAAGGGCATACGAAGAATAGATGCTGTTTTCTTAAGCCATGGGGATGCGGACCACATAAACGGCATCGCAGAACTTTTGGAAGAAAAGCAGATAGCCATAACCTGCCTTTGCCTGCCTGCGGGCGTGGAGCAGGAGGAGTTTGCGGAAATAACAGACCTTGCCCAGGCACGGAATATTTCCGTAAGGACAGTACAGGCAGGAGCTTCTTGGGAGAATAACGGGGCAAGGTTTTGGTGCTTAAATCCGACGGATGCGACAGAGAGTGGCAATGCAGCTTCCATGGTTCTTTACATGGAATACCAGGATTTTTCCATGCTTCTTACAGGGGACCTGGAAGGCGAGGGAGAAAAGAATGTGGCAGCTTTATTACGGGCAAATGCCATTACGGATGTTTCCGTTCTGAAAGTAGCGCATCATGGTTCTAAAAATTCCACCAAAGAGGAATTTTTGCAGCAGTGTAGTCCCACGGTTGCGGTAATCTCCTGTGGAGAACGCAATACATACGGTCATCCCCACCAAGAAACCCTGGAGAGGCTTAACGATGCGGGAACCGCCGTTTACCGGACCGATTGCAGCGGCGCCATACAGATAACAGTAACCGGAAACCGCATGAAGGTGACGGAATATAGGGGGAGGCGATAGGAGAAAAACTAAAGTGGGTAGAGAGAGGGAAAATAAGCACACCTACCCAAAGAATTTCAAGAAAATGGGTATGAAAAGGAAAATGCAGTCTCTATTGCCAAAAAGTAAAAAGGAAAATGGGTATGAGGGGCGAAAAGCAGGCAAGTACACCCAAAGAATTCCGGGAAAATGGGTATGCAGATTAGAAACGAAGCCTGTATACCCAAAGCCAAAAAATGAAATGGGTACAGCGAGAAAAGATAAATCAATATACCCAACCACTTCAAAGGACATGGGTATGGAACAAAGAAAATAAACGGCAGTACCCAAAAGATACATATACTTTTAATTTTGAAAGAGGCACAGCTATAGAGATAACATAGTCGATTAAGGAGAAAAGAAATGTTTGTAAATTATGAACAAATTAGGAGAAGAATAGAGAGCATTCAGGAAGAATTAAAGAAAATCGAGCAAGTACAAAAGGAATTTCCCAAAGAAAACCTGATATGTGCGAAAAACAATCACTATTATAAATGGTACCTGAGCACAGAGGCAGGGACAACGTATCTTCCCAAACAAAATAAAGACTTGGCGAAAAACTTAGCACTAAAGAAGTATTATCAATTACGGGAAAGAGAATTGAAAGTAGAGTTGGAAGCATGCAAAGCATATTTGAAGAAAATCATATTTCCCAAAGAAAATACAGATGTTTTCTTGGAACATGAAGAATACAGCAAGCTCTTAGGACAGTCTGTATGCTCCGTAAAACAGGAATTACAGGAATGGATGAGCGAAGAATACGACAGGTGTTGCATACATCCGGAAAATCTGATAGTAAGAGCAACACAGGGAAAATATGTGAGGTCAAAATCGGAAGCTATCATTGATAAATTACTGTTTACGGCAGGAATTCCTTTTCGTTATGAAGACAAACTGGTTTTGGGGAATAACACGATTTATCCTGATTTTACGGTAAGGCATCCCCGGACAGCGGAATATTATTACTGGGAACATTTTGGATTGCTGGATGATCCCAAATATGTAAGCGAGTCGGTTTGCAGAAAAATCAAACTGTATTCGGATAATGGAATTATACCCTCGGTAAATTTGATTTTTACATATGAAACGAAAAGTCACCCATTAAGCATCGAAACGGTAGAAGGAATTATTCGGGAATATTTTTCATAAGGTGCCTGCGTTTATTTACCGTTGCACAGCATAGCCCTCTTTGCAAACATCCGGTCAGGTGGTAAAATAAAAAAACAAAAGATAAACCAATCGAAAGCAAGGAGAGTACTATGTGGTTATTGTATGCTTTTCTGTCGGCACTGTTTGCCGGGCTGACATCCATTCTGGCAAAATGCGGAATTAAGAAAACAGATTCCAATGTGGCAACGGCGGTCCGGACAATCGTAGTTCTGATTTTTTCCTGGATAATGGTTTTCATCGTGGGAGCACAGGGAGAAATAGGAAGCATTACGATGAAAACATGGATATTCCTGATTTTATCCGGCTTAGCGACAGGAGCATCCTGGCTCTGCTATTTCAGGGCGCTGCAGACAGGGGATGTAAACAAAGTCGTGCCGATTGACAAGTCAAGCACCATTCTGTCCATTCTGCTTGCCGTGATTTTGTTTCAGGAGAGTATCAGCATACGGAAAATGATTTTTGTAATCATGATTGCTGCGGGAACTTTTCTTATGATAGCGAAAAAGAAAGAACCGGTGGAAGTTGAGCAGTCAGAAAACACACCGTTGAATGAGGGAAATTCGCAAAATGTTCCCGCCACGGCTCAAAGTTCAGGACGAAAAGCAAAATGGCAGGGCGGCTGGCTGGTTTATGCTGTCCTTTCCGCCGTGTTTGCCAGTCTGACATCCATTCTCGGAAAAATCGGTGTGGAGGGTATCCATTCCAATCTGGGAACGGCT
The DNA here is from genome assembly GCA_963639875.1 of Bacteroidaceae bacterium. GTDB lineage: Bacteria > Bacillota > Clostridia > Lachnospirales > Lachnospiraceae > Acetatifactor. The sequence continues at coordinate 50,204 of CAVHWP010000008.1, forward strand.
ATCCGTACCGTAGTGGTTCTGATAATGGCATGGGTGGTTGTGTTTGTGACCGGAAAGCAGGCAACGGTAAAAAACATCGAAAAGAAGGAAATGGGATTTATCTGTCTGTCCGGTCTTGCTACGGGAGCATCCTGGCTCTGTTATTACAAGGCGCTCAAGGACGGCGTGGCGAGCATTGTCATTTCAGTGGACAAATTAAGCATGCTGATTGCCATTGCCTTTTCCTACCTTGTCTTTAAGGAAAAATTGACGGGAAAAGCGTTGGCGGGACTTGCCCTGATTACAGCGGGGACACTCCTTATGGTGGTCTTTCCCTAAAAAGGGTGCGAAGGGTGAACAGCAATAAAAGAGGAACAACAGCGCAAAGCGGGCAACATCACAAAGGGAACAGCAGCGCAAGATGAGCAGAAGTGAAAGATAAATAACAGCGCAAAGTGAGTAACATCACAAAGTGAACAGTAACGGAAGGTGAAACATATGAGAACAGGAAACGAGAGAAAGAAAATTGTAAAAGAACTGCTGGATGTAACGGACAAGGAATTTACGGACGAAGAACTGATACATGAACTGATAGCCACCAACATTACCATGGATAATAAGGAAGAGGAAAAACTGTCCTTCGGGCAGCGGGCATCCGATGCCGTGGCAAAATTTGCGGGAAGCTGGGCATTTATTTTCAGCTTTATAGCGGTGATGCTAATCTGGATGATTGTCAATCTGCTGCTGGCGTCCAAGGCGTTTGACGCCTATCCGTTTATTCTGTTAAATCTGGTGTTATCCTGCATTGCAGCCGTACAGGCGCCCCTTATTATGATGAGCCAGAACAGACAGGAAGCCAAGGACAGGGAACGGGCGGAAAACGATTACAAGGTCAACCTGAAAAACGAACTGATTATTGATGACTTGCACAGGAAGATGGACCTCATTCTGGAAAACCAGCGAAAGCTGAACCGCAGACTGGATGAATGGGAACAAAAACAGGAAAAGCAAAAGTAAAATGTCCGGAAAGGCTGCGGTGTCAGAACGGGGAAGCAACAGCATTACAACCGGAAAGGCTGCGGTGCTGCAACAGAAAAAGTAACCGAAAAATCTTGTCACTGAAAAAAAGTTGTGTTATAGTACGGGTAGAAAAAGCAGTCGGGAAAGACTGTGGGATTTACAGAACCAAGGAGGAATTGCACCCATGAAATGTTTGAAAAAAATTAATAAAAAAGCAACCGGACTTTTCGCAGCAGGCGTGCTGTTCGGAACAGCCGGTATTAAAATTCTTTCCAGCAAGGATGCAAAAAAGTTTTATACACAGTGCACAGCAGCCGTTCTTCGTGCTAAGGAATGCGTGATGAAAACCGTCAGCACCGTACAGGAAAATGCAGAAGACATTTACGCAGGAGCAAAACAGATTAACGAAGACAGAGCTGCAGCGGAAGAAGAATTTATTTCAGAAGACGAATTTGAAGACGAAGAGTCTGCGGAAGCAAATTCTGTTGAAACAGAAGCAAAAGACGCTGAATAAAACCCAAAAGATGCCTGCAGGATTGCCTGCAGGTGTTTTCTTTTTGCTTTAGTGGAATTATGTCGCTGAAGCGGCCCACCGCAGGCGGAAAAACAAACACGGAAAAGTTCTGTGTCGGGCAGGCGGAAAAGATATGGAAAGAGGGATGAAAGTCAATGCGATTTGTTTTGAAACATGAAATCAGAGGCAGAATGAGACTTCATGCCGTACAGAATAGAATGAGCTTTGCACAGGCGGATACCCTGCAGTATTACCTGGAGCAGCAGGACATGATAGAGTCTGCCAAAATCAACGAACGCACCTGCGATATCGTGATAACGTACAGCGGCAGCAGGGAAGAAGTTGTTTCTATATTAAAGAAGTTTTCCTATGAAAAGACACAGGCTCCGGCGGAATACATTAAAAATTCCGGCAGAGCGTTAAACCATGAATACTGGGACAGGCTGGTGGAAAAGGTAGTGCTTCACTACGGTAACAAAATTTTCCTGCCCATGCCGGTGCGGACGGTGATTACGACCGTGAAATCCGTAAAATACATCTGGAACGGTCTCTGTACGCTGTGCAGAGGCAGGATTGAGGTGCCGGTACTGGATGCAACGGCTATCGGCGTTTCCGTTTTCAGAGGCGATATTTCCACGGCGGGTTCCGTCATGTTCTTACTCGGTGTGGGTGAAATTTTAGAGGAATGGACTCACAAGAAGTCCGTAGGCGACCTTGCCAGAAGCATGTCCTTAAATGTGGGAAAAGTATGGCTCGTAAAGGACGGACAGGAGATACAGGCAGCCGCCAATCTGATAAAACCGGGTGATTTCATCCGGGTGCATATGGGCAATGTCATACCGTTTGACGGCGAGGTGACGGAGGGCGAAGCCATGGTAAACCAGGCATCCCTTACCGGCGAGTCCGTGCCCGTTGCCAAGAAGGCGGGCGTGACGGTATATGCCGGAACCGTTGTGGAAGAGGGCGAAATTACCCTTTGTGTCAGGGAGGCGAATGGCTCCAGCAAGTATGAAAAGATTATGACCATGATAGAGGAGTCCGAAAAACTGAAATCCTCCCTGGAAAGCAAGGCGGAGCATCTGGCGGACAGACTGGTGCCCTATACCTTCTTAGGCACCGGACTGGTATGGCTCTTTACCAGAAATGTGATGAAGACCATTTCCGTACTGATGGTGGACTTTTCCTGCGCACTGAAACTGGCAATGCCGCTGACCGTGCTTTCCGCTATCCGGGAGGGCAGCAGCCATGATATGACCGTAAAAGGCGGCAAGTATCTGGAAGCCATGTCGGAAGCAACCACCATTGTATTTGATAAAACAGGAACCCTTACCAAGGCGCAGCCCACCGTAGTGGATGTGGTTTCCTTTGACGGACAGGAGCCGGACGAACTCTTGAAAATTGCAGCCTGCTTAGAGGAGCATTTCCCTCATTCCATGGCGAAAGCGGTTGTGAGAGCGGCAGCCGACAAGCATCTGGAGCACGAAGAAATGCACTCCAAGATGGAGTACATTGTGGCACACGGCATTTCTTCCCACATCGGCGAAAAGAAAGTAATTATCGGCAGCTACCACTTTGTGTTTGAAGACGAAGGAGCAAAAATTCCCGAGGGTAAAGAAGCATTGTTTGAAGCATTGCCGGCGGAGTATTCCCATTTGTATATGGCAATCGACAATTCCCTGGCAGCCGTTATTTCCATCGAGGACCCGCTGCGGAAGGAAGCGTCCGAAGTTATCCGTAATTTAAAGAAGCTGGGCTTTGAAAAGATAGTCATGATGACCGGCGACAGTGACAGAATTGCCCGCAATATTGCGGATAAAGTCGGTGTGGACGAGTATTATTCCGAGGTACTGCCCGAAGATAAAGCACATTTTGTGGCGAAGGAAAAAGAAGGTGGCAGAAAGGTTGTCATGATTGGGGACGGCATCAACGATTCCCCGGCACTTTCCGAAGCGGATGTGGGCATTGCCATCAGTGACGGCGCCGAAATTGCAAGAGAAATTGCGGACGTGACCATCGGAGCGGACAGCCTCGACGAAATCCTGACACTGAAGCGGTTAAGCGATGCCATGATGAAGCGTATCCACAAAAATTACCGCATGATAGTCGGCATCAATACGGCGCTGATTGTGCTGGGGGTAGCCGGTATTTTCCCGCCTACCACCTCGGCGCTTCTGCATAATACGTCCACTATTTTCATCAGCTTAAAGAGCATGAAAAATCTGCTGAAGGACGAAGAAAACGAGTAGGTTCCGCAACCGAAAGAACAATAAATTTTATTTATCCCTAAAGTTAATCCTTTTTTTTACGATATATACTATGTGAGAACAGAAAAGGTATGCGTAGAGAAAGGAGGAGACCGGTATGCGTATTGAAGCATATAATCAGGTACAGCAGTTGTATCAGACCAAAAGACCGTCCCGTATCAAGGGCAGCATGGGTGTGACAGGTACCGACACCGTACAGATAAGCAGCATGGGAAAGGATTTCCAGACTGCAAAAACGGCTGTCAAGGCAGCACCTGACGTCAGGGAAGACGTGACGGCTCCGATTAAAGCAAGCATAAACAGCGGCACTTATGAAGTGAGCAGCGAAAGCTTTGCAGAAAAGTTACTGAAAAAATATGAAGAAACGAGGTAATTCCAGTGGCCAGTCTTATTGAGAACCTGATAAGTGTATTAGAGGGCGAAGCAGCAGAGTACGACAAGCTGCTGGAATTATCAACCAGAAAAACACCGGTGATTGTAGCCGGCAATCTGGAAGAATTACAGCGCATCACGGATGATGAGCAGGAAGTGGTAAACCGCATTAACCGCCTCGACAATGAAAGAAGCGAAGTGATGACGGATATTGCCAATGTTATGAACAGGGATGTCAAAACTTTAAAATTAGCGACACTCGTAGAGCTTTTAAGTCAGAGACCGCAGGAAAGCAAGCGGCTTGCAGAGGTACATGACCGGTTAAAAATCGTGACCGACAACATGCAGAGAGTGAATGAGCAGAACAAAGAGCTGATTGCCCATTCTCTGGAAATGATTGACTTTGATTTGAACCTTCTGCAGGCAATGAAAGCAGCACCGGAAACGGCAAATTACGACCGCGGTGCCCACAATGCCGGCGGACTGATGGGAAGCGACAGGGGAAGCTTTGATGCCAAGAGCTGATGAAGAAAAAGCAAGAAACCGGTGACGGTGTTCCCTTTGCCATGCTTCATCAGATGCTGTGCATAGCATGAGGTGATTTTTATGCCACTGATGGGTAGTTTATATATAGGTGCATCCGGCTTACAGTCCGGTCAGAATGCATTAAATACAACAGCACACAATCTTACAAACGTAGATACAACAGGGTTTACCAGACAGCAGACCCTGCTTTCTTCCAAACGATATATTACCATTTCCCAAAACCCCGCCGCTGTTTCCGACCAACAATACGGTATCGGGGTAAATTTGTCCGCAGTAAGACAGGTAAGAGATTATTTCCTTGACCAGACCTACCGCAAGGAATCCGGCAGAAGCATGTTTTATGAGGCATCCACCGATGTTCTCGGTGAAGTGGAAAATGTGCTCGGTGAGTTGAACGGCGAGGATTTCCAGACTTCCTTAACGAACCTCTGGACAGCCATTCAGGAGCTTTCCAAGGATCCTTCCAGTTCCGTTACACAGGGACTTCTGGTACAGCGTTCCGCGGAGTTCATCAACAGAGCCAATGCAGTTTATCAGGATTTAACCAATTACCAGGACAATCTGAACAAACAAATCAAAGAGAAAGTTACCACCATCAATCAATACGGAAAACAGATACAGGCATTGAACGACCAGATTCGGAAAATCGAATGCGGCGGTATTGAGCATGCCAACGACCTTCGGGACACCAGAAACCAGATTTTGGATGAGCTGGGTAAGCTCTGCAAAATGACCTATTCCGAAGACTCCATGGGAAACGTATCGGTACGGATTGAGGATTCCGATTTCGTACGCGGCGACCTGTTTTATGAAATAGGTCTGGATGCCAGCGACGCCACCGGTTTCTATACACCGTTCTGGATAAAGGACGCGGAGTACACCGTATTGGCGGACGGTACGAAAAAATATAATATCGAGGGCGCGGAGGTCTTTCATTTAGACCAGACGGTTTCCTCCTCCCTGGATACGGACATCGGCGGACTGAAGGCGCTGCTTCTGGCAAGAGGCGACCACAGAGCCAATTACACCGATATAAACAACAATTACGACAGTATTTCCCAGTCCATTGTGATGAATGTGCAGGCAGAGTTCGACCAGATGATTCACCATGTGACGACCAAGATAAACAGCATTCTGGCAGAGGTTTACGACCCTTCCAGAGGCTACATGTGCGACAAGGACGGCAGTCCCCTGCAGCTTTTCCAGAAGATTACCACGGACGGTTACGAAAAGGTAACGGATGCAAACGGCAATGTAACATGGAAATATGCGGAGGAAGACCCGGCCCGCACGGATACCTTATATACACTGGGCAATCTGCAGGTCAATGCGAACCTGTTAAGAGAGCCGTCCATGCCCGGCTTCAAAAAGGCAGACGGTTCCGCCGATTACGATACGACGGACAAACTGAAAGCGGCTTTTACGGATGAAAGTTATACCTTAAATCCCAATGTTCTTAAGAAAACCACTTTCGTGGACTATTATAAGGATTTGGTTTCCCAGGTGTCCAACACCGGTTATGCGTTCCAGAATATTTACGAAAACCAGCAGACGACTGTGGAAGCCACCTACAATGCCAGAGAGCAGATTGTGGGCGTTTCTTCCGAAGAAGAACTTTCCAATATGATTCGTTTTCAGAATGCCTATAACGCATCCAGCCGTTATATCAACGTAATCAACGAGCTTTTGGAACACATTATCTCCACACTGGCAGTATAGTACAGATTAAAAGAAGGGAGGCATTAGGATGCCCTCACAGTTTTTCGGATTGAATATTGCATACAAAGGTCTGCTGGCCTCCAATGCATCACTGAATACTACATACAACAACATTGCAAACGAACAGACGGTAGGCTACAGCCGGCAGCAGGCAGTGCAGCAGGCAAGCCCCGCTATCCGCGTATTCCAGACCTACGGATGTGCCGGTTCCGGTGTAGATACGGTTTCCATTGAACGAATTCGGAATGAGTTTTATGACCGTAAGTACTGGAATGCCAACACCAGCTACGGCGAATACAATATGAAGCAGTATTACATGGCACAGATGGAAACGTACTTTAAGGACGACAGCACGACCATGCCGGGATTCAAGACCATATTTGACGAGTTTGCCGTAAAGGGTCTGCAGGCAGTGCTTACCAATCCTTCCAGCGCAGATACGAAGACCCAGTTCATCGGCTATGCCGAGAGCCTTACCACTTATTTTAACGGTATGGCGGGCAATCTGGAAACCATGCAGAAGGATGCCAACGACGAAATCAAATCCAAGATAGAAGAAATCAATTCCATTTCCAGTGAAATTGCTACCTTAAATAAACAGATAAATGTCATTGAACTGACGGGCAGCAAGGCAAACGAGCTGCGTGACAGAAGAACCCTTCTTTTGGACCAGCTTTCGGAAATTGCTTCCATTACAACGGAAGAGTACCCGATTGTGGATGCCAACAACCCGGAAAGGGAGACCGGAGCCAACCGCTTTATCGTAAGAATTAACGGCGGTCAGGTGCTGGTAGACGGCAACGACAACAGACAGCTTGCCTGCGTGGCAAGAACCTCCTATGAAAAGGTAAACCAGACCGATATTGATGGTCTTTACAATGTATACTGGACGGACGGACAGGAGTTTAACCTGTACGACAGAACCTTAGGCGGAAGCCTGCAGGGACTGGTGGAAATGCGTGACGGCAACAATACCGAGAGCTTTTCCGGTACGGTGACGGCTACGGGTAAGAAGGATGTGACGGGAGTCGACGGCGTTACCAAATCCCACGATACCGTGACCGTAGAGGTAACAAAAGACTACCTGAAAGATTTAAATAAATGCAATCTTGCCGACAACGGCGGCAAAATCAAGCTGGGCAACCAGGTATATTATTACGATTCCTGGTCCTATACCTGCAGCTACGACGCAAACGGAGAGCCGGCTTATTCCTACACCTTTGTGATTTCCGATGAAAACTTAAATGACAGAAATCTGACAAACGACAGAGTGGGCATGTCCGCATCGGTGGGAGAAAGCATTGATTATCAGGGTATTCCCTATTACATGCAGCAGATGAACGAATGGGTCCGTACTTTTTCCCAGAAGTTCAACGACATTCTGAACAGCGGTTACGATGCATACGGCGCAAGCGGCAACAACCTGTTTTCCGCAGACCATGCAACGGACGGAGAACAGTATGGGTTCGACAAGGCATACCGCTACGATTTGCAGAAGGACGGCACCATGACCGTGGATATGACGGATGACAGCTACCACAGAATGACCGCCAAGAATTTCAGCATTCTGAAGGCTATGGTGGATGACTGCAACCTGCTTGCCACCAAGAAAAATGCATCGGACGGCGTGGAACAGAGCGACCTTCTGAATGAAATCAAAGACATGATGAACGATAAGGACAAGATGGGATTTCGCGGCAGCACAGCCGGAGAGTTCTTACAGTGTGTACTTTCCGATGTGGCGTTAAATGCCAGCAATGCCAATACGTTCTACAAGAATTATAAAAATATTGCGGGAAGCATTGATACCCAGAGAACTTCCATTTCCGGCGTGGACGGGGATGAAGAGGCCATCAATCTGGTAAAATACCAGAACGGTTACAATTTAGCTTCCAAAATGGTGCAGACACTGACGGAAATCTATGACCGGCTGATTTTACAGACAGGCGTATAAGGAAAAGGCATATAAGCAAATGCCGGATAAGGAAAGAACGTTACGCCGCTGATTACGGAAGGACAGGGAAATTATGAGAATTACAAACAAAATCATGCAGAACAACAGCCTTAACAACATCAATATGAACAAGGTGCTGGAAGATAAACTGAATACACAGATATCTACCACCAAGAAAATCACAAAGCCTTCCGATGACCCGGTTGTTGCCATCCGTGCGCTGCGTCTGCGCGGAAACGTAACAGAGGTGACGCAGTACTACAAGAAGAACATTCCCGATGCCAACAGCTGGCTGGAGGTAACGGAGGGTGCCCTAAAAAAGACTTCTGAAATTATTACCAGTATGATTGGACAGGTGACAAAGGGTGCAAACGGTGACCAGCCCTCCGATGTGCGGGAGATTATTTTAGAGCAGGTCAAGGCATTGCGTGATGAAATATATTCCACGGCGGATGTGGATTATGCCGGCAGGTATGTGTTTGCCGGATACCGTACCGATACATCCATCAGTTTCACTGCGGCGGAAATGAAAGAGTACACCATTACCGAGCAGCTTGCTGCCTCCGCCATGGACGATGTGACCTACATCAAGACCACGGCGACCAATGCAGACGGTGACACGGTGGACATCAACGATATCAATTCCACAAACTATAACAACATTGAGGTTTCTGAGAATGATATAACTTCTTCCAACGTACACAGAATTCGTTTATCCTATGACAATTTAAGCGACGGCATGGTGCCGACCCTTACCAGGGTAACCGGCAAGGATGCGGACGGCAACATTACCACCGGGGAGATTGTACCGGCAGCCAATGTGGAGACCGTATCTTCCCATGCATCACCTTCCGCTTACGAACTGGTGGCACAGAACCCGGACAAGGTTTATTTCATTCCCGAAACCGGAGAAATGCTTCTGGGAGAAAATGTTTACCAGACCATGTCAGCTTATAAGGACGATGCTACAACGGCAACCGTGAATGAAGGAGAAATCCGCATCACGTACCAGAAGAACGACTGGCTGAAAGGGGATTTACGTCCCGAACATTATTTTGCCTGCACCTCCACAGATGACAACGGTGTGACGACCGATTACAATCAGGAGTACCTTGACGGCTCCGATGTGGAAAAACAGGTGATTGAATATGATGTAGGCTTCAACCAGACCATCCGTGTCAACACCACGGCGGACGAGGTATTCAAGCCCGGCATCGGCAGGGAAACCGATGATTTGGTCCGCGCACTGGAAGATGTGCAGAGTCTGGAAAAGGTAGTTAATAACCTGGACTCCATGGTGAAGAACGAAACGGACGAAACCAAGAAAGCAACGCTGCAGAAACGTCTGGATGCAGCAAACAAAGCACTTACCTTATCCAAGGACAAGATGCAGAAAATGTTTGAAAGCGGTCTGACCGCCATGCAGGGATATCTGGATGCCAACAACCTGGCAATTACCCAGTGCGGTACCAGAGGCTCCAAGCTGGAGCTGATTGAAAACCGTATGAAGGACCAGAAGACGACCTTTGAAACCCTGCAGTCCGAAAACGAGGATATTGATATTGAAGAAGCAACCATTCAGATGAAGGGAGCCCAGCTCACTTATACGGCGTCCCTTATGGCAGCCAGCAAAATTTTGCAGACCAACCTGCTGTCATATCTGTAAGGCATAAATGGGGTTCCACCCACAAAAGAAAGGATGGAGAGTATGAGAGTAAACACAAGAATTTTTGGGGAAGTTGATATTGAAGAAGAAAAGCTGATTACATTTCCGGACGGTATTATCGGATTTCCGGATTTACAGAAATTTGCTTTGATTTATGATGAAGAAAAGGGTGTGCATGCCGGTATCCGCTGGCTGCAGTCCATGGAAGAGCCGGGCTTTGCCTTGCCGGTTATGGACCCACTTACCGTTTCCGCCGATTACAATCCGGAAGTGGAAGACGCCCTGCTCAGCGAACTGGGAGAAATCAGGGACGAAGACCTTCTGGTGCTGGTGACCGTTACCGTACCTTCCGATATTAAGAAGATGAGTGTCAACCTGCGCGGTCCCATTATCATTAACACCCGTACCCGCAAGGCATGCCAGGTCATCGTGGAAGGTGACACCTATGCTGTCAAGTATCCGATTTACGATATCTTACAGGCAGGAAAGGAAGGTAAATAATATGTTAGCCTTATCCCGCAAGAAAAACGAAGCCATTATTATTGACAACAATATTGAAATTACCATTCTGGAAGTGAAGGGCGACCAGGTAAAAATCGGCATCAATGCGCCGAAGGAAGTACCTGTTTACCGCAAAGAAGTTTACATGCAGATTCAGGAGTCCAACAAGGAAGCCGTGAACCCGGAAGGTCTGGAAGCACTGAAAAATCTGATGAAATAAGACGGATTATGTAGTCTGTATAAAAAATGAGAGGAAAAGGATGACGGAAGTCATCCTTTTTTTTGCTTTTAATACCATCTACCTACATAGGGAAAGGAAGTGCTCGTGGATGCGCGTGTCCCCGGTAAGCTCCGGGTGGAAGGCAAGACCGAGCTGCCTGCCGTACTGCACCGCCACAATTCTGCCGTCCACCTCTGCTAAGATTTCCACGGCGGGCTCAACTTCACTGATATACGGCGCCCGGATAAAGGTCATGGGAAATTCGCCGATGCCTTTCAGGGGAGCGAGAGTCCCGAAGCTGCCAAGTTGTCTGCCGTAGGCATTCCGCTTCACGGTGACAGGCAGGGTGCGCAGGTGGCCGGAGGGCTCGCCTTCGATGGCATCCGCTAAGAGAATGAGTCCGGCGCAGGTGCCTAAAACAGGAAGCCCGGCAAGAATTTTTTCCCGAAGCAAATCAAACATATCCAGTTCCTTAAGGAGCTTACTCTGGACGGTGCTTTCACCGCCCGGAAGGATGATGCCGTCGATACCGGCAAGGTCGTCCTTCTGCCGGATTTCTACCACATCGGCTCCTAATTTTTCCATCATATGTTCATGTTCGATAAAGGCACCCTGTACCGCCATAACACCAATTCTCATAACTGCATTTACCCTCGCTTTTTTCGTATTTCACACATTCGGGAGAACACGGATTACTTGCCGCGTTCCTCCATAATCAACTGAATTTCATTGGCATTGATGCCCACCATGGCTTCGCCCAAATCCTCGGACAGCTTCGCAATCAGCTCGGCATCGCGGAAATTGGTAACAGCCTGCACAATGGCAGCGGCACGTTTTGCCGGGTCGCCGGATTTGAAGATACCGGAACCGACAAAGACACCTTCGGCACCAAGCTGCATCATCAGAGCGGCATCGGCGGGAGTCGCCACACCGCCTGCTGCAAAGTTTACAACGGGCAGCTTACCGTTTTCATGCACATACTGCACCAGGCTGTAAGGAACCTGAAGCTGCTTGGCTTCTTCAAACAGCTCGTCCTTCTGCATGGAAGTGATTTTGCGGATTTCGGAGTTCATTTTGCGCATGTGGCGGACAGCCTGCACTACATCGCCGGTACCCGGTTCGCCCTTGGTACGAATCATGGAAGCACCCTCGTTAATACGGCGGAGCGCTTCGCCCAAATCTCTGGCACCGCATACGAAGGGAACCTTGAAAGCGGTCTTGTCAATATGGTAAACATCGTCCGCAGGGGAAAGCACCTCGGACTCATCAATATAATCGATTTCAATGGCCTGTAAAATCTGCGCTTCCACAAAATGGCCGATACGGCATTTTGCCATAACGGGAATGCTGACCGCTTCCTGGATGCCTTTAATCATCTTCGGGTCGCTCATACGGGAAACGCCGCCTGCCGCACGGATGTCGGCGGGAATTCTCTCCAGTGCCATAACGGCGCAGGCGCCTGCCGCTTCGGCAATTCTTGCCTGTTCCGGTGTGGTAACGTCCATGATAACGCCGCCCTTTAACATCTGGGCAAGGCCTTTATTGAGTTCATACTGTGTATTGGTATTTTCCATGTTTCTTAAATCCTCCTTGCAAATTGCTTTTGTTTATCATATAATCAATCTGGTCACAAAAAAATAATCAATTTATATCTTTTTTAGCATACCAGATTACGGGAGAAGACATGCTGACTTACAATTTCGATAATGTGAAAATTCCTTTGTACGAATACATCTACGACTGCATAAAATCCGATATTTTAGCGAAAAAATTAAAGGCGGGACAGAAGCTTCCGTCCAAGAGAACCTTTGCGGAAAATAATGGGATTAGTACCATAACGGTTCAGAATGCATATGACCAGTTAATCAGCGAGGGCTATATTTATACCGTGCCGCGAAAGGGCTACTATGTGGCAAATCTGTACGGACTGTCCACGGTCAACAAGGAAACGAACATTACCTTAAATATAAGGCTGCCGAAGGAGAAGCGCACGGACCTTATCGATTTATCCGACAACCGCATGAATACGGACAACTTTCCTTTTTCCATCTGGGCGAAGCTTTCCCGCAGCATCCTTTCCGGCAAAAGCAGGGAGCTTATGGAGATTTCTCCCACCAACGGCAAAAAGGAGCTCAGGGAGGCGATTGCCGGGCATTTAAAATCCTTCCGGGGCATGCTGGTGGACCCGAACCAGATTGTGGTGGGCGCCGGTACGGAATATTTATACAGCCTGCTTATCCAGCTTTTAGGCAATGACAAAACGTACTGCCTGGAAAATCCGGGCTATACCAAAATTGCCAAGGTCTACGCCAAGCATCAGGTGACCTGCCGGTATGTGGATTTGGATGACAGCGGCATTACCTTAAAGGGCTTAAAAAAAGCGGAGGCGGATGTGGTGCACATCAGCCCGAACCACCATTTTCCCACCGGAATTACCATGCCGGTAAAAAGAAGATATGAGGTGCTTTCCTGGGCGAGTGAAAAGGACGGCAGGTACATTATAGAGGACGATTACGACAGCGAATTCCGGATAAGCGGCAAACCCATTCCCACGCTGTTCAGCATTGATGAAAGCGAAAAGGTCATTTACATGAATACCTTTTCCAAATCCCTGACCCCCACCATCCGAATCAGCTACATGGTGCTGCCGGTGCATCTTGCCAACCTCTTTTACGAGAGCCTGTCGTTTTATGCCTGCACGGTGTCCAATTTTGAGCAGTTCATTCTGGCGGATTTTATTAAGAACGGGTACTTTGAAAAGCATATCAACCGGATGCGGCTTTTTTATGCCCGTAAGAGAAGAGCGCTGATTGATGCCGTTAAAAACAGCCGGTTAAAGGACATCAGCGAAATTATGGAAAGTGACTCGGGGCTTCACTTTCTGTTAAAGATAGACACGGAAAAAACGGATGCGGATTTTTCGGCGCAGCTGCAGGACAAAGGAATTCATGTGGAATTTCTGTCGGAGTTCTACCATGACAAGAGCAACCGCGAGCACCTCATGATTATCAATTACTCCAATTTTGATGTGCAGACCATGGGGGATATTTTCGATAAAATTGCGGAAATAGCCGGAAAATAGGCAAATTCTATGGACGGAAAGAAAGATAAGTGTCAAAATATTTAGTTACGTTGCAAGGAAAATGTACGAAATACTTGGGGAAGTATAACGAATGAGAAAATATTTGGAGAAAAACGAGAAAATTAAAAAAGGGCTGGTTACGCCGCCAATGTGTTCCTGATTGTGGGAGCCGTCGTGGCTTCGATTGTTTATTCAAGGTCCTTTCGCGAAGAAAACAACCGTCTGCACGAGCATATGACAATGGAAGAAGCGCTTACCTATATCCGGACCTCCAATACGCAGGAAAACCGGTATGCGCACTTTGTCAATATGGATGATTTTGCGGCACAGTCTTCTTATATTATAAACGACAGTGAACTTCAGGTTCTGGGAAAGTACCGGATAGGCATGATGCAGCAGACGGTTATCAGCGTGGGTACCCGTGTGGAGCTGGAAAACACTATCGATTGCACTGGCAGCCGTGATGGCATGTTCGGTTGCAGGCTGCGGAAAGGCGGAAACGAAGGAGAGCGCCGGTTTTACACCGCAACTTGACACGGAGGAGCCGGTCAGCCTGGAAATTGCCGGATTTATGGGAAATTTTGAGGCACTGGACCAGGTCATCAACAATTTTAACGAATATTATCCCAACGTAACCGTAAGCTGCGAGCAGAACGACAGCTACATGCTGGCAAGCTACGTGGAGAACAACCAGGGCGTAGACATCATTATGACGAAGGACAGCAATATCAACAATGCGGAGCTTCCCAATAATTATGTCAGGGAAGCATGTCTGGACTTAAATAAGGAAGATATTGATTTCAGTGATATCCAGCTTTGGATTTGCAACGCCGAAAGCTTCAGCGGTGCGAAAAAGAGAGAGTCCAAATCCGAAACATTCAGTGCCAATCCGTTTACCTATGAATACATGTATGTGCCCCTCGGAGAAGAGGGCGTTGCATGCCCTCCGTGGCAAAGGAAGGAACGGATGAACGATATCCCGCCCTGCATGATATTAAGAATTCCCAGGCAGCCTTTTCCAACGACGGCACCGTAAGCAACCATGTGAGGGAAATCTTCACACAGGTATGCAACGACTACGCAGCCGGTAAGTACAGCAGTGCGGAAGAAGCTGCGCAGGCTTTCGCCCAGGCTGTGGCGCAATAACAGAACACTTACAAAATCACCTGTTTCGACAGGTGATTTTTTTATGCCCTGGGCACGTACATTTAAGTTCATAGTTTCCTCACAGAATTTTTCAGGTTCGTTTCAGGTTCGGTTTTTATAATGTCCCAATGGAACAAATTTCCGGAACAGGAGGAGCTATGATACAGGTTGAACATTTGACAAAATACTACGGAAATTTCATGGCGGTAAACGATTTGAGCTTCACCATTGAAGAGGGGCATGTATACGGATTTTTAGGTCCCAACGGTGCGGGCAAATCCACGACCATGAACATTGTGACCGGCTGCCTTTCTCCCACGGAGGGCACGGTAACGATTGGCGGTTATAACATCTTAAACGAGCCGGAAAAGGCGAAAAAGCTGATTGGCTATCTGCCGGAGCAGCCGCCCCTTTATATGAACGAAACTCCGCTTGAGTACCTTACCTTTGTAGGCGAAGCCAAGGGGCTTAGGGGAGAAGAACTGGCTACACAGATAGAAGAGGTCATGGAACAGGCGGGTATTGAACCTGTGAAAAACCGGCTGATTTCTTCCCTTTCCAAGGGTTATAAACAACGTGTGGGCATTGCACAGGCGCTGCTTGGAAATCCCAAGGTCATTATTCTGGATGAGCCTACCGTGGGTCTTGACCCTATCCAGATTATTGAAATCCGGGACCTGATTAAAAAGCTGGGAGAAACCCATACGGTTATCTTCAGTTCCCACATTCTTTCCGAAGTGCAGGCCATCTGCGAAAAGGTTCTGATTATCGCAAAGGGCACACTGATTGCATTCGATACGCCGGACAATCTGGAAAAAGAGCTGACCCGTACAAACGGCATCGATATCAGGGTGTGTGCGGGAAAGGAAGCGGCAGCGGCAGTTCTTGACGGCATGGAGGAGATTACGGACTGGGAATGCACGGAAGAAGCAGAGTCCGTAAGCCTGCATCTTAAGACGGAAGAAAAAGACATCCGCAGCGTGTGCTGTAAGCTGTTCCTTGCTTTTGCGGAACAAAAGCTTCCCATTTTTGAGATGACATCCAAGAAAGCCAACCTGGAAGATGTATTCTTAGAGTTGACGGAAAGTGAGGAAAAAGAAGCATGATAGCTGTGTGGAAACATGAACTGCAAAATTATTTTCATTCCCTGTCGGCGTATCTGTTCTGCGCCTTTTTACTGATTTTTGTGGGCATCGGGGCAATGCTTTACAATATCCAGTCGGCAGTGGCAAATTTTGAATATGTACTTTCGTTTGTCTGCATCGGCATGACGGTCATTGTACCGGTGCTTACCATGCGGGTTATTTCCGAGGAAAAAAAGCAGAAAACGGACCAGCTTTTATATGCGCTGCCGCTTACCACGTTTCAGATTATCATGGGGAAGTATCTGGCACTTCTGGTGATTTTCTTAATTCCCGTGGCAATTATTTCCCTGTATCCCCTGATTTTTGCACAGTTCGGAGAGGTGTACCTTCTGACCTCCTACGGTTCCCTGTTTGCGTTTTTTGTTATGGGTGCGGCGCTGATTGCCATCGGCATGTTTCTTTCGTCCCTGACGGAAAACCAGGGATTTGCGGCGGGCATTGCCATTCCGGTGCTTCTGTTTAATTATTTCAGCGTGACGCTGGCGGAATATGTGTCGTCTACGGCGCTTGGCTCCTTAATCGCCATGTGCGTTATCTGGATTTTGATAGCGGTACTGGTTTATGTCCTTACCAAAGCAGATTATCTGGCTTGGGGACTCGGCATTGCGGGAGTTTTTGTCATGGCAGTGGCATACGCAGCCAAGAGTTCCCTGTTTGAAGGACTCCTTCCCGCCATCATGGCAAAGCTGTCTTTGTTTGAGCGTTTTTATGTATTTGTGAACGGCATTTTTGACATCACCTCCCTTGTTTTTTATGCGACAGTGATTATTTTCTTTTTATTCCTGTCCGTTCAGTCCATGGAAAAAAGGAGGTATAACTGATGAAGAAAAATCAGATTGCATTGAAGGGCGGTTCCTACTCCCTGATGATGACTGCCGTTGTATTTGCCATACTGGTGGTTGTCAATATTTTCGCCTCCGTACTGCCGGAGACACTGACCAAATTAGATATCAGCTCGGCTAAGCTGTATTCCATTACCAGCAATACCAAGGTGGTGGTCAACAATCTGGAAAAGGATGTGACCATTTACTGGATTGTGCAGTCGGATGCGGAGGACAGCATTCTGGAAAATCTGCTTGCCAAGTACGACAGCCTTTCCTCCCATATTGATGTGGTGAAGAAAAATCCGGATGTATATCCGACCTTTGCCGCCCAGTACACGGATGAAACCGTGACCAACAACAGCATGGTGGTGGAGTGCGGGGACAAGAGCCGCTACATCAGCTACGACGATATTTATCTGTCGGACATTGATTATACCAATTATACGCAGACCTACTCCTTCGACGGAGAAGGCGCCATCACCTCTGCCATTGACTATGTAGTCAGTGACGACCTGCCCCATATTTATGTGCTGCAGGGTCACGGCGAGGCGGAACTTCCTTCTTCTTTCTCCGAGCAGATAGAAAAGGAAAATATGGAGCTGTCGGAATTTTCCCTCTTAAATGAGGACGAAATACCGGAGGATGCGGACTGTATTATGATTTATGCGCCTTCCAGCGATATTTCCGAAGAGGAGCAGAAGCTTCTGCAGGAATATGTGGCAGACGGTGGAAAGCTCATGGTGTATGCCGGCCCTGTGGAAGACGGCACCCTTACGAATTTGTACGGTGTCATGGCGGATTACGGCGTGACCGCACAGGACGGCATCGTGATTGAGGGCGACCGCAGCCACTACGCGTTCCAGGCTCCTTACATTATGCTGCCGGATTTAAACAGCGACAGCATTACGGACTCCCTGATAGAGGCGAACTATTATGTGATTATGCCCATTGCCCAGGGACTTACGGTTTCCGGCACGGGACAGGGCAGTGTGACGCAGCTTTTAACCACGTCCGACAGTGCGTTCAGCAAGGCGGCAGGCTACGGTCTTACCACCTATGAAAAAGAAGAGGGCGATACGGACGGTCCTTTTGCACTGGCTGTTTCCGTGAAGGACACAAGCGGCGGACAGATTGTCTGGGTGGCTTCGTCCAACTTCATGGATGAAATGTACAATGCCTATTCTTCCGGCGCCAACCTGGATTTTGGCATGAATGCCCTTTCGTCCCTGATTGGAGAAAGCGATGCGGTTTCCATCCGCAGCAAATCCTTAAGCTACAATTACCTGACAATCAGCAGTTCCACATCTTCCATGCTGCAGGTTCTGATGATTGGTATTCTGCCGCTCGCTTTCATAGTGACCGGTATCGTGGTAGTGGTAACGAGGAGAAGAAGACGTAATGCATAGTGGCAGCATGACAAAAATGCTGCACCATAAAGGAGGAGTCTTGCGATGAATAAAATGAAGAAGCTGTATGTGCTTCTGGGAGTGCTGGTGCTTGCCTGCGGCATTACCTTCTTTGTCAGCAGGCAGGAAGAAAAAAAGGAACAAATAAAGAACAGCGACGAAACTATTCTTTCCATAGATACCGAAACGGTAACGGCACTGAGCTGGGAGTATGCCGGCAACACCTTTTCCTTCCATAAAAGCGGAGAAAAATGGATTTACGATACGGATGAAAATTTCCCGGTAAACGAAGATAAAATAGAGTCGCTCTTAAGCCAGTTTACCGAATTCGGCGCTTCCTTTGTCATTGAGGAAGTGGAGGATTTCGGACAGTACGGTCTTTCCGACCCTCTGGCAACCATTTCGGTTACGGCGGGAGAGGAAAGCTACGAAATAAACTTAGGGGATTACAGCACCATGGATGCACAGCGGTATGTTTCCATTGGGGACGGCAAGGTCTACCTGGTGAAGCATGACCCGCTGGATGATTACGACCTTACCATCAGCGACCTCATCCGGAACGATGAAATTCCGGTGCTGACTTCCGCAACGGGCATTCAGTTTTCCGGAGAGGAAACGTATACGATTGACTACGAAGAGGAAAGCAGCCACACATACTGCGCGGAGGATGTTTACTTTACAGAGGAACAGCCGCTGGATACCTCGCTGGTAAAAAGCTATCTGCAGAAGATTAGCGCCTTAAGTCTTACCGATTATGTGAGCTACAATGCCACGGAGGAGGAACTGCAGGCTTATGGTCTTGCCGAACCGGAGCTTTCCGTAACCGTGGACTATCCGGTGACGCATTCCGATGACGTGACCACCACGGAAACCTTTGTCCTTCATGTGGGGCGGGATGCGGCGGAAAAAGCACAGGCTGCGACAGGAAATGCGGCGGATGATTTGACAGCGGCTGCAGGAGAGGCTGCGGCATCGGATGAAGATACGGCAGCAGAAGTGACAGCTTATGTCAGAGTGGGCGACTCGCAGATTATTTACCGGATTACTTCAGAAGAATACCGGGCTTTGATGGCGGCTTCCTACAATGACCTGCGGCACAAAGAAGTGCTGACGGCATCCATGGAGGATATTACCGGTCTGACCTTTACCATGGACGGCGAAACCTACGTGCTGCATAACGGCATTGCAGGCACAACAGAAGGCGGAGAGATTGCAGGAGATGGAGCCGTAAGTGCGGGAGCAGAGAACGGTACCGGGGACGAAACCGCAAGTGCGGATGCTGCGGAAGGCTGGTTTTATCAGGGCACGGAAATTGATGTAACGGACCTTGAGACAGCACTGGTGGCTCTTTCGGCGGACAGTTTTACCGAAGAAACACCTACAGGCAAAGAAGAAATCCGCTTTACCGCATACCTGAATAATGCAAATTTCCCCAAAGTGGAAGTGGTGCTTTACCGTTACGACGGCGAGTATTGTCTGGCAACGGTGGACGGCAGGACGGTTTCCCTTATTCCGCGAAGCCAGACGGTAGCGCTTATGGAAGCCGTGAATGCGATTGTGCTGAACTGACAACTCCCATTTTGTCCCATGATTATCTTGCATGATTGCGTTATCTCTTCTATAATAAGGATAGTGTAAAATTTGCAAGGGGGACAAAAGAATATGGATTACGAAATATACAGTCAGATGATTATCGGCGTCTGCATTGTTGTCGGCATTTTGCTGGTTCTGCTGTTGGGAAGAGGTACCCGCCGGGAAGACCGGCATGTGAGCACCGGGCGGACCGGCTCGCCGGCATTTGAAAAATGGAAAAAACAAATCAGCACAAACTGCAGTTCCCAAAACCTGAAGGACTTCCAGCTTTTTCTGACGCAATATGGCGGAGGCTATGTCAAAAGAAGGGACGGCAGAGTGATTTACCGGGATTTTTTAGGCAGGGAAAAAGGGGATTTGAAAGGTATTTTCTTTCATTCCGTCATTCCCAGCCGGAAGATTTCCACAGAGGAAAAAGAAGCTTTCCGAAGATATCTCTGCCAGATTGGCGTGCAGGGAATTGACGAAAGACCGGAATATGAAAAGTATGATGGCAAGCTGCGCAACAAAGAAGTGGATTTGGATGAGCGGGAAAAAAAGGAAGCCGGCAACAAAGGGGAGCTGCTCGTCCGCCAATACCTTAAGAGCCTGAGTGAACGGGAATATTTTGTAATCAGCGGTGTTGTCCTGAAATGTCAGGGAAAAACGAGGGAGCTCGACCACATTATCGTGGGCAACGATGTGATTTTTATTCTGGAAACCAAAGCATTCGGCATGTCGGGCAGTGAAAACGGAAGCAATAAAGCGGTGCTTACCATCCATAATGATAACTGGGTACTTCACAAAAACGGTCACGACAAAATTCTGAAAAGCCCAACGGAACAGGTAGCGCAGGAAACGGCGATTATGAAAGAGATTATAGAAAACCCGTTTATAGACATAAAACCTGTCGTGGTGCTGGCTAATCCGTCTTTGGTGTTAGAGAAAAAGGGAACGTTGACTTACGAAGTGACTAAGCTGAAGGACCTGGCGGCGTATATTCAGGCCAATAACAAACAGATGGCATCCGAGGATATGCAGGATGCTATCCGGAGAATAGACAAAAGCAGGATAAAGTAATAAGAAACAGGGCATGTGAGACATGCCCTGTTTTGTGCTTGTTAAACCGCTATATCCAGATTTTTTCCGATAAGCGCCGCAGCATCGGCGGATTTTTTGTTCTGCTGATAAGGATTGGACTCATCGGAGTATCGGATTTGCGTGGTAGTTGTGCCGCCTGCGGTATAGGTGGTGCCGCATTCCGGGCAGACAGCCGTGCGAATGGAAACGGTAGCCGAAAGCACCTGACCGTTATTCTGGGCTGCACTCTTGTAAGCATTGCTTACATGCTCCTGCTCATGGGCACGTACGCTGGCAGCCGAAGCCTGCGGCGAAATGTGGGCGGCTGACTTAAAGGAAACCATTTCATCCGAGCCGTCCTGATACTTCCGGTTCTTACAGGTTTCACATTCCGCAGGAGAAGATTTCCTGCCGGGGGTCACTTCCGTAGACTGTCCGGGATTTACAATAGGCTTATAAGAAGTATTAACATTGCCGAGTCCGCTTATTCCCATCATGGAAAACTCCTTTCTGCGACTTTTACGGGTATTTCTATCCTTATAGTAGCACGCACGTATAAGAAAAACAAGTCCCCGGAGCACAGATGAGGTATGACTGTAGGTACGGAGGGCGGAAGGAAGAGCAAAAGTGCCTGCCATAAGAATACGATACATAAGAAAGGGGAAAGTATGCGATACAATTCGGTTGACAGTTTCCTGCCTTACAGATAAACTATTTTATGTGACTTTGTTCGTAAAACAGAAAGTTATCATGCAAAAAAGGGTAAGGAGTTAGCGAGTTAATGAAACGTGAATCATTTAAGTCACGTCTGGGATTTTTACTGGTAAGTGCCGGATGTGCAATCGGAATCGGAAATGTATGGAGATTTCCCTACGTGGCAGGACAAAACGGCGGCGGATTTTTCGTGTTGTTTTATCTGCTGTTCTTAGTGGGCATGGGACTGCCGGTACTGACCATGGAACTGGCGGTAGGACGAGCCAGCAGAAAAAGTGCGGTGCAGGGATATAAGGAATTGGAAAAGAAAGGCAGCAAATGGCATTTGCACGGCTGGATGGCGATTTTCGGCTGCTACATGTTAATGATGTATTATACAACGGTGTCCGGCTGGATGGTTGATTATTTTTATAAATTTTTGACCGGTCAGTTTAAGACGGGCATGACGGCAGAGGAGTCCGGCAGCATCTTTAACAGTATGCTTGCCAATCCAAAGGAAATGACGTTCTGGATGGTGCTTACAGTGCTGCTTGGTTTCCTGGTATGCAGCAAGGGTGTACAGAACGGACTCGAAAAAATCAGCAAGGTCATGATGATTGCACTATTAGTGCTGATTGTGGTGCTTGCCGTACACAGCTTTACACTTTCCGGCGCAGGAGAAGGCATCCGTTTTTATCTGGTGCCCAATATGAAAACCGTACAGGAAGCAGGGCTCAAAAATGTTATCACAGCGGCTATGAACCAGTCCTTCTTCACGTTAAGCTTAGGTGTGGCGGCTATGGAAATTTTCGGCAGCTATATGGGAAAAGAACACACACTGGCAGGAGAAGGAATCCGTATCTGTGCATTGGATACATTTGTGGCAATTATGGCAGGGCTGATTATTTTCCCGGCATGCTTCAGTTACGGCGTGGAAGCAGGTGCGGGTCCTGCACTTGTTTTTGTGACACTGCCCAATGTATTTGTCAACATGCCGGGCGGACGCATCTGGGGAGCCATGTTTTTCCTGTTTATGACGTTTGCAAGCTTTTCCACTGTTATTGCGGTGTTTGAAAATATCATGTCTTTCTGCATGGACATGTTTGGCTGGAAGCGCGGAAAGGCAGCACTGATAAACTGCATTATTATTTTAGTGGCAAGTATGCCCTGCGTTTTAGGCTACAATGTGTGGAGCAATCTGCATCTGATTGGCGGAAGGGATGTGCTCGACAGCGAGGACTTTATTGTAAGCAACCTGCTGCTTCCCATCGGTTCCCTGATTTATCTGCTGTTCTGCGTAACCAAATGGGGCTGGGGCTTCGATAATTATATAGAAGAAGCGAATACCGGAAAGGGACTTAAAATCGCAAAATTCCTAAAGCCGTATTTCCAGTTCATTCTTCCGGTTCTGATATTGATTATTTTAATACAGGGATTGTTGTAAAAGAAAAGTCCGTTTCCTTTCGGAACGGACTTTTTTAATTGCAGATTAAAGTGAAATGGTTTTTCTCGGCGGAAAGGACGCCTTCCTTTTGCAGCTTGGAAATGACAACGGACAGAGCGGCACGTTCCACGCAAAGGTAATCTGCAAGCTGCTGGCGGTCGAAAGGAATGGAGAAGGATAAAGAGCCCTGGCGGATGGACTCCTCCGACAAATAAGAAAGCAGCTTTTCTTTCGTGGAGCGCTTGCTTAAATGGGTCAGCTTGTTGTTGAACACCAGAATTTTTCCGGCAAGAATAGTCACCAGATTTTGTATCAGGCGCGTATGGTGGGAACAGGCGGAAGAGCATACGGAAAGCAGTTTTTGCACATGAAGCAGCAGAATTTCGCAGTCTTTTTCAGCTACCACACTGCTGCCAAGCGGCGTATCCGGTACGGCGGCATAAGGTTCCCCGAAAATATCTCCGGCAGTGATTTTGTGTATCATATGGCGGTGCCCCCAGACATCTTCCTGGATGATAAGAAGACTGCCGCTTAAGACCAGTCCCATGGAAGAAATGCTTTCGCCGGCACGGAATACATATTGCCCATCCGGCACGGAAAGCAATTTGTCGGCAACACAGGGCAGCACCGACAGAATTTCCCCGTCGGAGAGTCCCCGAAACAACGGACTGTTTTTTAATATAGGAAGATAAGCCGAAAAGTTATGTTTTGTTTCCATAATTTTCCTTTCATTTTGTTTGATTTCAAACATACAATTTGTTTTCATTATAATAAAATGAGCAGGAAATATGCAAGACATATCCGGCGAGGTGAAAAAGAACCCGCAGAATAAGGAGTTTACGGGTATGAAAAAAGAAAAAGGAGAAATGATTATGGAACAGCAGATGTTTTGTTATCAGTGCGAGCAGACCGCAGGATGCAGAGGCTGCGTGGGAAATATCGGTGTTTGCGGAAAAAGCGCGGACGTGGCAAATTTACAGGATAAACTGACTGGGGCTCTTATCGGTCTGGCAAGAGCAACGGAAGGAAAAACAACAGGAGAACAGGGAGTTCGTGCGGAAACTTTCCGCATGATAACAGAGGGACTGTTTGCGACCATTACGAATGTGAGCTTTGATGCCGAAGCCATTCAGAACATGATAGATAAGGTGGAAAAGGAAAAGAACAGACTGAGTCCCGGCTGCAGTGCCTGTGGAACGCCTTGCGGAAAAACGAATGACTACACATTGGACAATCTGTGGCAGGCGGAGGAGGATATCCGTTCCTTAAAATCCTTAATTCTTTTCGGCATCCGCGGTATGGCGGCTTATGCATACCATGCAATGATGCTGGGGTATACGGATGAGGAAATCAATCTGTTTTTCTGTGAGGCTCTGTATAAAATTGGTTACGAAGAAACAAAGGAAGAGCTTTTGCCCACGGTTTTAAGAGTCGGGGAAATTAACTTAAAATGTATGGCGCTTTTGGACCGTGCCAACACGGAAAGCTATGGCACACCGGAGCCCGTGACTGTGCCGTTATGCATGGAAAAAGGCCCGTTTATTGTGGTGACCGGGCACGACCTGAAGGACTTGAAAATGTTGTTGGAGCAGACGGAAGGAAAAGGCGTTAACATTTATACCCACGGCGAAATGCTGCCTGCACATGCGTATCCGGAGCTTAAAAAATATAAGCATCTGAAGGGCAATTACGGTACCGCATGGCAGAACCAGCAAAAAGAATTTGACGGACTGCCGGGAGCGCTTCTGTTTACCACCAACTGCCTGATGCCACCCAAGGACAGCTACCGGGACAGAGTGTTTACCACCGAAGTGGTAGCCTTTCCGGGCTGCGTGCATATAGAAGAAATGCCGGACGGCAGCAAGGACTTTTCACCGGTTATTGAGAAGGCGCTGGCACTCGGCGGCTTTGCAGAAACTACGGAATTCACTGGTATTAACGGCGGCAAAGAAGTTACTACGGGCTTTTCTCATGCGGCAATTCTTTCCCATGCGGACACTGTGGTGGAAGCGGTAAAAGAAGGAAAAATCCGGCACTTCTTTTTGGTGGCTGGCTGCGACGGGGCAAAACCCGGCAGAAATTATTACACGGAGTTTGTAAAACAGACGCCGGAGGACTCCATTGTGTTGACACTTGCCTGCGGTAAGTTCCGTTTTAACGATTTGGCGCTGGGAGATATCGGCGGACTGCCGAGACTGATGGACATGGGGCAGTGCAACGATGCGTACGGTGCCATCCGTGTGGCGGTGAGTCTGGCAGAAGCCTTCGGATACACCGTGAATGAACTGCCGTTGTCCTTCGTATTGTCCTGGTATGAACAGAAGGCGGTATGTATTTTGCTCACCCTTCTGCATCTGGGCATTAAAAATATTCGTCTGGGCCCGTCACTTCCGGCATTTTTATCTCCGAATATTTTGCAGTTTTTGGTTGAAAACTATGGAATAGCACCCATTACCACACCGGAAGAAGATTTGCGGAAACTACTGGGATAGTGGCTTTGCAGAAATGCATAATTTACAGAGCGACAGAAATGGAAAGGAGACAGGCATGGAAAAGAATATACAAACCGACAGAATAGAGAAACTGAAATCCTATTTGAAAAGACTGGGCGAAGGGGAAAGCCTGGAAGCGGTCAGAAAGGATTTTGCGGCGGAATTTCAGGGAGTGGAAGCCTCTGAAATCATGAAAGCGGAAGAAGCCATTCTGGCAGAAGGTACGCCTATTACGGAGGTGCAGAAATTATGCGATGTGCATTCGGCACTTTTCCACGGAGCCACCGATTACAGCAACAAGCATGAAAAATCCGCGGCGTTAAGTCAGGTAAAGGGGCATCCCCTGCAGACCTTTACCCGGGAAAACGAAGCCCTGACGAAGCTGATTGAACGGATGAAGGAATTGCTTGCCGGGCTGGAGAAAGAAAGCAGCAACGGAAACATGCAGACTGATGAAAAACAGGCGGGCAGCGCAAGCCTGCCTGTCGATGAAAAGAGAACCGGCAGCGGAAGCCTGCCTGAAATCGCCTCATTGCTTCTTAAAATCCGCGAGGTTGCCGTGCATTATGCGAAAAAAGGGGACTTACTGTACCCGCATCTGAATGCCAGATATGGAATTGGCGGTCCGTCCGCCGTCATGTGGACAGCCGATGATGAAATCCGGGATGAACTGGGCGCTTTATGCAAGGCGTTGCAGAAGGAAAGAGAAACTGCGGAGCAGAGAGCAACTGAAAGCAAGGAAAGAGAAGCAGCGGAGCGGAGAGCAACCGGCAGCTTCCAAATGGCTGACAAAAGCCCTCAATGGGATGCAAAATGGCTGGAACGGTTGCAGAAGGTGCTGCAGCGTGCAGAGGAAATGATTTATAAGGAAAATCATATTTTGTTCCCAAACTGTGCCGTGAATTTCACGGAAGAGGACTGGATGGGAATTTACCGGGATGCCAAGGACTATGCAGACTGCCTGGGCGTGCACGGGGAAGTCTGGGAAGATGCGGAAAGCTGGCTTCGGAAAGAGAAGGAAGCGAAAAAAACAGTATTTAAGGGCGCAAAGGACAGTCAGGCTTCAGAGGGAGAAGAGGATGGGGCAGGCAGCAATTTCTCCGACGGCGTTATTCACATGCCGGGCGGTCACATGACCATCCGGCAGCTTACCGCACTCTTAAATACCATTCCGCTGGAAATTTCTTTCATTGATGCAGAAGACCGGAACTGCTATTTCAATGAAGGACCCAAGGTTTTCAAACGCGCACAGATGGCGCTCGGCAGAAGCGTATTTACCTGCCACCCGCCCAAGGTGGAGGCCATGGTCCGCAGAATTATCGGCGAGTTTCGGGAGGGTACTCTGGACAGGGTGCCGGTATGGATGGACAAGAGCGGCAGAACCATGCTGGTAACTTATATGGCAGTCCGGGACGAAAGCGGAGAATATATAGGCACCATGGAACTGGTGCAGGATATGGAATTTGCCAAAGAGCATTTCGGCAAATAAGGAAGCAGATTTTATGAAAAAGGTAATTTGCTGTATAGAAAATAAGATGTGAAGAAGCAAAAACACAAAATGTCTAAAAATGCTTCACGGAGCAAACAAGGGCGAAAAGCATTTTGGGAAAAAGAAGGAAATTGCTTTAAAGAAAAGCAGGCAAAATACAGCAAAACAAGGAAAGATATAAAAATGCTTTAAAATAATGCGTCAAAAAAACAGCAAATAGGCGATATTTTTCTGAATGCTTTAAAGCAAAATAGAATGCAGGCAGCAAATAGCGGATATTTTAAAATATGCTTTAAATGTGAAAGAAAAATAGGAAGCAAAATAAGGAAAAAGCCCAATTTGCTTCAAAGGTACACAAAAGGAAAAAAATTCACACGCAGCCGGAAACTTTACCAGGCAACAGCCAAGCCAAGCAGCACCCATCAACAACCAATCAAAAACCGTCAAAAGCAATCTTTTCTATGACATATTTTAGAGGAGATTGCTTTTTGCTTACTCAAAAAACAGTAAAATCAAACAAAAACAATCAAAAACATTCAAAAAATTTCAAAATATGATTGACAATGACCGAAAATGATGCTAATATAACCATAAAGATGAACGGAAATGACGGAAAATGAAAACGGGCAACAGACAATAGGCAACAGGCAACAGGAGGAATTGCATGCTGACAGAAGAAAGATTTGCAGCGATTTTGGAAGAGCTGCGTACGAAAAACGCCGTGAGCGTTACGGAGCTGGTGGAAAAATTAGGAGCATCGGAGTCCACCATCCGCAGAGACTTAAACACACTGGATGAAATGGGAAAGCTGAAAAAAGTGCACGGCGGTGCGACAGCCATGGACAGGGAGTACATCACGAGCGAGCCCACCGTTTCAGACAAGGTAAACGTACAGGTGGAGGAAAAGAAAGCCATCGGCAGATATGCGGCAGCCATGATAAACGATGACGATTTCGTATTTGTGGATGCGGGCACCAGTACCGAATGGATGATTGAATATATTGGAGAGTCTAAGGCAACATTTATTACAAACGGTATCGCACATGCGAAAAAGCTTTTGAATAAAAACCTGAAGACTTACATCATCGGCGGCAGACTGAAACCCGCCACAGAGGCTATCATCGGAGCGGAAGCCGTGCAGAACATGAAAAAATTCAATTTCACGAAATGCTTCTTAGGAACAAACGGCATTCATTTAGATTACGGGTTTACCACCACGGATTTAGAGGAAGGCACCGTAAAAATGGAAGCGGTGAACCGGTCATTCGCCCGCATGGTGCTTGCCGACCACAGCAAATTCGACAAGGTGACGGCAGTTACCTTTGCAGGCATCGAAAAAGCATGTGTGATTACGGACCGTTTACAGAATGACAAGTATGTGGATGCAACCGTGATAAAGGAGGTAATGAAATTATGATTTACACAGTGACATTTAATCCCGCACTGGATTATGTAATCCGAATGGAAAGCTTAAATTTGGGAATGGTAAACAGAAGCAGTGCGGAAGCCGTTTACTACGGCGGCAAAGGCATCAATGTTTCCACCGTCTTAAAAAACATCGGAGTGGACTCCGTGGCGCTGGGCTTTGTAGCCGGCTTTACCGGAAAGGAAATCGAGGAAGGCGTGAAAAACATGGGCGTCAGTACCGATTTCATAAAGCTGCCGGAGGGCATGAGCCGCATCAATGTGAAAATCAAAGCGAAGCAGGAAACCGAAATTAACGGACAGGGACCGAAAATCAGCATGGAGCAGGTAGAGAAACTGTTTGAAAAGCTGGACAAGCTGGAAAAAGGAGACTGCCTGGTGCTGGCGGGAACCATACCGGCATCCCTTCCTTCCGATATTTATGAGCAGATTATGGACAGACTGAAAGAAAAGGAAATCCACATTGTGGTGGATGCCACAAAGGACCTTCTTTTGAATGTCTTAAAATACCATCCGTTCCTGATAAAACCCAACAATCATGAGCTGGGAGAAATGTTCGGAGTGGTCTTAAAGACCGACGAAGAAATTGTGGAATATGCGAAAAAGCTGCAGGAAAGAGGAGCCCGGAACGTGCTCATTTCCATGGCAGGGGACGGCGCGATTTTACTGACAGAGACGAAGGAAGTCTATAAAATGGGAGTTCCAAAAGGCACGGTAGTCAATTCGGTAGGCGCGGGCGACTCCATGGTGGCAGGATTTGTGGCAAGCTATTTCAAAGAACATGACTACCTTAAGGCGTTGAAGTTCGGTACGGCAACGGGAAGCGCAACCGCTTTCTCCGAAGGACTGGCAACCATGGATAAGGTAGAGGAGTTATTAAAAACATTATAAGTAAGGAGGGTGTTCATATGAGGATTACAGAACTGTTGAAAAAAGACAGCGTTTCTCTCGGAGTAAGGGTGGACTCCAAGGACGCAGCCATCAATTATCTGGTGGATTTACATGCCAAGGTGGGAAATATTACCGATAAGGCAGTATTTAAGGAAGGAATTGTAAAAAGGGAAGAGAGCGGTTCCACCGCCATCGGCGAAGGCATTGCCATTCCCCATGCGAAAAATAAAGCCGTAACAAAAGCCGGTCTGGCAGCCATGACCGTACCGGAAGGCGTGGATTACGACTCCCTGGACGGACAGCCCACCAACCTGATTTTCATGATTGCGGCACCGGAGGGCGGCTCCGATGTGCATCTGGAAGTGCTTTCCCGGTTAAGCATGCTTCTGATTGACGAGGATTTCCGAAAGGAATTGTTAGCAAGCAAGAATGTGGACGAATTCTTAAAGGTCTGCGACAAGTACGAGGCAGCCAAATTCCCCGAAGAATTTGCCAAAGATGAGCAGAGTGCCGACGATAAAGCCGCTGACGGACAGAAGGCAGATGCGGCAAGTGGCAAAGGCACAGGCAAGCAGAGCACAGATAAAGCCCCCTCTTACAAGGTTTTAGCGGTTACCGCCTGTCCCACCGGTATTGCTCACACCTACATGGCAGCCGAAGCACTGGAAAAAGAAGGCAAGAAGTTGGGCATTCCCGTGAAAGCGGAAACCAACGGTTCCGGCGGCGCCAAGAATGTTCTGACCGACGAAGAAATCGCAGCCTGCGACGGCATTATCGTAGCAGCGGACAAAAACGTGGAGACTGCCAGATTTGACGGAAAGCCGGTACTGTTTGTAAAGGTTGCGGACGGCATCCACAAACCGGCAGAGTTAATTCAGAAAATCGAAAGCGGCGAGGTTCCCATTCATCACGAAAAAGGAGCGACAAAGGCATCCTCCAAAGCGGACGGCAGCGTAGGCAGCCGGATTTACAAGCATCTGATGAACGGCGTATCCCATATGCTTCCCTTCGTTATCGGCGGCGGTATCCTGACGGCACTGGCATTCTTAATCGATACCCTGTGCGGCTACGGTGCAACCGGCGGCAGCAACTTCGGTTCCTGTACTCCGCTTTCCGCATTCTTCAAGTATGCGGGCGGTCTGGCAATGAGCATTATGGTGCCGGTTCTGGCAGGCTTTATTGCAGAGTCCATAGCGGACAGACCGGGACTTGCGGTAGGTTTCTTGGGCGGACTTTTGGCATCCTCCGGTAATGCGGCAATCGCAGGTTATACCTGGGCAAACGACGGACTTTCCGGTTTCCAGAACTTCATTGCAAAGTTCGGCTTTACCGGTCCGGCAAGCGGCAACACCGTATCCGGTTTCTTAGGCGGTATCGTGGCTGGTTTCTTAGCCGGTTACATTGTGCTTCTGTTAAGAAAGCTCTGCGACAAGCTGCCCCAGTCCTTGGAGGGACTGAAACCCACTCTGATTTATCCGGTAGTCGGCATGTTTGTGATTGCCGTCCTGATGATTTTCATTTTTAACCCGTTAATCGGCGTGGTAAACACCGGACTCAGCAACATGTTAAGCGCCCTGGCAGAGAAAAATCTGCTGATTGCCTTAGGCTTAATCTTAGGCGGTATGATGGCGATTGATATGGGCGGCCCCATCAACAAGGCAGCTTATGTATACGGAACCATGGTACTCGGTACCGCAAGCGAACTGCTGGCAGCAGGCGCAAGCCTGACAGACCCCGCCGTACAGGCATGCTACATTTCCATGGCAGCCGTTATGGTAGGCGGTATGGTGCCTCCTCTGGGCATTGCCCTTGCCTGCATCTTCTTCCCGAAGAAGTTCACCAAGGCAGAAAGAAACTCCACCGTATCCAACATCGTTATGGGCTGCGGTTTCATTACCGAAGGAGCCATTCCCTTCGCAGCAGCAGACCCCGGACACGTTATTCCCTGCACCTTCATCGGTGCGGCAGTGGCAGGCGCACTTTCCGCAGCCTTCCGGTGTACGCTGATGGCACCGCACGGCGGACTGTTCGTATTCGCCACCGTGGGACATCCACTGATGTATATCGTTTCCTGGCTGGTTGGTTCCGCAGTGACCTGCATCTTATTGGGACTCATTAAGAAACCCGCACAGGAATAAAGCAGCAAAAGGGGATTTACAATAAAATATAAGGGTATGAAAGAAAAGGAAATAAACGAAAGAAGAGCCCGGCAGGGGCTCTTCCGCCAAAAAAATATTGAAAAATAAAAAGGAGATTACGACTATGGTAGCAAAAGAAGTAAAAATTATTAACGAGCAGGGATTACACATGAGACCGGCAGGAGAATTTGCAAAGGAAATGACAAAGTTCAACTCCGATGTAACACTGGTTTTTAACGGCAAGAGAGTCAATGCAAAGAGCGTTATGTTAATCATTGCCGCATGCATCAAGTGCGGAGCAGAGCTCACCATTGAATGCAACGGCGCAGACGAAGAAGCAGCACTGGCAAAGGCAGTGGAATTAGTAGAGTCCGGTTTCGGCGAATAAAAAGGGGAGAAAAATATGGTAAAGGGCATAGGCGGTTCCGCAGGTTACGGTGTCGGTAAAGTGGTTGTGATATCGGATGCAAAACCCGAATATGTGGTAAAAAACATCACGGACACCGAGGCAGAAGTAAAAAGATACGAAGATGCGGTAGCATTATTTGAAAAGAAAACACAGGCGATGGCAGACACCATGCGCAGCCAGGTGGGCGAACACAATGCGGAAATTTTGGAAGGACACATTCTCCTTCTGAAAGACCCCGGCATGGAAGAAATTACTAAGAGCACCATCAAGGGCGGCACCTGCGCCGAGGCAGCGTTTGAAAGCGCCTGCGACATGTTCATCCAGATGTTCCAGATGACCGGTGACGAGCTTTTGCAGCAGAGAGTGACGGACATCAACGATATCCGCATGCGGATGTTAAAAATTCTCACAGGCACTCCGGACGTGAATGTGGCAGAGGTACCGGCGGGCACCGTACTGGTGGCAACGGATTTAACACCCTCCATGACAGCCGGCATTGTAAAGGAAAACGTAGTAGGCATCCTCACGGAAGTGGGCGGACAGACATCCCACTCCGCCATTCTGGCAAGAGCCCTGCAGATTCCCGCCGTGCTCAGCATAAACGGCATTGTTTCCAAGGTGCATAACGGCATGGAAGTGGCACTGGACGGTGTGCACGGCGAATGTATTTTAGAGCCGGATGAACAGCAGAAGAACGAATATCTCACAAAGAGAGCCGAATTTATCAAGCAGAGAGAAATGCTGCAGATTTACAAAGGAAAAGAAACGGTTACCGCGGACGGCGAAAAACTTATGCTGTTCGGCAATATCGGCAAGCCGGAGGACGCCTCCCAGGTGCTTTTAAATGACGGCGAAGGCATAGGACTTTTTCGAACTGAGTTCCTGTTCATGGGAGCCGGCAAGCTTCCCACCGAAGAAGAACAGTTTGCCGCATACAAGCAGGCAGCGGAAATTATGGCAGGCAAGAGCGTGATTATCCGTACCCTGGACGTGGGCGGCGACAAGGACATCCCGTATCTGGGACTGGAAAAAGAGGACAATCCGTTCTTAGGCTTCCGTGCCGTGCGGTACTGTCTGAAAAACGAAGATGTTTACAAGGTGCAGTTAAGAGCCCTGCTCCGCGCCAGTGCATTCGGGGATGTGAAAATCATGATACCCCTGGTTACCTGCGTGGAAGAAGTCAGAGCCGTAAAGGCACTGGTGAAAAAGCTCATGGCAGAGCTGGATGCCGAAGGCAGAAAATACAACAAGGACATTGAAATCGGTGTCATGATAGAAACACCGGCAGCCAGCCTGATTGCAGACCTTTTGGCAAAGGAAGCCGACTTCTTCAGCATCGGCACCAACGATTTGACCCAGTATACCATGGCGGTGGACAGAGGAAATGCCAAGGTATCTTACTTATACTCCGCTTATAATCCGGCAGTGCTCCGCTCCATGAAGCACATTATCGAGACCGGAAAGGCAGCAGGCATTACCGTGGGCATGTGCGGCGAAGCGGCGGCAGACCCGCTTCTCATTCCTCTTCTTATTTCCTTCGGACTGGATGAGTATTCCGTCAGCGCCACTTCCGTGCTGGCAACGAGAGGCATCCTTTCCAAGTGGAGTAAAAAAGAAGCGGACGAGCTGGCAGAAAAGGCACTCGCCTTATCCACCGAGGCAGAGGTGGCAGAGCTTTTAAGGGAAGCAGAGCTTTCACAGAAAGCTCAAAAGTAACAAAGTTTTTTACAATCAGTGTGCAGAAAGCACACTGCCTCCCTTACAAATAAATACAGACAGAAAGAAGTTTTGCGGTTTCCTCCCCCAAGCGGCCGTAAGACTTCTTTTTGTTGTATTTTCCTATGGGTATGGGTATAATAAAGCGGAAAGGACGGGATAGACATGAAGGTATTAATGTTGAACGGCAGTGCCAAACCAAACGGAAACACCAATGCGGCACTGACGGAAATCGGAAAAGAATTGGAAAAAGAAGGAATTTCTTATGAAATTTTTCAGATAGGAGCTTCGTATTCGGCACGCCGGTATACTATGCGCATCCCAGCGGAAGGGTGCAGTCCTTTTTAGACCGTGTGTTTTACAGCAGCGGCAGAGCCCTTGCGTTTAAGCCCGGGGCATCGGTTGCCGTGGCAAGAAGAGGCGGCACCAGCGCTTCCTTTGATGTGATGAATAAATATTTCGGCATCAGCCAGATGCCGGTGGCAGGTTCTACATACTGGAATAGCGTACACGGCAGAGTGCCCGGCGAGGCGAGCCTGGACGAAGAAGGTATGCAGACCATGCGCAATCTGGCAAAGAATTTAGCATGGATGATGAAGTGCTTTGCACTCGGCAAAGAAAATGGTGTGCCCTATCCGGACACCGAGCGGAAGTACCAGACGAACTTTATCCGCTGACAAAGAAACAGCGGGCAGGCAGACGGAGAGCAGAGCACAGATAACAGGTAAATATGGCAGGAGGCAGTTATGGAGCGCAAGGGATATGGCTATTATAAGGTGGCAGCGGTAACATTTCCGGTGGCTATCGGCAATACCGAAGAGAACGCAAAAAACATCATACGTTATATAGAAAAGGCATTGCAGGAGAAGGTGCAGTTACTGGTGTTCCCGGAACTTTCCGTGACCGGTTATACCTGCGGCGATATGTTTTTGCGGGGCGAACTGCAAAGACAGGCGGAAAAATCACTGGATAAAATCAGACAGGCAACCGAAAAAAACAACCTGCTGGTGTGCGTGGGCATGCCCGTCAATGTGCAGGGCAGGCTGTTTAACTGTGCAATCTATCTGCAGAACGGAGAAATCAAAGGCGCCGTTCCCAAGACCTATGTACCGAACTACGGCGAATTTTACGAAAAGCGCTGGTTTGTGTCCGCAGATTTAAAAACCTGTGAGAAAATTCCCATTTTGGGAAGGGAAGTTCCGTTTTCCGAAAACCTGCTTTTGAAGGGACAGAACGATGTGGTAATCGGCACGGAAATCTGTGAGGATTTGTGGGTCAGCAATCCGCCCAGCGGGCTGCTTTCGAGAGCGGGCGCCACGATTATCGTAAACCCCTCCGCCAGCAATGATGTTATCGGAAAGAGAAGCTACCGCTACGATTTGGTGAAAATGCAGTCGGGACGCTGCCGGGCGGGCTATGTTTACGCTTCCTGCGGAGCGGGCGAAAGCTCCACGGATTTGGTATTTTCCGGCCACTGCATGATTGCGGAAAACGGCAGAGTATTAAAAGAGGTTGCCGACATCATGACCGATGAAGCCATGATTACGGACGTGATTGATATTGAACGCTGCGTGAATGACCGCTGCCGTTACAACAGCGATTTGTGGGGCAAATGCCCGGATATTATCGAAGCGGACATTACCGTGGAAGACAGGGAGGATTTGCTTCCGTCTACTGTGGATCCCTATCCCTTTGTACCGGGGGACGGCGGCGAGTTAAAGAAACGATGCGAAGAAATCTTAAAGCTGCAGGAAAGAGGTCTTATGCAGAGACTCCGTGCCATAAAGTGCAGCGATGTGGTACTGGGACTTTCCGGGGGACTTGACAGCACGCTGGCGCTGGTGGTCTGCTGCGAAGCCTTTGACCGGCTTTCCTTGGACAGAAAGCACATTCACTGCTTTTCCATGCCGGGCTTCGGCACCACGGAGAAGACCCACAGCATCAGTGAAGATTTGGCAAAGCACTTCGGCGTTTCCTTCAAAGAAGTAAATATCCGGGAAGCCTGCCTGCAGCATATGCGCGACATCGGACATGCCGAGGATGTGTACGACATTGCTTACGAAAATATCCAGGCAAGGGAGCGCACCCAGATTTTGTTTGACTATGCCAATATGGTAAACGGTATCGTCATCGGCACCGGGGACATGTCGGAATTAGCGCTCGGCTGGTGCACCTACAACGGCGACCATATGAGCAATTATGCGGTCAATGTGGGCGTGCCCAAGACACTGGTAAAATGGTTAATCCGCTACTATGCGGACGAATACCGGATAGAAGTATTGAAACGGGTGTTAGACCTTCCCATTTCCCCGGAGCTTTTACCGGCGGGAAAGGACGGAGAAATCGTACAGAAAACGGAGGAGAGCATCGGCAAATACGATTTGCACGATTTCTTCCTCTATCACTTTTTGCGGAACGGCTTCGGCAGGGAAAAAATCAAGAAACTCGCCCGTATTGCCTATCCGCAGGTTCCGGAAGAGGAACTGGAAAAGACCCTCACCGTATTTTACAGCCGCATGCGGACGCAGCAGTTTAAGCGTTCCTGCATCCCGGACGGCGTGAAAATCGGTTCCGTGGCGCTGTCGCCGAGGGGCGATTTGCGGCTGCCGAGCGACCTGTCGGCGCTGTGGTAAAAAGGTAAAACATAAGAAAGGACAAACACATGAGACTGGGAGCACTGGAAGCGGGCGGTACCAAAATGGTATGCGCCATAGGAGATGAAAACGGAAAAATTTTAGAGCAGGTGTCCATTCCCACCACCACACCGGAAGAAACCATGCCGAAGATAGCGGACTATTTCCGGGACAAGCAGATTGACGCACTGGGCATTGCCTGCTTCGGACCGGTGGAGCTGGACAGAAACGACCCGAAATACGGGTATATTACCTCCACATCAAAGCTTGCGTGGATTGACTGCGACTTTGCGGGCAGACTGCAAAGAGAACTGCACTGTCCGGTGGGCTTTGATACGGATGTAAACGGCTCCGTACTGGGTGAGGTTACCTTCGGACAGGCAAAAGGCAAAAACTGCGTGCTGTACCTGACGGTGGGCACCGGCGTGGGCGGCGGCATTTACTGTAACGGCAGCCTCCTGCACGGCATGATGCACCCCGAGGCAGGGCATGTGCTCATCCGCAAGAGAGCGGACGATACCTACGAGGGCAAATGCCCCTACCACAAGACCTGTCTGGAAGGACTGGCGGCAGGACCCGCCATTGAGGAACGCTGGGGCAAAAAAGCCGTGGAATTAAAGGACAGGGCAGAGGTCTGGGAGCTGGAAGCCGATTATCTGGCGCAGGCCATTGTGGATTATATTATGGTCATCTCTCCGGAGATGGTGATTTTGGGCGGCGGCGTTATGCATCAGGAGCAGCTTTTCCCCTTAATCCGGAAAAAAGTAACGGAATATGTGGCAGGCTATGTGAAGACGGAAGAATTAAACGATATGGAGCATTTTATCGTACCGGCATCCTTGCACGACGACCAGGGCATCATGGGCTGCCTGGAGCTGGCACGCAGGGAGTTAAAACATGAGCAGTAGTACATACGAAGGACGGAAAAAAACAAAAAACGGTGTGAAGAGGCTGATATTTTCGGCATTGTCCATTTTATTGCAGTTGGTTTTCTTTATCGTACTGTTTACCCGGTTAAACCGCTATGCGGAAGCCATTGATATTTTTACCAGATTGCTGTCGGTGGTGCTGGTGCTGCGGATTTACGGAAAACACACCACCTCTTCCATGAAAACCCCGTGGATTATCCTGATTTTGCTTTTCCCGGTATTGGGTGTGGTACTGTACCTGCTGGTGGGCTTAAACGGCAGCACCCGGGTGATGCGGGAGAGGTATGCAAAGATAGACGGGCAGCTTGCGCCCTATCTTACCTCGGATGAAAAACTTCTGGAGGAACTGAAGGAGCAGAACCCCAAAGCGGGAGGCATTTCTTCCTATATTATAAATCACGCGCATTATCCGCTGTACCGGAATACGGATGTGACCTTTTATGATTACGCAGATAAGGGGCTTGCCGCCCAGCTTGCGGATATGCGGAAAGCGGAGCATTTTATTTTTATGGAATACCATGCCATTGAAGATGCGGAAAGCTGGCACAGAATAGAAGAGGTGCTGGTGGAACGCGTAAAGGCAGGCGTGGAAGTCAGGGTGTTCTATGACGACATGGGCTCCATCGGTTTTATCAATACGGAGTTTGTAAAGAAAATGAGAGCGCTCGGCATTGAATGCCGGGTATTCAATCCGTTCTTCCCGGGCTTTAATGTGTTCTTAAACAACAGGGACCATCGGAAAATCACGGTAATTGACGGCAGGGTCGGCTTTACCGGCGGCTACAATCTGGCAAACGAATATTTTAACGTCACCCATCCTTACGGCATATGGAAGGACACCGGCATCCGCATAGAGGGCGATGCGGTGCGCTCCCTGACGGTTTCATTTTTAGAGATGTGGAACGCCATGAGCCGCACCGTTTCCGAGGAAACGGAACAGGAAAAATACTTACAGATGAAGCCCTATGAGGCAAAGCAGAACGGCTTTATCCAGCCATATGCGGATATTCCCATTGACGGGGAACAGGTGGGCGAGGAAGTGTACATCAGTATCATAAACAAAGCGGAGAAGTACTGTTTCTTTATGACTCCCTACCTGATTATAACGGACGAAATGACACATGCTTTGTCGCTGGCGGCAAAAAGGGGCGTGGACGTGCGCATCATTACACCGGGCATCCCGGATAAAAAGTTAGTGTACAGCGTCACCCGCTCCTTCTACAATTCTTTAGTCCGCAATGGTGTCAGAATTTACGAATGGACACCGGGCTTTTTACATGCCAAGATGAGTGTGGCGGACGACCGCATGGCAACCTGCGGCACCATAAACTTAGACTACCGCAGCCTGTACCACCACTTTGAAAACGGCTGCTTTATGGCGGACTGCGAAGCCGTGACGGAAATAAAAGCGGATTTTGAAAAGACGTTTACGGAGTGCCGGGAAGTGACGGAGAAATACACAACCGGCAGAAGTGCTTCCCTGCGATTGTGGCAGTTGTTCCTGAGATTGTTTGCGGAGCTGCTGTAAAATGGCAAATATAACGGTGTATCGGAAAAAAACAAGTTAATTTTTTGTTAAAAATGATACGAATATCTTGCTTTTTTTGCAAAAATTTGTCATTTTCTTACTTGAAAAAAGAAAAAAAAAAGAAGTATAATCGTACTGTCGAACGGGCGTCCCGGGAGCACCGGTGTGCCTGTTTCGGAAGAGAAAGGAGATGAAAGGCAGATGGAAAAGCTTGCGGAGGAGCTTATGGCGGAACTAAACTGTGACACGTCTTTTACAATCCCCGTTTTAGGCGGTATCGGCGTTTCCGAGTCAGTAGTGGTAAGCTGGGTGGTCATGGCAATCCTGATTATCTTTGCATTCTGCATGACACGAAATCTCAAAGTGGAAAATCCGGGCAAGAGACAGGTCGTTATAGAAATGTTTGTTACCGGACTGCAGAACATTGTAAAAGGCATTATTGGAGAAGAAGGCGAACGCTACGTTCCGTATCTGGTCACCGTCATGATGTACATCGGTTTATCCAATATCATCGGACTTCTGGGCATGAAGCCGCCCACAAAGGACCTGAATGTAACGGGAGCGCTGGGTATCCTCAGTATTCTTCTGATTCAGTATGCCAATATACGTGCCAGAGGCACAAAGGGATGGCTTAAGAGCTTTGCACAGCCGGTAGCGGTCGTAACGCCGATTAACATTCTGGAATTGTTTATCCGCCCCCTGTCTTTGTGCATGCGACTTTTCGGTAACGTTTTGGGTGCCTTCGTAGTCATGGAACTTTTAAAGGCACTGGTACCGGTTATTATTCCCATTCCGTTCAGTTTGTATTTTGATATATTCGACGGATTTATTCAGGCATATGTATTTGTATTCCTGACCTCCCTGTTCATAAAAGAAGCAGTGGAATAAAAACGGCGTAAAAGCCGGAGAGCAACCAACAAGAATTTAAGACAAAAAGGAGAAAAATTATGAGTACACTTATTGCAATTGGTGCCGCTGTAGCGGTTTTCACAGGTATCGGAGCCGGCATCGGCATTGGTCTGGCAACAGGTAAGGCTGCAGAAGCGGTAGCAAGACAGCCGGAAGCAGACGGTAAGATTTCCAAGCTTTTGATTTTGGGATGTTCCCTTGCGGAAGCAACCGCAATTTACGGTTTCGTTATTGCGATTCTGATTATCATGTTCTTGAAATAAACGGGAAGGCAGGAAAGAATTATGCTTAGATTGGATATAAATCTGGTCTTCACCATTGTGAATATCGTGGTTCTTTATATCTGCATGAGACTGTTTTTATTCAAGCCTGTCAACAAAATCTTAAAGCAGAGACAGGATGCGGTACAGAAGCAGTTTGACGATGCAAAAGAGGCACAGGATAAAGCGGAAGCATTGAAGCAGGAATACGAAGCATCCCTGACAAATGCCAAGGCAGAGTCCGACCGCATAATGGAAGAAGCAAAGAAAAAAGCAGATGCGGAATATGAGCGTGTTTTAAAGAACGCAGACGAAGAAGCCGCTGCAAAGATGCAGCAGGCAGAGGAAGCCATCAAAGTGGAGAAAGAAAAATCTATGCGCGAGATGCAGGACGAAATCAAGGATTTGGTTGTGTCCGTAGCATCCAAGGTAGTGGGCGACCAGGTTTCCGCAGAAGACAGCAGCAAATTGTATGATGATTTTATTGCAGAAATGGGTGAAAAGAAATGACACAGACATGGAAGAAAGAACATGCCGGAAACCTTTCTGCCGAGATTATTTATGTAGTACCCCCCACAGAGGAACAGCTTGCAAAGATTAAGAGCTTCTTACAGGACAAGTACCGGACGGAAGACCTTACGGTATCCTTAAAAGAAGACAAAAATCTGTTGGGCGGTTTTGTCATCCGCATAGGCAGTGATGAATATGACTGGAGTATGCGCGGCAGATTGCAGCAGATTGGCAGAAAAATGATGGAAGGACCCGCCGGTGTGGACAGCATGCAGGATATCATTACCCTGCTTAAGACCGAAATCGACGAGTCGGCATTTGATACTGCTGAGCATGAAGTGGGTGTGGTTACCTGGATTGGTGACGGCATCGTAACCATAAAAGGCATTGAACATGCCATGTACGGCGAAATCGTTATCTTTGATACCGGTGTCAAGGGTATGGTACAGGATATCCGCCGGGACGACATCGGCTGTATTCTGTTCGGACGCGACAGCGGCATGAAGGAAGGCACAAGGGTTATCCGCAGCGGCAAGAGAGCCGGCGTACCCGTGGGCGAAGGCTTCCTCGGCAGAGTTATCAACGCACTGGGCGAGCCCATTGACGACAAGGGCGAAATTGTCAGCAGCGATTACCGTCCCATTGAAAACGATGCACCTGGTATTGTAGACAGACGTTCCGTTTCCGTTCCCATGGAGACCGGTATTTTAGCCATTGACTCCATGTTCCCCATCGGACGCGGACAGCGTGAACTTATCATCGGTGACCGTCAGACCGGTAAGACCAGCATTGCCACCGATGCCATCTTAAACCAGAAGGGCAAGGATGTTATCTGTGTATACGTGGCAATCGGTCAGAAGGCATCCACCATTGCCAAACTGACACGTACCCTGGAGGCGCACGATGCCATGTCCTATACCATTGTGGTAGCGGCAACCGCATCGGACCCCGCATCCCTGCAGTATATAGCGCCTTATGCCGGAACTTCCATGGCGGAGTATTTTATGTATAAGGGAAAAGACGTACTGATTGTATACGACGATTTGTCCAAGCACGCCGTGGCATACAGAGCCCTTTCCTTACTTTTGGAGCGTTCTCCCGGACGTGAAGCGTACCCCGGTGATGTTTTCTATCTGCATTCCAGACTTTTAGAGCGTTCCGCAAGACTGACCGAGGAAGCTGGCGGCGGTTCCATTACCGCACTGCCCATTATCGAAACTCAGGCGGGCGATTTGTCCGCATACATTCCGACCAACGTCATCTCCATTACGGACGGTCAGATATTCTTAGAGAGTTCCCTGTTCTTTTCCGGTCAGCGTCCTGCAGTTAATGTAGGTCTTTCCGTATCCCGTGTAGGCGGTGCGGCGCAGACAAAGGCTATGAAGAAGGCGGCCGGAAGCATCCGTATCGATTTGGCACAGTTCAGGGAAATGGAAGTGTTTACCCAGTTCAGCTCCGATTTGGATGAGTCCACCAGGCAGCAGCTTGCTTACGGCAACGGCTTAATGGAAATCTTAAAGCAGCCCCTGGGAAGACCTCTTTCCATGGCGGAACAGGTCATTACCCTGTATGCGGCCACCCATAAGAAATTCATGGACATTCCGAAGGATAACGTAAAGAGATTCCAGATGAAGATGCTCGACGATATCCGTGCGGTGCATGCCGATATCTATAAGGAACTGGAAGAAGGAAAGGTTCTTACGGATGAACTGGGCGAGAGAATTCTTGCGGCAGTGGAGGAAGTAAAGAGCAGTACCGCACAGTAAAGGGAGCGGGAAATCAGGCAAAAAGGGAAGAAAGGTAGGATAATATGGCAAGTACAAAGGAAATCCAGACCAGAATGCACAGCATTCAGGATACCATGAAGATTACCAATGCCATGTATATGATATCTTCTGCCAAGTTAAAAAAAGCAAAAAAGACCCTGAACGCCGCAGATGAGCATTTTCGTGCCATACAGGAGTCCATCGCCAGAATCCTTAAGGACATACCGGATGTGAATACCCGGTACTTTGGCACAGATACCCCGGAAGAGAAAAAAAAGGTGGGTTATCTGGTGGTTACGGCGGACAAGGGACTGGCAGGTGCCTATAATCAGGATGTGGAAAAGAGAGTACAGAAGGAGCTGGAAGCGGTTTCCCACGCCGAGCTTTTCGTCATCGGCGAAATCGGACGTACCTTCTTTGAAAAGAAAGGCTACCACATCCACCATCATTTTCATTATACGGCACAGAATCCTTCCATTCACAGGGCGAGAGTGATTACGGAGGAAATGCTTGTCAGGTACAACGAAGGCAGACTGGACGAGCTCTACATGGTTTATACCAAGAGCAAAAACGGACTGGAAAGCGAAACGGAAATGGTAAAGCTTCTGCCTCTTCCCCACAAGGAAGAAGCGCAGGCTGCCGAAGGCAGGGAAACACTGAAATACCTGCCCTCACCGGAGGCAGTGCTTGACAGCCTTGTACCGAACTATGTAACAGGTTATATATACGGCGCACTGGTAGAATCTTATATGTGTGAGCAGAACGACAGAATGATGGCAATGGAAGCGGCAACGGACAATGCCAAAGCCATGCTGCGTTCCCTGTCCATTGCTTACAACCGGGTAAGGCAGGCAGCCATTACCCAGGAGATTACGGAAGTTATTGCCGGAGCAAAGGCACAGAAAAGGAAGAAATCAAATGGATAAAGGAAGAATTGTGCAGGTTTTGGGACCTGTAGTGGACGTAGAGTTTGAAACAGATAATCTTCCATACATCAAAGACGCACTTGAAGTGGATAACAACGGCAGAAAATGTGTTATGGAGGTAGCACAGCATGTAGGACATCATACAGTCAGATGCATCATGCTTTCCTCCAGCGACGGACTTTGCAGAGATATGGAAGTCACCGCTACCGGCAGCGGCATAAAGGTACCGGTGGGCGAAAAAACACTGGGACGTCTGTTCAATGTAACCGGTGATACCTTAGACGGGGGAGAAAAATTAGACGCAGAGGAAAAATGGGTCATTCACAGAGAGCCCCCCGCTTTCGCAGACCAGAGCCCTGCGGTAGAAATCTTAGAGACCGGCATCAAGGTCATCGACCTTTTAGCCCCCTATGCAAAGGGCGGTAAAATCGGTCTGTTCGGCGGTGCCGGTGTCGGTAAGACGGTTCTTATCCAGGAGCTGATTACCAATATCGCAACCGAGCACGGTGGCTACTCTATTTTTACCGGTGTCGGAGAGCGTTCCCGTGAAGGCAACGACCTCTGGACGGAAATGAAGGAATCCGGTGTTATTGACAAGACGGCGCTTGTGTTCGGACAGATGAACGAGCCCCCCGGAGCACGTATGCGTGTAGCCGAGACCGGACTTACCATGGCGGAATATTTCCGTGACGTGAAGCATCAGAACGTGCTTCTGTTTATTGACAATATTTTCCGTTTTGTACAGGCGGGATCCGAAGTATCCGCACTGCTCGGACGTATGCCCTCCGCAGTGGGTTATCAGCCTACGCTTGCAACGGAATTAGGTGAGCTGCAGGAGCGTATCGCTTCCACCAAGGAAGGTTCTGTAACCTCCGTGCAGGCGGTTTACGTGCCCGCGGATGACCTGACGGATCCGGCGCCCGCCACCACATTCGCGCATCTGGATGCCACCACGGTACTTTCCAGAAAGATTGTAGAACAGGGTATTTACCCGGCAGTAGACCCCTTGGA
Organism: Bacteroidaceae bacterium; assembly: GCA_963639875.1. Classification (GTDB taxonomy): domain Bacteria; phylum Bacillota; class Clostridia; order Lachnospirales; family Lachnospiraceae; genus Acetatifactor. The sequence goes on from CAVHWP010000008.1 coordinate 94,383, forward strand.
GTCCACATCCCGTATTCTGGAAGCGGATGTTGTAGGCGAGGAGCACTACAAGACAGCCCGTGCGGTACAGGAAATCTTACAGAAGTATTCCGAACTGCAGGATATCATTGCCATCCTCGGTATGGAAGAACTTTCCGAAGAGGATAAGGTTACCGTTTACAGAGCCAGAAAGGTACAGAAGTTCTTGTCCCAGCCGTTCCATGTGGCGGAAAACTTCACCGGCATTCCCGGTAAATATGTGTCCTTAAAGGATACCATCCGCGGCTTCCGGGCAATCATCAACGGCGAAATGGATGAATATCCCGAGGCGGCTTTCTTTAACGTCGGCACCATCGAGGACGTCATTGTGAAAGCAAAGCAGATGGACGAAAATCAGGGAAGGTGATAGGATGAGCAGTTTTGACTTACAGGTCATAGCCGTAGATAAAATCTTTTATGATGGCAAATGCAGACAGGTCATTGTGACAGGTGTGGATGGCTCCATAGGAATTATGGCTCATCATGAGAATGCGGTCATCGCCCTGCAGGAAGGTTTCCTCAATATCGAAACCGAAGAAGGCGAATGGATAGAGGCGGCTTCCGGTATCGGTCATGTGCAGGTTCTGGACAACCGGGTGGTTATCCTGGTGGACTTTGCCGAAAAGCCCGAGGAAATCGACGAAAAGAGAGCAACGGAAGCACTGGAGAGAGCGAGGGAAGCCATGCGGCAGAAACAGAGCATCCAGGAATTCCACATGTCCCAGGCGAATATTTCCCGTGCCATGGCAAGACTGGCGGCAAGACAGCATATGCGCGGTGGCGTATAAAAATACGATAAATACAAATTTAAGCGGATACTCGAAAAAAGTATCCGCTTTTTTAAGTTAAATGCAAAAAAAATAGCAGACGAAGAAAACAACTGTTAACAGACGAAGACATATAATGTCGAAACCTGAATGGTAAAGTACATATGTTCAGACCTACCAAACAGGGAAAAGAGACGGCTATTATATGTAAAGATTCAGAAAGGGGTACAAGATGAAATTAAAAAGGTTGGGAACAATGATTTTAGTGTGCAGTTTCCTGGCATCTTCCGTTAATGTAGGGGCTTTTGCTATGGAAGAACAAACAATTCAAGGGGAAATGCAGGCGGAAAATGAAAATACTGGGGAAATATTACTACAAGTATCAGAAAATGATGCTACGGAAACTGTTTATGAAACAGACAGATATAAAGTTACATTTTCTTTGCAAAATATGTGGGAAAGCGGTCACACCGCAACGGTGAAAATCGAAAACACAGGAAATACAGTAATAAAAAACTGGGCATTACTGTTTCGATATGAAAGCGGAATTGAAAATGTGTGGAATGCAATAATTGCAGAATCGGGTGAAAACAGTTATCTGATAAAAAATACGAATGGCATTAAGAACATTCAACCGGGTGAGAGTGTTGAATTTGGATTGCAGTCACAGATGCCGTTCAACAAATTTCCTGAAAAATATGAACTGATGGGCGAAAGCAAAGAAGCAGAAGATACTGCCTATACAATTTGCTATCAGCTTAATACCGATTATGGAAGTGGTTTCTCAAGTGAGATTTTTATAACGAATAATTTGGATACAGAATTTGAAGACTGGGTTTTGGAATTTGATTTTGAAAGGGAAATTACACAAATTTGGAATGCATCTATAGAAAAGCATGAAGGAACACATTATGTTATAAAAAATGCAGGGTATAATGCGGATATTGCGGGATTAACTACCATATCATTTGGTTTCATGGGGAAGGATGGAAGCGAAGAGGACGTACCGGAAAACTTCATATTAACAAAATTCGTTGCATATGAGGGTGATTCCTTTGAACTTGACACGGATGGCGATGGAATCAGCGATGGTATGGAAAAAATATTCGGCACGGATTATAAAAATCCAGACACAGATGGAGATGGGTTAACGGATTATCAGGAAATTTACCTGACCATGACAGACCCATTAAAAACAGATACAGACGGAAATGGTATCAGTGATGCACAAGAAGATTTGGACAGCGACGGGTTGAACAATAAGGCAGAATTTGATTATGGCACAGATCCGACATGTGCAGATACAGATAGGGATAGTCTGACGGATTACGAAGAAATTTATGTTTATGGAACCAATCCACTGATTAAGGA
>CAVHWP010000009.1:0-85275 GCA_963639875.1 Bacteroidaceae bacterium
TTATAGCAGAGCCTGTGAAAGCAGAGGAGTGTGGATAAAAGTACGGAAACTCAAGCAAAAATGCGTATTGCCTTATCCCAAAAACAATGTTACAATGTTGCTTGCAAAGTAATTTTTAGGAGGTTTCCCGGTGAGTACTGGTTGGATTATCACACTTATTGTTATCGGCGTCCTTGTCGCCATACTGGTTGTACTGTATTTTCTTGGAAAGAAAGCACAGAAAAAGCAGGCGGAGCAGCAGGTTCTCTTAGAGCAGAACAAGCAGACCGTTTCCATGCTTATCATAGATAAAAAACGAATGAAAATGAAGGACTCGGGACTCCCCGCCATGGTCATGGAGCAGACGCCGAAGCTGATGCGCAACTCCAAGCTTCCCATTGTAAAAGCGAAAGTCGGTCCCCAGATTCTTTCCTTAGTCAGCGATGAAAAGATTTTTGACAGCATTCCTGTGAAAAAGGAAGTCAAGGCAACCGTCAGCGGTATCTACATCTTAGACGTAAAGGGACTTCACGGCAAGCTTCCCGCAGCACCCGCAAAGAAGAAAGGCTTCTTCAAGCGTGCTCTGGAAACCGCACAGGAAAAGGCAGGAGCAAAGCCTGTTAAATAATGATTGAAAAACAAAGGGTATGTACTTCAGTACATACCCTCTTTTTTATCTGTTATGTTCTTTATGCCTGAAAGATTTTTATGCTTTCTGTGATATCTTCATCCGCAAAAAACATTCCGCCAGCGGCTTTTCTTCCGCTTCCAGAGCATATTCGATACGGATTTCGATTTCCTCATCCGTTTCCTTCACATTGATTTTACGGGTGTCCACCGCCAAATTCATTTTTCCGTAAGGCGTATGGTACTGGGTAGGGTGTTTTTTCTGCTCTTCAAAAATCATGGTGGTGCTGATGGCGCCGCTGCGTACCAGCTCCACGCCGTTTTTGTGCAGCTTCACCCTTGTTTTCACGGGCTCCTCCATCCCTTCCTGCACTTCTTCATAAAAAAGGTAATGGCTTTCCCCTTTCTTAAAATACCGGGCATCCGCCTTCGTTTCCTGGCTGTCACGGTCTTCTCCGAAAGACTGCACGCCCTTTATGGTAAGAGAAACTTCTTCTGTCAACTGTTCTGCCTTCCTTCTGCTTTGTTATCTGCCGGGTGCTTTCTAATACTCTTCAATGTTCACCTGCTTGGCAGACAGGATACCGTATTTGATAATGGAATTGGCAAACCGGATAAATTTCTCGGTGGTATCGCTCACATAGAACTGGTACTGGTTGTCGCCCAGCCCCGGTGCGTTTTCCCGAAGCAGATTTTTTTCCGCCAGCATCTCTTTTAATTCCCTTGCCGTTTCATAAGCGGGATTTACCAGATTTACCTTTTCTCCCATAATGCGTCCGATGGTGGAGCGGATAAGGGGATAGTGGGTGCATCCCAAAATCAGGGTATCAATGTCCAAATCAATTAACTCCGTCAGGTATCTTCTGGCGATTTCATCCGTTACCGGGTCCTGCAGAAGTCCTTCTTCCACCAAAGGAACAAACAACGGACACGCCTTGCCCCATATCTGCACCCTGGGGTTTAACTCTTTTATGTATTCGCCGTAAATGTGGCTATTGATGGTTGCCTCCGTGGCAATGACACCGATTTTCCCGTTCCGGGTGGTATCGGCGGCGGCTTTGGCACCGGGCTTTACCACGCCCATAATGGGAATGTCGAATTCTTTTTCCAGTTCATCCAGCGCATAAGCACTTGCCGTATTGCACGCCACCACGATGGTTTTCACATGATGCGTCTCTAAGAAACGTACAATCTGCTTGGAAAACCGGGTTACGGTTTCCTTGGATTTATTGCCGTAGGGCACCCTTGCGGTATCCCCGAAATATACGATTTTTTCATTGGGAATCTGACGCATGATTTCTCTTGCCACGGTCAGCCCGCCGATACCGGAATCAAACACACCGATGGGTGACTCCCTGTCTATTCTGTCATTGTTCATAACTCCGTCCTCAACTTTTTGGCAGACACGCTCAGAACCAGTTTTTCAACAGCTCCCAGAGCCTGCTCTTTGCCTTTATTTCCTCCGGCTTTGCCGAAAGCAGCCGGTAATAAAGCTCGCTGCCGTACTCCGTTTCTTCCTCCGTCTGTCCGTCCTCGCAGACCACCCGGCAGGTATCCTCGTTTAAGCAGAACTCCGGATAAAACAATCCGAAGAATGCACATGCCGCCAGCAGCAAACCTATTTTTTTTATTCTGTAAATCCATTTTTCCATAGAAAGACCTCTCTGTTCCTATAAGCGGATACTTTCCGCTGTTCTGTTACAGAGAGTATGGACACTCTTTCTTTTCTTTATACCTTTTCAGGCATTCGCGGTATTTTTCGCCTGCTCTTTATGCAGCTGCTGCATAATGGCATTTTCCTGATTGTCAATGTGAAGCTTTGCCGTTTTCGCCGCCGTTGCCTTATCCTTGTTCCGGATGCAGTCGGATAAAATCCGGTGCTCCGCAATCAACTGTTCATGGGTGCTGACGTCCTTGATGTACTCAAAACGGTACCGGTACATCTGCTCCGATAAGTTGTTGATAAGCTGCACCAGACGGGTGTTGCCGGCAGCCTTCACAATGATGTTGTGAAACTCCACGTCTGCCTGGGCAATCTTTTTCGGGTCCCCGGTGGAAACTGCCTTTTCAAAGGACTCACATGCCTTTCCCAGCGCCGCAAGCTCCTCGTCGTTAATGCGGTCGCAGGCAAGCTCCACACTGAGTGCGTCCAGCGCCCTTCTTACCTCCATCACATCCTTTAGGCTCTTTTCGGTAATCTGCGCCACCTCCGCACCTCTTCTGGGAATCATGGTCACCAGACCTTCCAGTTCCAGCTTGCGGATTGCCTCCCTTATGGGGGTACGGCTGACGCCCAGCTTATTTGCCAGATGAATTTCCATCAGTCTTTCACCCGGCTTCAGCTCCCCTGTTAAAATTCCCTGTCGTAATGTATTGAACACCACATCTCTTAATGGAAGAAACTCATCCATATTTGTCTGTAGGTTTTCCTGCATATGCCCTCTCATTCTGCCGTGTAATGCTTTATGCGGATACAAATTCCGTCACAAAAATCTGTTTTACCGGCTGATAACCTTTCTCTGTCCACTGCACCTCTGCCTGCTTCCGCTCCAGTACCTCTTTGCAGTGTGCCGCTTCTTCTTTATCCTTAAATATCCCGAAAACGGTGGGTCCGCTGCCGCTCATCATGGCTCTCACCGCTCCGTTTTCTTCCATCAGCTCTATCAGTCTGCCGATAACCGGGTAGGACGGCGCCGTCACGTCCTGCAGCACATTTCCCATTCTGTCCGTTACCCCGGACAGGCTTCCCGCCCGGATGGCGTCCACCATGCCGTCTATATCAGGATGCTTCGTTTTTTCCGATAAATGCAGCCTGCCGTAAACTTCTTTGGTGGAAACAAACAAATCCGGCTTGGCTAAAAGCACTGCTGCCTCCGGTACATCCGGAAGCGGCGTCAGTTTTTCACCGATTCCTTCCGCCAGCGCCGTACCGCCCATGATGCAGTAAGGAACATCGGCTCCTATTTTCACTCCAAGCTCCTTTAAGGCTTCTTCGGTAAGCCCCGTTTTATACAAAGTATTCATACCCTTAAAGACGGCTGCCGCATCCGTACTGCCGCCTGCAAGCCCCGCCGCCACGGGAATGCGTTTTGTAAGCTGTATCTCCACACCGCCTTTCACACCGGTGCTCTCTAAGAAAAGCTTTGCCGCCCGGTAAGCTAAATTGGTATCGTCACAGGGTATCTCGCCGTTTTCCGTGGAAAACGTGATGCCCTCCGGTATTTTTCTCAAGGTTACGGTATCGTGCACGCCCACGGTCTGCATCACCATTTTCACTTCATGGTAACCGTTTGGCAGCCTGCCCACCACGTCCAGTCCGAGATTGACCTTGGCGTGACCCTGCATCTCTATACTATCGTCCATCATTTCACATTTGGTTTCCTTTCTTCAGGAATTGTACTTAATTATATACAATTTGGTGTTTTTCGTCAATGACTTGAAGAAAAGCCCTGCCGCAATGGCAAGGCTTTTTCTTACATTCCCTTTACAATAAGAAGTTTATCCCCCGGATGAATTTCATCCGAGCTCATTTCATTGACTTCTTTGATTTTATCCACCGGCACATAATATTTTTTACCGATATTCCACAGGTTATCCTCCGCACCCGCCACGTAAATCACCATGCCGGGCAAATCGTTTACCTTTTCCGTATCCAAATCCGTTATTTTCAAATCGTTTATGAGGGAAACGGGCTGCTTGCGGAAGCAGATTGCCTGGAAGTCCAGAACCGCCTTCACATCCATTTCCTCGCTGTCCACCATAACCACCTGCAGAGGTCCTGTTTCCGCCAGAAGCTTTACCTCATCCTCCGGCCGGATATCCGGCACCTCCAGCGTATAACTGAACGGCAGGACTCCCGTCACGCTGCGGTAGGGCGCCGCATCGTCCCCGGTAATGTAAAGCACCTGCACATTTAAGGTGCCCTCCGCCAAAATGCCTTCTTCCGTAATGGCGGTGCGGTCCAGAACCACCTCACCCCGGCTGTGGATAACCTGCAGCACCCTTTCCTCCGAATGCTCCAATTTCAGCCGGTCGGACACCTTGCTCTTTCCGGCTATCCGCATGAGAAGCTGCTTGCAGGTCGCTTCCTTTTCCAGACATTCCACTTCTCTTGTAACGCCGTACACATCCGAAACCATGCTGATGTTTTCTTCTTCGTAGAGCTTTATGGACACATCCAGCACCAGTTCCAGCGAAAGCATTCTTTCCTCACCGTCGAAATCCGGTTTGACCTCCAGATTTTTCTGTCCGATTTCAAAGGTAATCAGCCCCGTCATGTCGTCCCGGCTGCCGCTGCACTCTAAATTCTGGTTAAACGGAATGGTGTTTTCATAGAAGCGGATGGGGGTATTTTCGCCCTCCCCTTCGTACAAAACAAAAATATGGATATCGCCCTGCACGGAAATACTTTCGCCCATGGGCTTAAAGGTAACGCCATCCAAATCCACATCCTCCCACAGAATATGGAAAATATTGGGGTAATTCTGGGGCATGGAAATTTCCTCTTTCAGCCGCAGGATATCGTTTTTCTGAATGGCAATCTGCGCGGCATTTACATTGCTTTTCCGGAATTCCAGCGGACAGACCTCTTCCTCCGAGAACAAATCCACCGGCGCTTCTTCGTCGTACAGCTCCTCCACACAGGCTTTCAGGGTAAAGAGCGCCTGCACGGAAAGCTTCCGGGAATTGATTTCTCCCACCGTCAAATCTTCCAGGCACGCCTTTACCGTTACCGCATCCGTTCCCTGCACTCCTTCCATGTAAAGCTGCTCTTCAAACGGAATTTTGCCGTCGATATTGACCAGCATCTGCCCCTCGTCCTTCGTCTGGTAAAGCACCGAAAAAAGAAGTCTTCCCCTGACGCTTACATGGTCTTCTGTAGGTTTGACTTCTTCTATCTGTATCACTGCCTTGTGAAGAATTATCCCGCTCACATCCGGCTTGTTGTCGGGAACGTTGATATCTTCTTCCAAAGTGACCTGCGCGGCACTCTGGCATTTGATACGGTCCATATGTATGTTTTTCTTAATCAGTTCCACTTTCGCTACCTCCATACAAGTACTGCTTATAGGTACTATATGAAGGCAGCGAAGGAAATATGCTAAATTGTTATCACACGATATTCCGGTGCATAAGGAACCTGTCTGCCTTTTATGACACCACGCCGATTAGTTCGTTGATGTCTTCCACACCGTATTTCGTCATGTATTCTTCGATACCGGCAATGACTTTTTCCGTGGAATACGGGTCAAAGAAATTGGCTGCGCCCACGCTGACCGCCGTTGCGCCCGCCATCATGAATTCAATGGCATCCTCACCGTTGCAGATACCGCCCATACCGATAATGGGAATGTTTACGGCATGCGCCGCCTGATAAACCATCCGCACGGCAATGGGTTTGATTGCCGGGCCGGACATACCTCCCGTTTTGTTGGCAAGGGCAAATTTTCTCCGGTGAATGTCAATTTTCATGCCGGTCAGGGTATTTATCAGGGAAATGGCATCCGCACCCGCTGCTTCCGCCGCTTTTGCCATCTCGCCGATGTCCGTTACATTGGGACTTAACTTCATGATAATGGGCTGCTTCGCATGTTTTTTAATTTCTGCGGTAATCTCTTCCAGCGCTTCCTTCTTCTGTCCGAAGGCAATGGCGCCTTCCTTAACATTGGGGCAGGAAACGTTGATTTCCAGCATGTCCACGGGCTTGTCCGCCAGTTTTTCCACCACTTCCACGTAATCCGCAATGGATTTTCCGCACACGTTCACAATCACTTTTGTATCGTACTGCTGTAAAAACGGAATGTCTCTTTCCATAAAGACATCGATGCCCGGGTTCTGCAGACCGATGGCATTTAACATACCGCCGTATACCTCGGCAATTCGCGGTGTCGGGTTGCCGGGCCAGGGCACATTTGCCACACCCTTTGTCACCACTGCGCCTAATTTATTCAAATCTACAAATTCACCGTATTCCATACCGGAGCCGAAGGTACCGGAGCCTGTCATAACGGGATTTTTAAATTCCACACCTGCAATTTTTACACTTGTATTCATCAGATTTCCACCTCCTGTGCCTCAAATACGGGGCCTTCCGTACAAATTCTGGTGTTGTTCACATGGGAATGCGGGTCCTTCTTTGCAGTCTTTACCACGCAGCCCAAGCAGGCGCCGATTCCGCATGCCATGTGCTCCTCTAAGGAAATATAGGCGGGAATGCCTGCTTCTTCCGCATACTTTTTAATGGCACGAAGCATGGGCATGGGGCCGCAGGCAAAAATCATGTCGGCGGTAAGCTTGTTTTCCCGGATGGCATCCATGACATTTCCTTTGGTGCCCAGACTGCCGTCCTCCGTAGCAATGTATAAATCCCCTCTTCTGTCCAAATCCTTGTCCAGAAAGGTTTCACTGTTGCGGTAGCCGACAATAATCTGCTTTTCTCCCTGAATGGTCTTGGCAAGCTGCACCATGGGAGGAATGCCCACGCCGCCGCCGATTAAGAATACCTTTTTTCCTTTCGCCAAATCTGCCGGAAATCCGTTTCCCAGATTTCCAAGCAGTTCCACGGTATCCCCGGTGTTCAGGGTGGCAAACTCGCTGGTTCCCTTTCCAACTTTTCGGTATACCAGGCGCATCATATTTTCCGTGGGAATGACCTCGCAGATACTGATGGGACGGCCCAACAGTGCGCTTTTGTCCTTGGGATATACGCATACAAACTGTCCGGGGCGCGCCGTTTCTGCCAGCTCCGTACTCATCCATAAATCATAGATGTCCGGGCCGATTTTTTTCTGGGAAAGCACCTTTGCCGTTACTTTCTTCTTTGTCATGATTGTTCCTCCTCACATTTACTGTAAACTATCTTTCCCCCGCAAATGGTGTAATAAACCTGTCCTTTTACTTTTCTGCCAAGGAAGGGGCTGTTCTTTGATTTTGAAACAAAACCGTCTATCACATACTCTTCCTTCGGGTCAAACAACACAATATCCGCCGGGCCGTTCTCGGCAAGTCTGCCTGCCGGAAGATGGTATAAATCCGCCGGATTGCAGGTCAGCTTTTCCAGTACCGACATCAGTGTCATATCTCCTGTTTCCACCAGTTCCGTCACGCTTAACGGCAGTGCCGTTTCCAGTCCGATGATGCCGCTGGGCGCCTCCGTAATCGGCTTTTCTTTTTCTTCCTTGCTGTGCGGAGCGTGGTCTGTGGCAATCATGTCAATGGTGCCGTCTTTTAATCCCTCTATTATGGCACGTCTGTCACTTTCTTCCCGTAAGGGCGGGTTCATCTTGGCAAGTGTGCCGTACGTGATGACCGCATCCTCCGTCAGGGTGAAATGATGGGGCGTAGCTTCTGCATGGATATTGCTGCCGCGCTTCTTTGCCTGACGCACCAGTTCCACCGCTTCCTTTGTGCTGATATGCTGGATGTCAATCGCCGCGCCGGTCTTTAAGGCAATCTCCAAATCCCTGCCCACCAGGTCTGTCTCCGCTTCTCTCTTGGAACCGCCGATGTGGTAATGGGCTGCCGCTTTTCCCGCATTCACGCCGTTGTTCTCAATGTACGCGGGATTTTCCTCATGAAAACTCAACGGCATTTGAAGCGCCGCCGCCCGCTTCATGGCTTCTTCCACAATTTCTTCCGATAAAATGGGCACACCGTCATCGGTAAAGCCCACCGCGCCTTTTTGCGCCAGCTCTTCCATGGGCACGATTTCTTTTCCCTGCATGCCCATTGTCACGGTAGCGCAGGTATACACATGGATGCCGGTCTGTTTTCCTTTTTCTATCACGTAACGAAGTGTTTCCTCATTGTCCACGCAGGGCTTCGTATTTGCCATCAGAACCACGGTGGTGTAGCCGCCCTTTGCCGCCGCCTTCGCGCCGGTTTCGATATCTTCTTTATAAGTAAAGCCCGGGTCACGGAAATGGGAATGCACATCCACAAGTCCCGGCGCCGCCACAAGCCCCTCGGCATCAATCACCCGGAGAGAAGCCGGTTCCGCCGCCAGTTCTTCTTCCTTTATCTGCCCGATTTTAACAATTTTTCCGTCTTTTAACAGAATATCCGCTTTTTCTTCCCTGCCGCCGGCGGGGTCTATCACATAAGCATTTTTTATGAAAATCATCTGCTTTTTCCTTTCTTCATCCGCTCTGCCTTCTCATTAAGACATGGGATTGGTATCTGTTGTCTTATCTTTTAGAATATCATATTTTCCGCATATGGAATACCTTTTTTTCATAACTATTAATAACATCCTGAATCAGAAAGGAAATTTTATGCGATTGTTAAAGTTCTCTGCCGTTTTGCTTATTGCCGGTCTTTTCCTGCTCTGCGGCTGCAGCCTGGGAACCGGTGAAAACACCAAACTCCGGGATATGGAATTTACGGTACTTTCGGAAGAGGTTCTTCCGGATGAATTAAAGGGGCTCATTACCGAGAGGAAAAAGGACGCCTTCCGTTTTACATATACCGATGAGAGTTATCTGTATCTGTGTGTCGGTTACGGCGAGCAGCCTACCGGCGGTTACAGCATTGCGGTGAACGAACTGTATCTGACGGAGAACGCCATTTGCGTGGACACCTGTCTGCTGGGCCCCTCTCCCGATGAAAAAACCTCCGACGCCCCTTCTTATCCCTATATTGTCATCAAGACGGAATATAGGGATAAAACGGTGGAATTTCAGTAATTGTCTTTCCCTCCTTTGTATGGTAAACTAAATTGATTACGCATACAAAGGAGATTTTCCATGCTTCGACTGATTATTGTAGCAACCTTCGTTATTTTGTTTTTAATCTGCTCCATTCCCCTCTTTTTTATCGAGTGGCTTATCGGCAAGTGGAAGCCGGATGTGAAATCCCGCAGTTCCCTTGCCATTGTAAACTGGGCGTTCCGCGTGGTCGCGTTTCTTTCCGGCACCAAGGTTATTGCCATCGGAGAGGAAAACGTACCGAAGGATAAAGCCGTACTGTATGTGGGAAACCACCGCAGCTTTTACGACATTATTTTAACCTATCCCAAGGTACCGCGTCCTACCGGCTATGTGGCGAAAAAGGAAATGCTCAAGGTTCCCCTGCTTTCCATCTGGATGAAATACCTGCACTGCTTATTCCTGGACCGTGACAACATAAAGGAAGGCTTAAAAACCATCCTGCAGGCCATTGAAATGGTGAAATCGGGCATTTCCATCTGTATATTCCCGGAAGGCACCCGCAACAAAACCGCCGATACGTTCCTGCCGTTCCATGAGGGAAGCTTTAAGATTGCCGAGAAATCCGGTGCGCCGATCATTCCCATGACCATCGTCAATTCGGCAGCCGTCTTTGAAGACCATTTCCCCAAAATAAAAAAGGCCACCGTAGTCATTGAATACGGTAAGCCGATTTACTTAAACGAAATGTCCCGGGAAGAAAAGAAAGTGATAGGCACCACTGTAAAAGCGGTCATTGAAGAAACCTATTTCCGGAACAAAGAAAAATATTTCGGAGAGGCAAAATAAGCCTCTCCGTTTTTTAATAGTGATATTTTTTCCGTTTGCCGAGCAGGAATGCCAGAGACACACCCACGCCCAGAATTTCGCTTACTACCAGGGAGAACCAGACGCCGTCCAGCTGCCAGATTTCCGGCAGTATCAAAATACAGATGACCGGCAGCACCAGTGCGCGCAGGAAGGAAATCGCTGCGGAAACGGGGCCGTCGTTCAGTGCCGTAAAGAAGGAAGACGCATACATATTCAACCACATTACCAGAAAAGGAATGGTGCAGATGCGGAAGGCTCTCGTTGTCATGGTCAGAAGCGCTGCATCGTATCCCACGAAGATGGATGCAATGGGACGTGCCAGCAGCACCGCCGTGCAGCTAAGTACCACGCCCGCTATGGCCAGCATGGTTATGCTCTTTTTCAGGACATTTTTCATTTCTTTATGATTTCCCGCGCCGTAATGGTATCCCATAATCGGGGAGCTTCCCGAAGAATATCCCATGTAAATACCAATGAAAATAAAGGATGCATACATCACGACACCGTAAGCCGCCACGCCGTCCTGGCCGGCATGCCGCATCAGCTGGAAATTATATAAAATGCCGGTGATGGATGCGGAGATGCTGGTGAGCATTTCCGAAGAACCGTTGATGCAGGCTTTTACCATGGGGGAAATTTCAAATTTCGTTCTGGTAAACCGCAGCGCAGAAGTATTCTTTTTACTTAAAAACCAGAGGAAAGGCACAACACCCGCCACACACTGACTGAGGCCGGTTGCCAGCGCCGCTCCGGCAACTCCCATCTGAAAAGCAGCCATAAACACATAGTCAAGTACCATGTTGATACATCCCGCCAGCACAATCACGCCCAACGCCAGCTTCGGTTTTTCCGCTACCACCATGTAACTCTGGAAGGTGTACTGTGCCTGAAGCGCTGTGTTAAAAATCAGGCAGACTGTACCATAGGTCATGCAGATGCCAATCATGGACTCATCCGCCCCAAACAGATATGCCACCGGACGCAGGGCAAGAATACCGAATGCCGTAAAGAAAATACTGGTTCCCAGCATCAGGTACATCATCATGGTGAAATACCGGTGCGCCTGTGTCACATTGCCTTCTCCCAGGGTTTTCGCTACCAGTGCACTGCCGCCCACACCCAGCATGGCACCCACACCGCCTAAAATCTGCAGATAGGGAATGATGAGGTTCACGGAGGCAAACGCCGTTTTTCCCACATAATTGGAAATAAAGAAACCGTCCACCATGCCGTAGATGGAGGTGAATATCATCATAAAAATAGAGGGCAGGGTAAATCGTATTAACCGGCCATAGGTAAAATGGTCCGAGAGTTGAATTTTCATAGTTTTTTCCTTTCTGTTATCTGTATCCTGCAGGCAGTTTGCCTTGTCAGGGTTTGCTGTTATTTTGGGCTTTATTTCTATAGTTTCTGTGTTTCTTCCCGCAGGCTTTCCGTTATCTTCTGCGTTGCCGTAAGGAATGCTTCCCGCTCTTTTGCCGTAAGCTTTCCGTAAGCTTTTTTCTCCGCCTCCCGCAGGCAGTTTACCGTTCTTTCTGCCAGCGCTTTTCCTTCCTTCGTCAATAAAACCTTCTTCTGGTTTCTCGTTCCCGGAATGGTTTCCAGCACCGCATATCCTTCTTGTACCAGCCGGTTCACTGCGGAATTTATGGTCTGCTTGGGGAAACAGCTCTGATGGCACAAATCCTGCTGCGTGCAGGGTTCCTCCGTATCCGTTATCATATACAATATCCACATGGCGCTGTCCGACAGCCCGTATTTTGCCGCAACGCTGCGGTAAACGGCATCCTGCTCTTTTTCAAGCTGCGCAATCTGCCGTATAAAATCCATTATATCCATATTCTGTTTCATTCCTTTCCCACGGTGCACACTACCGGTCATATAAGCACGCTACATGCCCTATAAGTGCACCGACTGTCCTGTAAATGCACTGCCGGTCCTATAGCACGCTGTCTGTTCTATAAAATCAACAAGTGTCCGAAAGCGGACTGTTATGCATTATAGTCCGAAATCAGACACTTGTCAAATAGATTATGTATATTAATTTTTTATTTATAAAGTATTCAAAATAAAAGAATATGATGTGTCGTAATATCGTTGTGTTTAAGGCGTATATATGCTATAATAACCGGGTTACCGCCCCAAAACTGGCAACAGAGAGGGGGTGCCCAAATGGAAATTCTCGCATCGTTTATTTTGTCTATCATGGCTGGTATTGTTGCCAACATTATCAGCAAGTGGTTAGATAGGCAAAGTCGCCGGTAATAAGCCCCGGTCTTAAGCCCACCGTAACAGGGAATAAAAAAGCCCCAGAGCCGCAATCTCCGGGGCTTTTTGCGTGTCCCTGATGGAACTCGCATCGTTTATGCCTACACATAATTTATCACAATCCGCAGGCATTTTCAAGTATATGTAAAATTTTCAGGATTTATCCCTTCAGTTGCTGATTATTCATATCATTTGTGTGACTAATTAAAAATATTTTGAAATAGTTATTGACACTTTCTCCTCATTTGTTATACTAAAGAAAAAGCTGTTTAAAATATTTTTGAAATAGCATATTACTTTCTTTTACTTATAACAAGCATTCCGGGAGCACAGTTGTATGAGTGAAAACAATATTTTTAAGGTCCTTGCCGATAAACAGCGGCGGGATATTCTGGTGATGTTAAAGGACGGCAGGCTGAACGCCGGGGAAATTGCCGAAAGGCTTTCTGTGACACCGGCTGCCCTGTCTTACCACTTAAAGCTTCTAAAAGGCGCCGATTTAATTATGGAATATAAGAGCAAAAATTTTATTTATTATGAACTCAATACCACGGTACTGGATGAATTGATTTTATGGATTGAACAGTTTGGAGGGAGTCGAAAATGAAAAAACTGATGTGGATTGTATCTTTTATTCCTTTGCTTTTTACCGCCGTTGCCTTACAGTTTATGCCCGATACCATTCCCATGCATTCAAATCTGGCAGGAGAAATCGACCGGTGGGGAAGCAAATATGAAAGCTATATTTTCCCCTTATTGATTTTAGCAATCACTCTGTTCTGGCATCTTCTTACCCGGCACTTTGAAAAAAAGGCAGACCGGGCAAAATCCGACAAAGAGCGGGCAGAAACACAGTCCAACGCAAAGTTCCTGCCGATTGTCGGCTTATCCATGGCAGTGATGTATACCGTCATGCAGGCATTTATCCTGTACGGTTCCTATCAGACAGCCGTCACAGACAGCACCGTTGCCTCTGTCGATATTGCCAAAGTTTCCTGTATCATACTGGGCGGCATCTTCATTGTTCTGGGAAATTTCATGCCCAAGACCCGGAAAAACTATCTTTTGGGTGTGCGTATTTCTTATAGTATGTATAACGATACCACCTGGCGGAAAAGCAACCGTTTCGGCGCCATTACCATGATTGCCGCCGGCATTCTTACCGTCGTTACTTCCATTTTCTTAAATGGCAATACGGCAACTGTTATGATGCTGATTTACCTGCTTTGCGCCACGGTGGCTACCCTTATTTATGCCAAGAAAGTATATGACGTAGAAAAACAGAAAACAGATTAAACAAAAAAGGAGCGGGAAATGAAAATTCCATTTTCCGCTCTTGTTGTCTTATTCTTCCTTGGTCAATGCTTCCACGACTTTGGCAAATCCCATTCCGTGGGATGCCTTAACCAGTATGGTATCGTTCGGTGCCAACAAATCCGGGAGGCTTTCCATCAGTTCGTCCCTATCTGCAAAATACCGCACATCCTGTGAACCGTCGTAAGCTTCCAGCGCCGCATCATACATGGCTTTTGACAGCGTGCCTACACAGTAAACGGCATCAATGCCCTGTTCCACCGCATAAGCTCCCACTTCCGCATGGAGACTGTCTTCCTTTTCTCCCAATTCAAACATATCTCCTAAGATGGCTACCTTGCGGTCCGTTGCCGTTGCCAGCAAATCAATCGCCGCTTTCATGGAAACCGGATTGGCGTTGTAGCAGTCATCAATCACAAGCTTATCCTTCGTTTTAATCAGATTGCTTCTGCCGCCCACCGGAGTAACATTGTGAATGCCCGCATGAATTTCCTCTAAAGAAAGTCCCAACAGTCTGCCGACAAGCGCCGCCGCCGTAGCATTGATTACCATGTGAATGCCGGGAAGGGAAATTTCAATCGGGCAGCTTCCTTCCGGTGTATGTAAAATTGCCTTGCTGCCGAGCAGTCCCAGACTTTCAATATCCGTTGCGTATACTTCAAAACCTTCCTGGTCGGAAATGCCAAAATGATGCACTTTTTTGCCGTTCACTTCCGTAACAGCCGCCAACAGATCATCCTCACCGTTCAGACAGACTTCACCGCCGTCCTTCATGTAATGGAAAATCTCTGTCTTGGCGCGGAAAATACCTTCCCTGTTGTGAAGATTTTCCAAGTGGCACTGTCCGATATTTGTAATGACACAAATGTCAGGCTTTGCCATTTCGCCTAAGCGGCTCATTTCTCCGAAATCACTGATACCCATTTCTACAACAGCCACTTCATGTTCTTCCTGAATGCGGAGCAATGTCAGCGGCAATCCGATTTCGTTGTTAAAGTTGCCCTCTGTCTTCAGAACGCAGTACTTTTCGGAAAGCACACCCGCGATAAATTCCTTGGTGCTGGTCTTACCCACACTGCCGGTAATGCCTACCACGGGGATAGTCAGACCGTTGCGGTAAAAAGAAGCCACCTTGCGCAGCGCACGCAAAGAGTCATCCACCAATATGTACGGTCCCCAGACGTCTGCCGGAACCCCGTAAGCCGCTTCCACCTCTTCCGGTGTCATGCAGGTAACCACACATGCCGCTCCTTTTTCAAATACCTGACCGATGAAACGGTGTCCGTCCACCTTTTCTCCCTTGGTAGCAAAGAAAAGACCGCCCTCCTCTATTTTCCGGGAGTCGATGACCGCGCAGGTAATTTCCCTTGTTTCGTTTCCTCCTGCATTTTTCAGTTCGCTGCTGCAGGCTCTGGCAATATTCTCCAAGGTCAGATTTTTCATAATAGCTTCCTCTCTTTTCCTATTTCTTTAAGGAAATCGCAATCAGCTTCTCGCAAAGCTGTTCATAATTAATACCGATGGCAGCCGCTTCCTGAGGCAAAAGCGACGTAGGTGTCATTCCCGGAAGGGTATTGGCTTCCAGGCAGTACATATCGCCGTTTTCTCCCATCATAAAGTCCAGACGGGCGTAGTTTTTCAGGCGGAGCGCCGCAAACCCTTTTTCCGCATAAGCCTGCATCTGCCTGGTCTGTTCCGGTGTCAGCTCTGCCGGGCAGGTTTCCACGGTGCTGCCTGCCTGATATTTATTCTTATAATCATAAAATCCCTGTTTCGGTGCAATTTCAATAATGGGAAGCGCCTTTCCCTCCAGCAGACCTATGGAAAATTCCCTGCCCTTTATGTACTGCTCCACAACGGCTTCCTTATCGTATTTGAATGCTTCTGCCTTAGCCGCCTCATATTCTTCTTCATTTCCTGCAATGCTGACGCCCACGCTGGAGCCGCCGCAGCAAGCCTTTACGATGCAGGGGAACGTAACTTCTTCCGGTTCTTTTTCCCCTTTCTTTAAGCGGAAACCCTGCGGGGTGGGAACGCCGTACTGCCGGAAAATATCCTTGGTCAGTCCCTTATCCATGCTGAGGGCGGAGGAAACGTAATCCGTGCCAGTATAGGTAATGCCCATTAAATCGAAGCATGCCTGGATTTTACCGTTTTCGCCGTTTTCGCCGTGCAGCGCCATAAATACCACATCCGCTTTCTGGCAGATGGCAATGACATTGGGGCCGAAGAAGTTCTTCTCCCAGTCGGGACGCAAGGCTTTTACCTTTTCAATATCGGGATTGGTTTCCTTGATACCGCTTACCTGTGCTTCCCAGTTGATGTCCTCTTCAAAAATATGGGAAATATCGCCCTCATAGCCTAAGAAAACATCCAAAAGCACCGCATGGTGTCCGTTTCCTTTGATTGCCTGATAAATTTTCTGACCGGAAATTAACGACACATCTCTTTCTGTGCTGATTCCGCCTGCCAAAACTACAATATTCATCCTTCCGTCCTTGCCTTTCCTATGATTTTCTTCATTCTTGTGTCCGCATATCCTGCCTAACAAGCTTCTATGCTCATACTTTTACTTGTTTTATATTATAATTCCCTGCTCGCCATTTCGCTGAGGAGCAAAAGATATGCCGCTGTTTCTTCATCGGTCCGGTATAAGAGGCTTTCCGCTTCCTCATTGATGCCCTCAAAATACCGGGCGTAATTTTCCGTAAGCGTGCCGTACTCATTGTTGGTAATCACATAATTGCAGGAAGCAATGAGAACACCCTCCCACCAGACCTGCATCTGTTCCTCGGTGGTAATGCTGCTGCCGATGCCGTATGGCATATCCTTGGCGCAGGCGGCAATTTCCTCCGCCCGGTTCAACAGCACCATCAGTAGTTTGCCGCAAAGCTCCACATCTATTTTCCGTTTCGTGGAAGCATAGGTAAAGGTTCCGAATGTCTGGGCACCGTTATCCACGGTTTCCGGCAGCCGTTCCGCTGCTTCTTCCTGCACTTTGGAATATTTTTTCTGCCCGGTTGCCCGGTACAGCTCGCCCGCTGCATAAAAAAGCAGTTCCGGCGGGGTATCATCCTCCTGACTCACCGTTTTCCAGGCTTTGTCAGCCGCCTGCAGGCAGGACGTGGCATAATTGCTGTCCTTTTTCTGATAACTGTAACTGAACTTGGCAAGCACTGCGGAAATCCATGCCGTTTCCTCATAATCGGAATTGTCCAGCTTTCCGTACAGCCATTCTATGTAAGTACGAAGTACGGCAAAAAATGCCTCCTCCGTATCCGCATCCTGTGTGTAAACGCCGCCGTACAGTTCATAAGAAAGCAGCAGAAGGGAAACTGTTCTGCATGCTTCTTCTATTTCATCGTCCGCAAGAGCTTCCGGACCCTTTAATTCGTTTATCCCCTCTGCCAGTTTTCCGGAAAGACCGTCCTTTTCGATGGTAAACGGATAGGAATACCCGATATAGTCGCAACGGATTTCATATTCGCCCTCCGTTGTAAGCTCCGAAAAATCTCCATAGCCATTATATTCTTCTGTCAGGGCGTTGTATACAACATCCTGCAAATCTCCGGTAAAAATTACCGTTTTTTCTGTCCTGTCTATAATTTCATAGTGTCCGGGAAGCTTTTTGCCCCGGAAAATCACCGTTTTCCTGCCATTCTCCGGATAGCCGCTGCGGGAAACCAGCACACCAGGCTGCATATCGGGCAATTCGTAGGCAACGGAAAACCCGGCTACTGCGGAACTGTTTCCATCGGCTGGTGCACCCGTCGAAGTACCGTTGGTTCCGGCATCATTTCCCGCCGCATCATTATTCACTTTATTTTCCAAACCACAGCCGCTTAGCAAAACCATCGCAAGCAGCAGTGCCGTTATTTGCTTCCACTTTTTCCGCAATCTCATCACCCTGCTTATTTTACCATGAAAAAAATGCCCGGTAAAGTGCGGTTTATGCTTTCTCACCTTCGTCTTTTCCGGCATCGTACACAATCCTGCCGTCAATAATGGTATAAAGTGTCCTGGTGAAAACTTCCATGGGATTGCCGGTAAAAACCGCAATGTCCGCATCCTTTCCCACCTCAAGACTGCCTACCCGGTCTGCCACACCGCAGATTTTTGCCGGGTTAATGGTAATGGCTTTTAAGCCTTCCTCCATGGGAAGTCCCGCCTTAACCGCCATACCGGCGCAAATGGGCAGGGACTGGATAAGCGATACAGGATGGTCCGTGGTAATTGCTGTCAGCATTCCCGCTTTCTGCAAAATACCTACGGTTTTGAATGCCACATTCTGCACTTCGATTTTGCTGCGGCTGGATAAATCCGGTCCCACGATGGCAGGAAAACCTTCCTGTGCCAGCCGGTCCGCCACCAGATGTCCCTCGCTGCAGTGGTCCAGCGTCATGCGGAGTCCGAACTCCTTGGCAATACGCACCGCCGTAAAAATATCATCCACCCGGTGCACATGTGCTTTCAGGGGAATTTCGCCGCTGAACACAGCCTCCCACGGTTCCATCCGGAAATCCGGTTCAAAATTCTTGTTCTCTTTTTTCTTTTTCAGGTACTCTCTCGCATGAAAAAGTTCTTCCCTGAGCATGCCCGCAATCGCCATTCTGGTTGACGGGCTCTTTCCCATTCCGGAATAATTGACCTTTGGATTTTCGCCGAACGCAACCTTCATGGCTGCCGGTGCCTTTACAATCAAATCATCGATACAGCGTCCGAAGAGCTTTAAGAACGCAAACTGCCCGCCCACCACGTTGGAGCTTCCCGGTCCAATCATGGCAGAAGTAATGCCCGCCCTCACGGCATCCGAAAATCCGGCATCCATGGTG
The DNA here is from genome assembly GCA_963639875.1 of Bacteroidaceae bacterium. Classification (GTDB taxonomy): domain Bacteria; phylum Bacillota; class Clostridia; order Lachnospirales; family Lachnospiraceae; genus Acetatifactor. Next base: position 18,536 of record CAVHWP010000009.1, read on the forward strand.
TTGATGGCATCAATCGCCCGGAGGTAGGGGGTAATGGGGTTGACATTTTCGTTGCAGTCATCCCCTTCCATGCCCTTTTTCTCCTCGCTGATGCCCACATGGCAGTGCGCCTCTATGAGCCCGGGCATGACCCAGGCTCCGTCTACATTGATAATATTTTTCTGGCAGTTGCAGCCTGTATTGTGAATGGAACCTTCCTTGATTTCCGCAATTTTTCCATTCTGGATGCCTATGGTTCCGTTTTCATACACCCTGCCCGCCATGGTCAGTATTTTTCCGCCTGTGATATAAAGCATTATTGCAGTGCCCCCATAGGGTCAACCGCTGCGCCGTCATGCAGAAGTTCACAATAAATGTTGGCGCCTTCCGCACTGTAATATTTCGTAGGCGCCGCCACTGTGCCGATGACGCTGCCTTTTTCCACATAACCGCCTTCTTTCACCTGAATATCCTTCAACTGCCCATATACCACTTCATATCCGCCGCCGATATTTAATTTTACGGCATTTCCGATTTCCGCATCCGTATAAACAGACTCCACAGTACCGGAAGCGGATGCATATATGGTGGTTCCTTCTTCTGCTGCAAGCACCATGGCTCTGCTGTATTTATACTGGTCCAGAGTAGCAAAATAAACGGTTTTATCCATGCTGTAAGGTATCAGCACATTGCCGTTTACCGGCCATACAAAATAATCGCCCGCCTGCCAGGAAATTTCCTGTTTCTTCACATGGGAACCGCTGGTTACCTCTTCGCCCGCATCGGCAAGGTCATTTTCTTTCTCCACTTCGGAAGTCATCCCGGTTTCCTCTGCCTCATCCACCAGATTAGGAGCAGGTTCCTCTTCTCCTGCATGTGCCGTTTTGCCGCCGCTGTTTGCGGTATCTCCCGTAAGTCCCGGAATTTCCACGTCACCGGAACCCACCTCTTCCATCGGCGTATAATCCAAATCATCCTCCCTGGCAATGGGGGTGCTTAAATTCTGAAGCTGCTCCTGCATCTGATTGCCGGTATTGCCCAGCTCGTCCTTCACCTGGTTTTCCAACTGGTCAAAATTAATCTGGTAGCCGTCGTTTTTCTGCTCACTGTTGTTATTTTTCACATAAACGCCGGTCATGGTCAGCGCCATCAGTACAAATGCCGAAGAAGCAATCATGATAATTTTCTCTTTTTTAGCAGCACTTCTGCCTCTTTTATTTCCATTATCCCTTCTCATTTTGCTATGCATCCTTTCCTTATTTATTTTTATCATTCCATAGGATTTTCACAGGACCTTCTTTTCCATATGGTTCAGATATAACTTCTGTATGCATAGTCTTGCCTGATGTCGGGGATTTATGCAAAAGAAAAAGAACGTGCAAAAATAAAAATTCTTTTACCCGTTCTTTTCCGTCGTTTTGTTTTTATCACTTATTTTGTTTTAACCTGTCGTTTTGCAATGGTTTACTGTGCCTTGTCCAGATGCTTTGCCATATCCACATGCTGGATTGTGCCCGCTGCGCCGTTTTCGTACAAAAAGATACCGGTGTTCCGGATTATGCCGTTGGTTTCATTTTTTGCATTCTTTAAGGAAAAATCCGTGGAAACATTTTGCAGACAGATGGCTCCCACACCTTTTTCCGCAAGGCTGTAAAGTCTGTCATTGCCGTTTTCATCCTTGCACCAGATTTTCAGGGAATTAAAAATCGCATCATTTTCGTCAATCCAGCCGTTGCCGTCTTCGTCATAGGCTGCCAGCTCCTCAAAACCGTTGCCGCTGCCCGGTCCGAAGAGTTCACTGCCGTCACCGATAACTCCGTCCCCGTTTTTATCCAGCGCCAGATAGCCGCTTCCGCTTCCCAGACCGGAAATCAGTTCTTTTTTACCGTCGCAATCCAGGTCAAAATAAAATTTCTGGTCGGTAAGCTCTGCTGCGTTGCCGTCAAAATTCAAGATAAGCGGGTCGCAGGTATCCACGGTCATTTCTTTGCTGAAAGCCGCCTGAAAGCTCCGGGACATGCCTACATCCACACGGATATTGATTTCCCTGCCGTCAGCCGTGCGCACAATTCCGTTTGTGGAAAAATACGTGCTTTCCTGTTCTGCATACTGCTGCTCTACCCGGTAAGTTATCATGCCGGTGCTTTGCAAGGTTCCTGTCTGCAGCGTCTGAGACGGTACTTCCGTCTGTTTTGCCGAAATCTCCCTGTCTTCAAATATTTCTTTCGCTTTTTCTTCGCCGAAAAGCATGGCAAAAATAGAACGGATTGTCTGCTGCCTGAACTGCTCAAACACCGAGCTGGTGTCCTGCCGCACCTCCAGATGCGTTATCCGCAGGTTGCCAAAATAATTTTTCAAACTGTCGTAGGTCTGGGAAGCTTCCGGTTCCTCCCATTCCTTCATTTCTTTTGTGCCTGCATCCTGCAGACCTTTGTTAAACTGAAAACGCTGCGTCACACTCCACGAGGAAGTGTATCTCCGTGACGACTGCATTATCATATTACTGGAACTTATCTTCAAGTTTGCCCCCTTCTGCCATTAAGGCCGGCGGTCCCTTGCTCCTATTTTCCTTCCTTGTCCCATAAAAACAAAAATGATATCATAAGGGCTTCCTTTTCCTTTCTGATACCATCCGTGGCGACCATATGTATAATAGATGCGCACTGCAGTTACGCATCTGTAATACAATATCGGCAAATATGGGATTTACTTTAGGGCTGACGCCCGTTCCGGGCAAACTCACCCTTACTTATTCCTTGTTTTCAAGAATACCCTTTACTTATTCCTTACTTTCCAGAATAAATTTTACATTTTCTTATTTTCAAGAATATCTTTGACTTCCTCTATATCCTTATCGATAGCCGCCGCTATCTGCTCTGCTGTGAAGCCGTTTTTGTGCATGTTCCGGATAAGCTCAGCCTGTGCTTCCGCACGCCCCTTGTTTTCTCCAAAGGTAATTCCTTCTTCACGCCCTTTTTCCATTCCAATGGCAATGCCCTCTTCCATAATCCCTTCACCTAAGTTGCACATCTCGTTCACATCCTTTCTGAAATCCTCTTCCTCAGATATATCATACTCTGTTTTCATTATATGTAACTTTTCTTCCACCGCAAGCTTCTGGGAAAATATGGTTCCCAAAAACCGGTGCAGTTCATAGTTTTCTTCCTGTCCGGGCAGGTCTTTTCCAATCCCAATCATAATGATATGGAACAGGTCCAGTCCTCCCCTCCACGGCTGGCTTCCCATCATATCCTCTTTGGTCAGATGAATATGGCTCATGCTGTTTTCCTCCATATTCATGCAAATCCAGATAGAGTACACGCTCTTGATATCGTCGTAATGGGAGCCCGTAAAGTCCCTCTCCTTCTGGGCGGAAATCTGCCGGCTCACATAAAAAACAGCCCGATTTAAGATCTGGTATTCCCTGGGCTGGTCCTTCTGCATCTCCAGATTGATGATTATCTGGGTCAGCGGCTTCTTTTCACCGTTGGGTACCTTTTCTCCCTCCCGCTCCGGCAGCCGCACATAACAGATTACATCAAATCGTACAAGCCCTTCGTTGATTTCCTGATTTTCCGTGTTTAATCCGACCACACGCTGCCCGTTTTCCTCCCGGGTAGCATTGGTAAGTCCCGGCTCCACCGGCACCTTGCTGATGTAGGGTTCCCCTTCAATATAAGGAATAATATCCTTCGGTTTCATTCCCCGGAAAGCTTCCACGGATTTTGCCAGAATGTTGGCTATGATGAACTTCTGCCCTGCGATGTTCTTGGCATGTTCATCGTACTGCGCTTCTTTCCCGGAAGCACTTACTGCAATCTTCAGTTCTCTAATCACATTTTCCTCCTTAGATTATTTTGTTGTTCTTGGGTTCTAAGCAGGAATTCTTGAATTTTTAGACACCGGCGAGCGCCGGCAAAAGAAAATCAGAAAAAAGAAGTATCTGCTTATGGATGTAGTATATCGTAAAGTTATAGACTATGCAAGGTTTATTTTATGTTTTTATATATTTAAGATTTTACACCTTGCTTCACCGCCGTCCTGTTCATATTCCGTTAAGAATAGGAAAATGACATGACTTTTTTTCTATCTTCATATACAATATCGATAGAAAGGCAAGGTTACATTCATGAAAACAAAATCTTTTTTCCTTCGTATGTGTCAGGGTGCCCTGATTGGGCTGGGAGCGGTGCTCCCGGGGATTTCCGGCGGCGTGCTGAGTGTCATTTTCGGCGTATACAAACCCGTCATGGAGCTATTAGCAAATCCCGTCCGCAATTTCAAAACCCATGTGCCCAAACTGTTCCCCATTATTTTAGGCGGCATCATCGGCTTCTTGGGAATTGCCAACCTGCTTTCCTATGTGCTGGAAAAATATCCCAACCCTTCCGTCTGCCTGTTTGTGGGACTGATTGGCGGCATGCTCCCGTCCCTGTTTCGGGAAGCCGGGCAGAAAGGACGCAGCAAAGGCTCTTATATTTCTCTTGTTACCGCCATGCTGCTTGTATTTGCCCTGTTATTCGGTCTGCAGTCTGCATCCGTTACCATTTCCCCGTCCTTTGGGTGGTTCGTGTTCTGCGGCTTCTGTCTGGCATTGAGTATCATTGCACCCGGCATGAGCTTTTCCACGCTGCTGATGCCTTTGGGATTGTATACACCGTTTGTGGACGGTCTGGGACACCTGTCGTTTTCCGTTGCCCTGCCCGGCCTTTTAGGGGCGGCGGTTACCATGCTTCTCCTGCCTAAATTTATAAACCGGCTCTTTGAAAAACATTACTCCGTTGCCTTCCACGCCATCGTCGGTGTGGTAATTGCCGCTACGGTTATGACCGTTCCCTGGGCCGGATTTACCGGTTCCGTAAGGGAATGTATGATAAATCTCTTTTTCCTTGCTGCCGGTGTGTTCCTTGCCCAGCTCTTAGATGCCTTTAACAGCAAGGTCGAAGTGCCGGAACACTAATCAAAACGAAAAGCAGGCGAATGATATACATTCGCCTGCTTTTCGTTTTGATTTTTTACTTTCCGCTTACACGCGGTTGTAGTTAATCAGACAACCCTTTAAGATAATCTGGCGCTCCTCATCGGTCAGTTCGCCGAGAGTCATGGTAAACGGTGTCAGTCCGTCCCCGCCCACCTTGTATGCGGTGATGGTGTCCGCTTTTTCCTCTACGGCTTTCTTGATGCCGGGGATGAAAAGGTAATCCAGGTTCTTGAAAGGAAGCTCGCCCTTTTCAATCAGGAAAGGAAGCATACCCCAGTTAATCAGGTTGGAACGGTAACGCTTGGTAGCGTACTCGTTGGCAATGTTTGCCCAGCCGCCCAGTACCTTCTGGCAGGAAGCTGCCTGCTCACGGGCAGAACCGTCGCCGGGTTTCACGGCAAAAATGGTGGAGCCGAAACCGGTGTTGGTGTGGTTGGCATCCGGGTATTTTTCCTTTACGGTATGCATGATATCCTTTACGGCTGGAACCGCTTCGCAGGGATGTCCGCCTGCCATTCTCTCTGTTTCCGCCTTCTGGATAGCCTTGGCACGGGCTACATATTTCGGGTCCTTACGGCTTAAAGTGAACTCTGCCAGTCCTAAAGGATTGGAACGGTAGGAAGAGGTTTCACCGGAAGGAATAAGCTCGTCCGTTGTGGTAACCGGGTCATGGATTTCGCTGACAACCTGCAGAACCAGGTTCTCGGGAAGCGCACCCATAGCGGGCCAGTCCTTGATATTGGGTCCGAAGTGGATGTCTACGGAAGGGTCCGCTACACCCTTGGAGTCAAATACGCGGTTTGCGTAAATCTTGCTGTCAAAATGATACTGATAGTGGTTGAAATCACCGTCAAATTCGGTAGCCGGTGTCAGCACGCCCTTGTTTGCTGCGGTTGCGGCAATGGACCTTGCGTCCATAAGAGCAACGGAAGCAATCTGACCGCTCTGCAGCTTGGAGCCTTCACGGTTCGGGAAGTTTCTGGTAGAGTGACGGATACTGAAAGCATTGTTGGCGGGTGTATCGCCTGCGCCGAAGCAGGGACCGCAGAATGCCGTCTTCATAACCGCACCGGTTTCCAGAATAGTTGCCGCACAGCCGTTCCTGATGAGTTCCATGTATACCGGCATGGAAGCGGGATATACGCTTAAGGTAAACTCGTCCGCACCGATGTAGCGTCCCTTTAAGATATCGGCTGCTGCGCAGATGTTTTCAAATCCGCCGCCCGCACAGCCGGCAATAATACCCTGGTCCACATAGAACTTGCCGTTACGAACCTTGTCCTGTAAGGAGAACTCTACCGCACCGTCTAAGCTTACCTTGGCACGCTCTTCCGTTTCATGCAGGATGTCGGAAAGGTTGGCGTTCAGCTCTTCAATGGTGTAGGTGTTGCTGGGATGGAACGGCATGGCAATCATGGGACGGATGGTGCTTAAGTCAATCTTAATCATGCCGTCGTAATATGCCACTTCGCCGGGATTTAATTCCTTATAATCTTCGGAACGTCCGTGAATATCGTAAAATTCCTTAATTCTGTCGTCTGTTTTCCAGATGGAAGATAAGCAGGTGGTCTCGGTGGTCATAACATCGATGCCAATACGGAAATCGGCGCTTAAGGATGCCACACCGGGTCCTACAAATTCCATTACCTTATTCTTCACATAGCCGTTTGCGAAAACCGCACCGATAATGGCAAGCGCCACGTCCTGAGGACCGACACCCTTTACCGGTTCGCCGGTAAGATAAACACCTACCACACCGGGCATGTTGATATCATAGGTCTGATTTAAAAGCTGCTTTACCAGTTCGGGACCGCCTTCGCCCATTGCCATGGTGCCCAACGCACCGTATCTGGTATGGGAGTCGGAGCCTAAAATCATTCTGCCGCCGCCTGCAAGCATTTCTCTTGCAAACTGGTGAATAACCGCCTGATGAGGGGGTACATACACACCGCCGTATTTCTTGGCACAGGTCAGACCGAATAAATGGTCATCCTCGTTGATGGTACCCCCAACCGCACACAGGGAGTTGTGACAGTTGGTGAGCACATACGGAATGGGAAATTTTTCCAGTCCTGACGCTCTTGCCGTCTGGATAATACCGACGAAGGTAATATCATGGCTGGTCAGCTTGTCGAACTTGATTTTTAATTTATCCATATTGCCGGAAGTATTGTGGTTTTTCAGAATACCGTAAGCAATGGTTTCTTTTCCGGCTTCTTCTTTGGTAACCGTTTTGCCGCACTTCTGCGCAATGGCAGCGGCAGCATCCTGATTATCTTCTACAATATCGGTACCGTTTACTAAATAAGCACCGCCCTTAACTAATTCAATCATGGAAACCTGTTCCTTTCTATTATTTTGTCTTTGCTGCCTTGGCGGGAGCTGCTTTCTTTTCGGGAATAACCACCTTGTCAAGATGCCAGATTTCATCCACATACTGCTGGATGGTTCTGTCGGAAGTAAACTTGCCGGAGCTTGCCATGTTTAAGATAGCGCTCTTTGCCCAGCCCTTTTCGTCTCTGTAAGCAGCTTCTACCTTCTTCTGTGCTTCTGCGTAAGGCTTGAAGTCCTTTAAGATAAAGTAGGTATCTGCCTTTGCGGTGCTCTGTGTATTTAACAGAGAGTTGTAAAGCGGACGGAACAGCTCGGGGTCTTCGGGAGCATAAGTGCCGTTGATAAGCTGCATCAGCACCTTTCTGATATCCTGGTCGTTGTTGAAGATTTCCATGGGGTTGTAGCCGCCGTAGTTCTCGTAGTTGATAACTTCATCTGCGGAAAGACCGAAGATAAAGGCATTTTCCTTGCCGACTTCTTCTACAATTTCTACGTTTGCACCGTCCATGGTACCCAGGGTCAGCGCACCGTTTAACATGAACTTCATGTTGCCGGTACCGGATGCTTCCTTACTTGCGGTGGAAATCTGCTCGGAAACATCGGATGCCGCAAAGATAATCTCTGCATTGGAAACTCTGTAGTTTTCAATAAATACCACCTTCAGCTTGCCGCCTAAGGACTCATCGTTGTTGATAACATCTGCAACGGAGTTAATCAGCTTAATGGTCAGCTTTGCGTTGCGGTAGCCTGCTGCTGCCTTTGCACCGAAGATAAAGGTACGGGGATAGAACTCCATATCGGGATGTTCTTTTAATTCGTTGTAAAGGTACATTACGTGCAGGATGTTAAGGAGCTGTCTCTTGTACTCGTGAAGACGCTTAACCTGTACGTCGAAAATGGAACGGGGGTCAACGACAATGCCGTTGTGCTCCAAAATGTAATCTGCCAGGCGAACCTTGTTGCGGTACTTGATGTTCATGAATTCCTGCTGTGCCTTTTCATCATCCGCATAAATCTTCATCTTGGAAATCTGAGGCAGGTCGGTAATCCATTCGTCGCCGATGTGCTCGGTTACCCAGTCTGCCAAAAGCGGGTTGGCATGCAGTAAAAATCTTCTCTGTGTGATACCGTTTGTCTTGTTGTTGAACTTCTCGGGCATCATTTCGTAGAAGTCTTTTAATTCCTGGTTCTTTAAGATTTCGGTATGCAGTCTTGCAACACCGTTTACGGAATAGCCGGCAACGATGGCAAGTCTTGCCATGTGTACCTGTCCGTCGTAAATAATCGCCATCTTGCGTACCTTTTCCTGGTCGCCGGGATAACGTCTGGAAACCTCCTCTAAGAAGCGGCGGTTGATTTCCTCCACAATCTGGTAGATACGGGGAAGTAATCTGGAGAACAGCTCGATAGGCCATTTTTCCAGAGCTTCTGCCATGATGGTATGGTTGGTGTAAGCGCAGGTCTTGGTGGTAACGTCCCATGCTTCCACCCACTCTAAATCGTAGTCATCCATTAAAATTCTCATAAGTTCGGGAATGGCTACGGTAGGATGGGTATCGTTAAGCTGGAAGGTAACCTTCTCATGGAACTTGCGGATATCCTGATGCTTACGCATATATTTTTCCACAGCTTCCTGAACGGATGCGGAAATAAAGAAGTACTGCTGTTTTAAGCGGAGCTCTTTACCTGCATAGTGGTTGTCGTTGGGGTAAAGGACTTCTACAATGTTTCTGGCAAGGTTCTGCTGCTCAACCGCCTTCTGGTAATCGCCCTTGTCGAAGGAATCGAGCTGGAAGCACTCGATGGGCTCTGCATCCCAGATACGCAGGGTATTTACGATGCCGTTGCCGTAGCCCACGATGGGAAGGTCGAAGGGAACCGCCTTAACGGACTGATAACCTTCCTGGAAGAAATGGTTTCTTCCCTTTTCATCGGTATTTACATTTACATAGCCGCCGAATTTTACAACCTTTGCATATTCGGGACGACGAAGTTCAAAAGGATTGCCGTTTTCCAGCCAGTTGTCAGGAACTTCTACCTGATAACCGTCTCTGATTTCCTGCTTGAACATACCGTAACGGTAACGGATGCCGCAGCCGTATGCAGGATAACCGAGAGTTGCCAGAGAGTCAAGGAAGCAGGCTGCCAGACGACCCAGACCGCCGTTACCCAGCGCTGCATCGGGCTCCATGTCCTCAACCACGTTGAGGTCCAGTCCCAGCTCATCCAGAGCTTCTTTTACAGCCTTGTATGCCTGTAAGTTAATCAGGTTGTTGCCCAGTGCACGGCCCATTAAGAACTCCATGGAAAGATAATAAACCATCTTGGGGTCTTCTTTGTCGTATTCTTTCTGGGTTTCCATCCAGTGGTCGATAATCTGGTCCTTTACGGAATAGCATACCGCCTGGAAAACCTGCTGGGGAGTTGCCTCCTCCAGTGTCTTTCTGTAAAGTGTCTTGATGTTATACAAAACGCTTCTCTTGAACAATTCTTTGTCGAACTTCATCGTATTTTTGACCATTGTATTTCCTCCTCGTTAAACTCTTTCAACGGAAATTTTAACATTTTCTCCGTTAACATTCCACTCTTTTGCGACAGAAAGTTCATTTTTTACACTCAGAGCGTCCGCCAGAACCTTTCCGGCAATCTCTTTTTCGTGTTTCTGTGCGATTTCTTCTATCTTCTCATTGTCTGCAAAAGCTACGCGGATATGGTCTGTTACTTCAAAACCGGCATCTTTTCTCATGGTCTGGATTTTACTGATTAATTCCAGAATAAAGCCTTCTTCGATTAATTCCGGTGTCAGATTGGTATCAAGTACAACGGTCATGCTGTTGTCTGCTTCTGTGACATAGCCCTCTTTCTGGGTCATTTCAATCAGAAGATCCTCTTCGGTAAGAGAAACTTCCACGTCTCCCGCCGTAAACTTCAGGGTGCCGTCCTTCTGCAAGGTATCCATTGCGGCATTGCCGTCCAGCTCTTCCAAATACTTCTTGATGGCACCGAGCTGTTTGCCGTACTTGGGTCCGACAGTACGGAGCTGGGGTTTGAAGGTGTAGGAAGTAAATTCACGCACATCGTTTGTAAATACTACCTTCTTTACATTCAGTTCGTCTGCAATGATGTCCTTGTAGAAACCGGTCAGTTCGTATTCTGCCTTGACAAACATGGTGTTAACCGGCTGACGGTTCTTGATGTTGGCGGTGTTTCTGCACGCACGTCCCATCACAACTGCCTTTAATACGATATCCATGTCGGCTTCCAGCTTCTTGTCAACATGCTCTTCTTCTACCTTCGGGAAGTCGCACAGATGAATGCTTTCCGGCTGGGAAGCGTCCACGCTGCGAACCAGATTCTGGTAGATTTCTTCGGTCATGAACGGAATCATGGGAGCGGCTGCCTTACAGAAGGTAACCAGGCAGGTGTACAATGTCATGTAAGCGTTAATTTTATCCTGCTCCATGCCCTTTGCCCAGAAACGCTCTCTGCTTCGTCTTACATACCAGTTGCTCAGATCATCCACAAATTCCTGCAGGGCTCTTGCGGCTTCGGGAATTTTGTAATTGCCGAGGTCGTCATCCACTTCGCCCACTACGGAGTTTAATTTGGAAAGAATCCATTTATCCATAATGGAAAGCTTGCTGTAATCCAGTGTGTACTTGGATGCGTCAAAGTTGTCAATGTTCGCATACAGAACGAAGAATGCGTAGGTGTTCCACAGGGTACCCATAAACTTACGCTGTCCTTCCTGTACAGCCTTGCCATGGAAACGGTTCGGCAGCCAGGGAGCGGAGTTGATGTAGAAATACCAGCGGATAGCATCGGCGCCGTAGGTCTGCAGGGCATCGAACGGATCCACCGCATTGCCCTTGCTCTTGCTCATCTTCTGTCCGTTTTCATCCTGCACATGGCCTAATACGATAACGTTTTCGTAAGGCGCCTTGTTAAACAGAATGGTGGACTCTGCAAGCAGGGAGTAGAACCAGCCTCTGGTCTGGTCAACTGCCTCGGAAATAAACTGGGCAGGGAACTGCTTCTCAAAAATGTCTTTATTTTCAAACGGATAATGATGCTGTGCAAAAGGCATCGCACCGGAGTCAAACCAGCAGTCGATAACTTCGGGTACACGGTGCATTTCGCCGCCGCATTCCGGACACTTCATGGTAACGGCATCGATGTACGGTCTGTGAAGCTCTACCTTGGCATCCTCGGGATTGCCGCTTCTTTCCGCCAGCTCTGCACGGCTGCCGATGCATTCCTGATGACCGCAGTTACATTCCCAGATGTTAAGCGGGGTGCCCCAGTAACGGTTACGGGAGATTGCCCAGTCCTGTACGTTGGTAAGCCAGTCGCCGAAACGTCCCTTGCCGATGGATTCGGGAATCCAGTTGATGGTGTTGTTGTTGCGGATTAAGTCGTCCCTTACGGCTGTCATCTTGATGTACCAGGACTCTCTTGCATAGTAAATCAGTGGGGTATCGCATCTCCAGCAGTGAGGGTAGCTGTGTTCAAACTTGGGAGCTGCAAATAAAAGTCCCTTCTTATCCAAATCCTCCAGTACCATGGGGTCAGCCTTCTTTACAAAGACGCCCGCATAGGGAGTTTCTTCCGTCATGTTGCCTTTGCCGTCAACAAGCTGTACGAACGGTAAGTCGTAATTTCTGCCGACCTTGGCATCGTCTTCACCGAAAGCAGGTGCAATATGAACAACGCCGGTACCGTCTGTCAGGGTAACGTAGGTATCGCATACCACATAATAAGCTTTCTTGTTCTGCTTTTTGCAGATGTCTACGGCACAGTCGAATAACGGTTCGTATTCCTTGAACTCTAAATCTTTACCGGTCATGGTTTCCAGCACTTCGTATGCCTTAACGCCGTTTTCGGCATCGGCCAATTTGCCCAGCACGGTGTCTAACAGTGCTTCTGCCATATAATAGGTATAACCGTCTGCCGCCTTAACCTTGGCATAGGTTTCTTCCGGGTTTACGCAGAGCGCTACGTTGGAAGGAAGGGTCCAGGGAGTGGTGGTCCATGCTAAGATATAAGCATCTTCGTCCTTTACCTTGAAACGTGCAATCGCGGAGCGTTCCTTTACGTCCTTGTAGCCCTGTGCTACTTCCTGGGAAGAAAGCGGGGTTCCGCAGCGGGGGCAGTAAGGTACAATCTTGAAGCCCTTGTAAAGCAGCTTCTTGTTCCAGATTTCTTTTAATGCCCACCATTCGGACTCGATATAGTCATCATGATAGGTAACGTAAGGATTTTCCATATCTGCCCAGAAACCGACGGTGCCGGAGAAATCCTCCCACATTCCTTTGTATTTCCAGACGCTTTCCTTACACTGCTTGATAAAAGGCTCAAGGCCGTATGCTTCAATCTGGTCCTTGCCGTCAAGTCCCAGTTTCTTTTCCACTTCAATTTCTACCGGCAGTCCGTGGGTATCCCATCCTGCTTTTCTCGGTACCATGTATCCCTTCATGGTGCGGTATCTCGGAATCATATCCTTAATAACACGGGTCAGCACATGGCCGATATGGGGCTTGCCGTTTGCGGTGGGCGGGCCGTCATAAAAGGTGTAGGTCGGGCCTTCCTTGCGGCTGTCCATGCTCTTTTCAAAAATGTGGTTCTCATCCCAGAAATTTTCGACCTGTTTTTCTCTGTCTACGAAGTTTAAATCGGTTGATACTTTCTTGTACATGATTTTCTTCCTTTCTTAAAGATATTAAATAAGGTATGGTGATGAAGAATGTGCATCCCCGCGGAGCGTTTTATATTGTAGGAAAGGTTTTCACAGACTGCCGTGGGAAATCTTTCCTACAATATAAAAAACCTCGTCCGTAAAAGGACGAGGTCAGACTCGCATACCACCTGTTACAACATACACTTTTTGTATATGGTTCCCGATAACGGCAGGATGCCGGCACGCACTACCGGGCAGAGCCTTTGGCACGTACGACTTGGGAGTGATTTTGGGTAATCCGCTACTCGCACCGGTCTTGCACCGTCACCGGCTCGCTATCCTTTCGCCTGAAAACTTACTGTCTCCGTCACAGTCTTTCTCAATGTGCTTATTATAAATCTTTCTTTGCGACATTGTCAATAGAGGAAAAAAGCAGTATAATAAAACATAATCATAGCGGTTTTCCGTGCAAATGCAGCTGTAAAGAACATCGGGTCAGTTCAAAAATATGGAGAGATACATATGACAAAGACAAGGAAAAAAGGTAAACTGTATTACACGTTACAGGCTTTCAGCTCTGTTCCCCTACTTATTCTCGGTCTTATTATTATGATGTTCGGTCTTAAAACCGTGCGGAATGCCATGTACGGTCAGGTTCATACTGAACTGAAAAACATGGCAGACATGCTCATTGCCACCTATGACATGCTCTATCCCGGCGACTACACCCTGCAGGGAGATGTCGGCTACCGTCTTTTTAAGGGCGAGCAGGATATTACCTTTGATTACTCCGTCATCGACCGCTTCCATGAAAATACAAATGTGGAATTCACTATATTCTATGAAGATACACGCATCCTGACGACCCTCTGTGATGACCAGAACCAACGTATTGTCGGCACCGGTGCCAATGTCAAGGTTATTCAGGATGTTTTCTATGGCGGTACTTCCCACTTCTATACCAATACCACTATCAGCAACGTCCATTATTTTGCCTACTATACCCCTCTCCGCAACAGCGACGGCACCATCGTAGGCATGGTCTACGCCGGTATGCCCTGTGCTCAGGTCAACCGGACGGTAAAGACAACTATTTTTCCTATTTTAATCATTTCTCTGTGCAGCATCATAGTGGTGTGTCTGGTTTCTTCTTCCTACACACGCAAAATTCTGGCGGTGCTTCACAAAATCCGTACCTTCCTTGCACAGATTGCCGCCGGCAACCTGAATGCTTCCCTGGGGCAGGATGTTTTAAGCCGGAATGATGAACTTAGCGAAATCGGGGTTTCCGCCCTAAGCATGCAGCGTTCGCTCCGCACCCTTTTAGAACAGGACACCCTGACCGGTTTATGCAACCGTCGATATGGTGATCAGAAGCTCTCCGAATTCCAGAAACGGCTTGTGGAAAAAGGGATTCCGTATGTCCTCTGTATAGGTGATATTGATTATTTTAAATCCGTAAACGATACCTACGGCCACGAATGCGGTGATGAAGTCCTGAAAGCCGTTGGCAGGGTCATGAAAAAAGAAATGCACCGGAACGGCTGCGCCGCCCGCTGGGGCGGCGAAGAGTTTCTTCTTATTTATGAAGGCGCTACCCTTTCCGAAGCCAGAGCCGATGCGGAGGCCATGCTTTCCCGCATCCGGGAGCTCAAGGTTCCTTATGAAGACAACGAGGTCCGCATCACCATGACCTTAGGTCTGGCACAGGCTTCCGCCGATATCGACATCAACGACCTGTTAAAAGAAGCCGACCTCATGCTCTATAAGGGCAAGAAAGCCGGCCGCAACTGCGTTATCAGTGAATAGTTATCCTTCCATCTGACGTCCCAAAAAACCGGCAGCTATCATGGCTGCCTTTTTTTCGGTCTCGCCAATGGCTTTGTCCTCTTCCTTTGTCAGTAGAATGACCGCTCCGATGGCATCGCCTTCGCAGATAATGGTCTGAATAATCTGCATATCATATCCGGTGTCGTCCTGATTTAAGATATTGATAAACTGCTTGTCGCCCTTCTTTGCGCAAATCACCTTCCGGCTCTGAATGGCATTTTCCAGTTCCTTGTGAAGACTTTTTCCCAGCATGTCCTTCTTCGGCAGTCCCGCCACCGCAATAATCTGGTCCCTGTCGCACACGCACACGCCGCAGCCCAAGCTCTGGGCGGCTGTTTCCGCATACTGCTGTGCAAAATAGCCCATTTCACCGATAGGCGAATATTTCTTTAAGACGATTTCGCCGTCTTTATCCGTAAAAATCTCCAGCGGGTCACCCTCCCGGATGCGCATGACTTTCCGGATTTCCTTCGGAACCACCACTCTTCCCAAATCGTCTATTCTTCGTACAATACCTGTTGCTCGCATATAAAAATTCCTCCTGCTTCTTACATACTTTCCATAATTTGTGCTGTATAGGTAGTATGTAGAAAACCGGAGGAATTATACATGGAAACCGTTTTATACTCTTTTTATTCCTGCAGCAGCCAATCCGCTATATCATAAATCTCTATGCCTTCATGACTGTATTTCGGATGTTTCGTTCTGGCAATAATGAGTTTCGGATAAGCATCCCTTATCTGAAGAAGCGGCAATACTTCCCGGTTAAAGGTTTCCTGCCCGGAAATATTATCACTCACCTGGATATAGATTTTTTCACTGCCTCTTTGTGCTATGAAGTCAATTTCTTTCTGATAGAGCTTTCCTACATAAACATCATAGCCGCGGCGAAGCAGCTCAATACATACTATATTTTCATAAACCCTGCCGTAATCCATATTTCTGCTTCCAAGAACCGCATAGCGGATACCGTTGTCACAAAGGTAGAATTTCTCAGAGTTTTCAAGATATTTTTTTCCGCGAATGTCATAACGCTTAATGTCGTAAAACACAAATGCATTGCAAAGATATTTAATATATCTGCCAATCGTTACATGATTGGTAGGAGTATCGTTTGCTGTCAGAAGCTGGCTGATTTTATTGGGGGAAGTCAGATTACTGATATTATCCATTAAAAACTCGCTTAATCTTTGCAAAACCAATGTATCCGGTAAGGCATATTTCTGTATCAGGTCTCTTGTTACGATGGTTTCATAAACCTCTTTGATGTAATTTGTCCGGTCTTTTTCCGTTCTGTAAGCATAAGAGCCCGCCAGACCGCCTTTGATGCAATAATCCTCAAACAGCTTATCCTTATCCTGAATATCTTCGTTGTACCCGCAATATTCCCGGAAGCTAAACGGGAATACATGAATTTCGATATAACGCCCTGTAAAAAGCGTCGCTAAATCTGCACTTAGCAGAAACGCATTGGAACCTGTCACATAGATGTCATATTTATCTTTTGCATACAGACTGTTAATTGCCAGCTCAAATTTCGGACACATCTGGACTTCATCCACAAAAAGATAATTTGTCTTTCCTGCCTGATAATGTTCCTCTACATAAGTGTGCAGCGCATGATATTCCTTAATATCTTCATAAGCCAGGTCCATAAAATCAATAAAAATGATATTGATATTTTCAAAATGACTTTTCAGATACTCCATATATGCCTGCATCAATTTTGACTTGCCGGAACGACGGATACCGGTAATAATCTTGATGTCCGGCGTTCCGTTAAGTTCAATCATTCTTTCCAGATACTTTTCTCTTGTAATGGTTTTCATATAACCACCCGCTTTCAAAAGTTAAATTTTTTTTATTTTTTGAAACTGCTCTGCAATACTTATTATACTGTCTGCAAATAGGATATGCAAGCCGTCGGTTTCAAAATCGTAAAATTTTTCATTTTTTGAAACCGAGAAAAGCATCCGTTCAATTTGATGTTATTATGTGGAAAAAGTGGAAAATTATACTCCTGCTGCCGGCATAATCACCTTATCATTTCTTCTTAATCATGGATGCCTTTTAACAGCGGAATAAGCATAAGGAGCACCACAATACCCACGATGCCGATTACGATACCAAGGAACATCTTGGCAAATACCATGCTCAGGCACATGCCGACTCCCAGAAGCAGGGCGCCGATGACGCCGAGCAGTGTTGCACCGATGTTTTTTCCGCTTAATTTAATGGGAGCCTTGCCTTCCATTCTGCGCCATACGATTACGGTTATGAGCATCAGTACCAGTCCGATGACACCGCTGACGATACCCTGATTTCGCATGCCCCACTCCGGCAGGAGTGCCATGCACATTCCCAATGCAAAAAATACACCGCTGATGGTTCCTAAAATCAATGCTGCAAAACTACTCTTCTTCATATTATTTCATCCTCTTTTCTTTTATCCGCAGACTTTCCGTCTGCCTTTTATTTTTTAGTTGTTTTTTTCTTCCCGGAGCCTTTTCTTGGCATCTTCAACAGACTCTCCGTCATGGGTCAGATA
The DNA here is from genome assembly GCA_963639875.1 of Bacteroidaceae bacterium. Classification (GTDB taxonomy): domain Bacteria; phylum Bacillota; class Clostridia; order Lachnospirales; family Lachnospiraceae; genus Acetatifactor. The sequence goes on from CAVHWP010000009.1 coordinate 35,885, forward strand.
CCGGTCAACGAAGGCATCCTCGATTTTTCCGTACCCTCCGACAACCGCGTTCTCTACCTTCTTGTAGCCTCCCACTACCGCGTTTTCTACTTTCTTATAACCGCCGACCACGGTATCCTCTATTTTCCTGTGACCGCTTACTACGTTGTCGGCAATCTTTTTATTAACTGCTACTATTTTGGACTTTGCCATTTTGAAAACCTCGCTTTCCTGTTTGATGTTGTCTACATCTTAGACCGTGTTTATTGGTAATTGGTTTGAAAACTGTTTCGGAATTGTTAATAAAAACGCTTTCCTCCTTTCTCTATCCTCTGGTAATGCCGGTTCCCGCATTCGGGAACAACAATGATACCACTGCATCCGCAAAGAAAACGCAAATGAACAGAAATGCAATGCTTCTCTTTGCTTTTTCCGGAATTTTCCGATAAAGCTTCGTCAGGACGGGAAGTACTCCGTAGGCGAACAGGCAGCCTGCCAGACCAAATCCCAGCAGACCTCCCGCAAAAATACGTCCGTTCAGGTTCAGCCGGAAGTTGCTGTAATCCCACCAGCGTGTATGATAAATGACTTCCATTGCCCACGAAGTGACATACTCAATCACCCCGCAGGCTGCCGTAAATACATGAAGCAGTACTTCATAGCACCAGCCGGTCACAGCTCCCGTAAAAAATAAAAAAGTGATGTCAGTCATTGTCCTTTCCGTATTTTTTGTTCTGCTGTTCATATCTGTCCGTCCTTTCCTCATCCTCTGACGTAAGAATAACAGCCTTTTATTTGCAAACCGTTTGGGAAACGTTTCCGAAGTGTTAAACGACCTGGTAAACAGAAAAAAAGCGGCAGGCTCATGCCCACCGCTCATTACGCATTGTTATAAAATTGTTATAAAAGCCGGAATGCTTTATCGCATACCTCGTATGCTTCATCGTACTTTGCTTCAATTAAAGGATTTACTTTTTGTATGCGTTTCTTTTTGACTTCTTTATAGGCGAAATACGCCGCTGCCCAGAGTGTGAAGCCCGGAATTGCCAGAAGCACCATGAGCCAGATAATGGGCGGGGTGTTTGTCACCGCAAATACCGAACCCGTCACAAAAGCACAGCCTGCCAGACCGCAGCCTATGGAAACCATTGCCGGAACTCCGCTTTTGGAATTTTCCAGTGTTTCGATTTCCTGCATACAGGACTCGTAATGATGCTGCAGGCGTGTCAGTTCGACCTTGTTCATGATATGTCTGCCGCGCTTCATGTGCAGGGTAACTTTACCCATCGCTTTTTCCGCCGGCATGTTCTCATCCGGTTTCCAGCCGAATTTTTCGTACCCGTCCATGTACTGGGAACACAAATCCTCGGTCACCGTCACCTTCAAATAATCAAAACTGTCTATTATCTGTTCACTCATGCTCCGCTAAAGTCTCCTTTTCCACTTTCGGCATAATCACCGTAAAAGTACTGCCTTCTCCCGGCTTGCTCGTCACTTCGATTTTGTAATCGGTAAGCTGCAGTACCCGCATTGCCAGCGCCAGCCCCAGCCCGTTTCCTGCTGTGGCATGTGAAGTATCTCCCTGATAAAACTTTTCAAAAATGTGTTTCTGCGTTTCTTCCGTCATGCCGCATCCGGTGTCCGTGACCGAAACACGGATTTTATCCCCGTCCGACTTTTCCGTCAGTATGATGGCGCCGCCCGGCTCCGTAAATTTCACGGCATTGGAAAGCAGGTTGTTCCACACCAGTTCCATCAAATCCGGGTCCGCCGAAATTTCCGCATAATCCTCCATGTCCGCATCGAATTCCAAATTCTTTTCCTCCCATGCAGGTTCGTAACCAATGGCGCACTGTGCAAGCTGTTCACAGACATCATAGGTCTGCACCACCGGTGTAATGGTCTGTTTTTCCAGCTTGTTCAGCTTTAAGATGTTGCTGATTAAATCCGCCAGCCGTTTGGAGGTGTGGTAAATCATCTCCGCATGCTTTTGCTGCTGCTCATTCAAATCCTCATTGCACAAAAGCTCGGCATTGTTCTGGATAACGGAAAGCGGCGTCTTGATTTCATGGGACACATTGGAAAAGAAATCCGTTTTCAGGGTTTCGATGCTTCCGAGTTCCTCCACCATCTTGTTGAAATCCATCAGCATTTTATCCAGATAATCCAGTTTGTCGGAGGTATGCAGCGGCGCAACGTAAATAGAAAAGTCGCCTTCCGCCACCTTTTTCGTCGCCTCCGCCAGCTTGTGCATGGGCTCCTCATAAACCCGGCGTATCTGCGCCCTGGTAAAAAGCGTCAGCCCAATCGCAACCGCCGACCAGTAGACAACCGGAACGACTGTCTGGATGACATCATTCCAGCCAAGTGCATTTATCCCCACAATCAGACCGGTATGCACACCACTCATCAGCAGCAGGACAATCAGATATACAAAAAAGAGAGAGGCGGGAAATCTGCTCTCCCGCACCGTATTTTCCGCAGTTTTTTTCTCCGTCATAACAACACCGCCTTATAGCCGAGACCTCTGACCGTCTTGATTTCAAAACCGTCGCATCCGGAAAATTTATCCCGCAGCTTCGTGACGTAAACATCCACGGCGCGCAGGCTTGTACCGGAGTCAATTCCCCAGAATTCGTCCATAAGCTGTGCCCGGGAAAAGGTTTTCTTCGGATAGGACAGCATCTTATATAAGATATTAAATTCCCTTGTGGTAACCGGAATTTCTTCCCCGTTTACCGTTGCCGTCATTCCGTCCGCATCCAGTTCCAGATTGCCCACGGCAAGCTTACGCTCCATTTCAATGTTGGCTCTTCTTAACAGGGCACGCACACGCATTTCCAGTTCCGCCAGCTCCACCGGCTTTACCATGTAATCGTCCACGCCAAGCTGAAATCCCTTTCGTTTGGACGGCAAATCATCCTTTGCCGACATGAAAAGAATGGGAATATGTTTGTTCACCTGACGCACACTTTCCGCAAATTCAAAGCCGTCCACGCCCGGCATCATAATATCGGAAATAATCAGGTCGTACAGACTGTTATACATTTCTTCGTAGGCTTCATTGGCGCTTAAGACGCCTTTCACCTGAAAGCCGCAGTCGCTCAGATACGTGCACACCGTCTGGTTTAAATTCCTGTCATCATCCACCACAAGAATATGTATCATTCTTTCCTCTCCTTTTTCATGCAGATTATCCTGCTTCTTGATTTGTGTATCATATAGAGTCCCATTGCCAAAATCATCAGGCAGACACCCGCGCCGGTAAGGGCGTTCATGGTGGGAACCAAATCTCCCGAGTCCTTTCCGAAGGCTGCAAACAGCGCCGTCTGCAGGGACAGCATGGAAACCAGTGCATCGGCATAGCTGACATTCCGCAGGGTCACTAACAGGGTGGATTTTTCCCTTCCCGACTTAATCCGGTTTCTGACAGCCATAACCATTTTATAAAACGTATAGGTAGCCACTGTGTAAATCATGAGCCCGGGATAAGACTTCCCGCCCTCGCCCGTTACCAGAAGAATAACCGCGCCGCCTAAGGCAGCACTCATGAAAGAAAACATAACACCGCAGCTTTTATACACCTTCCAGGACCGGATTTCCTGACTGTCCTGCTCCCATTCCGCACTTTTTACCACCGTGTAATTCTTTTTCCACGGCACCCTGCTGCGATAAATTTTTCCGCCATAGGACACCGCCAGGAAACGCATCAGGCAAAGTAAAATATAATAAGCCGCCAGGGAGCCGTACCATGCCGAATGTCCCAAGGCTCCCATCACACCGTTAAAAAGCGCATAAATCAAATTGAGTCCCATACCCGGCACGGTGATTAACACGGTGCGGAGCCTGGTATCCACAAGCAGTGTGCTGGCAACCTGATTATTTTTCGTAAACGGCAGCCACACCGCTTTTACAAAAAACAGAATGGCTTTTACCCACAGTGTGCAGGTGCATACAAATCCAAATGCCGCCAGTGCATACAGAGTCACGTTCACCGGCTCCGGAAAGGCATCCGTAACCGCCGCATAAATGGCTGCTGCCACTATTCCAATCGTCAGCACAAACAATATACACTGGTTTCTCACGGTCAGAAGCCGTGCAATACGTTGTCTGAAAGCGGTCAGCCATTTCTTTTTCTCCATCTCCGGTCCCCCGATACTAAAGTTATACCCTATGGTACTTCCCAATCGTTGCCGAAATGTTTGAGAATTGTTTCTGTTTTGTTAATGCCTTTTCCGCGGCAGCTTTTTCACGATACGTTCCAGTTCCACCACCACTGCCAATCCGATGGCTATTCCCACGGCATACAAAATCAGGAGAACGATGTTGTCCTGAAAGCCTGTCCAGTCCGAAGCAATAATCGCCATTGCCGAATAATACAGATTTTTTCCGGGTATCAGCGGAAGACATGCCGGAATGAACAGTATGGTCGTGGGCACTTTCAGAATGTAGGCAAAAATTTCTCCGTAAATTCCCACCACAAATGCGGACATCAGCGTGGACACAAAAATGGAGAAGCCGCCGTACTGCATGAGAAGAAACGTTGCCCAGCACAAAAAGCCGCCCACCATGGAAACCGCCATGTATTTTTTCCGCATATTGTAAATGATACAAAATCCCCAGGTGCCAAGCGCCGCAGCCAGCAGCTGAACAGCCCGCTCCAGGGCATGATAGGTAATGCCGGAGTCCGTGATATTTCCTTTTACCAGCATCAAAGACAGCATAAAGCCCGCCGCTATGCCGAATGCCTGCATCAGGCTGTCCATCAGTTTTTCAAAGCTGGAAATAATGTCGCCGCTCAAGATATAACGGATGGAATTGGTAATGGCAACTCCCGGTATGAGCACCATGATGTCGCCGATTAAAATCTGGTTTACATGCAGCCCCGGAACTATCCGGTTTATCAGGCTGACAAATGTGCCCGTTACAAACGAACATGTCACATTGAAAAACAGCTCGGAGGAGCAGATGCTCCACACCCATTTCTGCATGGCGCAAATCACCAAAACCGCTATGCCCGCCACAAACGCATCCTTAAAATCCCCGCCGAAAAAGAGGGTGAACATGGTTGCCGCAATCAGCTGCCCGATGTAACGCTGAAGTTCGCCCGGCTTTTCCTGTAAAATTGCCAGCACCCGTTCCTTTAATTCCGCCACCGCAATAGGGTCTGCCGCACAATCCCGGCACAACTGGTTCAAGCTTTCCATTTTGGTACAGTCGATTGCCCCGCGCCTGGTTATCCGTCGGTTCTGCGTGACGGAATAATCGTCGTTAAATTCCACCGTTATCAGAATACTGGAGGTAATGGCGTACACGCTGACATGTTGGGCGCCGTATGCCTTGCCCAGCCGGTGCAGGCTGTTCTCAATCCGGGAGATTTCGCCGCCGGACTGGTACATGGCTTCCCCGATATTCAATAACTGTCTCACAAATATATCCGCATCCTGAGTGCCGGATATGTAATTCTTTTCTGCTTCCATATATCACACTTTCCAGAGATACCGCACATCCCTGTTTTGACCTTTGCTGTCTTGCAATTTCTGCAATGGCTTCCGGTTTTGCTGTCTTGCTCGTTCCTTTATGCCACCCGGACTTTGCCATCTTGTCTTGCGCTTGCCTTCAATTTTCCCGGATTTTCAACGGCTTCTGCCGCAAGATACCGTAGTAACCGCCTTCCACGCAGGTGCCCTGCGGCAAATACCCCTGCCTCTCATAATATGCCGCCAGTCTGTCGTTTCCCACCGCCGAGTCCAGACGCATATAAGTTTTTCCCAGCTTCCGGGCATACTCTTCTGCTTCGGTAAGAAAAATGCTGCCGACCGGAGGGGCGGTCACCTTGTTTACCCGTGACACAAAATTATGCAGATAACATGCCGGGCTTTCGTCCTTCCAACGGCTGTCCGTTTCCAGCAGAACTCCGGCACAGACAATTTCTTCTGTTTCCCTGTCTGCCAACACAAAAATATTGTCCTGCATGGACTCATAATATGACAACGGATAAATAGCCGTATAATCTGCCATGTTCCAGCCTCGTATCCCCTCTTCGTCCATCCAGCGAATACGCTGCTTCACCAGTTCAAACATCACACCTACTTCTTTGGGGCGGATTTTGCGGAAACAATACCGTTCCTTTTCATCCATAAGTTCCTGCATCCTTTTTCGTTCCTTTCCTGGGCTTCTGTACCCTTTTTCATTCCTTTCCCTAAATAAAAAATGGCAGATTTTCTTACTTTTCAATTTCTTTTGCTTCCAGAATGGCTCTGTAAACAAATTCCGCCGTACCGGTGCCGCCCACGTTGTCTATGTTTTCCGTGAATTCTCCCCCGCCGGCATACATTTTGCCGAGCATTTTTAAGATGTCGTCGGTGCAGTTATAAAAGTGCTCCGTAATAAAATCCTGCAGCTTCTGCACCAGTTTTTTTGCCTGCTCCGATGCCGGATTTTCCTGCCGTATCCCGCCGAACTCTGCAAAAATCCCCAGCAACCTTGCCTGCAATTCTTCTTCCTGTTGTCTGCTCCTTCCCTTTGCTTTCTCTTCATATTCCCGGTACTCCGGTGTCTTTCCGTAGAATTCCTTTGCCTTTTCGGCATACTCATCCAGTTTCTTGGTATCAAATGCTGAAAAATCCATATTCTTCACTCCTACTGCTTTTATTCCACGAGCGAAAGAAATCAGGTTTTCCAGATGCTCCTTCTTTAAGGTGAGCATGGTAATCTGTTGTTCCAAAGCTTTTTTCCTGTCAAAAGAGGGGCTTTCCATGATGTTTTTTATTTCTTTCAATGGAAATTCAAGCTCCCGGAACAACAAAATCTGCTGCAGTTTTTCCAATGCTGTATCGTCATACAGCCGGTAGCCTGCATCCGTTCTGCCCGTTGGCTTAAGCAGACCGATTTTGTCATAATACTGCAGGGTGCGTATACTCACTCCTGTCAATTTGCTCACTTCGTTTACCGTCATCGCTTTGCTCCTTCCCTCGTGGTAATTTTATCATAGACTATGACGCAACGTAAGGGTCAAGCACTTTTTTGTCATTTACACACCCGTCCTGAAATGCTATACTTTTTAACATGTCGTGAATGATAAGAAAGGGTATGGTTATGAAAACTTACGAAATCGAAGTGTGCGGCGTAAAACGCCAGCTTCCTTTAATTAAAATCAATGACTCTCTGTCCTTCGGAAGCTTTGTAATTATCGGAGATACGGAGCTGATTTCCGCCTGTGCCGGTCCTTTAGCCGAAAAAATCGGTCCCGTGGATGCGATTGTAACAGCCGAAGCCAAGGGAATTGCCCTGGCATATGAAGTGTCCAGAAAGTTAAATCTGAAAGAATTTATTGTTGCCCGTAAGAGTGTAAAGAATTATATGCAGGATGTGGTTTCCCATGAGGTAAACTCCATTACCACTTCCGGTACCCAGAAACTATATCTGGACGGTATTGATGCCTCAAAAATCAGGGGCAAAAATGTCTGCATTCTGGATGATGTGATTTCCACCGGTGAGTCCCTGCATGCTCTGGAAGAACTTGTGAAAGCCGCCGGTGCCAATGTTGTAAAAAGGGCTGCCGTTTTAGCTGAGGGCGATTCTGCCAAGCGTACCGACATCGTTTTCTTAAGAGAGCTTCCCCTGTTTCCCACAGCAGAATAAAAAGCCGAAAGGACCGTTCAGACTGTCGGCCTGCGGTCCTTTTCTATCGTTTCCATAATATCTGCCAGAATTTTGATGCTTTTCTGCACGTCGCCCTTGATTTCCAGTCGGTTTTCCGGAGCACCTCGTGATTTACCTTGTTATCCGCAGTGCCGGTCACCATGTATGCTATCTTCTTTTGCACCGCCAGAACGGTTCCCATGCTTTTAGACACAAACACAAGCTCGTCATACTCTTGCAGCATATCCTGCGGAGGCTTTCCCTTCAGGGCTTCGTATTCCAGTTCTATGCAATCCTCAAGGGAAGAAGCCTTTGCGGCTGTCTGTGCTTTTCCGTACCCTTCCTACTTCACTTCGTATATTTCAAAACCGGCATTCTCACAAATGTCACCCGCATAATACAAAAGCGGACATTCCACGCTATAATTTACTCCCGGAAATAAAATTGCTAATTTTTTCATATCATCACTCCTCATAAAAATGGGACCGAAGGAGTCCCGTCAGAACCGGAACACATTCAGTCCGGTTTCTTCATCGTATTTCCGGTCGACGCATCCGTCGATAACGTCAATCACCATCTCGCAGGTAGCGCTGACAACGGCTTTGTTCAGGTGTCCACCGAACACCTCGCCCTTGTCCATTCTGGCTATGATTTTATTTCCAAACCTTCTGTACTCCATGGGTAAATCCTCCTATTGAAATGCCTGTCAAATACCTGTCTTAAATAATACTATCTTAAATGCCTGTTTTACTTCCGGCTGCCTGCAGAACCGCCGGAATGGAATTTGTCATGACAACGGAAAAATACTCCATCAGTTTTTCCTTGTCAAAACTCTCCGGCTTCTGGAAAAAGTTAATCAACATGCCGGCAATGCTTTCCGTGTAAAGGTTGCAGAGAAACATGCGGAAATCATCCGTCAGGGTAACATGCAGCTTTTCCTCACCTTCCTTAATGATGTTCTCAATCAGCCCGATAAAATCCTGATAAAAGAAACGCTTCAGTTCATCCCGTCCAACGGAGTCATAAATGCAGTTCAGAACATAGGAATTTTCTTCCACATAATTTATAACAAACAGAAACGCATCCTTGTACTCTTCCACAATATCAAATCCCTTGACTACCTCAATGGCCTCCTGCTCCAACATCCATTTCAGCAAATCGTAAATATCTTCAAAATGATAGTAAAAGGTCTTGCGGTTCACATTGCAGCTCCGGACCAGTTCGCTGACCGTTATCTTGGAAAATGCTTTGTGCTTCATCAGTTCTTTTAAGGTATCGCACAAAATCTTTTTGGTGCGATAGGAATTTTCTTCGTGTGTCATGCGGCATCCCTCCCAGTATTTCTTCTGCACATCTTATCACTTCTCGAAGCTTTTTATTTATTATACAACTGTCCATCAAATCTTCAACTCCTTTCGCCGCATTTATTTCATTATTTTACCTCGTACATCTGTCCACCATTCCGCACCACTCGACTGCATTTCCCCCACACTTGTGTGGCATTTGTCCATATTTGCACACTTGTGGCACATTGTCCATGGTGCGAAAATTTTTCTTTTACTATAATGCGCTCATTGAAAAACAAAATTTGTCAGGAAGGAGCCTTCATATGAAAAAATTTTATCAGGGAATTGTCAGCCATCCCAAACTCATTCTGAGCCTGTTTGCAGTGTGCTGTGTCATCTGTGCCATCTGCCAGAAATGGATTGCCGTGGATTATGACATGAATGACTACCTGCCGGAGGACAGTCCCTCTACGGTAGCCCTGGACTTGATGAACGAAGAATTCGACGGCGGCATTCCCAACGCCCGCGTCATGGTGAAAAACGTGACCGTGCCGGAAGCCCTGGAATATAAGGAAGCCATAAAGGTCATCGACGGTGTTACCGATGTGACCTGGCTGGACGATGCCGTTTCCGTGGAAGTACCGTTAGAAACTCTGGATAAACAGACGGTGGAAGATTATTACAAGGACGGGAATGCTCTCTTTTCCGTCACTGTGGACAGTGAGAAACGAATAGAAGCGGTCAATGCCATCCGCGACCTGATTGGCGATGACAATGCCATGACCGGAAGCGCCGTTTCCACAGCAACCGCTACCCAGAGCACCGTAAAGGAGATTTCCAAAATTGCCGGCATAGCCGTACTGTTTGTTATCTTTGTACTGACTGTCACCACAACCTCCTATATGGAGCCCGTTGTCATCATGATAGGTCTTGGCGTTGCCATTCTCTTAAACGCAGGCACCAATCTGATATTCGGAGAAATTTCCTTTGTAACCAACGCAGCCGGAAATATCCTGCAGTTGGCGGTTTCGCTGGACTATTCCGTATTCCTGCTGCACCGCTTCACGGAATGCAGGGAACATACGGATGATGTAAAGGAAGCCATGGTGGAAGCGCTTACCATGTCCACCTCTTCCATATTATCCAGCGGTCTGACCACCGTTATCGGCTTCTTAGCCCTGTGCCTCATGCAGTTCCAAATTGGTCCCGACCTTGGACGGGCGCTTGCAAAAGGTATCGCCTTAAGCCTGATTACCGTGTTTGTGTTCATGCCGGTGTTAATTCTCTCCACCTACAAGTGGATTGATAAATGGCAGCACAAATCCTTTCTCCCTTCTTTCCACGGTTTCGGCAAGGTGGTGCAGAAAATTATGATACCCATGGTGGTTCTGTTCTTTGTTGTTATCGTGCCGTCGTACCTGGCATCCAACAGCAACAGCTTTTACTACGGCGCTTCCAAAATCTTCGGGGCGAAAACGAAACTTGGCGCGGACACCGCCGCCATTGAAGAAGCCTTCGGAAAAAGTGACACCTATGTGCTGTTAGTACCAAAGGACGACAAAGCCACCCAGAAAGAGCTTTCCGATGCCCTGCATGACCTGCCACAGGTAAGCAGCATCCTGTCCTATGTGGACTCCGTGGGAACAGAAATCCCCGAAAGCTATCTGGACGCGGACATTTACTCCAAGCTCTGCTCGGAAAAATACACCCGCCTGGTGCTTACCGTGGATGCGGAATATGAGGGTGAAAAGACCTTCACACTGGTAAAGCAAATCCGCAATATAGCCGAAGCCTACTATCCGGGCGAATGGTATCTGGCGGGCGAAGGCGTTTCCACCTACGATTTGATGGACACCATTACCGCCGATATGGCGAAGGTAAATTTAGTTGCCATCGGCGCCGTCTTCTTAGTCCTGCTTGTAACCATGCGTTCCTTTATCCTGCCTACCATTCTGGTGCTCAGTATTGAAACGGCAATCTGGATAAATTTTTCCGTGCCTTACTTTACGGACTCAACCATATTCTACATTGCGTACCTGATTATCAGTTCCGTACAGCTCGGCGCCACTGTGGACTACGCCATCCTGTTTACGGAACGTTACAAGGAATACCGGCAGACCCTCAGCAAAAAGAACGCCGTTATCCAGACCGTTTCCGCCGTGTCGGTATCCATTCTGACATCCGGCAGCGCCCTGACCGTCGTGGGATTTTTGTTAGGCATCATTTCCACGCACGGCCTGTTGTCCCAGCTCGGTTACTTTTTGGGAAAAGGAACACTCTGTTCCCTCGCCATTGTACTGTTTGTCCTGCCGGGACTGTTGTGTCTGTTTGACAAAACTTTTGTAAAAAACGGAGGTAAAAAATCATGAAAAAGAAAAGTCTGATTGCATTTATCCTTACAACCTGCCTGCTTACGGCAAGCACTGCCACACCCGTCTTTGCCGCCGGAGCGGAAAACGCGACAACCTCTTCCGCAGCGGACAGTAAGACCGCAGCCGGTAAGACATCAACCGGTAAGGAGGAAGTGGTTTACATTATGACGGATGCCGCAGGCAGCGTGCAGTCCGTGAACGTGGTCAATATTTTCGGCAAAGGGGAAGTTACCGACTACGGCGATTACAGTCAGGTGAAAATGCTGACTTCCACCGCTCCCATCACCCTGGACGGCGATAAAATCACCTTCACCACGGACGATGAAAAAGTCTACTACCAGGGCACCATGGAAGAGGCGCAAATCCCCTGGAACATTGCCGTTTCCTATACACTGGACGGCAAAAAGGTAACGGCAGAGGAACTTGCCGGACAGAGCGGCGCCTTGAAAATCCAGATAAAAATCACAGAAAACACCCGCTGCCATGCGGACTATTATAACTCCTACGCCCTGCAGGCAGCCCTCACCCTGGACACCGCGAACTGCGAAAACATTGTGGCGGACGGCGCTACCATGGCAAACGTGGGCTCCTCCAAGCAAATCAGCTACACCGTTCTTCCCGGCAAGGGACTGGATGCCGAAATAAGCGCCGATGTAACGGATTTTGAAATGGATGCCATTGCCATTAACGGGGTGAAATTAAATCTCGACATTGATATTGATGACGAAGAACTGATGGATAAGGTAACGGAAATCATGGATGCCAGCCGGGATATCAATGACGGGGCTTCTTCCCTGAACAACGGCAGTATAAAGCTGCAGGATGCCTCCGACAGTTTAAGCGAAGGTGTCAATTCCCTTTACGAAGCCACCGGCAGTCTGGATGAAGGCATTGCTTCCTTAAATGAAGGTGTCCTGACCCTGCAGCAGGGACTGAATGCCCTGCAGGCAAAGTCCTCTTCCCTGACGGGAGGCTCCGCCCAGATGGCAAGTGCCCTTGCTGCTCTGCAGGCAAGCCTTAAGGATGTGGCGGTTTCCACCGAGTCCTTAAACACCCTGCTCGGCTATTCCTCCGATATCAAAAACGGCATCACCGCTATCTACGAAGGAGCCTGCCAGCTCCAGCAGAACCTGTCCTATCAGGCTTACAAAGATATTATGGCTGAGAACGGTCTGGACATTGACAACCTGAAGGCACAGAATGATGCCACCATTACTGCATTAAGCAAGCAGGTCAGCGACATGCAGACCACCGTTACCCAGTTAAAAAGCATTCCCGACTATCAGGACAACGAAGAATATGTAAAGCAGATTGCCCAGTTGGAGAGCTCCATTTCCCAGTTGTCCGGTATCGTTGCGCTGCTGCAGGGTAATAACGCAGCCATCGGCGGAACCGAGTCCTACCTTAACACCATGAATGGCAATGTTGCCTCCCTGGTTCAAAATCTGCAGGACTTAAAAGGAAACTATGAACAGTTTGACGCTTCCCTTGTCGGCATGGCAGAAACCCTGTCCGGTCTGGGTGCGCAGATGTCCGCATTAAAGAGTGCGGTCAATGAACTGAACAGCAAATACCAGACCCTGCATTCCGGTATCACGGAATATACCAATGGCGTAGCCACTGTCGTTGCCGGTTACAACCAGTTGGTAGAAGGCTTCCGCGCACTGGTGGACGGCAGCAAGGAACTGGTGGAAGGCACCGGAACCCTGAAATCGGGTACTTCTGATTTGTATGACGGTATCGTCTCCCTGACGGACGGCGCCGGAGAGCTTTACGACGGTACCAATGAATTTTATGAGAAAACCTCCGATATGGACACCCAGGTAGAAGACACCATAGACGATATGCTTTCTTCCCTTTCCGGTGACGATACGGAAACGGTTTCCTTTGCTTCCGACAAAAATAAAGAGGTATCCTCCGTGCAGTTTGTCATCAAGACCGCTGCCATTGAAAAAGAAGAAGACACCTCTGTTGTAGAAGAAGCTTCTGCCGAAAAAACAACCTTCTGGCAGAAATTCCTGCATTTATTCGGTTTTTAGAAAAAGCTTCCCTCGGCGGTGATGTTTTCTGCGTCTTTTGCTGCATAGCCCTGACATAGGAAACCCTTCACCACGCGGCCGTCCTGCAGGGTAATATCACCCAGCACAAGCGGTTCCGCCACCCGGCTCATAAAACGTCCCAGCTTTGCCACCGGCAGGGCATATAAATCCACTTTAATGTGGTTTCCCACACCCTCCGTCTTCATAAGCCCCGGTTTTACCGGTGTGGTGTGCAGACGGTAAAGCTCATAATGCTCATCCGTGCAGGTGCTTTCCACATAGGAAGCACCCAGTTCTTCCAACTGATAAGCAAGGGAGCCGCCCTTTTTATGCAGTCCGCAGACGGCAAACAGCATGGTTTCCTGCTCTAAAAAGGCTGCCGCAAAGCCGCGCACCAGCGCCTCGTTGTCAAAACGTCCGAATACCGTGATGCCGAAAGGTCTTGTCCGGTCGGAGGTGTCCTCCGGGATTGCCACTGCCGCTAAGTCAAGAAGATTGCAGTGGTTCGTGTAAAGTCCCATTTTGCTGTTGGTTTTAATGGGGTCTTCCCGCACCTCGTCGCGGGTAAAGGAGCCGCCCGCCGTAGGCATAATCATGACCGCATCCTTTAAGAGCATGTGTGCTTTGTGCTTGTACGCCTGCAGCTCATGCAGGTTGCCGAACAGCTTCGCCGCCGTCTGGTCTTCCCTGCCGCCGGAGCGTAAAATCGTTTCGGTAACGGGGAAGGTGCTGCCGGGATGAGACTCCACAAAGCCCTTCAAATCTTCCCAGCGCTCTGCCACGTAAGCGCCCTCGTACAGAATAAGCGCCGCATCCTCAAACATCTTATAGTCGATTTCTTCCACGGGAATGCCCAGGGAACGTATTCTTTCCACTGCCGCATCCCATTTTTCTTCATATTCCTCTGCCCACTGTCCGTAAAATTCCGGTTTGCTCTTCGGCAGATAAATCTTTGCCGGAAGTCTGTCCGCCTTGTTTTCGATTTCACGGGACCAGGGACACTCTTCGTCAAAGCCTCTTGCCACGTTGTCCACGGTTTCCGCTTCCTGCAGATTGCCGGCAAATACGGTTACGCAGTCAAGGGAAGCACAGGTGGGGACCACGCCCTTGGAGGACCAGGAGCCCACGGGCGGCTTGTAGCCCACTAAATTATTTAACATGGCGGGAACTCTGCCGGAGCCTGCGGTATCGGTACCCAGGGCAAAAGCAGTCAGTCCCAGTGCCACGCTGACAGCGGAACCGGAGGAGGAGCCGCCGGAAATCATCTTCGGGTCAAGGGCATTATGGCACTCCCCGTAGGGGCTTCTCGTTCCCACAAGACCGGTTGCAAACTGGTCTAAGTTCGTCTTGCCCATGGGAATGGCGCCCGCTTCTATGAGCTTTTTCACCACCGTGGCGCTTTCCCTCGGTGTATACGCATAGTCCGGGCAGGCTGCCGTGGTGGGTACCCCTGCCAAATCGATGTTATCCTTGATGGCAAAGGGAACGCCCCACAGGGGAAGCTCCTTATCCATCTGCTGCAACGCCTGCAGGTACGGCTTCACGAACTCTTTTGTGGGCGGTACAATCCAGATGTTGTAGTCCTTATATGCCTCATTCCTTTTGATAATGGCATCCACCAGTTCCTCCGGGGTCAGGATGCCGTCCTTATATGCTTTCTTAATCCATGCAATCGTCAGTCTTTCCGGTATATTCGTCATAGCCATCCTCCTTGTTCTGCAAATCCTCTGGTGTGCAGAGAATTTTGCCTCCTATTTTATCGCCGCCAGCACCTGGCCGCCGTCCACTCTGTCGCCCGGTTTTACCAGAACCTGGGTGACGGTGCCGCTTACGGGTGCCGTAATGGGAAATTCCATTTTCATGCTTTCCAAAATGGCAATCTCCTCGCCTTCTTCCACCTTTTCGCCCGGCTCCTTTAAGATTTTCCAAACGCTGCCGGGAATGGTGGCTTCCACGCCGTTTTCGCCTTCCTGTAAGGCAGCGGTAAAGCTCTGCAGGCTGTCCTCCGTTTCGGAGTCGTAGTGGTCGAGCCCCTTTTCCTTCCACATCTGCCGTTCCTTTAAGAAGGACTCTTCCTGATGCTTTTTGAAGGCTGCCGCGCTGTCTTTGATGGAAGCTAAATATTTTTTATAATCACCTAAACAGAATTGTGTGTGTTCGATTTCAATGGAGAACTTACCACGCAGGAAATCGTCCCTGTCCTGTAAAATTTCTTCGGCGGAAACCGGGTAGAACCGTATCTGGTCAAAGAAATTAAGGAGCCATGGCTTTTCCTTGGTAAAATACTCCGTTTCCTGTAACGGGTTCCACATCTGGATGGTACGTCCCACAAACTGGTAGCCTCCGGGGCCCTCCATGCCGTAGACGCAGAGGTAAGCGCCGCCGATACCCACGGCATTTTCCGGCGTCCAGGGACGGGCGGGATTGTACTTGGTGGTTACCATTCTGTGACGGGGGTCCACCGGTACCGCTACCGGCGCTCCCAGATAAACATCGCCCAGACCCAGTACCATGTAAGATGCCTCAAATACAATTTTCTTGACATCCTCAATGGAGTCCAGTCCGTTAATCCGGCGGATGAATTCCGGGTTGCTGGGACACCAGGGTGCATTGGGTCTTGTGGTTTCCTGGTATCGTTTTGCCGCAAGCTGCGTCTGCGGGTCGTCCCACGAAAGCGGCAGATGCAGGATACGGGACGGCACGGTAATGTCATCCATATCCGGCAGGGAAGCATTCACCTCCACTACCTTTCTGCCCATTTCCGTGGGAGAAATTTTGTCCACGGAAAAATGTATCTGCAGGGAACGGATGCCGGGTGTCATATCAATAATGGGAAGGTCCGCGCCCTTCAGCGCTTCCATCAGGGCATGTGCCCGGAAACGCAAATCCAGGTTCAGCTCCATTTCCCCAAATTCCATCAATATATTTTCTTCACCGGAAAGTCGCAGCTTGTAGGAAATGCCGTCCTCCACACCTTCTGCCAGCACTGCGTAAGAGGGCTGTAAATCCTCGGCAAACGGAGCGGGCACCGGGCTGTAGCTGCCGTGAAGGTTGCCTTCCTGTGCCTTTCTTATGGCTGCTGCCTGTTCCAGCGAAACCAGTACAAAATGCACCGTATCCCCGGGATGAAGCTGTCCCAATTTCCAAAGCTCTCCTTTGGCGGTAGTCACGGGACAGACAAAGCCGCCAAGGCTCGGTCCGTCGGGTCCCAGTAAAATGGACTGGTCGCCGGTCAAATCCAGTGTGCCGATGGCATAGGCATTGTCGTGAATGTTGGAGGGATGCAGTCCGGCTTCCCCGCCGTCCTCCCTTACCCATTCCGGAATGGGACCGTTCAAACGGATGCCGGTACGGGCGGAGTTAAAGTTTACCACATATTCGTGGGTTGTCAGCGTATGTAAATATTCCGGTTTTAAGTATTCTCCGGTGGGCTGCGGTCCGGGCAGGACGCCTATGGTCCAGTCCTTCGTGATGACCGGCAGGTATTCCGGATGGGCGGCTATCTGTACGGCAACGGGGGAAGGTTTTTCCGCCACGCACTCTTTGCGAAGCTTTAAAACATCGCCGGTACGCAGGGTCCGTCCGTTGTGTCCGCCGAATTTACCGTCAATAAAGGTGGAACAGGAGCCCATGACCTTCGGAATGTCCAGACCTCCCTTTACGGTAAGGTAGGTACGCATGCCGCTCTTGCACATGGAAAGCTTTAAGACTTCTCCCGCTTCCGCTGTCACTATGCGGTTCATGGGAATGGGTCTGCCGTCAAGCTGCGGCTCCATATCCGCACCGGTCAGGCAGAAGCTTACCTTCGTGCGGAACTGATAAGAACCGCCCTGCATGGTCATCTCTAAGCCTGCCGCGCCTTCTTCGTTTCCCAGTATAACATTGCCCAGACGGAAATGGAAGTCGTCCATGGCGCCGCAGGGCGGAACGCCCACCGTCCAGAACCCAATCATGCCGGGGTAATCCTGCACGGTGGTCTGGATGCCGCCGCTTATTACCTCTATGGCATTTTCTTCCGGGTGGAAGCCATTAAGCATCCTGGTGAAAAGTTTGGCTTCTTTGTAGTTTTCCGTCTGCAGCAAAGAAGTGAGATAGCTGATGTTGGTGGTGACACCGTAGAGCTTCGTTTCCGTAAGCACTTTTATCATCTTTTCCACGGCTTCCTTACGGTTCTTTCCGTGCACAATCACCTTGGCAAGCATGGGGTCGTAAAAAGAGGTGATTTCTATATTCTTGCGAAGATAGGTTTCCACTCTTGCCTCTTTCGGAAATTCCACTTCGTCGATTTTGCCGCAGGAGGGGCGGAAATCGTGGAAACAGTCCTCCGCATAAATGCGGCATTCCAGTGCATGTCCTTCCGGTTTGTGAAGAAGGGATTTTAAGTCTTTCAGCTCTCCGGCAGCTTCCTTTACCATCCACTCTACCAGGTCAATTCCCATAACTTCTTCCGTGATGCCGTGCTCTACCTGCAGGCGGGTGTTCACTTCCAGAAAATAAAAGGACCGGTGTTCTTCGTCATATAAAAATTCCACGGTGCCGGCGTTGCGGTAACCGGCATATTTTGCCAGGCTTTCCGCCGCTTCGTACATCTTCTCCCTTACCTCTTCGGTCAGTCCCGGTGCGGGGGACTCTTCCACCACCTTCTGGTTTCTCCGCTGTACGGAGCAGTCACGTTCGCCGATGGCGGTCACTTCCCCGTATTCGTTGCCGAAAATCTGCACCTCCACATGGCGGGCACGGCGGATGTACTTTTCCAAAAATACACCGCTGTCGTTGAAGTTTGCTTCTGCCAGATGCCGGACTTTGTCGAATGCATCCTTTAATTCCGCCGCATTTTCGCAGATACGGATGCCGATACCGCCGCCTCCGGCAGTGGATTTCAGCATTACCGGATAACCGATGGCTTCTGCCTTTTCGACTGCCTCTTCCGCCTCTGTGAGAAGTCCCGTTCCGGGAAGCAGGGGCACATGGGCTTTTTCAGCCAGCTCCCTTGCCGGTACCTTTAAGCCGAACTGCCGGATATTTTCCACGGTGGGACCGATAAAAATTATGCCATTCTTTTTACAAAGCATGGCAAATTCGGTGTTCTCGCTTAAAAATCCGTAACCGGGATGCACGGCATCCGCTCCGGTCTTTTTACAGGCATCTATGATTTTTTCTACATCCAGATAGGTTTCCTTTGCGGTGCCGTCACCAAGGTAAACGGCTTCGTCCGCACCTGCCACATGCAGGCTGTCCCTGTCTGCTTTGGAGTAGACAGCCACGCTGCCCACTCCCATCTTTTTTAATGTCCGTTCAATCCGAACCGCTATCGCGCCTCTGTTGGCAATCAGTACTTTATGAAGCATAATCTCACGCCTTTACTTTAATAAACGGGTTTAGTCCCAGATTAATAATCTCACCGGTGTCGGGTTGTATGCGTTGCAGGGGTTGTTAAGCTGCGGGCAGTTGCTGATTAAGATGCAGACATCCTCCAACGCTTCCATTTCCACATACTTGCCGGGTGCCGATACGCCGTCATCAAATTTATAGCCACCCTCTTTGGTCAGGGGCACGTTCATGAAGAAGTTGATGTTGGGCGCCAGGTCACGTTTCCGGATGTCCTCCGTGGTGTCCGCAAGCTGCAGCATAAAGCTGTCGCGGCAGTTGTGCATGTAGCGTTTTTCCCTCGCATAGCGCACGGTGTTGGACTGGGAGGAGCAGGCACCGCCTAAGGTGTCGTGTCTGCCGGTCTTGTCTGCGATGATTTTAAGCAGGGGCTTTCCGGACTCGGCTCTTAAAATCGTTCCGGTAGTCAGGTAAATATTCTGCTGTGCCACGATGGTAGCAATGGCGCCGTAGTGGTCTTCGGGGTTGTGCAGGTCATAAAAGGTGGTGTCCACTGCCTGGTTTCCTTCCAGGTCCAGGATACGGAACTTCTGTCCCTTCTTTAATTCGTGGAGCCAGCCGAGACCTGCATCCAGTACCTTATCGTATACGGCATCCTCTATTTTCAGTTCGCTTTCTTTTTCTACAAATCCATACATAATAATCGCCATCCTTTCCCATTAAATTCCCAGTAAATTGTTGTAGTCCCAGGTGTTTTCAAATGCACGGTAGTTCTCGGTTCTGCTCTGTACGCAGGGGTCTAACAAATCCACGGGAGGTGCATCGTAAACTTCCATGGTAACCGGTACGGAAGGATATTCCTTCGCCGGGTCTAAGGGGTTCGGTGTATTGGAAGCAATAAAGATAATGTCCATTTCGGTACGGAGGGTCACCGTATCGCCGTATTTGCAGTGGTCGGATACATAATGCATGCTGCCGTCCTCTTCCACATAAACCTTGGAGAACAGGTTGACGCAGGGAACCAGATCTCTCTTGGACATGTTGTTTCTGACTAATTCCACCTTGAAGTTTTCTTCGCCACAGCGGTAATAATCGTTGCCTTCCTTCTGGTAGGAGGTTTTTCCGTATTTTTCATCCGTCATCATCCGGGTGGTATGACCGGAAATGGTGTCGTTCCAGCCGGTGGAGTCCTGTACGATGGAAGCAAGGACGCGTCCGTTGTCGCTCATCAGTACATTGCCCGCTGTCAGGTGGTAGGTGTACTGTGCCTTTGTGGAGTCCGGCATGTTGTACCTTTCCGAAGTATCTCTCATATTGTAGAGAAGAATGGAAACATTGGCGTCGTCACCCAATGCCTTAAAATGAATATATTTGCCTTTTCCGATGCAGCCCGACCATTTTTCACCGGGCTTGAATTCCTTAGTAAAAATCTTCTGCATAACACATTCCACCTTTCTTTTGTGTTTCCTTTGTTTTGTAAATCATGGTTCTATTGTAGTCCTTCCGGAGGTATTAACAATTACCCATGAGTTGTATTTTTATGGTACTTTTCCGGTACTTTTTTAATTTTCCTGCAGTTCATACGCCTGCCTGAGCTGGCTGCGGCTTCCCACATGGCATTTGTCGAAAATGTTCACCACATGCTTTTTTACCGTGGAAAGGGAAATGCTTAAGCTGTCCGCAATTTCCTGATTGCTTTTTCCGTCCATTAACAGGGTGAAGCTTTCTCTCTCCCTTGCCGTCAGTCCCATCCTGTCTGCGAAACGGACTATTTTTTCCGCCTGCCTGTTTTGTGCCAGGCTCTTTTTGCCCAAGAACAACTGATAGAGTTTTTCCGCCAGATGGTCCTGCAGCAAGTTCAGGATAAACATTTCCTTATCCGTGAAATCCCCCAGGGTTTCGCTGCGGAAAAAATTTAGGACACCCAGCATCTGACTGCCCTTCCAGAGCACGCAGCCGGCGCCGTAGGGAATGCCGTTCGGCTCCATGAAGTGGCAGAAGATTTCCGTCTTGGTGCGCAGCCTCTCATCCATGATGTCCGTATCCCGGTAGCAGGCGCTTTCCTTGAACAGGGAGATAAAATACTGCAGGTAGTCCTTGGCATAGTATTCTTTTAAGTAAACGGAAAACAGCTCGTCGTCCATGCCCTCCGCCGCAGAATAGCCGGTTTCTTCCCGGACCGCCTCGGTTTCATCGTAAATCAGGAAATAGCCCATGTCGTAGGGCACCAGGTTGCGGCATATTTTCAGGATGTGGGAGGCAAATTCTTCCATGGTTTCAATGCTGTAGATTTCCAAAATCACTTTATTCAGGGTTATCCACTCTTTTTCCTTCAGTGTTTCCATACGCGTCTCCCTTCTCCTCTTTCCTTACTCTTTCCTTACTCTGTCCTTCTCAGGCAGTCCACCGCACTGGAAGCCAACACACCCGCCGCAAAGCGAAGCCCCTTGTGGGCAATGCTGCTTTTTCCCTGCGCCACCACGGCTTTTGTGTGCTCCATGGTGTTTGCCGCCCAGGTGCAGCCCGCAAACTGCGCCGTGTCGCAGATGCCGCTCACATCTCCCACATCCGTGGAATAGTAATGAGGTGCGTCATCCGGCATGTAGGGCAGGACAAAATCATAAATCACATCCTGCATGTGGGCGGTAAGCATGGCTTTCATGGCTTCCCCGTCCGGGTAGCGGTCGCATTTTGGCAGTAAATCCTCCAGAGTGTTGTAAGGATTTTGCTTCGCAATCTCCACTGCCTGCAGGCGTTCTTCCTCCGTGTAGGCAATGGGCGTTGCCTGACACATGTTTTCGTATAAAAGCTTCTCCAAGCGGTGGCAGGGACGAAGCTCCTCCACCCGGGAAACCTCCCGGTACTCCACGGTAGTTTCCGTCATCAGCGCCGCTCCCCTGGCAATGTTAATGATGCGGCTGCTTACTTCATCCACATAAGAGGATTTCGGCGCCCGTATCTGGTAGAGAACCGCCGCTTCTTCCGGTACCGTGTTGGGGCTTTTGCCGCCGGCATCCTGATAGGCGTAATGAATACGGGTGTCCTGCAGCACATGCTCTCTTAGGTAATTGGCTCCCACATTCATCAGCTCGCAGGCATCCAGGGCGCTTCTGCCCAGATGCGGGGCAATGGCGGCGTGGGCGCTTTTTCCGTGAAACGTAAACAAAATCTGACAGTTGGCAAGACTGCTGCCGCTGGTAATGGCGTTGTAGTCCGCCGGGTGCCAGGTAAGCGCCTCCCGCACTCCCGCAAAAACGCCTGCCTTTACCATCCGGCTTTTTCCGGCGCCGCCCTCCTCTGCCGGGCACCCGTAAAGACGGATTTCGCCGGGAATGTTCTTTTCCTTCATATACCGGGTCGTGGTTTCAAAGGCAAGCAGGGAAGCCGCACCCAACAGGTTGTGTCCGCAGCCGTGTCCCAAATTCGGCAGGGCGTCGTATTCCGCAAGCAGGGCTATACAGGGTCCGTTTTCTCCCTGTTTATAAGAAGCCACAAAAGCGGTAGCTATGTCTGCTGCGTGTTCCGTAACAGTCATCCCTTGCCGCTTCAAATAATCCGTATAGGTCTTGTATGCAAAAAACTCTTCGTATTTGATTTCCGGATGGTCATAAAGACCATCCGCTATCTGTTCAATGGAAGGAGCAAACGCTGCCGCAATCTGCTCCAGTTCCCGTATCTCTTCTTTCTTCATAGGCTCACCATTCCAAATCGTCCACACTCATGACGGCTCCGGTCTGGAAATATTCCATGTTTTCAAAAGCCGCCTCTGCCACATCCAGAGGGCTGTGGGTATGACATGCCTCTCTTAATACATGGATGTGATAGTTTAACTGATGCGCTTCCACGGCGGTGAAATGCACGCAGATGTCCGTCATGCCGCCACAGATGAAAAGATGTTCAATGCCCTTGCAGCGGAGCAGGATTTCCAAATCCGTACCGAAGAATGCACTGTATCTTCTTTTGGGTATCGTATATTCGCCTTCGATGGGAGCGGCGCCTTCCCAGAAATAGGAGTCCTTTTCCAGACAGTGCACATGCTCGGAGCCATCCAGTTCCCTTCCGAAATCGGATAAATCATCGCGGTGCAGTTCAATGATGTGGATAATGGGGAAGTCCTTCTTCTGGCGGAAGAAATCCACAACCTTCACGATATTTTCATGGTAATATTTAATTCTCTGCTGCTGTTCTTCGCCGTCGTATACGGGCATATGCACCTTGGATGCCTGCACATCCACCAATAATAAAGCACTGTTTTCCGGTATTTTCATAGCTGTCACTCTCCTCTCCTACACCTCTGCCGTCAGAATGTCTTCTGTGGTGATGTTGGACTCTCTTTGCAGATATTTCATGTTTTTCAGCGCATATTCGTGTGCCTTCCAGGAGGAACCGGTCACGCTGTCCGTTACCACATAGAAGTGGTAGTTCCACTGGTGGGCATCCACGGCGGTGAAATGCACGCACACATCGGTAAGTCCGCCGATTAAAAACAGGGTGTCCACCTTCAGGCAGCGGAGCAAAATATCCAAATCCGTACCGATGAACGCGCTGTATCTTCTTTTTACAATGAGGTAATCGTTGCCTTCCGGCTTCGTAATGGGGAGATATTCCACTGCCTTCGTTCCTTCGAGGCAATGCTCGCCTTCCACGCCGTCTAACTCCCTGCCGAAATCGGATTTGTCCGCTCTGTGGCATTCCCTAATCTGTACCACCGGAAGGTTGTGCTCCCGGAAAAATTTAATAATCTTCGGCGCGTTTTCATAGGTGTGGGAACCCTGCATAACGGGAATACCGTCGTTCATGCCGTCCTCTGCCTCTCCGTCCTGTAAATCAATTACCAGTAATGCACTGTTTTGGGGTATCTTCATAATCATCCTTCCTTTCTGCGGTTAAAGCGACAGGGTATGCAGCCACTTTCCCGACCGGTATCTGAAAAATCCTATCAAAAGCTTGTAAATTTCCACACATACATATGCCATGAATACCCACAGAAGAGGAAGCTTAAGCACATCTCCCAACAGGAGGGTAAGAGGCATGCCCACCATCCAGATACCGCCGGTATCCATCAGCAGGACAAATTTAATATCGCCGCCGCTCCGGAACAGCCCTTCAATGTTCATGGAGTTATAGCAGCTGAGCGGCAGGTAGCAGCACATCACCGTAAGGGTTTCCCGAAGGAGCATTCCCGTCCGGGTGCCTGTCAGGGAATAGGCTGCGGTAATGGGGGAAATCAGGGCAAAGAGCCCTAACCCCACCATGGCTCCCATGCACACCGCCAGTCTGTGAAACCGTCCGCCGCAGACAAACACATCCTTTTTGTTGCCTTTTCCGATTTCGTTTCCCACAATCACGGCTGCGGAGCTCGAAAGGGATAATCCGAAGGTCTGCACCATGGTCTGCAGAGTGTTCATAATGCTCATGGCCGCCAGCTCCTCCGTTCCCATGTGTCCGTAAACCACTAAGTAAACCGAAGTGCCGATGCCCCACAAAAATTCATTGGAGGCAAGGGGCAGCGCTTTTTTGATAAAAGTAACAAATTCATGGCCTTTATACCGGAACATCCCCCGGATGTCCTGTATCACTTCGTTGTGGCTGGCTATCAGGTAAATAATAAGGATAGTCAGCTCCACGCTTCTGGTGGCTACGGTGCCGATGGCGGCTCCTACCACATTTAACCGGGGCATACCGAAGTTGCCGAAGATAAAGGCATAGTTCGCAAAAATATTCATAAACACGGAACCGATGGCGGTCGCCAGTACAATTCCCACTCTCGTCTGTCCTCTTAACAGGTAGTTAATGGGATAGATGAAGCTTAAAAGCAGATAGGACGCGGAAATGGCACGCAGGTAGCCTGCACCGCTGTCAATTACCGCCGTATCCGGGGTAAACAGTGACAGGCACTGTCTGGGAAAAAGCAGCGTCGCCAGTGTCACAAGCACACCGAGTGTCACGGTGATGGAACAGGTCATACCCATGATTTTCCGGACACCCTCCACGTCCTTTCTTCCCCAGTACTGGGAAACGAACATGACGCAGGCACAGCAGGTTCCGTATAAGACCAGGTAGAAAAGGGAGTAGATTTTGTTGGCGACACCGACAGCAGCAATCTCCGATACTCCTAACTTTCCTACCATTATCTGGTCTATAAAGTTCACGCTGGAGGTCAGAAGCGACTGCAGCATCAGGGGCAGAACCGTCTTTAAGGTAATGGAATAAAATTCTTTCCTGGTCATCCTCTTTCCTCCTTTCTAAAGTCAAACGGTTAATTCCGATTTTCTTTTGAAAATTTTTGTTTAGTCCATCTTGGAACTGGCTGCCAGCTTCAGCTCGGTCCATACTTCATCGTAAATCAGGGAAGCTTCGCCGATATTTGCCATGTAATGAGTGGTTGCGGGATCCACATCCGGGTATGCAACCTGCATCAGGTCTTCGGAAATACCGGCATCAATCGCATCCTGTTCTACCTGGGTGTTGCAGTAGCCGTAGCCCCAGTTGGTATCCTCGCCCTTTCTGGTCAGGTACTCTTCGGAAATAATGGCATCGATAAAGGCATAAGCGGCATCCATGTTGGCACCCTTGGGAACTACATAGCTGTCAATAAACATGTGCATACCTTCGGAAGGGATAACAAATTCCCAGTTGTCCATTTCCTTGGCTGCTTTATATTCGGAACCGGTGGCAATCACAAGAACGTTTGCTTCGCCGTTTAACAGCATCTTGTAGTCGTTGTAGGTAAAGGCATGTACGTTGGGAAGAAGCTCGGTGAGCTTTTCGCCTGCTGCCCGGATAGCGGCTTCATCTGTGGCATTGAAATCGTTTCCGTTTACTAAGTTGGTAATGCAGAGCGCCATTCTTTCGTCATCGGTAAAGGCAATCTGGCCTTCCAGCTCCGGTTTCCACAAATCCGCATAGCTGGTGATTTCGGTATCTACGGCATCTCTGTTGATTAAAATACCGATACCGCCGCCGGAATAGGGAACGGACCACTTGTTGTCCGGGTCATAAGAGGGACTTAAGTACTGTTCGCCGAGATACTGGTAATTGGAAAGCTTAGAGGTATCGATTTCTTCCAGCTCATCCTGCGCTACCAGTGCTTCAATGACATAGTCGGAACACATTGCCACATCATACTGGGTGGAGTTGGACATTACCTTCGTTTCCATTTCTTCCAAAGAAGAAAACTGTGTGTAGTTGATGGTGTAACCGGTCATTTCCTCTAATTTTTTAATGGCTTCGTCGTCAAAACCGGACCAGGCAAGCAAATTTAATTCGCCCTTGCTGCCGGAAGCAGATTCGGAAGTGTCCCCTCCGTCCGATGCAGATGCGGAAGTGCTTTCACTTCCCTGGGTGGTGGATGCGCTTTCGTCACCGCATGCCGCAAGGCTGAACACCATGGTGGATGCTACGAGTAAGGCTAAGATTTTTTTCTTCATAATGTTGTCCTCCTACTTGTTTTTTGCAATGCTTCTATTTTGAATGACCTGCATAACGACGCCGATGGTAACGGTGACAATGATAAGCAGGGTACTCAAAGCGTTAATGGTGGGCTTCATGCCCGATTTCATCTGTCCGAAGATATACATGGAAAGTGTGGTATCCTTGGGGCCTGCCACGAAGAAGGTGGTAAGCACATCCTCCAAGGAGAAGGTAAAGGCAAGCAGTCCGCCGGAAAGCATTGCCGGTACTAAGTTGGGAAGCAGTACCTTCGTGATGACCTGTATCTGGGTGCATCCCAAATCCTGCGCCGCTTCTTCAATGGATTTGTCAAAGCCGTTTAACGCCACACGTATGTTGTTGAAGCAGACCGGCATGCAGAAGGTTACGTGGGAAATGATAATGGTAACCTTGCTTAAGCTGATGTGCATGATGTCGAACAGTGACAAAAGGGAAACACCAAGCAGCATCGCCGGTACGATGGTGGGAATGTAAAAGAAAGAGTCCAGTAAGTTCTTTCCCTTAAATTCAAATTTGTGAAAGCCAATGGCGGCAAAAGCGCCGAGCAAAATGGAAATTGCCGTGCTGGTGCAGGAAACAACAAGGGAGTTAATTACTGCCTTTTTTGCATCCTGTGCCGCAAACAGCTCTTTGTACCACCTTAAGGTAAATCCGCTCCAGCCCATATCCAGTTCCGAATTGTTAAAGGAATAGGTAACCATCATGACGATAGGTGCGTAGAGCAGAATTAAAAACAGTAAAATGTAGAATATGGCTCCGGGCCCAAGTTTTTTCTTCATATCAATACGACCTCGCTCTCTCTATTTTATTCTTTATCATAATGATGGCGGTGCTGATAATCATAACCACAACGGAAAGGGCTGCGCCCAGCGGCCAGTTCTTTGCCGTGGAGAACTGGGAAGATATCAGGTTGCCGATGATAATGGTTTTGCCGCCGCCCAGGGCATCCGCAATGTAGAAGTTAAACATGGCGGGGACAAATACTAAAACCAGACCGCCCATGATGCCGGGGATGGAAAGGGGAAAAATTACTTTCCGGAAAAGCTGTCCCGAGGAGCATCCCAAATCTCTACCGGCTTCCAGTACCGCCGGGTCGATTTTCTCCAGACAGGAGTAAAGCGGCATGACCATCATGGGAACCAGACTGTATACCAGACCGAAGTAAACGGCTCCCGTGGTATACAAAATCTGAATGGGTTCCTTGATAATGCCCATTCCCATCAGGAAGTTATTGATAAGTCCGTTCTTGGAGGTAAAGTTCATAATCGCGTAGATACGGAGCAGGGAGTTAATCCAGAAGGGTATCATAACCGCAATGATTAACAGGTTCTGTATCTTTTTGCTCGCCCGGGAACAGAAGTAAGCATAGGGGTAAGCAATCAGGGTAACCAGCACCGTAACAATGGCTGCCATCTTTAAGGTACGGAAGATAACCTGCATGTAAACCGCTTTTGTCAGGGTCTTGTAGGCGCCTAAGGAAAAGCTGTAAACGATGTTGCCGAACTGGTCTCTGGAGCAGAAGCTCACCAGAATGATGTAAATGAAGGGGAATACGAAAAACAGTACCGTCCAGAGGGACATGGGACCGATGGTCAGAAGTACGTTTCCGACAACACCCTTTTTTCTTTTTTTCTTTGTCTTCGTTTCCATCCGCTACACCTCCTCATCTTCCACCAGTATGCAGCGTTTCTTGCTGAAGCAGACCTTCACGTAATCACCGCGCTTGTAGGTTTCTCCCTTTCTGGCGTACCGGGTAATCTTTACGACTTCGCCCTCCGGTGTGTGAAGGATATGTCTTCTTAAGTTGCCGATGTAAATCTGTTCTTCGTAGATACAGGTAATGGTGTTGTATCTGTCCTCTTCGTAATTGTCCAGATAATCCACAAAGTGCATGTTTTCCGGTCTGACACAAACGCATATCTTCTGGCCGTCCCTGTATTTTTTCTCCGTATCGTAAACGGTAAGTATCTGGTTGTGCAGGTTGACCGTTGTCTTGTCGCTGTCCTGGGAAACAATAAAGCCGGTTAAAATATTGGTCTCGCCGATGAAGTTGGCTGCAAATTTTGTCTTGGGTGTATCGTAAATTTCCTCCGCCGTGCCGAGCTGTTCGATGTTGCCCTTATTCATGATGGCGATACGGTCGGAAATGGTAAGCGCTTCTTCCTGGTCGTGGGTAACATAGATAAAGGTAATACCCAGTTCTCTTTGCAGATGCTTTAATTCAATCTGCATTTCCTTGCGAAGCTTTAAGTCCAGCGCTCCCAGAGGCTCATCTAAAAGCAGTACTTTCGGCTCATTTACCAGGGATCTTGCAATGGCAACTCTCTGCTTCTGTCCGCCGGAAAGCTGGGAGGGCTTTTTGTTGATGTGTTCTTCCAGTTTGATAAGCTGCACCATCTTGTCCACTTTTTTATCGATTTCCGCCTTGGGCAGCTTCTTTAATTTTAAGCCGAATGCGATGTTGTCCCGGATGGACAGATGGGGGAACAACGCATAGTTCTGAAAGACCGTGTTGACATCTCTTAAGTTTGCCGGTACGTTGTCACAGTCGGTATGGTCGATGAAAATCTTGCCGTCCGTGGGGTCTTCAAATCCGGCTATCATACGGAGGGTAGTCGTTTTACCACAACCGGAAGGTCCTAAGAATGTCATAAATTCGCCTTCCTTAACAGTAAGGTTGATGTGGTTGACTGCCGTCATGTCTCCGAATTGTTTTGTTACGCCTATGAGTTCAATCATGTTATTTTCTTTTTTCATAGCTTTCACCTTCCTGTTTCCTGTCTGAAACCAAGCCGTTTTCCTGATTTTTCCAAAACAAAAAGGAGAGCAAATGATAAATTCGCTCTCCTTTGAGTGTTGGTTGTCATACGTTTTGACTTCTTGTTTTATGATATAACGCAATATATACCTTTGTGTAACACAAGGGTCAATAGATTTTGACAATTTTTTTAATTTTCTTTTCCGGAAGCTTTCCGCACCGGAATTTCTAACTTGTAAATCACTTCCTCCGGGTCATTGGTAAGGGAAATGTCAATGATGTCCCTTTCATACAGATACCCCGTGATTTCATAGCCGTTTTCCGAAAGATACCGGCGTATTTTCGTAAGCTCGGGCGACTCCGCTGTCAGGATGCCTTTTCCGAAGCAGACCAGATATTCCGACTCCGGCAGCTCCGTCAGTTCGCCGTACCGGATTTTCTCCTCACAAATGCCGTAGGGCAGTGCCGGATAACGCAGCAGCCTTTCCTTTCCGGCATGCAGAAAGGAAACCGGGTCTATGAGGGAGCCGGAAATATTGGTGCCGAACACGTTGAAGTCATCCGACAGATTTTTCCGCAGTCTGGTAAATTCGTAAATGAAATCGCTCAAATCCTTTTCCTTTGCCCTGGAGATGACCATGCTCCGTCCGGCAATATGGGTGATGCTCCACTGCTTTAAGGAAAACAGCCTTTCATTCTTTACCATATTGATGTAAGTGGTTTTCTGCTCAATCTGCAGAAGCATTTTCTGCTTCTCCGCGATTTCCTGCCGCAGTTCATCCGCTTTCCGCGATAGAATTTCGTAGGAATGCTCCACGTTCCTATGGTTTATGAATTCCTGTATTTCCTTTAACGGAAGTCCCATATCCCGAAGGTCCATAATGGTATCGAAAACCTCCACCTGCTCCGTGGAATAGTACCGGTAACCGGTGTCCGGGTCCACGTAGGCGGGCTTTAAGAGCCCTATCCTGTCGTAGTGCCGCAGGGTTTCCGTGGTGGCATTCCGAAGTCTGGCAAGCTGTGTAATGTTTAAGTAATTTTCCATTTTACCTGCTTTTCCTCCACCGGCTCAAAGTCCATACCGGTTATTTCTCTTAGATTCTACTCTCATGACAGGTGAAGTAAAGCACCTGATATTCTTTGGAAATAGCCCGTAAGAATCCTTTGGCAAGCTCCATTTTTTCTTTGTCCAGATTGACAAACGGGTCATCCATGACAAGGAAGGGCTTTTCTTCCTTATACATGGCATCCACAAGTGCCATGCGCAGGCAGATGTTTACCAAATCCTGCCAGCCGCTGCTGAGTGCGGTAATCTGTCTTCTGCCGCCGCTTTCCTCCTTCGTCAGGCTGATGTTGGCATCCATTTTATATTCCTTGGGCAGGCATCCGGTCAGCATTTCATAATATTTGTTAAAGCCGTTCATGATGGGGTCGCGGTATCTGGCGGTAAGGTTTTCTTTCGCCTGAGACAAATACTGCTTTGTTTTGTCCACTACATCATACCGGTGAGCCAGCTCCTCTTTTTCCTCCGCAAGCTGCTCCAGACGCTCCTTGGCTTCCTCTACGCTGCCGGCGCGTTCCCTTAATTCTTCCATCTGCTTTTCGTAAGCCCGTATTACTCGCTCGGTTTCCGAAATATCCGTTTCCAGCTTCTGCTTCTCCGCCTGGATTTCTTCCTTGCTGCACACCTGTGTGCCCGCCGCTTCTGCCGCAGCCGCCTGCACATCCGCGTTGCTTTCTTCAAATTCCTTTAATTTGGAAGAAGCCTTTTCCAGTTCTTCATAGGCAGCATGGTATCGGATAAGCTGCTCGTGAATATCCTTAAGCTGCTTTACCCGGTCGGGATGGGGCGTCTGACCGATTTTCTGAAGGAAAGCGCCAATCACTTCGTCCGCATCCTCGTAGGCTTCCTTTGCCTTGTCGAAAGCGTCCTTCTTGCGTTTCAGCTCACTGTATTCCAATGCCTCCCGCCACAGAAGCTCAAAGCTTTCGGAAATGTTGTTTTCGTTAATATGAATGGTAGGGTAAAACTTCCGCAGATAAGCCGTAATGTCCGCCAGCATTTCCTCTGCCCGCGCCACTTTTTCCGGCTCGGCAGCCTGCTCTTTTTTCCGGTGCAGCCTGTCGTATTCCGCCTCATCTCTCCGCATATCGTAAAGTACAGCTTCCACGGTATCCGGGTAGCCGCGCAGCTCAAAATCACGGAAGAACAACTGCATTCTGTCCTCCGCCGCCTTGATGCCTGCTTCGTCCTCTTCCACTTCTTTGGCATAACCGGCTGCCTCTTCCTTTCCGGTGGGACGGTTCATCACCGCCAGTCCCAGCATCAGCACGCCTGCTGCCAGTCCCACAACAGCCGCGGGAGCGCTTACCAGAAACAGCACGCCGCCTGCAATAAGCAGAATGACACCGAGCGCCAGAAACAGGAAAAACAGTCTTTCCTTGTGCTTGTTCTGGTTCTGCAAAAATTCCGCCTGGATTTTTTTATGTACCAGCTCCGCCTTCACCGCCTTTTTGCGGTTCCAGTCTGCCAGCATATCATCGATTTCTTCTTTTTCCGCCATACCCTTCGGATAGGTTTCCGACAAAATCTGCAGGCGTTCCTCTTCTTCCCGGGAAAGTCTGCTTGCTGCAAGTTCACCCTGCACCTCTTTGTAACGGGAAATCTGCTCCTTCCGGGAAAGCAGCTCTGCCTGTTCCGGCAGCCCCGCTGAGAAAGTATGCGCCAATGCTTTACGCCGTTCCTCGTCCTCGGCAAACAGACGGTTTTCCTGCATAATGCTCTTCTCTCTGTCCAGTTCCCTGCCCAGCTCCTGCATGTTCGCCAGCTCATCCTCTTCGGGAACACTGCCCGCAAACAGGGTTCTCTTTAAGCGCACTTCTTCTTTTTTCTCTTCGTAGTCCCGACGCAAATCCTGTAAGGAACCGGTCAGTAAGGAGCGGGAATATTCCTCCTCCACTTCCTTCTGCCTTGCCTTCATCTGCCGGCAGGCTTCCTTTTCCTTCAGGTATCGTTCTTCCACGTCCTGCAACGTGCCTTCCACGGTTTCCTCCTGCCGCACTTCCGCGCTTAAGGAGCCGATTTCCGAGGCAAGCTTTTTAATCTGTCCGGTGGAACGGGTGGGGGAAAGCCGGTTCATCTCATCCGCCATGGCTTTGATGACGCTTTCATAATTGGTCAAATCGTCCGTGGCATCCGTCAGGTTGCCGATTTTGGCATTGATGCTGTCGCTGACGCCACATTTTCCATCCTCCTGCACATTTACCTCATTCTGCGCCACAAACACCGTGCGCAGGAAGGACTTGTCATCCAGTCCGAACAGTGTCTCGCCGATATTGTCGCAGGAAAAATCTTTAGAAGGTAAATTGGTAGCCGCATCGTAGAGCTCGGCGCTGTCGTCCTTTTCTTTCGCGCCGAAGGTACGCTGTAAAATGTAGCGCTTTCCGCCGGTTTCAAAGATGATTTTTCCACCGTAGGTGCCTTTGTTCCAGGGACGGTATTTTTCACGCTCCCTGTCCGCCAAAAGCTTTTTGCTTTCTCCGGCAAAGCCGAAAAACATGACCTTGATAAATGCCGCCAGCGTGCTTTTTCCCCAGGCATTGCGCTCTAAAAAGACCGTAATTCCTTCCGAAAAGTTTCTCTCGTATTCGTTTAATTTTCCAAAATTTTCAATGGAGCAACTGATTAATTTCATCCTGCGAACTCCTCTCCGGCAAGTGCCTGCAAGCCACAGCGTATAATTTCACTCTGCATTTCGGGTGTCAGTGTCGTATCCTGCATGACGATCCGGACAAATTCGCCCTTTAAGGACTCGTCCAGAAGATAATCCGTGTAATCCACCTTCAGCCGGGTGCTGTCTTTTACTTTTACAGAGAAGAAGCGGGGCGAAAAACGTTCCTGTATATAGGAAACATTGCATTCGCAGGAAACATCCACTTCCCCGGTAAGCTCGATTTTCAGTAAACTGCCCGGTGCATAATCCTTTTCCCGAAGCACCGCTTCCGCCCTCTGTATCATCTCATCGGAATGCAGGCAGCCCGTCACATCCACCGGCACGGTATATAGATTGCGGTAGGCAAACGGAATGAATTCATGGGTAAGCGTTCCGGTTTCTTCCTCAATGGTAAGCATTTCAAACCCATGCTCCCCGCATTCGTCAAAGCCTCTTCCTTCAAGGCAGCCCGGATAGCAGTAAATTCCTCTGGCATCCAGTGCTTCCACCACATGGGCGTGCACATGTCCCAGTGCCAGATAATCAATTCCTTTATTTTTCAAAAGCGACATGCTGATGACTTCCGTTTTGTCCTTGGAGCGGTATTCCGCACTCTGTCCGTGCAGGGTCACGATATTTATGTCCCTGCTGTCCAGAGAAAGCGCCGGATAAATCAGGCTGCTGTTTTCCGCATTCAGTTCCACGCCGGACAACATCACCCTGCCCCGTCTGGTCATTCCCACCTCATAGCTCTGCCAGGTGTCGGAGAACAAATGCAGGTTCTCCGGGATTTCCTCCATGGAAGCTAAGAAGCTGTTGACATCATGATTGCCCTTCAAATAATAAAACGCAATATCGGGGTGCTCTATGATGCTTGTATACACGGCGCTCATGGCAGTCCGGGAAACGGAATTCGTGTCAAACAAATCCCCCACAATGAGGATGGCAGCGACGCCCTGTTCTGCGGCATATTCTATCATCCGCCTGTAGGTGTTTAAGATTTCCGCTTTTCTCTTTTTTCTTTTTTCCGCATCAAAATTCGTGTTCATGCGGGAGTCTATATGCAAATCCGCACAGTGAAGTATCTTCATAAAAAGTCTCCGTTCCTGCAAACTTTGCGCCGCAGGCACACCGCCCGCGTTCCTATTTATGTATTATAACATGTTTTTCTGCGCACAAAAATACCCATTGCACATTTCTTTGCAGTATTAACTGCCGTGCAACGGGTATTTCACTTTTTTAGGGTTCCGTATAGCATTTTGCGCCTGCTGCGCATTTACTTCACTTCCGCAACGGAGTCGCGGATAATCAGGGTGCCGCTGATGACCTTGCGGCTGGGTTTCTCGCCCTGTCCGGCAATCTGCTTCTGCAGCCTATCGCAACCGGCCGTCGGTGTCTTCCTCCCTTACCGCTGTAAGGTAACTGTTTGATTATTTACGTTTCTCCCGGGAATCGCGTCTGTCCGTACCCTTACGGAATTCGCGGTTCCCTTTTCTTTCGCCGCGTGCGCTGTCTCTTCCGCCTCTGCGGCTGCCTTCCCTGCGGTCGCTTCCATCTCTGTCACCGTAGCTTCCGCCTCTGCCGAATGCGCGGGGCTTGCGTCCGCCGTCATCCGCAAAGCGCTTTCTTCTGTCGTCATCTGAGAAGCGCTTTCTTCTGTCGTCGAAGGAAGGGCGTCTCTTGCGGGGCTCCTCGATAACGATTTCTTCCGGTGCCTCGCCGATTTCCTTTCTTACAAGATATGCCAAAAGCTCCATGGGGTCTAACTCGTAGTCCTCCATCTTTTCTTCAATCTGGTCCTGAAGCTTTACATAATCTTCTTTGTCCAGGGTATCCTTCGCCGCCTGCAGCAGTTTGTTTAACTTAATGTCCATAACCTGTGCGGACTTGGGCAGCTTCTGCTCCGTCATCTTGGTTTTGCAGACTCTCTCGATTTCCCGGATACGGTATAAATCCCTGCCGTAAGCAAAGGTAAAGGCAAGTCCTTCCCTGCCCGCTCTGCCGGTACGGCCTATTCTGTGAACATAGTATTCGGTATCCTGCGGCACATCATAGTTAAAGACTGCCTCCAGGTCGTCCACATCAATGCCTCTTGCCGCCACATCCGTTGCAATCAGCACCTGCAGACTGCCG
The DNA here is from genome assembly GCA_963639875.1 of Bacteroidaceae bacterium. Taxonomy (GTDB): domain Bacteria; phylum Bacillota; class Clostridia; order Lachnospirales; family Lachnospiraceae; genus Acetatifactor. The sequence continues at coordinate 70,589 of CAVHWP010000009.1, forward strand.
TTTTTAAAGCGGTTCATGACAAAATCTCTCTGCTTCTGGGTCATATCCCCATGCAGACCTTCTGCCTGATAGCCTCTGTCCTTCAGATGCTCCGCCAGCTCATCCACCATCTTTTTGGTGTTGCAGAACACGATGGAACGCTTCAGATTATAGGTATCAATCAGTCTGCTGATGGCTTCTTCCTTGTAAATATTTTTCACTACATAATAATACTGCTTTACCAGAGGAATGGTCAGCTCCTGCTTGGTAATCCGCACGACTACCGCATCCTTCTGGTATTTGTAGGTAATGTCTAAAATAGCCTGCGGCATGGTTGCCGAGAAAAGCGCCGTCTGGTGTTCGCCGGGGATTTCTCCCAGGATGGCTTCCATATCCTCGCGGAAGCCCATGTTCAGCATTTCATCCGCTTCATCCAGCACCACCATTTTCAGGCTGTCTAACTTAATGGTGTGTCTGCGCATATGGTCCATGACACGTCCCGGTGTGCCCACGATAATCTGGACGCCGCCCTTTAAGGCTTTAATCTGCCGGGAAATGTCCTGTCCGCCGTAAATAGGTACCACACGTATGCCGTGCATGTATTTGGAAAATTTGTGAAGCTCCTCTGCCGCCTGAATGGCAAGCTCTCTGGTGGGACATAAAATCATGCCCTGCAGTTCCCGGCTGGCGGGGTCTACCATCTGCAGCATGGGAATCCCGAACGCTGCCGTCTTTCCTGTTCCTGTCTGCGCCTGCCCGATGACATCCTTTCCCTCCATAAGCTGGGGAATTGCCTGTTCCTGTATAGGCGTCATCTGGGTATAGCCCATCTCGGAAACCGCGCGTAAAATTTTGGGATTAATCCCGGAATCTTCATATCTTAAATTTTCTTCCATCATTGATTAGTTTGTACCTTCCATTTTCTGAAGCAGTACTTCCTTCGCCTTTTCAAGCTGATTGTCATATGCTTCGTCGCTGTAATATCTTTCACTGTCAAATTCACATTCCACATCCGGCTCGATGCCGATACCGTGGATGTTGATGCCGTTCGGTGTGTAGTAGGAGCTGATGGTCAGCTTGACTGCGGAGCCATCGGACAGTTCGATGGGTCTCTGCACAATGCCCTTGCCGAAGGTCGTGGTGCCTACCAGCGTACCGATGCCGTAATCCTTGATGGCGCCTGCCAGAATTTCGGACGCACTGGCGGAATTGCCGTTTACTAAAACAACCATGGGCACATCCAGCTCTTTGGAACCGTCGCAGGAATATTCATCCCGGTTGCCGTCCCTGTCCACCGTGTATACAATCAGACCCTTGGGTAGCATCTGTCTGGCAATGCTTACCACAGAGCTTAAGTTGCCGCCCGGATTGCTGCGCAAATCCAGGATAAGCCCCTTCATGTCATTGCCTCTTGCCATTGCCATGGCTTCCGTAAACTGGTCCACGGTCACGGTATCAAACTCGGTAATCTGTATGTAGGCCATGCCGTCATCCAGCATTTCAAATTTAACGGTGGGGGATTCCACCCTTCTTCTTGTCACTTCTTTTTCGATTTCCTTGCCGTCACGGATAAGAATCAGCTTAACGGTTGTATTTTCATCGCCCTTAATCAGGGAAACGGTTTCCTGTAAGGTCATGCCCGTTACGTCCACATCATCCACCTTGTAAATAATATCTTCGGCACGAAGGTCCGCATCCTCCGCCGGAGAGTCTGCGATAATACCGCTGATTTTTGCAAGGCCTGTGGTGGTGTCCAGACTCACATAAGCGCCCACGCCGTAGTAAACGCCGAGGGAGTCCTGATACAGACTTTCCAGTTCTTCTTTGGAGTAGTATTCGGAATAAGGGTCGCCGAGTGACTCAACCATGCCCTTAAAAATGCCGTCCACCATGGCGTCCTTATCCACATCTTCTTTATAAAAGTAGGTGTCGATTACATTTTCGATAACCTTCATCTTGGCTACCGTGTCATCGCTGACCGCTTCACCGGTAACGGTTGCTCCGTCCGTGTTTTCCTGACTTTCTTCTTCTCTGGTATGAAGCCCTACCGTCTGACCGGACTTATGGGCATACTGGATGCGGTTTACCACATACACGCTGCTCACTACCAGAAGGGACATAATCAGACCTGTAAACAGGCCTCCCCAGAAAAACTTTCCGCTTTTGTCCTGCGGCTTTTTGCCGTCGTTTCCCGGCTGCTGTCCGGGCGCAATGCCCGTTGTATAAATTTCGTTGTCCTGCATAATGTGTGCCTTTCCTTATGTTACTGTTTCAGATAATTCCAGGGACTTACATATTCTCCGTTCAGACGCACGCCGAAATGCAGGTGAGGGCCGGTCGAACGGCCGGTGGAACCTACTGCGGCAATGGTCTCCCCTCTTACGACCACGTCTCCTGTGCTGACATACAGCTTGGAGGCATGCATATATATAGTGTACAGGCTTCCGCCGTGGTCAATCATAACATAATTACCCATGGAGCTGCTGTAGGATGCCGCAACGACCTTTCCGTCGTAAGCCGCATAAATGGCAGTGCCGCTGGGCGACGCCAAGTCGATGCCGTTGTGGAACTTCTGCACTCCTAAAATAGGATGCATACGCCAGCCGTAATCGTCCGACAATCTCGTATAGGAGGCCACCGGGAATTTGAACTGACCGCCGTCGTACATTAAGACGGTACCGTTCTGCTCCAGAATTTTACGTTTTTCTTCGGCAATCGCCGCTTCCAGAGCCTGCACGACTTCATTCTGCTCCTGAATATCGGCTTCGTATTCCTTGATGGCCTGTTCTCTGTTGGAAATATCGTATTCGTATTCCCGGATGGTCTGTTCCTTGGCGGCAATCAGCTCCTCAAGGGCTTTCTGCTCCTGCTCCACGCTGGCTTTGGTTTCATCCAAAACTTCCTTTTCCGCCTCAAGCTGCTGTTCGCAGAGCTCAATATACTGTCTGTTTAAGATAAACTGGTCTAACTGTTTTCTATCATATGCGGAAATCTGCTCCATATATTCAACGGCATTCATAATGCTGCTTAAGCTTTCTCCGCTGAAAATAATGTCGATGTAAGAAGACTCACCCTGCTCGTACATAAAGCGGATCCGTTCCACCATTGCGTCATACTGGGCTTCTTCCACCTGCTTTGCTTCCGCAAGCTCCTCCTGCGTAACGTGGATTTCCTCTTCCTTCTGCCGGATTTCCTCCGTAAGTCTCGTTATATTGTCCTGCACTTCGGCAAGCTGGGCGTCCAGCTCCTGCACATAATTTTTCAGATTGCTTTTTTCCTGCTCCAGCTTCTTTTTGACAGCCTTCACATCCGTCAGGGAATTCTGCAGACTTTTCTTCTGCTCCTCCGCCTGTTTTATCTGCTCTTCCTTCTGTTTGATACTGTCCGAGGTAAGAGACGAATAGCTTGTTGCTGCTTTTGTGGAAGATGGCATGTTGCTGAAAAGCACCAGCATCAGTACCACCGTAAAAACCATCACAAGTCTTTTTTTCATACCTGCCTGTCCTCTCTTAATTATACGCGCAAGTGTTTTCTAACTGTGGTGAAGCTGCCGAGGAAGCCGATGCCGATACCGATGCCTAAGGATACGGGCACCAGCACATGGAATACTTCCTGTACGGTAAGGAAATTCAGAATGGATGACAGCGCCTGGAACTTGGACATTGCCGATGTCACCACATCATTGTAAATAAAATAAATCAGTAAAAGAGGAATGCCGGAACCAATGGCGCCGATTAACATACCTTCGATAACGAACGGCGCTCTGGTAAAGAAGTCCGTGGCACCGATGTATTTCATAATGCTGATTTCTTCCTGTCTTACGGAAATACCGATGGTAACCGTGTTGCTGATTAAGAAAATGGATACGCCCAGCAAAATCACAATAATGCCAACGGAAGCATATGCCACAATCAGGTTTACGCCGGTCAGGGCGTTCGCCGTCAGGCTGCTGTATTTAACGAGACGTACATCCGGCAGGGACTGCAGCCAGGTAACCAGTGCATCCTGCATGGATACGTCGTTTAAGAAAACTTCGTAATTTTCATAGCCCTCCAGAGGGTTGGTGGGGAAGCCTTCCGTGTGCTTTCCTTCAAAATATTTATTCTGGAACCACTCCCACGCTTCGTCCGCACTGGTGTACTTCACATCGGAAACCTCGACTCTTGCTTTAATCTGTTCGCCGATGGCATCAATTCTGTCCTGGGAAATGCCTTCGTTAAAGAATACGGTAACGGAAACACCCTCCTGTGCATTCTTGACAATATGCTGGAAGTTCATAACCACGGAATACAGGATGCCGAACAGAAACAGGCAGGCTGCAATGGTGGCAATGGAAGCCATGGAAAACAACTTATTACGGAATATACTTTTTACTCCCTGTCTGAGAGTATAAAATAAGGTACTAATCTTCATCGATATACTCTCCTTCCTCTTCATCGCTTACGATGACACCTTTTTTCATGGTAATCACTCGTTTGTGCATGGCATTGACAATTTCACGGTTGTGCGTAACCACCACTACCGTCGTGCCAGACTTATTGATTTCTTCTAAAAGGGTCATGATTTCCCATGAATTCTTGGGGTCAAGATTACCGGTGGGCTCATCTGCCAGCAGAATGGAAGGCTTGTTGATAAGGGCACGTGCCAACGCCACTCTCTGCTGTTCACCGCCGGAGAGCTGCTTGGGCTTTGCCTTGTATTTGCCTGCCAGCCCCACCGTAGCCAGTACCTTCGGTACATTTGTACGGATTTCCTTGGCGGGAACTTCTACAATGCGCTGTGCAAACGCTACATTTTCATATACGTTTCTATCCTTAAGCAGACGGAAATCCTGGAATACAATTCCCAGGTTTCTGCGGAATTTCGGAATTTTCCAGTGGGACAGCTTTGCCACATCATGTCCCATCACCCATACCTTTCCTTTGGTGGGGGTAAGCTCTCTTAACAAAAGCTTAATCAGGGTGGACTTGCCGGAACCGCTGTCGCCGACGACAAAGACGAATTCGCCTCTGTTGATATGCAGGGTCACACCGTTTAATGCCGGTGCGCCCGCCGTATAAATCTTACTTACCTTATCCAGGTAAATCAGACCGTTTTCTTCAATCATTTTCTCCCGTTGTTTTTTTTGTTCTTCTTTTCTTGACATACTGTACCTCTTTAATATTCAAATGATTCCATGTATTTCATGTACTTTACGACCATGAGCGCAATCTTGAAGGTAATGGCATCTTCAAAGACACGCAAATCCAGTCCCGTGCTTTTCTGCAGCTTGTCCAGACGGTAAACCAGTGTGTTTCTGTGAATGAAAAGCTGTCTGGACGTTTCGGACACATTCAGGCTGTTTTCAAAGAATTTGCTGATGGTGGTAAGGGTTTCCTCGTCAAAATCATCCGGGCTTTTTCCGCCGAAGATTTCACGGATAAACATTTTGCAAAGAGGAATGGGCAGCTGGTAAATCAGTCTGCCGATACCCAGTTCACTGTAGGCAATGACGTTTCTCTCGTCGAAGAAAATCCTGCCTACATCCAACGCCATCTTGGCTTCCTTGTAGGAACGGCTGACTTCCTTAATTTCATGGATAATCGTACCGTATGCCACATGCACGCCGTCAACGCCTTCCTTCTGCAGATAGGAAATCAGGCTCTTGGCAATTTTCTCAATGTCCTTGTTGGTGTCCGTGTCGGAAAGCTCCTTCACTACTATAACATTATTTTCATCCACTGCGGTGATGAAATCTTTTCCATTACTTCCAATATGTACCCTGGTAAGCTCCAGCGCATTGTTGTCCTTGCCGTTTTCGGACTCCACAATCATAACGACTCTGCCGATATCCGTCGGGATATGCAGCTTTTTCGCCCTGCCGTAAATATCCACTAAAAGCAGGTTGTCCAAAAGCAGGTTTTTAATAAAGTTGTCCTTATCAAACCGTTCCTTGTATGCCACCATCAGGTTCTGGATTTGAAAAGCCGCCATTTTGGCAATGGTATACACATCTTCTCCGCTTCCGCCCGCAATCAGCACATACTCCGGCTGCTGGTCGTCCATTACCTTGATATACTGGTAGCCCTGGATTTCCTGGGAGTCGGCAAAAGACGCCGCAAATTCCGCTGCCTGTTTGGAGCAGCTGCGCATGTCTGCTGTGGATGCCATCTCCTTGCCCTCTGTGTCCATGACGCAGAAATCAACTCTGGCAATGTTTTTTAACCCCTCAATGGTATTCTGTAAAATTTGGTTTGATATCATACACGTACTCCATCCTATTCCATAGATGAAAACTATTTTAATCTATTTTCACAAAAAAATCTACCCTCGAAGGACAAAAAATTAGACATTCTTAACAAAAACGGTCGTTTTTTTACTTTCTTCGGATACTTTTCTCGCCAATTTCTATCATACCGTTTTTCAGTAAATGTCCCACCGCTCTCTTGAATTCGTTCTTGCTCATCTGCAGCTCCCGTTTGATGACCTCCGGGGATGCCTTGTCGTTGAAGGGCATGGCGCCGTCAAAGCTGTCCAGCACCTTGAGCACCTTTTCGGCATCGGTCTCTATCTGCAGGTAGGCTTTCTCCCGGACGCTCAAATTCAGTCTGCCGTCCTCTTTTACGGAAGTAACCCTCGCGTTTACGGTGTCGCCCACCTTCAGGTCCCCATACGCTTCCTTCTTGGGAATGAGTGCGGAATACAGGTCGTCCACTGCCACAAACATACCGAACTCGGGGCTTGTTTCGTAAATAACACCGGTTACCCTGTCGTCCTTCTGATAAGGGCTGTCGGAGCGCAGGTTTTCATACACGTTCATGGTTGCGCAGAGACGTCCGCTCTTGTCTGTATATAAGGAAACCAGATGGGTATCGCCCTTTTTCACACGCACCTTCTGCTGTTTAAAAGGAAGGAACAAATCCTTTTCCAGTCCCCAGTCCAAAAATGCGCCGAATTTATTGACATCCGCCACCGTAAGACGCGCCACCTCGCCCATTTTGAGCAGCGGGGTCTGCGTGGTGGAAATCAGCCGGTCCTTGGAGTCCCTGTATACAAAAACTTCTATTTCATCCCCCACTTCGGTTCCTTCCGGCACCTGCTTTATGGGAAGAAGCACTCTTTCCTCCGCCTCTCTGTCCTCTGCCAGATACACACCGAATTCCACTTTTTTTACCACGGTAAGCTTCTGCTGTTCTCCTAATTTAATCATGCTTTTTCTCCTTAAATTCCACGTTGGCGTATGCCTTGCCTTCTTCATCCTGCAGGGAAACGGTATACAGTTCTTCGCCGCTCTCCGCCGTGCGTTTTACCACATACGGGTGCAGCACGTCATGTAAAAGCGCCTGCTTGCGGTATTCCACGCGCATCTGTCCTATCTCAAAGTTTTCCGGCAGATAGGCTGCCGCCATGCGCACGTACTGCGCATTGTTTACATGATGATTGGTGTCCAAATGGTGCGGGTTCACGGTAATGTTTTCTTCCATGCCGCCGCCCTCCGGCACCGCAATCTTGCGTCCCGCGTAGTCCATGGGAAGCTTCTCGCCCTTTTCGTATTTTGCCGACACATCCTCGGGGATATTGGTGAGCTTAAAGGCTTTTGTATCAATCAGGCTCCACAAAGAGTCCGCCTTTGCCAGGAAGTTTCCGTCCTTATCCTTCATAAAAAAGTTACGTTGTCCGAAGCAGCCCTTGAAGTTATAGGGGTATGTGCCCGTTTCCACATCTTCGTAAAAATCCGGGAACCTGTCCACCACAATCTGCCAGTAGGAAAGCACCCATGCCAGTCCCCTTTCCTGCAGGGGGTAAAAGCCCACTCCCAGAGCCTCCGACTGGAAGGCGGAGCAGTCCTGAAAATAATCCAACAGAGCCTCTAACGACAGCCTTCCCCGGCTGTCCGTTTCGCTGTATCTTATCTTACTTTTAAAGCTGTACATACTGTTTCTCCTCTTTCATCTTTCCCATTGTAGCACAGGAAAGGGGATTTTGCGTATGAATTTTTGAAATTAAGAAATCTTTCATATATTTTAATCCGAGTTTATGCTATAATTACAATAATTTAATCACTTTACACTGTTAATTGCGAAAACAGCCGTCTATTACGCATCTGTTTTTTGCACAATCTTACGAAAGGCATGGAAATTATATGAAATACTATTCGTTTTCTACCCCAAAGCCCGTTGTTTTTGATGTCTGCGGCAACCTGCGCAGCACCAATGGTTTCCTTCACCACCGCAGATGCTTCGACCAGTGGGTCTTTATTTATGTAAAGACCGGCAACCTGCATTTAAGCCAGGACGGTGAAGAGTTCACTGTCGGTTCCGGTGAATATGTATTCCTGCCGCCCTATCATGAGCATTTCGGCACCGAACCCACGAAGAGCCTGATTTCCTATTTCTGGGTACATTTCACGCTGCCGGAGGGCACCGAAGTCACCACCCACCCGGATTTACCCACCCTGGAAGAACTGGGATTGTCCCATTTTAAAGAGGACGGCGCTGTGGGCGGAGATTCCACCCCTGCGGATGAAAGCACCGCCAGGGATTTGTATCTTTGGCCGGAAAGAGGTTCCACCCATTACCGCGGTAAAATTCCCCAGTATTTCTTAGAGCTTCTGGACATGACCCGCCAGCAGCCCACTTACCCGACTCACATGCCCGACTGCCTTCTGACCCTGCTCCTCATGCAGGTATCCCGGGAAACCCAGGAGTCCTTAATTGTGCAGGAAAGTGATTTGCCCCCCGTTTTAAGCAAAGTAACAAAGTGGATGCGCAGCAATCTGGATGACGATATCAGCATGTTTTACGCCGCTGCCGAATTTGACTACAGTTCGGACTATCTGGCAGCCTTATTCCGCAAGCATTTCCATATGTCCTTTACCCGTTACCTGAACCTGATGCGTATCGATGCGGCAAAGGCAATGCTCATAAGCCAGAATTGCAGCATAAAAGAAGCCGCATATTCCTGCGGCTTCCCTGATGAAAAATACTTTATGAAGGTATTCCGTGAGGTGGTAGGTATGACCCCCACGGCTTATAAAAATACCTATTTTAAATATGAAGATATGTAACTCTTCTGCTTTTTTCCTGTGATTTGCTTATCTCCCGGAAATTTCTATCTCCGTGTGAAATAAACCGTATAGGTTTCGTCCTGCACCTCATATAAGGGCTTGAATACCATATTTTCCGGCTGGTTTACCGTGCGGTAAGTACTCTGCTTCCAGGGGAACACACCGTAGGTATGCTCGGTCTGGCGGTGGAAAATATCCTCGGGATACCCGGTATCGCCCACAATTCCTTTGTCACTCGCACTCATGCCTGCCAGCACAATGGGTCCCTCCAGTACGGCATACATGTCCGGTTCATCCGGCAGATTTTCCATGGAGAGTCCTGCGGGCAGGTACAGAGTGATGACGTCTTCCTTCCATTCTCTGTGCAATACCAGATAGCCTTCTTCCACGCGGTATTCCTCTTTGGAAAGGGGCTTGCCGGCAACAGATACCTGTACTTCTTCCTTAACCCATGCCGGAATACGCAGTTTCAGGGTAAACTCGGTCTTCTCTTCCATGTGGATTTTCACGTCCACGGACCAGCGGGAATCCTGGCTCTTATCCTCTTCATCAAAGAATGCCTGCTCGTTGTAATACTTCATGTTGACATTCTGCTCAATGCTGCCCTTCTTATCACCGAACGCAATGCTTCCTTCGGAAGGAATGTACTGCGCCACATAAAGCTCTTTTTCCCCGTCGGTAAAATAAATCAGCTCCGGGTAGAGAGTCTGCGCCTGCACCATGGTTCCGTGACAGCACCAGAAATCCCTGGTTTTCGTACCCCATTTCTTTTTGCTGCCCGCTTTCATGGGCAGGAAGTAGGTGGGCATGCCGGTTGATGCATTCTGCTGTGCCAGAAATCCGTTGTAAAGCGCTTTTTCGATATAATCGGCGTACTGTGCCTCTTTGGTGAAGCGGAATAAATATTCTGCCAGACGCACCATATTGTAAACCGTACAGAATTCCTGATTGCTGTCGGTAAGATATCTGCCCTCTAAGTAAGGCGGGGTAAAGAATTCGCCTGCGCCCTGTCCGCCGGTGCAGTAGCTGCCTCTGTCGGTTACGGCGTTTTTCCAGAATGCTTTTACGATATCCAGCCACTTTTCTTCACCGGTAACTTCATACATTTTTGCTGCGCCTTGTGCTAAAGGAATGCTGGCATTGGCATGGCAGTTGGTCAGCGCATCCTTGCCGTCCATCAAATCCTTAAACATCTGGGGAGCCGCATAGCTTTCTGCCAGCTTCTTATATTTTTCCTTGCCGGTCAGTCCGTACAGGGTTGCCCATACTTCCAGCATACCGCCGGACTCGCCCTTGTAAGTTACCCAGGGGGTATCCTTCAAATCTTTTTCAATCCATTCCACATACCAGTCGGACAGATTTTCCACCAGCTCCAGTGCCTTTTTGCTGCCGGTGAAACGGTAGGTGTCCGTCAGACCCACGAAGGTTTTGTGCATAACATACTGGGGGGACCATACATACTGTCCCTTCTGTAACATTCCCAGATATTTTTCCGGGATAGGTGCCAGCCACTTGCCGCCGCACTGCTTCTGGCATCTTTCCAATTCTTTGATGATGACATTTAACTTGGCATGCAGTTCTTCGTCGTCATTCATGGCGGACAGGGCTGCTGCCGCAGACAGATAATGTCCTAAAAAATGTCCGCGAAGCTGGCAGGTGGGCGCTTCCCAGCCCCAGTGCAGATTCGCCGTAGTGGGGTCGTCCACTACCTGCAGTCCCGGCAGTACAAAGCCCGCCTCTAAATAAAAGTTCTGCAGAAGCGCCTGATTGGACAGCTCCATCAGGTAATTGCGGTTTACTTCTTCTCTTTCCTTGAATAAGCCGGGCAGCAGATGCACGGCATCTTTTTTCATACTCTGTAACATAACGTTCCGCCTTTCTCTTTTTTCTGTGTGAATTATGTTGGTGTTCGGGGATTTTTCAGATGTGGGGAGTTTTTGTCTTATACTGTTCTGATATTTCCCCCTGTATTTTATTTGGCTCAATTTCTGGTTTTTATTATAGCAGAGTTTTCCGGAAATGTCGGTAGACTAAATCGGAGATGAGGTGGTCTAAAACGAGATTTTTACAAATTCAGGGCACAAAAAAACCTCAGTGGAAATCACTGAGGTTTAGCAGGGCTACAAGGATTCGAACCTTGAAATGACGGAGTCAGAGTCCGTTGCCTTACCGTTTGGCGATAGCCCTTTAGCTGACTACCTTATGCATTATATACGAACTCCAAAGATTTTGCAATACCCAATTTTATTTTTTTGAAAATTCTTTTTCCTTTAAAACAGGTATCCCTCCTCAAAATGGCAGGTGTAAACACGCCTGCCATTTCTAATGGATATTCCGGTTATTCCAACGGGCACTTCAGGCTTTCGACCATATCCACCTTTTTCAGCTTTCTGCCGGACAGGCACAGGGCGAGCACATATGCCACCGCTACGATTACCGCGCTTACCAGAATGGTGAGCGGCTTTACGGGCAGCCCCATATACATACCCGATGACTGGGCAGATGCCGCCATCATGGAATAAGCGGTCAAATAGCCAAGCGGCACTCCCACCAAAAATCCGATGGGCACCAGAAGGTGATTGGATGTCATTACAAACTGCCGCACCTCTTTGCCTCTGTAGCCCAGCACCTCCAGCATGGAAATATTTCTCTTTCCTTCTTCCACAATCATGCCGGACATCATATTTATCATCAGAAGACAGATAATCACGCCCAGTACTTTTAAGATTCGCAGAACAATGCCGGAAACGGACGACAGACGTTTTACCTGATTTTCATAGTCCTTCAAAGATGCATTTTTCCGAAGCAGGTCCGCCGGAATATCCAGCTTTTCTTTGCTGATAATCACGTTGTATTCCGTGTCGGGTCTGCCTAAAATATGCGCCATGTTCTGCTTGCTGGTCAGAACAAGCTGCAGAACATCATTTTCCACAATGCCGCTTATCACCACCTTGGTTTCCTGCATGGTGACGGTATTGTAAAAGGCAAACTCATCCCCCGGCTTTATGCCGTAGGTTCTTGCTGCCGAACTCGTCATATAATATTCCCCGTAAACCGGCGTCTTACCGTCCACAGTTTCATGGAAAATATCGTTTTCTTCATCATAACCGATAAGGTTGAAACGGGAGTCATCCGCACTTGCACCGAAGCTTACATCAAAAATAGCATCTCCGCCGTAAGGATTTTCCGTCTGGTAGTTCTTAAATCCATACTCGTACTGTCCGCCCAGCATGGCTAAGGGCACCTTGTTTTCCAACAGATTGTTCCACGCATCCTGGAAGGAGCCGCCCAGCACAATACAAAGCGTGGCAACCGCAATACCGATAATCAGCGTGATGCTCCGGGAGGCATTCATAAATACCGCACGCACATTGTAAACAAGCTTCAGATTTGCCTGACTGCTACGGAAAACATGCACATTTTTTTCTTTCTGCAAGCCGTGAAGCAGGGACACCGCATCGGCTTTCAGGGCTTTGTTCAGAACCAGATAGGATACCAGTCCGTAAACCACAATCGGGAACAGCACCGCCACACCCACTAACTTCCAGGGCATGACAACCTGATACTCCGTATATTCCAAATCCTGAAAATAAAATGCACAGAACAGTTTTGCAAAAGGAATGCTTCCTATAACGCCTATGATATCACCGGCGATGGCAGGCACCATGCCGTACACCATGTAATGACGCACCAGCTCGCCCTTCCGGTAGCCAAGCGCCATCAGGGTACCGATGGTCTTTCCGTCCCTCTTTATCATTCTCCGAAGAACCATGGCAATTACCGCCACTACGATTATCATAATGATGGGAGCGTACAGGGAAAACTCCGCCACCAAATCATCCGCTTCGCTGTAAATCAGGGAAATACGGGAATTGGAGGCTTTTTCCAGATATTCCTGCGTGTCGTATTTTTCATAAATTTCCGTACGGAAGGCGGTCTCTTTTTCCCGGTCACGGTACAGAACCGAATACTGCTGTGCGCCGTTTCCCAGCACTGCAAAATCTTCGGGGTATACAATGCCGATACCAAAGCCGGACTTATCCGGTGCGGTTTCCGTCAAATCATACAACATAACCGCATAATCGGATTTCATGATGAGCCCGCGCACGGTAAAAATTTTTCCCTCTGCACTCACTTTGTCGACCTGTCCTGCGCTCTGTGCTGCCGTGCTGTCCTGTCCGATAACCATCGTGTCCCCTATGACGATGTTGTTGGCTTTTGCATAGCGGTAGGTAAGAAGGATATCCCCCGGCTCTTTCAGGTCGCTTCCCTCCGTGATGGTGTAGTAATCCATTTTTTCCGTAGGGGAAAACAGACGCAGCCTGGTGTCCTGATAGGCGAAGTCCAGATATTCCTGCTTTTCCAGTGTCAGGTCATAGTCTTTTTCTAACTGCGCCATTTCTTCTTCCGTAATCGGAATTTGTGTCTGGAAGCTGGCATCCTCTATGTTTGTTTTTTCATAATACGCATCTGCCCAGGTATACAGGGACTCGCTGACCGCAAACGCGCCAATCAGCAGCATGACCGTAATCGCGGTGAGCAGGCTTCCCGTCAGATAAAAGGACAGGTTCTTTTTAATACTTCTGGTTATTTTTCGCTGTAAAGTCATCAGATTGTCAACTCCTTTACACTTACCTTTTGCTGCTCCACATTGCTGACAATTTTTCCGTCGTGAATGCGGATAACGTGATCCGCCATACCGGCTATTCCTTCATTATGGGTAATAATCACAATGGTTGTGCGGTACTTTTCGTTGATTTTTTCCAAAATGGACAACACATCCCTTGCCGAAACGGAGTCCAGTGCGCCGGTCAGCTCATCGCATAAAAGCAGCGCGGGATTTTTCACCAGTGCCCTGCCGATAGCGCATCTCTGCTGCTGTCCGCCGGACAGTTCCGTGGGAAAATGCCTGGCATGCTGCGCCAGTCCCAAGTCCTTCAAGAGTTCCTCTATGGGCAGCGGATTTTCGGAAATATCCTGCACCACGCGGATGTTTTCCTGCACATTCAGTTCCGCAATCAGATTATAGGACTGGAAGACCACGCCGATTTTCTTTCTGCGGTACTCCACCAGTTCCTTGCGGCTAAGTTTTGTAATATCCACGCCGTCCACTACGATGTTTCCTTCGTCCAGGCTGTCCAGTCCGCCCAGCATATTTAAGAGCGTACTTTTTCCGGAACCGGAGGGTCCCAGTATCACGCAGATGTCGCCCTTTCCGATGTTCAAATCCACATGGTTCAGGGCATAGAGTTCATTTTCGCCCTTGCCGTATTTTTTTACCGCATTCTGCACGGTTATCATGTTTTCTTTATTCTCCATTCTGCTTTTTCCTCTTTTTCTGCAATTTTCGTTCTGCGAGCTTGCTTTAGCCGATTTCACGTAACTATTCAGGACCATATTCGCAAAACCGCTGTGGGCACAACTTTCCTTTTGCATGGCTCTGAATAGCAGTATATTTTTATATTAGCCGTGGCTAACTGTATTGTCAATAAAAAAGTTAGTTTCGGCTAACCATTTATAAAAAGGAGCAGTGTCAAGGGTGATGACAAACGGATTGGTGCGGTGCAGAAGCCATTGTGAAAGGAATGTGTTATCCCGTGCGGAAGATTGAGTTTCCGCAGAATGTAATTTTAAAATGAACACAGCTTACCAAAGCACCAAT